>NZ_JBNCKJ010000008.1:0-132216 GCF_049841475.1 Micromonospora sp. DT15
GGGGCTTTTCTGCGGTTGGTGTTTTTTTTTTTTTGGGGGGGGGGCGCCCCCGGGCCCCCCCCCGCCGCCGTGCAAGAATCTCGCCGAGGTGAGGCGACATCGACGGCCTACTCTTGATGACGCTGTTGCCCCTGGTCGGCTTCGCAGCCCTGACCGCGGGCAACGCGTTCTTCGTCGCGGCCGAGTTCGCCCTGGTCACTGTCGACCGGGCGGAGATCGACCGGCGGGCCGCCGCGGGCGACCAGGCCGCCCTGACGGTACGCACAGCGCTGCGCGAACTCTCCTTCCAGCTCTCCGGGGCGCAGCTCGGCATCACCATCACCGCGCTGCTCACCGGCTACCTGGCCGAGCCGGCCCTGGCTCGGCTCTTTACCCCGCTGTTGCGCCCGCTGGCCGGGGACAACACGGAGCGGCTCACCCCGTTCCTCGCGCTGGCCCTGGCCACGCTCATCTCCATGCTCTTCGGCGAGTTGGTGCCGAAGAACGCGGCGCTGGCCCGACCCATGCCGGCGGCGTTGGCCACTGCCGGTCCGATGCACACCTTCTCCCGGACGTTCGGCTGGGTGATCCGGGGGTTGAACGGCTCGGCGAACCGACTGGTCCGGGCGTTCGGCGTGGAGCCGCAGGAGGAGTTGGCCAGCGCCCGCTCGCCGGAGGAACTGGGCCTGCTGGCGGGCATCTCGGCGCGGGCCGGCGCGCTGCCCACGGACACCGCGATGCTGCTGCGTCGCACCATCCGCTTCGGTGACAAGCGGGCAGCGGAGGCGATGACCCCCAGAGTGGACGTGGTCGCGCTGCGCGCCACGGCCACCGTGGCGGAGCTTCTGGAGGAGTCACGGCGGACCGGGCGGACCCGGTTTCCGGTGTACGAGGAGACCCTGGACCTGGTGACCGGTGTGGCCGCGGTGCCCGACGCGCTGGGCGTGCCGCTGGCCGACCGCGCGTCGACCCGGGTCGGTTCGGTGGCCCGCGAGCCGGTGTACGTGCCGGAGAGCCTGAACCTGGACGGTGTCCTGGCGGCGTTGAAGGCGGCCGGGGCCGACCTGGCCATCGTGGTCGACGAGTACGGCGGCACGGACGGCGTGGTGACAGTCGAGGACCTCGTCGAGGAGTTGGTCGGGGAGATCGCCGACGAGTTCGACCCGGCGAGCGTGGACGACAACGGATCGGACGAGTTGACCGTGCCGGGCGGTGAGCGCACAGTGCTGGTCGACGGTGTGCTCCGCTCCGACGAGTTGGCCGAGCAGACCGGCTTCCGGTTACCCGAGGGGCCGTACGAGACCCTGGCCGGGTTCCTGATGGCCCAGCTCGGGCACATCCCGCTCGCCGGCGAGACGGTCGAGGCGGCCGGCTGGGAGTTCACAGTGGTCGAGGTCGAGCGGCACCGGATCGAGCAGGTCCGGGTGTTGCGCCCGGCGGACCCGGACGACGATGACTGAGCTGCTGGTGACAGTGCTGTTGCTGCTCGGCAACGGGTTCTTCGTGGGCAGCGAGTTCGCGCTCATCGCGTCCCGTCGGACGGTGATCGAGCCGCTGGCCGCCGGGTCGAAACGCGCCCGCTGGGCGTTGTCGGCGATGAACCAGATTCCGCTGATGATCGCTGGCGCGCAGCTCGGCATCACTGTCTGCTCGTTGGGTCTGGGCGCGATCGCCGAACCGGCGCTCGCGCACCTGCTGGAGCCGCCGTTCCACGCGGCGGGCCTGCCGGAGCGGGCGGTGCACCCGGTGGCTTTCGTGCTGGCGCTGGGCGTGGTGGTCTTTCTGCACACGGTCGTCGGTGAAATGGTGCCGAAGAACATCACGCTGGCCGGTCCGGAGGTCTCCGCGCTCTGGCTCGGGCCGGCGATGCTGGCATTCTGTGTGGCCACCAAACCGTTGTTGCTCGCGATGAAATGGGCGGCCCGGAGGGTGCTCGGGTTCTGGCGGATCGAGGCGTCCGAGTCGGTGAAGACGGTGTTCACCGCCGAGGAGTTGGCCGGGTTGGTCTCGCAGGCGCGGACCGAGGGGCTGCTCGACGCGGAGCAGCACGCGCGGATCACCGGCGCGCTGGCCCTGCACGCCCGGACGGCGGCGGACGCGCTGCAACCGTGGTCGACGGTGGTGACGGTGGCCGAGGACGTCTCGCCGGCCTCACTGGAGGTGCTGGCGACCCGGACCGGCCGGTCCCGGTTCCCGGTGGTGCAGCGGTCGACCCGTCGGGTGCTCGGCTTCGTGCACGTCAAGGACGTGCTCGGGTACGCCGGGCAGGGCCGCCGGTCTCCGGTGCCGGCCGACGTCTACCGGCCGCTGGCGGTGGTGCCGCCGGACCGTACGCTGGCCGACCTGCTGCTGTCCATGCGTCGCGAACGGCGGCACATGGTGCTGGTCAGCGACGGCCGACGGCCGATCGGTGTGGTCACTCTTGACGACGTATTGACCGCAATCGTTGGGTGATGGACGAATACCCTTGGTGTGCAAGCGGTTGCACGACAGTGATGGTTACCGCCCTCGCCTTGATTACCGCCGCGAGCTTCCCTAATGTGAGGCACCGACCGCTGTGGGTCGTCTGCCTCGGCCCTTTCCTCACGCGAGGCGCCCGGCGGTCGGTTGCAAAGGAGTCGGTGCCGGTGGCAACCATGCCCCCTCATCGTCACGACCTGTTTGCGTCTGCTCGCTCTGGTGGCCTGCGTCGCGTCGCGCACCGGGTGCTGATCCTGGTCGCCGCGGCGGCGGTCGGCGCCGGTCTGCTGACCGCGCCGGCACATGCCGCGCCCACGGTCGACGAGATCGAGGCGCAGATCGACAAGAAGTGGGAGCAGTTGGAGCCCACCATCGAGCAGTACAACAAGGTCCGGGCGCAGCTGAAGGTCAACCGGCAGAAGTCGGCGAACCTGCAGAAGAAGATCGAGCCGCTGGCGCTGCAGAGCGAGCTGGCGCTCAACCGGGTCGGCGACCTCGCCTCCCGCTACTACATCTCCGGTCCGTCACACGACATCGGTGCGCTGCTGGTCAGCGCCAAGCCGGACACGCTCACCGAGCAGCTCACCATCCTCGACCGGCTCGCTTCGCAGGAGCGCAAGGAGGTCGAGGGCGTGCTGGCCGTGCGGGCCAAGTACGACGGTGAGAAGCAGAAGCTGGACGCGCTGATCGTCACCCAGACCAAGCAGCAGAATGATCTGGCGGCCAAGAAGAAGCAGATCGACGCCGAGATCAAGCAGCTCGAGGCGTCGATGCCCAAGACCACCGTCAAGACGGCGGCCTGCCCGACCATCAACGGCGTGTTCAGTGCGGCGGCCCGCACCGCGATCAAGACCGCCTGCGGCAAGGTCGGCAAGCCGTACGTCTGGGGTGCCACCGGGCCGAACTCGTTCGACTGCTCGGGGCTGACCCAGTACGCCTACAAGGCGGCCGGGATCTACCTGACGCACCACACCGGTGACCAGTGGAACGAGGGCAAGGCCATCTCGCGCGCCGACGCCCGCCCCGGTGACCTGGTGTTCTTCTTCTCCGGCCTGAGTCATGTCGGGCTGTATCTGGGTAACAACCAGATGGTGCACGCGCCACGCGCCGGCAAGCCGGTGCAGGTGTCCAGCATCACCACCATGCCCGTCGCCGGGTTCCGCAGACCTGGCTGATCCACCTCGCGCGACACGACGGCCCCCGGTCACCGACCGGGGGCCGTCGTGGTTCTCAGCGGGGTGCCCCCACCGGGGAGGGCAACAGCTGCACGTCGGCGAGGTCGACGTACATGATCCGGTGGCCGAACTGGATCTGCGCGTACCGGTTCTTGCCGCGAATGACCGTCCAGTCGCCGGGTGAGGAGCCGTCGAACGTGCTGGCCCGGTAGTACTCGCCGGCCAGCACCGCGCCGACGGAGTACCGCTGCCCGGCGGCCAGCGTGTACTGGAGCGGCGTGATCGCCTGGTAGGGCACCCCGTCCGGGTACGCGGACTGCTCCGGGTACGCCCGTCCGTAGACCGGAACGGTGGCTCTTCCGGGCTTCGGCGTCGCCACGACTCCGACGGTCCAACTGGCGGTCGGCGCGGACGCCGGGTTGTGGAACCAGGCCCGCTGCCCGAGGTACCAGATCGCCGTCCAGTCGCCCTGCCGGCCGGCCAGCGCGTACGTCTGCCCGGCGGACGCCCGGGCCCCGTGGTCCGACACCGCCATCGTGTTCGGGCTGCCGTCCGGGCGGAGCGCGATGTCGTTGACCAGCGGCGCGTCAGCGGACGGCGCGCTGCGCAGCACCACCGACGAGGAACCGCGCGGAGCGCAGGGCACGCCCACCGTGACGCAGTCGGTGAACGCCGGCTGGTTGGTGGTGTAGTCCGGGTCGATCCGGACCAGCCCGGTGGCCGGGGTGCCGGTGTCCAGTCGAGGGGCGTGCAGCAGGTCGAAGTAGTGCGTCCAGTCCCAGTAGGGGCCCGGATCCCAGTGCATTCCCCGCACTGTCGAGGGGATGGTGCCGGGCACGTTGTCGTGGCCGATGATGTGTTGGCGGTCCAGTGGGATGCCCAGCCGCAGCGCCAGGTGCCGGACCAGCTTCGCCGAGGTCCGGTACATCGCCTCGGTGTACCAGGTGCCCTGCGCCGCGAAGCCCTCGTGTTCCAACCCGATCGACTTCGCGTTGACGTACCAGTTGCCGGCGTGCCAGCCGACGTCCTTCGTCTTGACGTGCTGGGCGATGTGCCCGTCGACCGAGCGCAGCGAGTAGTGCCAGCTCACGTAGGTTGGGTCCTGGACAAGTTGCAGGGTGGTGGCCCAACTCGCCTCGGTGTCGTGGATGACGATGTACTCGATCTTCTGCCGCGCGGGCCGGTCGGAGAGGTCGTGGTTGCCGTAGTCCCCCTCGCCGAACGCCTGGTAGGGCGCCGGGATCCATTCGCAGGAGATGGTGCGGGGGCATTCCACCCCGTCCGGGCGGGCCAGCCGGCGCAGGCCCAGCCGGTCCAGCCAGGAACGTTCGGGCCGTACCGTGCGGGCCGGCAGGGTGATCCGCTGGCCGTCGTCGGTCACCCGGGCTTCGCCCGCGCCGATGGTGGTGAAGACCTCGTCGGCGAAGGCCGCCGCGGCGTCGGCGCTGTCCGCGCCCGAGTAGCGGGCCACCGCGCCGTACCAGGCCGCCGGGTCGGTGTCCGCGCCGACCGTCGCGCCCAGATCCCTCTGGTACGCGCTCAGCAGCGCGGCCCCACCCCGGATGTTGAGGCCCGCGTCGGTACGCAGTGCCTCGGGGGCGGCACCGGTCAGCGCGGCGGCGGCGTCGACGGTCTGCAACGCGGCGGTGGACGGGGCGGGTGCCTCGACCGGTCGGGGCGCGGGCACCCGGGCCGGCCGGGAGCCGTCACCGCGTGGGTCCTCGGCGCCGGCGTTGTGGTGACCGCGTCCGGGTAGGGCGGCCACGTGCCGCACGTCGGTGAGGTGCATCGGGCCGTAGCCGCCACTGGTGCTCGGTGTGCCGGCGTTGGTGTCCCAACGGGACTCCAGGTAGGAGACGCCGAGCAGCACGACGGCCGGTACGCCGTACTCGGTGGCCGCGTCGGCGTACTGCTGTTGGCGGTCGGTGGTGGGCGCGGCGGCGGCCGGGCCGACGGAGAGTGGCACCGTGGTCGCGGCGGCGACCAGGGTGGCGGCGAGCAGCGCGCGCCAGCCTGTCGACAGGGTTGGATGGTGCATCGAACCCCCTAGATTCTCGCGGAGTGAGGTCAGGTCACCATCGCGCCGTCCGGGAGATCGCGTCAATACCTTTCCATCTATCGAAGTGCACGGAAAGAATTCTTCACACACGGTCAGTGACCTCGTCCAATCCGTACGGAGTGTCACGGCCGCACGGGTTGCGGATCGGTAACGGGCGTCTCTACTCTGGTCATTTGTCGGCCCGACAGCAGCTCCGCCCACCCCGGGCGGTAACGGACCGACACCGCCGAGTCGTTTCCGAGCGAACCGGGGACCCAGGTCCCTCGGGGTGAATCCGCAGCCACTGCGGTAGGGCGCCGACTTCCCGCCCGAACCCGTCAGCTAACCCGGTAGGCGGTCAGGAAGAAGGAGTACGGAACCCCGGTGGCACTCCATGCCCCGCGGCCGTCGTCCGAGCGGTCGGCATCAGCCGGCCCGGCGTCGATAGTGCCGCGCCCACGCTGGTCCCGCTTCACCACCGCACTCGCCGCGCTGGCCGGCGTCGCCGTCGTTCTGACCGGTAGTGCCACGCCGGCCCACGCCGACCCCTCCGTCGCCGAGATCGAGCGCCAGATCGACGCCGACTGGAACAAGCTCGAACCGGTCATCGAACGGCACAACGCCACCCGCATCGACCTCGCCGCGAAGCGCAAGCAGGCAGACGCGCTGGCCGCCCGGATCACTCCGCTCGAGCGCCAGGTCGACGCCGCGATGGACAAGGTCAGCGCCCTTGCCGTACGCGCCTACATGGGTGAGAACGTCTCGACCGTCAACGCGATGCTGGGCAGCCGGTCGCCCAGCGAGGTGGTCGGCCAGCTCGAAATGCTCGACCGCTTCGCGCACGACCAGCAGAAGGACGTCCGCCAGGTGGCCGACCTGCGCGACCAACTGGCCGCGCAGAAGGCGCCACTGGACGAGATGGTGGCCCAGCTGACCCGCACGGAAGCCCAGCTGGCGGCGAAGAAGAAGCAGATCAACGACGAGATCGAACGCCTGCAGAAGCTGCGCCTGAAGGTGTACGGCAGCGGCGGCGGCGGTCCGCTGCGCCCGGCGCCCTGCCCGGGTAGCTACCCCGGCGGTGCCGCGGGCACCGCGGTCAAGTTCGCCTGCGCGCAGATCGGCAAGCCCTACGTCTGGGGTGCCGAGGGTCCGAACTCGTACGACTGCTCCGGGCTCATGCTGGCCGCCTGGGCGAAGGCCGGCGTGTCGCTGCCGCACAACGCCGCCGCGCAGAGCCGGGTCACCAAGAACGTCAGCAAGGGTGACCTGCGCCCCGGCGACCTGGTCTTCTACTACAGCGACATCCACCACGTCGGCATGTACGTCGGCGGTGGCTGGGTGGTGCACGCCTCGCAGGCCGGTCAACCGGTCAAGATGAAGAAGGTCGACGACGGCCCGATCCACAGCTATGGCCGTCCAGGCTGACCCAGTGTGACCGAAGGGGCCCGTCGCGATCTCCTCGCGGCGGGCCCTCGTCGTTCTGGTCCTAGCGGGTGGGCCAGGTGCGCCAGTGCTGCCAGGCGCGGCTGGGTGTCGGCCCCCGCTGGCCCTGGTAGCGCGAGCCGTAGACCACCGAGCCGTACGGGTGCTCGGCTGGCGAGGAGAGCCGGAAGATGCAGAGCTGCCCGATCTTCATGCCCGGCCAGAGGGTGATCGGCAGGTTCGCCACGTTCGAGAGTTCCAGCGTCACGTGGCCGGAGAAGCCCGGGTCGATGAAACCGGCGGTGGAGTGCGTGAGCAGCCCGAGCCGGCCCAGGGAGCTCTTGCCCTCCAGTCGGCCGGCGAGCTGGTCACCCAGCGAGATGACCTCCAGCGTCGAGGCGAGCACGAACTCCCCCGGGTGCAGCACGAACGGCTCGCCGTCGGGGACCTCGACCGCCGAGGTCAGGTCGTCCTGCTGCATGGCCGGATCGATGTGGGTGTAGAGGTGGTTGTTGAAGACCCGGAACAGCCGGTCGAGTCGGACGTCGATGCTGGAGGGTTGGACCAGGGTGGGCTCGAACGGCTCCAAGCCCAGCGTGCCGGCCTTGATCTCGGAGACCAGGTCACGGTCGGAGAGCAGCATCGGACCACCATAGCCGCGTTGCCGGAAGTGGCCGGATTCGGTGCCGGACCAGCGCGTCGAGGTCGCTACTCGTACATTTGTTCGATAGAATGCCCACATGGCTTCCTGGTCCGAATTCGCCGCCGACGAGCCCCGACTCGCCGACGGGATCCGCGTTCTCCTTCAGCAGTACGGGCCGGGCTTCGGCTATCTGGCCACGGTCCGTGCCGACGGCGGGCCCCGCGTCCATCCGGTCTCCCCGGTCATCACCGCCGAGGGGCTGTTCTGCTTCATCATCGACTCGCCCAAGCGCCGCGACCTCGAACGTGACGGCCGTTACGCGCTGCACTCGTTCCCTGCGGAGGAGAGCGACGACGAGGCGTACGTGGCGGGTCACGCCCGCCCGGTGACCGATCCGATCCGGGTGGCGCAGCTGGCGCAGAGCGCCCGGGCCGAGCCGCAGGTCGACTGGCGGCTCTTCGAGTTCACCGTCGACGTGGCCATGCTCACCCGCCGCGAGCAGCACATCGCGGGCATTCCGGGTCTCGGGCCGAGCCGGCCGGCCGTTCGGGTCTGGCTCGACCCAAACGCCCAGTCGGCGGTGGCAGCGCCCCTCGCCGTCCCGCAGACGCGCCCGACCCTCCTCAGCCGTGACGTGCAGTGCACGGCCGCCTGACCACACCACCGGAAGATCATCGGTGCCGGCTCCGTGGTGACGGAGCCGGCACCGATGCGTACGCCCGCCACACCCGGCGAGCCGCCACTCCCGCATGATCCACTCGACTTCGGCGAAACCGCGGTATCCCGGCGCTGCGGATGCCCCGACTTCCAGGAAGCCGAGTGGATCAACCCGGCCGACCCGGGCGGCACGGTCCGCGGACACCTGCGGTCACCGGGGGTGCCTGGGTGCATGGGCTCGATGACTCGGGTACAGTGGTGCCGCTTGCGGGTGTAGTTCAATGGCAGAACATCAGCTTCCCAAGCTGACAGTGCGGGTTCGATTCCCGTCACCCGCTCCACGATCAAGGCCCAGGTCAGGACATGTTCCCGACCTGGGCCTCATTCGTTCCGGTCACTTCTTCGGCTTGGCGTGCCCGTTACGTGCCCGATCCCGGTAGGCCATCCCGCCTGCCATCGACCCGGGCAAGCCGAGCAGACCACCGCCCGACCCGCCAGCGTCCGCACGGGCCGTCAAGGTCCGCTTGACGTGGCGGGCCGGGCGGCGGCCCGCTCCCAGGAGGGCGGGTCGATGGCAGACGGGATGGCAGCCGCGCGGTGTCACGAGGCGCGCGGCAGCGCGAGCCAGTCCTGCCAGGTAATGTCGCGGCCCAGATAACGGGGCTGCCGGAAGGGCCAGTCGGCGGCGATCCACTGCGGCACCAGCGCGTCGAGCGCGCGCTCCACCTCGCCGCCGACGAGGTCGTCCACCACCCACCAGGAGACCTCTCCGTCTGAGCCGGTGCGCTCGGGCGGGTCGATGTAGACGCAGCCAAAGATGACCGTCTCCTCCTCGTCCAGCAGCGCGTAGTTGAACGACTGGTGCGCGGCTATCTCCTTCTCGTGCCGCAGCAAGTCGATGCGGTCCTCTTCATAGGTCATTGTCTCCTTGGGCCAAGCCCAGGCCGGGCCGAAGATCTCCCACAAGCGTTCTCGGGAGCCCATCACGGCGGGGTAGTCGATCGCGGTGTCCGCCTCCCGGATCGGCCGCAGGTGAAGCGCGGTGTTGGGCACGGGCACGTAGACGGGGTGGACGAAGTCGTCAGGCAGCCAACTCATAACGGCCGAGGCTACAACCAGTCGGCGCGGGATGATCCAGGCGGCGCGGGCCACGGCGGACGACCGCCGGGCTTCGACAAGACCGCCTACAAGTCCAGCCCTTGTCTACGCCCGCCGTGCCCGACCCGTGCCCGATGGAGCGGTCAGCAGGGGTCAACAGCGGCTCCTCGCACGACAGCGACCGGTCCCCTCCGTGCTCGATAGCCAGGCGGCGCGACTGCTCACCGGCGTGATCAATCCGATTCCCAAGCTGACAGTGCGGGTTCGATTCCCGTCACCCGCTCCACCATGAAGGCCCAGGTCAGGACATGTTCCCGACCTGGGCCTTCATCCGTTCCGATCGCTTTCTTGCGCTTGCGGTGCCTCCGCTACTGCAGAGCCGCGAGAAGGCCAGAGACGGCAACGACGAGCGCAGCGATGCTGCTGGTTAACGCTGCCCACTCACCTAGCGTGGTTGGCCTGCGTCGGCCCGTCCGCATCTTCCGCCTGTTCGTTCGCCTCATCAACCCTGCGCCCTCCTCGGCCCGGTGGTTGCACGTCAGGAGCGGCGCCAACTGATGTACCGCCCTGTCCCCGCGCGCCTTCTGCTGGCTCACGTCAGTACGTCGGTCACACAGTTAGCTGACGTGGGTCTTTTGCAAGTTGCACCACTGATGGGCGAGGACCCCGTACCGATGCCTGGTTGAGTGACGGTCGCCCGTCACCCGCTCCCCGATCGAGGCCCTGGCCAGGACGCTGTGACCTCCGTACCAGCAGGCGCAGGTGGCGTGGTGCCAAGCGGGAACTCGCAGACGGTGCGCCAAGGGCTGATGTCCGGCGTTCCGGCGATCAGCCGGACTCTGTCGATGGCCGCGTTGATCGGTAGGTAAGTGGAGACGGTTTCCGCGGCGTGGCTCAGCGTGGCCTTGGCGGCGTCGTGACCGATGGTCAGGTGCGGCACCACATCGCTGTGCGCCCCGGCATACGGGGGCGCCTCGGGAAACTGCTGCCACACCGCCGAAGTGAGCTCCAGGAACGGGCGAGCTGGCTGCGGAGCAAGCCAGACGACCGTGTCACCGAACCAGCCGACGTCCGTCAGTGCGACGTCGAACCGCGGGATCCCGGCAATGGTCTCGCGCAGTACGGCCAAGACCTGCTCATCGATCTGCTGCGGAGGCAGGAACGGGTAGAGGACGGTCACGTGGGCTGGCACCCCCCACCCAGCGGCCCGGTCGAGCGATGCCCGGAAGGGGCCCACCGCCTTCTCGGCCTCGGGTATCGGCACGATGATCGCCGTCTGTATCGGTTCCATCCCCACAGCTTTCCGCTACGGTCGGTGCCGGTCCACTGGATTCACCACCCGCCAGGCGGTCCGCACTCACCAGAGGTCGGGCGGCAGCAGGAGCCGTGGTGGTGAGCGCCCGTTCTCAGTCTCGGGACCGCATTCGGGCAGCGAGGAAGGACGGCCGCTCGGTGAGGCGGGCGTAGGCGTCCTCGTTGACCTCGCGGAGTTCGACGCGCGGCCGTGGCTCGATGAGCTTCTCCAGGAGGAAGCCGGCGTCCAGGAGTTCGCCGAGGAATGTTTCCAGCGTCATCCGCTGGAAGTGGAGGGCACCCGGCCCGTGCGGCAGATCGACCCAGGAGTCGTCGTAGTAGGAGCCGCCAAAGTGTCGCCAGTCAGCCGTCGGATGGCTGGTCGAGATGACGAGCCGGTCTGCATCCGAGCACGATCCCGACCGCCGAGGGGATCCGCAAGCGTGTTCGCGCGACGGGACGCTTCTGAACGGCCTCTACCGGTAGTCGGCGAAGATCCGGCGTTCCACGCCATCGACGGTGACCTGACCGCCGTGCGGAAGAATCCATTGTGGCTTGGTGTGGCCGAACGGCACGCCGACGCAGACGACCGCCTCGGGGTTGTAGCGGGTCACCACGTCGACGACCGTGTCGCGCTGCTGCTCGCGAAGTCGCGCCCGATCTGCGGCCGGGGGTCGACGGGTGTGGTCGGAGACCGGCGGACGGGCGACCAGGACCGCGTCGACGGCGCTGAGGAGACCGCGTTCACCAAGTGATCGGACGATCCAGCCGACCTCAGGGGCGGGGAGAAGCTCCTCCGACGTCTCGATGATCAGCACCCCGCCGTGCAGGACCTCCGGGGGGAACGGGAAGCGTCCCGCCGTCAGGATCCACTGGATGACTTCCAGGCAGCCACCCCAGGTGCGGCCGGTGACCGCTCGGGCCGGCCCGTGCCAGCTCCATGGCTCCGTCGGTTCGCGCTCTCCGAACGACTTCAACGCCTGCGGATCTGCCCAGTCGACGCCGATGTCCTCGGACTCACCCGGGTCGGTGACCTCCAGCCGTTCCCCGGTCAGCAACGCCGCTCGCAGCGACCTGACGTGCACGTCGTCGACGGCAGGCCCGGGGCCGAGGTGCACCTGCGAGGATCCGCCGTAGAAGCTGGCGATGCCCAGTCCCCAGAGCCAGTGGTGCAGGTTGGTGTTGTCGCTGGTGCCGAGGAACGGCTTCGGGTCGGCGCGGGCCAGGTCGGCGTCCAGGTGGGGGATGACGGTGATCTGATCCTCGCCGCCGATGACGGCGAGAATGCCGCGTACCTGGGGGTCCGCGAAGGCGGCGTTGATGTCCGCCGCACGCGCTGCCGCGGTCGCACCCACCTGGCGGGTGGTGGGGTATTCGACAGGTACGAGGCCGGTCAGGTCGGCAAGCCGTCGCATGGCCTGCTCGTGGATCACCGGATAGGCGCCGGCGGCGGCGAAGGATGGTGAGAGGACCGCGAGGTGGTCCCCGGGGCGCGCCTTTCGGGGACGAACAAGCTCATGCTCCATGTCCAGATCCAACAGGTGTGCCGGTCCGTACGCGACTCATTTCGGCGCATGCCTGAGGCGTTTCAGCACCAGCGCGTGGATGCCTAGGCCGTTCTCTCGGCAGCGAAGTAGGGCTCGGCCGCCTCCAGTCGGGGCACCTCCACGCCCAGCCTGCGCGCCTCCGCCAGGGTGTCGCGGCAGACCGCGCGCAGCTCCTCGGGGTTGGCATGGGCTTCCATGACCAGGCGCATCGGCGGGAAGTGCCTGAAAAGCCAGGCCATCACCGGTGCTGCCAGCCAGACGGGCGCGGTGAAAGGAAGTAGCTCGCTGCGGTGCCGCCGCAGATCAACGCCGCGAGCCTCGACGAGCCGCAGGAGTTCGCGGGTGGCGAGGATCGCTTCGCGTGCGTTGCCGGGCGTCAGCTTGGACAACGAGCCCTGCTTCAGGCTCTGCGTGTGCAGGCCCGCGTTCTGAACGAAGTGGATCGACAGCCAGCCGCGGAAGTCGGAGCTCTCCTGGAGCCTGAACCCCGCCTCGCGAAACACCTGGCGCACGGCCCGCTCGCGCTCGGTCGGCGGCCGGTCGAGAGTGCCGAAGAAGACCACGGGCAGCAGGGCCCCACGCAGCACGCCGTCGTCGCCGAAGCCGCCGCCGGCCCCGGGGAAGCCCCAGGCCACCTGATCAGCGGGAAGGTGTTCGGTGGCGGTCATCGGCTCGACCCAGAGGTTGTTGAAGACGAGCACAGTGGCGTTGCCCACGCGCGGTCCCAGGAAGGCTGCGGCCTCCGCGAAGCCGTAGTGCTGCACGCTCAGCACGATCAGATCGAAGTCATGGTCCGGCTCCAGTGACTCGCGGTAGCGCACCGGCCACCTCTCGGCGACGCGCTTCCCCCACGGCCGTCGCCGGGCGTCGAGCAGGTCGAGATCAATCGCATCGCCGTACGCTGCCGCCCGCCCCGGCCGGACATAGAACTCGACGTGGTGCCCGGCCCGTTCCAGGGCCCACCCGTACGTCGCGCCGATGACGCCCCGGCCGAACATCAAGATCTTCACGCGGCACCTCGTACCCTATAATCGGAGACCGTCTCCGGTTCTCAAAATATGGAGACAGTCTCCACTTGTCAACATGGAGCCCCACGTGACCGATGCCAAGCCACTGCGCGCCGACGCCCGCCGCAACCGGGACGCCCTGATCGCGAAGGCCCGCGAGCTCTTCGCCAGCGGCTGCTTCAATCTGCGCTTCGACGACTTCGCCAAACTCGCTGGCGTGGGCACCGGCACGCTCTACCGCCACTTCCCCACCCGGGAAGCCCTGGCCGAGGCGGTCTACCGCGAAGAGCTCACCGCGATGTGCGACCGCGCCCGCGAGCTGCAGGCCACCCTCCCCGCCGACGAGGCGCTGGAATCCTTTCTGCGTGGCTTCGTGGACCACCTGCACCGCCACGAGGGCCTCGCCCGCACACTCGCCACGCTCATGGCCACCCAATCGGGCGCGCTGGCAGAGGGTGCCCAAGCCCTGGGCCAGGTGATCGACGACCTCCTGGCCGCAGCCGTCAGGACCGGCACCGTCCGCGACGACGTGGGAGCCGGCGCCGTCATGATGACCCTCCACGGCATCTGTGCGGCCTACGACCACCCGACCTACCGAACCGACGCGGACAGCGTCATCACCCTCGTTCTCGCCGGCCTCCGCCGCTCGGCGCCGTGAGCAGACCTGGCTCCTGTGGCAGTCCAGCCACTGCGCTCAGCTGGAGGCCCGGAACTCCTGATGGCGTCGCAGGAGTTCCCGCAGTGCGCTGATCTCGGCCGCCAGCGCGGCCTGCCCCTGCTCGGTGATCCTGATCCAGGTCTTGGGTCGCCGTCCGTGGTAGCCCCGTTCGATCTGGATCAGGTCGGCCTCCTCCAGCACGGCGAGGTGGCGGGAGAGGTTGCCGGCGGTGAGTTCGAGGGCGTCGCGCAGGTAGGCGACCTCCACCCGCTCGGCCTCTGCCGCGATGGTGAGGATGCCGAGCCGGTTGCGTTGGTGGACGGTGTCGCTGAGCCCGTTCGTCGGATGCCCGCCGTTGCCGGCGGCCTCTGCGTTGCTGGTCACGCGGACTTCCTGATCGTGTTGAGGAGGGCGACGCCACCGCCGACGAGCAGGATCGGTGCGGGCAGCAGGGCGGCCAGCAGGAAGCTGTAGCGGTTCAGATCCCCCGGCTGGAAGTTGGCGGCCTGGAAGTAGATGTTCACGAGGGCGATCGCCGCGACGTAGAGCGCGGCCACGACCGTCAGGCCACGGCTGCGTTCCAGTCGAGCCAGGATCAGTAGTCCCAGAGCGATGACCAGGTGCGGGATCATGCCGCGGTTGGAGATGCCCAGCAGCGGTACGGTCAGCCAGCTGGTTCCGTTCGAGATCACCGTCGTCGTGTTGAGCAACAGGTGCCGCAGCACGATCGGCAGCACGAGCCCGACCATGGTGCCCACGATGCCGGCGATGACGTACGGCCGAGCCGGTGTCTGGACGCCCACCCGCACACCATGCCACCGATACCACCAGAGGCTGAGCAGGTAGCCGCCGATGAGCGCCGCCAGCCAGTACCAGCCGAGGGCTGCCGAGCGTTCGAGAAAGTCCCCACCGAGGCCGGTCAGTGCGGGGTTGTCCTCACCGACACGCAGGGCGGACGGTTCGACCGATTCGACGTAGAGGGGTGCTGCGACCGCCGTCAGGAGACCGAACAGCAGTAGCGGCAGCCAGTAGGCGTTGCGGGCTGCCCGGGTGCGTCGCTGAAGGGCGGCCACCGACGCCAGCAGCTCCGTGGGTGTGTTGCCGCTGTTCGGCGCTGTGCTCGATCGGTCCGACACGGTGACCTCCTGGCCGCTCCACAGATGCTGCACTAGCAATAGGTTTGCACTGCAAATCATTCTGCGCAAGAGTTCGAGCGAGGTGATGACTTCTATCGGGATCGACAGTGGTAGTTCCTGCTGGACGCGGCACCGGCTAGGGTCCGGCTTGGAGGTGGTCCGTGTTCACCGAAGCGTTTCCGATCGTGACGACACCTGACCTGCCACGACTGATCGCGTTCTACCGGGACGTGGTCGGCTTCGAGCTGACCTACCGGTTCCCGGACGAGGGCGCACCGGAGTTCGTCGCCCTCCGACTGGGCAGCAGCGAGCTCGGCCTGGCCGCCAACCCGGAGGCTGGCGGGCCGGCCGACTCACACCGCTGGGAGCTGTGCGTCTACGCCGACGACTGCGACGCGGCAGTGGGCGCGCTGAGCACGGGTGGGGCGACGGTCACCGAGGAGCCGGTTGACCAGCCCTGGGGTGAGCGTTCTGCGCGGGTCACCGACCCCGACGGCAACCGCCTGCTGGTGCTGGCGCGGCTGTAGACGACAGCGCCGGGAAGGGCGCGGTCATCGTCTCCAGAACAGGAGGTGGGTGACTCCGCTGGGGCTGGGCACCGACTCGAGGTGGAAGCGGTCGAGCAGTTCGTCGGGGCTGTCCCACAGCCGCTCGCCCCGGTCGAGATCGACGGGCGCGACGGCGATGTGCATCGTGTCGACCAGATCGGCCTCGAGGAATTCACGGATGGTGGCGACCCCACCACCGAGGCGTACGTCCCGACCGTTGGCCGCCTGCTTCGCCTCGGCCAGTGCGTCGGCCGGGCTGACATCGCGGAAGTGGAACGTGGTGTCGGACAGGCTGAACGACGGGCGCACGTGGTGGGTGAGCACGAAGACCGGCGTGTGGAACGGCGGGTTGTCCCCCCACCAGCCCTGCCAGTCAAGGTTCTCCCAGGGGCCACGCTGGGGGCCGAACTTGTTGCGACCCATGATCTCCGCGCCGATGTTGCACTCGGCGTCGCGGGTCAGGTAGTCGTCCAGGCCGCGGCTGCCACCCGGCTCGGTGCGATACACGAAGCTGGCGGTGGCGGAACGCCAGGAGAACAGCGGGGTGGGGTCCGCGTGACCGAAGGGCCTTTCCAGGCTCTGCCCCTCCCCGGTCCCGAACCCGTCGCGCGAGACGTTAAAGCACTGCACCCGCAACAGTTGCGGCATGGTTTCTCCTCCTTCCTTCGAGCAGCCGGGGTTCAGTTCGCGGTCACCGTCGGGCCGCCTCCGCTGCCCCGGTCGTCGAGCACGAGCGGGGCGCGACCTCGCACCGCGTACCGGATGTGGGTCACCTGTGGGGTGGCAAGGACGCGGGTCGGCGTCAGCTCGACCCCCTCCCGGTCGCCCAGGTCGAGGTCCGCGTCGAAGAGGCGCAGGCCGGTGCCGAGCACGACAGGTACGACGTGCAGCTCCAACTCGTCGAGCAGGCCGGCCTTGAGCACCTGCCGCACCAGGCTGCCGCCCCCGGCCACCGCGACGTCCTTGCCGCCGGCCACAGCGCGCGCTTGCTCGACGGCGCTGACCACGCCGTCGGTGACGTAGGTGAAGCTGGTGCCGCCTCCCCGCAGCAGCCGCTGGCGAGGGCGGTGGGTGACGACGAAGACCGGTGCGCGAAACGGCGGCTCCTCACCCCAGGGGATCTCACCTCCGTCGGCCATCCGGCGCCCCATCACGTACGCGCCGGCCGCGCCGAACGACTCGGCGATCACCTCGGAGTTGGTGTCCTGCTCCCCGCCGGCGAAGCCCTGCCGTTCGCGCCAGGCCGCCGCCTCGGTCGCCCACCGGGTGACCCGGAAGAATTTGGCGCTCTCCTCCGAGTCCATCCAGTTGCCGTTCCCGTCGAACTGCGGCCCGGCGTAGAAGCCGTCCACCGACACCGACAGTTGTGCTGTCACCTTCGTCATCGCGTTCTGGTCCTCTCCTCGGGCGACACCCCGCCTGGGTGCCGCTCCCCGAGGGGTCGGAGCCGAACGCGGTGTCCCTACCGGGAAGAAGTGTGACCTGTGCCACTCGCCGGCTCGGTCAGGTACCACTCCCCGGCGTGTTCCGGGTCGCGTGACCAGCGCATCCGGGCCTTTTCCTCCGGGCGGGGGCTCCAGTCCCGGTAGGGCGCGAGGGCCACCCGCCAGGCGATCACAGCGAAGACGTAGATGCCCGGGCCGACCAGCCAGAGCAGGGCGTCGCGTCGCCGATAGGAGGCGTACGGCGCGAGCCACGCGGTCGCCGCCATCGGCACCGCGACCGCGCTGAGGTCGGCCAGCGGCCCGCGGCCGAACCGGGACTCGACCAACTCGCGGAGGATGAGGGACGGAACGACCACCCCGGCCAGCAACGCCACCGTGCGGATCATGCGGAACCGGCGAGCCGGGGGTACGCGGGCGGCAGTTGCTTCGGCGGGCACCACCGGAGGGTACGGGCTGGCCGCGACGGTGGACCTAGAACTGCCGGTTGGCGATCGCCGCTTCGATCCGCAGACCGATACCGGTCAGGATGAGGAACGCGGCCAGGATCTGCGGTTTGAGCCCTGCGCCCCCGGACGGCATGCTGAATAGCGAGATCACAAAACCCGCCACCAGTGACAGGGTGCCGAACGCCCGTACCGTGTCGGTCCGTCGTGCCCGCATGTCCACAACGGAACGGTAACCAAGGTCGGGCGACGATGGTGCCCCGGACGCCGGCCTAACCGACTGCCCGCCTGCCCCACGAGGTGCCGGACGGTTCGTAGCCGTGGCGGCGGTAGAAGCGCACGGCGCTCGCGTTGCGGTGGTGGATACCCGCCGACAGGTAGGAAAGCCCGTGCTCGACCGCCCACCGGCCCGCCGCGTCGAGCAGCGCGGAGCCGACCCCACGGCCCCGGGCCTCGTCGAGCACCACAGTATGGATCTGCGCCGAAGGCTCCGGGCGAAGGATCTGGTGTGCGGGCGGTTCGGGCAGGCGCAGCACCTCGACCATCCCGACCACCTGCCCGCCCTGTTCCGCGACAAGAAGCGCGTTCCGGGCGGTCGCGTCGCTGAGGACGGCGGTGAAGTGCTCGATGACCGCCTCGCGCTGCGGCAGGCGGTAGGTGTCAGGGTCGAGCGCCAGGTGCGCTTCGGCGTTCGCCATGCGCAACTCGACCAGCGCCGGCACGTCAGAAAGGCTCGCCGTTCGAACGGCTGCCCCGATCCCCTGCATGGCGTGATGCTAGGGCGCGGGTGGCCGGCCCGACTAGGGTGGCGATCATGCGGATTGGCATCGTGATCCTTCCGGACCAGCGGTGGGCGGAGTCGCAGCGTCGCTGGCGGCAGGTCGACGAGTGGGGCTTCGACCACGCCTGGACGTACGACCACCTGGGTTGGCGTGACCTGGTCGACGGCCCGTGGTTCGACTCGATGGCCACGCTGACCGCCGCTGCCACGGTTACCTCGCGGATTCGACTGGGCACTCTCGTGGCGTCGCCGAACTTCCGGCACCCGGCCGCGTTCGCCAGGCAGATCACCACTGTGGACGACGTTTCCGCCGGTCGCCTGCTGCTCGGTCTGGGAGCGGGTGGCATCGGCTTCGACTCGGCGGTGCTGGGTGGTGAGACGCTGCCGCCTCGTCAGCGGGTCGACCGGTTCGCCGAGTTCACCGAGTTGCTGGACCTGATCCTGACCGAGGACGGCACCACCTGGCGTGGGGACTGGTTCGCCGCTGTGGATGCCCGCAACAACCCCGGCTGCGTGCAGCAGCCTCGGGTGCCGTTCGTAATGGCAGCCAACGGGCCACGGTCGATGCGGTTGGTGGCCCGCTTCGGGCAGGGGTGGGTGACCACCGGCACCGGTGACGACAACGACCTGGCGGGTTGGTGGGCCAGTGTGTCGGCGCTGTCCGCGCGGATGGACCGGACCCTGGACGAGGCCGGCCGTGACCCGGCCAGCCTGGATCGCTACCTCTCGTTGGATGCCGCGCCGGTCTTCTCGCTCAGCAGCGCACAGTTCTTCGCCGACCAGGTCGGCCGCGCCGCCGAGCTGGGCTTCACCGACGTGGTGACGCACTGGCCACGCGCCAGCAGTTGGTACGCCGGTGACGAGGCCGTCCTGGTGGACGTGGCGACGCGGCTGCTGCCACAACTACGCGACTGACCCGCCAGGCCGAGACGTCTGCCTAACTGGCAGCCGCCGCGCCGACCCAGCTGGGGAAGAGACGTCAGGTGCCGAGGTCACCGCTGGCCACACCGCCCTCGCCGCCGGAAACCAGGCGGAAGCGCAGGCAGACGATCGGGGTGTCGCCGTCGACCGGCGTGCCGAGCCGCGCCCAGTAGGTCGAGTGCCCGGCCCGCCACTCCTCGATCGAGCGGTCACCCTCGCCCTCGGCGTGGGCGAAGTCCCAGGGCACGTCGGCGAAGCGGACCACCTCGACTTCGGTGATCTCCACGACGCCGGCCAGTGCGTTGTCGTCGTCGACCAGGGCCAGGCGTTCGCCGACGTGCTCCAACTCCTCGCCTTCTTCCGCGTACTCGGCGAGTCGGCCGGCCGTCGCGGTCTTCACACCGGCCAGCACCAGGGTGTTGAGGGTCGACCGCAACTCGCCGGGGGTGCCGAGGGCGAGGGCGCGCAGTTCACCGATCCGAGGCCACATCCTGCCGAGGCTAGGCCAGGGCGCCCCCGGTCGACGCCGCAATACCCGTCGCCCCGCTCAGATCAGTTGGCCGGCGTAGCCGGGTGCGGTGAGGAGCCGCTCGTCGGCACTGGTCGCGTACGCGTCGAGGATCGCGTCGGCGAGCTTGACCACGTGCTCGTCGCCGTGGCGGGCCGCGCGGGCGAAGACCTCCGACGGCGTCGCGGGGGTGACGGTCGGTGGTGCGATGCCGTTGGCCGGGGCGTACACGGAGGTCATGGCCGCCGTCGCGGCCCAGGCCGCGGCGAAGCTCGGCGCCCACAGAGCCCGGTCAAGTGCCGGCAGGGTACGCAGCACGGCGGTCGGCGCGGTGACCGCGTGCACCAGCATGACCGGGTTGGTGTGTCCGAAACGCAGGTAGTCCAGGCCGGCCCGGTGCACCAGCGCGGTGAGCCCCCGCTGCGCCTCGGCCGGGCTCCGCGCGGGGCGCAGCGCCGCGAGCGCAGGCTCCCACCGGGGTACGGCCGGCAGCCGGCCCAGCCGGTCCCGGACCCCTCCGGTCTGGTCCTCGATCCGGGGCAGCCCGGCCAGCGCGCCCGCCACGTCGATGTCGTCGATACCCGGCTCGTCGGGATCGCCGGTGAACAGCCGGTCGGTGCCGGGGATCGGCTGCCAGCGTGCCGCCCAGTAGCCGAGGGCCTGGCCCAACTCGGTGAGCCGCCGTGGGTTCTCCTCGTCCGCTCCGAGCGCGCGTACGGCGTGCCCGACCCGGATCACGCCGTGGGTGGCGCCGGCGGCGATGCCCGGCAGCAGCCGGGGCCACCAGGTGCCGAGCACGTCGCGCCACTGGTGTTCGCGCAGCTGCCGGTCAAAGTGGGCCAGCCAGTCACCGGCGCGCTTCGGGTCGCCGAGCGCGTCCCGCCAGTCGTCGATCGGGTGCAGCCCTCGGGGCAGCTCATCGAGTCGCCCGAGGTAGTCGTCGAGCCAGCGGTGCACCCGTTGCTCGTGCCCGTGCCGGACCAGCGCCTCGACGGCCATCGGCCCGTGGTTGGACAGCCAGCCCTCGAACTCCGGGCCGGTGCGGTGCAGTCGTTCGTACGCCTCGTCCAGTGTTCCCTCGCTCATCTACCGATCGTCGTTCTTCAACCTTGCTTGAGGTCAACCCGGCAGATCGGCGGCGTCGATCAGGCCGGTGATCCGTAGGTCGGCCGCGATCTCGGGCGGGCAGTCCACGGCCACCACGGCGGTGCCGAGCACCTCGGCGCCCCGGGCTGCGCAGATGTCGTAGAGGGCGTGCAGCTGCGCGCCGGTACGCACCCAGTCGTCCACCACCAGCACCCGGTCGCCGGGGCCGAGGTGCCGGTCCCGTACGGCGAGGTCCACCCGTCGGCCCCGGTAGTCCGGTGGGCTCTGTGCCCAGGTGAGTGGCCCGGCCGGCAGGCGTCCGTCACCGGGCTTGTGTGCGGCCACGAAGCCGACCCCGAGGGCGGTGGCGGCCAACGGCCCGAGCAGCAGCCCGGTGACGGCCGGCGCGAGGACCACCGTTGGACGGGCGGCCCGGTACGGCGCCACCAGGGCAGGCCCCAGCTCGGCCAGCACCGCTGGGTCCCGCCACCAACCGGAGATGTCGCTGACCAGGTGACTGGTGCCCGGGCCGGGGTCGATCCACTGGAACAGGGCGGCCAGGCGTTCGGTCAGATCGGCGGGCATCCGCTCATCCTGCGGCACGGGCGGCGGGCGCGACGGCACCCGGGCCACCCGGCCCACCCCGGGTCGGATGATCGGCTACACGTACCTGTGCAAATACGGGCATACCACCATGATCACGTTGACTTCGGAAGTGCTTCTCTCGTTACGGTCCGATCCGGTTTGTTCAGACGACGAAAGGACCGGGCCGGTGGCAGGCAAGCACTCTCGCACCCGCATCTTCTCCTCCCCGGCGGGCATCGTGGCCACCGCGGCGGTCGGCGTCGCCCTCGCCGTCGGCGGCACGGTAGGTGCCGTGCAGTTGGTCTCCGGGCCCGACCAGTCCGGGCAGGTGGCTCTCGACCTCACCCCGACCACCGCCGCGAGCAGCCTCACCCCCAGCTCCCCGGCCGCCACCCCGAGCGTCAGCGCCTCGCCCAGCGTGACCGCCAGCCCGTCGGCGAGCCGGTCGCAGCAGGCCGCCTCCCGGGGCAGGGAACGCACCACGTCGCCGAAGCCGAAGCCGAAGCCGACCGTCAAGAAGACCACGGCCGCGGCGAAGGTGCTGGAGAGCGGTTCGTGCGGCGCCTCGTTCTACTCCGACGGGCAGCTCACCGCCAACGGCGAGTCGTTCAACCCGGACGCGCTGACCGCCGCGCACAAGACGCTGCCGTTCAACACCAAGGTCCGGGTGACCAACCCGGCCAACGGCAAGTCGGTGACGGTGCGGATCAACGACCGTGGCCCGTTCATCGACGGCCGCTGCCTGGACCTCTCCCGGGCCGCCTTCGCCAGCATCGCCTCGGTCGACGTGGGCGCGCTCACCGTCCGCTACGAGGTGCTCGGCTGAGCGGGAGCGGTGACGCCGATTCGGTCGGCTTACTGGGCCGGCCGGACAGAACCTCCTCAGACGACGGGTCAGGTTCATTCACCGGTTCACGTGGATCAGGCAAACTGTCCCTCGTACCCACGCGACTCCTCCAGTCGGGCCGTCGCCCGCTGAGCCCCGGATCCCGCGCCGGCCTCGGCGCGGCCCTCGTTCTGCTCGCGATCGTCTCGGCGGTGGAGGCGGCGGACGGCCGTAAGGTGCACTACGTCGCGCTCCTGGCGGCCGCGCCGGTTCTCGCCGCTGCCCTGGCATCCTGGCTGGTGGTCCTGGGGGTGGGCGTCGCGGCGACACTGATCGGCGCCGGCTTCGCGCTGGTCGCGCCGAAGGTTTCGTTGGCCACCTCGGTCAACGTTGTCGCGGTCGCTCTCGTCACCGGAATGGCAGTGGCGGTGGCCTGGGTTCGCCAGCGGCAGGCCGAGCGGATCGTGGAGCTGACCAAGCTCGCCTCGGTGGCCCAGCAGGCGGTGTTGCGCCCGCTCGGGCCGCAGGTCGGCACGCTGTCGGTCGCGGGACGCTACATCTCCTCCACCGCGACGGCCGAGATCGGCGGCGACCTGTACGAGGCGATCGACACGCCCTACGGCGTCCGCATGATCATCGGTGACGTGCGGGGCAAGGGTCTGGACGCGGTCCGGCTGGCCAGCATCGTCCTCGGTTCCTACCGGCACGTGGCGTACGAGCGGGCCGACCTGCGGGCCGTCGTCGCCGACCTGGACCGCGCGGTCGCCCGCAACGTCGGCGACGAGGACTTCGTCACGGCGGCACTGGTCGAGGAGCGTGGCGGCACTCTCACGATCGTCAACTGCGGGCATCCGCCACCGCTGCTGCTACGTCGAGGTGCGGTGATCCCGCTGGAACCGCCGGCCCCGGCGCCTCCGCTCGGGTTCATGCCGGTGGTCCGCCCCCGGGTCGAACGCCTGGAACCCGGGGACCGGCTGCTGCTGTTCACCGACGGTCTCGGCGAGGCGCGGCGGGACGGTGAGTTCTTCCCGACCGCCGACCGGGCCTGGCGACTGCTCGGCCATGGCACGGTCGCCGACGGGCTGGCATCGCTGGAGACCGCCCTGGTCGAGTGGGTGCACGGTCGGCTCGACGACGACATCGCGCTGGTTCTGATGGAGTACGTGGGTGCCCGCGCCGGCGCGGCCGTCGCCGTCCCGAGCTGGGAGGTCGGCGCCGCCGAGAGCTGACCCGGCCGACCGCGCCCGCAGGTGTGTAATGGCCGTCACTTGGGTGATCCGCTTGTCGCTGCCTACCCGCGAGTAATACAGTCGGGGTTACTGATCGGTAACACCTGTCCGGAAGCGGGGCCAGCGAGCATGACCCACTACAAGAGCAACCTGCGGGACCTTGAGTTCAACCTGTTCGAGGTCTTCGGGGCGGACCAGGCGTTCGGCCAGGAACCGTACTCCGAACTCGACGCCGACACCGCCCGCAGTTTCCTCTCCGAGCTTGATCGCCTCGCTCGCGAGGACCTGGCCGCCAGCTACACGGACAGCGACCGCAACCCGCCGGTGTTCGACCCGGCCACGCACACCGCGCCGCTCCCGGAGTCGTTCAAGAAGTCCTACCAGGCATTCATGGACTCCGAGTTCTGGCGCCTGGACCTGCCGCCGCACCTGGGCGGCACCAACGCCCCCCGCGCCCTCTGGTGGGCCCTCGCCGAGCTGGTGCTCGGCTCGAACGCCCCGATCTGGATGTACGCCTCCGGCCCGTCCTTCGCGCACGTGCTGGAGGTCGAGGGCAACGAGCAGCAGAAGCGGTGGGCCAAGCTCTTCATCGACAAGCAGTGGGGCTCCACCATGGTGCTCACCGAGCCGGACGCCGGCTCGGATGTCGGCGCCGGCCGCGCCCGTGCCATCCAGCAGCCGGACGGCTCCTGGCACATCGAGGGCGTGAAGCGCTTCATCACCTCGGGTGAGCACGACCTCAGCGACAACATCGTGCACTACGTGCTGGCCCGCCCGGTGGGTGTGGAAGGCGTCGGTGGCCCCGGCACCAAGGGCCTGTCGCTCTTCGTCGTGCCGAAGTTCCACTTCGACGAGACCACCGGCGAGCTGGGCGAGCGCAACGGCGTCTACACCACCAACGTCGAGCACAAGATGGGCCTGAAGGTCTCCAACACCTGCGAGCTGACCTTCGGCGAGCACGGCGTACCGGCCAAGGGCTGGCTGCTGGGCGACAAGCACGACGGCATCCGCCAGATGTTCATGATCATCGAGTACGCCCGGATGCTGGTCGGCACCAAGGCCATCGCCACCCTCTCCACCGGCTACCTGAACGCCCTGGAGTACGCGAAGAACCGGGTGCAGGGCGCCGACCTGGTCCAGCAGGCGGACAAGACCGCGCCGCGGGTCACCATCACCCACCACCCGGACGTGCGCCGCTCGCTGCTGCTGCAGAAGTCGTACGCCGAGGGCCTGCGTGCCCTGGTTCTCTACACCGCCACCTGGCAGGACAAGGTCGCCATCGCCGAGGCGGCCGGCGACGAGAAGGCCACCAAGCTGGCCAAGCGGGTGAACGACCTGCTGCTGCCGCTGGTCAAGGGCGTCGGTTCGGAGCGGGCGTACGAGATGCTCGGGCACGAGTCCCTGCAGACCTTCGGCGGCTCCGGTTTCCTCCAGGACTACCCGCTGGAGCAGTACGTCCGGGACGCCAAGATCGACACCCTGTACGAGGGCACCACCGCCATCCAGAGCTTGGACCTGATCTTCCGCAAGATCGTTCGGGACAACGGCAAGGCCCTCATGGCGGTCGCCGGCGAGATCCAGGAGTTCATCTCCACCGAGGCGGGCAACGGCCAGCTCAAGGAGGAGCGGCAGGCGCTCGGCAAGGCGCTCGGCGAGGTGCAGAACATCCTCGGTGTGATGACCGGCTGGCTGGGCGAGGCGCAGGGCGGCGAGACCCGCGCCCTCTACAAGGTCGGGCTGAGCAGCCGGCGCTTCCTGCTGGCGATCGGTGACCTGGTGGTCGGCTGGCTGCTGCAGCGGCAGGCCGAGGTGGCGCTGAAGGCGCTGACCGGCGAGGTCTCCGCCAGCGACAAGGCGTTCTACACCGGCAAGGTGGCCGCTGCCCGTTTCTTCGCCCGTGAGGTGCTGCCCCGCATCGGCGCCGACCGGCGGATCATCGAGGGTGCCGACCTCGACATCATGGACCTCCCGGAGGAGGCCTTCTAGGTCCTGTGCCGGGTCGCACCACTCGGCACCGACGGCCGGCGGGGCATGTTGCCCCGTCGGCCGCCGCCGTTTCGACCCGACGGTGGGCACGCATTGACCGCGCCCGGTCGGGTATGCCGCTGCCGTGGCGGGTAACCGTCGCGTGACCTCGAAAGGGAACGCCCAGAGCCACCGCACGGGGGAGTGCAGCGCACATGGGTGTAGGAAGCGGCATTTTTCTCATCGCGATCGGCGCGATCCTGACCTTCGCGCTGAGAGCCAACGTCTGGTGGATCGACGTACGCGCGGTCGGCTGGGTGTTCATCCTGGCCGGGCTGGCCGTACTGCTGACCACTGTCTGGTTCTGGCAGGACCGGCGCAAGCGGGCTCGAACCCTCATCGTGGAGGAGAACCGGCTGTCTCATCCGACGGCGATGATGCCGCCACCGCCGGACCCGCCGCCACCAACCGCGCCGCCGTCCTGATCCCGGCACAACGCGTACCCCTGAGCCACCCGTCGGATCGGCGGGTGGCTCCGTCGCGTGCGGTGTGCCGAGCCGTGAGCGGCGCTCCCGCCCTGCTCAACTCCGCCCAGCCCAACGGGCAGCGGTGCACCGCCAGCTCGGCGGTGCGCAGACCCTCGTCGGTAACTCCCTCGGGGTCGAGGAGCGCGGATAGCAGCGAGATGCCCGGATTGTGGGCAATGAGCAAGGCTGTGCGGGCCGCCGGGTCCACAGTGCGGACCAGCGACAACAACTCCTCCGGGTGCGCGTCGTACGCACCCGGCTCATAACGGACGGTCGGGCGAGGACCGGTCGGGCCACCCTCCGGCGGTGAACCGGTCATCCCCATCGCCACCCCGTGCCAGGTCTGGCGGGTGCGTCGGGCCGTCGAGCAGATCACCACGTCGGGCAGCAGCCCCTGGTGCGCCAACCAGGCCCCAGCCGCAGCCGCGTCGGCGTTCCCGCGTGCGCTCAACGGCCGCTCCGCGTCGTCCGCCGCGTCGTTGCCCTGCTCGGCCTTCGCATGCCGCAGCAACACCAGTGTCCGTGTGTCGGGGTCGGCGTCCGTCATGCCCCCAGCTTGCCCGATTGGCGATCTCCGTGCCTGGGTAAGTCGATGGATGCCGCACCCCTACCGACGGCCGCGGCGCGACGTACGCCAGGTTAGAGCCGAGGAGCGAGACATGGGCATTGGTGGCAGCATCTTCTTGATCGCGTTGGGCGCGATCTTCGCGTTCGCAGTGGAGGCCGACCTGGGTTGGCTGGACCTGGCCGTGGTCGGCTGGGTGCTGATGCTCGCCGGCGTCGCCGGCCTGCTCGCCACCCTCTACTTCTGGAACAGCCGCCGCCGCCCGGTAGTGGCCGCGCCGGTTCGCGAGGAGCGCGTCGTGGCCGACCGGGTCGTGCCGGTCCAGGACAACCAGGTCGTGCAGGAGTACCGCGAGGTGCGTCGGCCGGGCCGACCGGTCTGATCCTCGCCCACACACTCCGGGGTCCCGCAGCGTCGCGGGGCCCCGGCTCGCGTGTGTGCCCCGGCTCGCGTGTGTGCCCCGGCTCGCGTGTGCGCCCCGGCTCGCGTGTGCGCGACGGGACCGCCAGCACCCCGCTACCCGGCCAAGATCCGCACACTTTCGGGGAAGCTGCTGCCTGAGGGCGTGTCGAGACAGCAGTTTCCCTGAAGATGTGCGGATCTTGAGGTGCGGGCCTGATCCCGGAGGCGGTGATCGGGCGAAGATCGTGCTCGATCCAGGATGTAGTGCCTTCGAATGCGAGCGAGGCCACTACATCCTTGATCGAGCACGATCATGGCGGCGGCAGTCGCCATGCGTTGCGGCCGAGCAGCGTTGCCGGGACCAGGAGGCCGGGCGGGGTTCGGGGCCGGGCGGGGTTCGGGCCGGGATGTGCGGCCTGGACCACCCGCGTCTCGGCCGTTTCGGGCCGTGCCCCTGGGTCCTGGCGGTTGGGTCAGGCGAACAGCGCGAAGTAGATCGCGATGTGGTGACACAGCGCCGCCAGCAGGGTGCAGGCGTGGAAGAACTCGTGGTGGCCGAAGACGGTCGGCCACGGGTTGGGCCGGCGCAACGCGTAGAAGACCGCGCCGACGCTGTAGATCGCGCCGCCGACGATCAGCAGCACCAGCGCCGCGACGCCGCCCCCGTGCAGGATCTCCGGGAGCATTGCCACCGCCACCCAGCCCAGCGCCAGGTAGAGCGGCGCGGACACCCAGCGTGGCGCGTGCGGCCAGACCACCTTGACCGCAACGCCGGCCAGCGCGCCACCCCAGACCAGGGCCAGCATCACGGTGGCTGGCCGGGGCGCGAGCAGCATCGCGCAGAGCGGTGTGTACGTGCCGGCGATGAACACGAAGATCATCGAGTGGTCCATCCGGCGCATCACCTGGTAGCCGCGCTCCGACCACACGCGGCGGTGGTACAGCGCGCTCGTGCCGAAGAGCCCGCAGACCGTCAGGCTGTAGATGAGGCAGCTCACCAGGGGTGCCCACCCGGGCCGGGTGGCGGCGATCGAGCAGAGCACGATGCCGCAGACCAGGGCGACGAAGAAGGCGTACGTGTGCAGCCAGCCGCGCATCCGGGGCTTACCGATGTCGACCGGCTTCAGGCGAAGCGGGGCGGAGGTGGTCACCCAGTCAGGTTACGGCACCGTAGGTTACTTGTAAGTAGTGGCGTTGGTGACACCCGGCACCGTCAACGTGAACACCGGATCGGCACGGCATCGGCGAGGATGAGCGGATGCGGATCCGACAGGTCGGGGCGCACGCCCTACTACTCGACTGCGCCGCCCCCGCCGACACCCCCGAAGCTGTGGCCGACATCCCGGAGGCCGCCCTTGTCGAGGCGTGGCGGGCCGAGCTGTGGCGGCGTCGGGAGCGGGGCGACCTGATCGCCGTGGAGATCGTGCCGGCGGCCCGGACCGTGCTACTCGACGGCCTGCCCGACCCGGCCACCACGACCGAGCAGCTGACCCGTTGGGCACCCGCCGTCACCGCCGCGATCACCCGCCCACACCAAGCCAAACCCAGGGCCAATCCCAAAGTCGCCGCCCAAGCCCACGCCGCCCAAGCCCACGCCGCCCACGCCCACGCCGCCCACGCCCACGCCGCCCACGCCGCCGACGCCGATGCCCGCGCCGCCCGCGCCCGCGAAGCCGCCGCCCACGCCCGCGCCGACGAAGCCGACGCCCGCGCCGCCTACGCCAAAGCCCTCGCCGCCGCCGACATCGAACCTGGTGCCGGAGCGGACAACGACGCCCGGGCCCGAGGCGCAGCCGAACTCCGTGACGCCACAGCCGAAGACGGGGCCGACGAGGCGGCTGACGTGTTCGTGCCGGTCACCTTCGACGGGCCGGACCTGGCGGCGGTGGCGGAACACTGGGGCGTGGACGTGCCGGCAGTGCGGCACAAACTGACCAGTACGCGGTTCCGGGTCGCTTTCTGCGGATTCGCCCCCGGATTCCCCTACCTGACCGGGCTGCCCGCCGAGTTGGCGCTGCCCCGGCTGGCCACGCCCCGTCCCCGGGTGCCGGCCGGCTCGGTCGCGTTGGCGGGCCCGTACGCCGGCATCTACCCGGGCGCTTCCCCGGGCGGCTGGCTGCTGGTCGGTCGGACCGACCTGGTGCTGTTCGACGTGGCTGCGGACCCGCCGGCCCGACTCGGTCCGGGCACCACGGTGCGGATGGTGGCGGCGTGAGGGTCCCGGCCGCCATCGAGGTGATCCGCGCCGGTGCGCTCACCACTGTGCAGGACCTGGGCCGGCCCGGCTGGGCGCACCTGGGCGTACCCCGGTCCGGCGCCCTCGACCCGGGTGCCCTGCGGTTGGCCAACCGGCTGGTCGGCAATCCGGAGCACGCGGCCGGCCTGGAGATCACCCTGACCGGCTGCACAGTGCGGTTGACCCGGGCTGCCACGGTGGCGGTCACCGGCACCGAGGTTCCCGTCCAGGCGGGTGTCCGGCCCGGTGACACGGGACGCCCGCTCAGCGTGCCGGCCGGGACGGTGCTGCGGATCGGTCCCGCCCGGCGGGGCGTACGGAGTTGGCTGGCTGTGGCGGGCGGCATCGACGTGTCACCGGTGCTCGGTAGCCGGTCCACCGACACCCTCTCCGGGCTCGGCCCGCCTCGGCTACGGGACGGTGACCTGCTGCCGCTCGGTGATCCGGTCGGCACCCCGGCACCGGTGGACCTGACCGTGTGCCCCACGCCGCCTGGAGAGCTGCACCTGACGCTGGGTCCCGGTCCTCGCGAGGACTGGTTCACGCCGACCGCGTTCGACCGGCTCTTCGGCAGCGCGTACACCGTCAGCCCGGTGAGCAACCGGGTCGGTGCGCGGCTCGCCGGCGCGGCGCTGCCCCGCGCGGTGGCCGGCGAACTCCCCAGCGAGGGCATCGTGCTCGGGGCGGTGCAGGTGCCGGCGGACGGACAACCCCTGATCTTCCTCGCGGACCATCCGACCACCGGTGGATACCCCGTCATCGGGGTGGTCACCGACGTGACCCCGCTCGCGCAGGCCCGGCCAGGTACTACCGTCAGATTCCATGGACCTCAACGCTGACCTGGGCGAGGGATTCGGCATCTGGCGACTCGGTGACGACGAGGCGCTGCTGAGCCTCGTGACCTCCGCCAACGTCGCCTGCGGCTTTCACGGCGGCGACCCGTCGACGATGCGGCGGGTCTGCGAGGGCGCTGCGCGACGCGGGGTCGCGGTGGGCGCGCAGGTCGGCTACCGGGACCTGGCCGGCTTCGGCCGGCGGCACATCGCGTACGACTTCGCCGAGCTGCGCGACGAGGTGACCTACCAGTTGGGGGCGCTGGACGCGTTCTGCCGGTTGTTCCGCACCCGGGTCCGCTACCTGAAGCCGCACGGTGCGCTCTACCACGCGGCCAGCACCGACGAGTCCCAGGCGGCGGCGGTGGTCGCCGCCGTCAGCGGTTACGACCAGGAGCTGCCCGTACTCTGCCTTCCCGGCTCGACGCTCGCCCAACTCGCCGTGGGCGCCGGCCTGCCGGTGGTTGCCGAGGCGTTCGCCGACCGCGCCTACCTGCCCAACGGGGCGCTGGTGCCGCGCGGCACGCCCGGCGCGGTGATCACCGACCCCGAGCAGATCGCCGAACGGGCGGCGCGGATGGCCACCGAACGCAGCGTGGTGGCTGTCGACGGCACTGTCATCCCCTGCTCGGTCGACTCGATCTGTGTGCACGGCGACACCCCGGGCGCGGTCTCCGCCGCCGAGCTCGTCCGCGCCAGCCTGATCGACGCCGACATCACACTGGCCCCGTTCGCCTGACCGGAGGGGCCCAGCTGGGCCCCTCCGAATCGCGTCAGGCGTCGAGGCCGCGAAGCACCAGCGGCAGCCGGGTCACGGCCCCGTCGACCACCCGGACCGGTACGCCCCAGTCCTGCCGGGTCAGGTGGCACGCCGCGTGCTCGACGTCCGCGTCACAGGTCGCCGCCTGCGCTGTCACCTGGAGCACCCCCGCGGTGACCTCACCGTTGAGCACCAGCCGGCGGGACAGCTCGGTGCCCGTGCCGGCACCGTCCACCAGCAGTTCCGGCGGGGACGCGGAGACCACCAGCCGGGTCGACGGCCCGTACGTCTCGTCCAGCTTCTGCCCCGGCGCCGGGGTGAAGACGATGTCCAGGGTGACCTCGCCGGCGGCGACGTCGGTCGGCTTGCGCTCGGTGCGGTGCCGTGGCCCGTCCACAGTGCTGGCACCCGCCGCCGACAGGGCACCGGGGGCGAGCCGGGTCAACCGGTGTGCGGCGGACTCCACCACCAGCACCTCACCGGACGGGGTGAGCACCAGGTCGCTCGGCTCCGCCAACCCGTCGGCGACGGTGGAGACCTGGTTGCTGGCCGGGTCGAAGCGGCGCACCGCACCGTTGTACGTGTCCGCGATCAGCACCGAGCCGTCCGGCAGCGCGCACACGCCCAGCGGGTGCTGGAGCAGCGCCGACTCCGCCGGGCCGTCCACGTGCCCGAAGTCGAACAGGCCCTGCCCGACGGCGGTGCCCAGCACACCGTTCTCGACGTACCGGATCGAGCTGGTCTCGCTGTCGGCCACCCAGAGCCGGGTGCCGTCGGCGGAGGTGGAGAGCCCCGACGGCTGGGCCATCCACGCCTCGGCCAGCGGGCCGTCGCGCAACGCCTCCACTGTGGTGCCGGCGTACATGCCGGCGGTCCGCTTGATCGGGTCGAACCACCAGAGCTGGTGGATGCCGGCCATCGCAATGATCAGCTTGTCGTCGTACCAGGCCAGGTCCCACGGCGACGAGAGGTCGACGGCGAACGCGTCGTGGGCGTGGTCGTCGACCTCAGCGCGCCACTGCCGCCCACTGCCGGCAACGGTGACCACCTCGCCGGACTCCAGCCGTACGCCGCGCAGCAGGTGGTTGACGGTGTCGGCCACCACCAGGTCGTAGCCGGCCACCTCAGCGACGTGCGTGGGCAGCACGCACACGCCCTGCGGCTCGGAGAACGTCGCCGCCGCAGCCGGGCCGTCCACCCGGCCGCGCTCGCCCGAGCCGATCCGACGCACCGGCGTCTCGCCGTCCGGGTCGACCTCGACCAAAGAATGTCGGGCCGAGTCCGAGACCAGCAGGTTGCCGTTGGGCAGCAGCACCGCCTTACCCGGGAAGCGCAGCGCCGTCTCCGGTGCCGGCGGCGGGACGTACGGGCCGTTCCCCCGGTGCAGGGTGCCCTTGGCCTCGTGGGTGGTGATCAACTCGTCGATCAGTCGGGCCAGCCCCTCGGCGTGCCCCTCGCCGGCCATGGTGGCCACCACGTAACCCTCGGGGTCGATCACCGACAGGGTCGGCCAGGCCCGGGCCGCGTACTGCTGCCACATGTCCATCTCGGGATCGTCGAGTACGGGGTGGTGCACCCCGTACCGCTCCACTGCGGCGGCGAGCGCGTCGGCGTCCTTCTCGTGCTCGAACTTCGGCGAGTGCACGCCGATGACGACGAGCACGTCGCCGTACTTCTCCTCCAGCGGGCGCAGCTCATCGAGCACGTGCAGGCAGTTGATACAGCAGAACGTCCAAAAATCCGCGATTACGATCTTGCCGCGAAGGTCGGCGAGCTTGAGGTCGCGTCCACCGGTGTTCAGCCAGCCCCGACCGCGCAGTTCGGGAGCCCGTACTCGTGCGCTCATGCACCCATCGTGCCTGACCACCGGCCCGCGCCCGGCCGGAGGGGGCGAGATTCGGTACCACCTGCGGGTACGACGACGGCGGGGTCACGGTTGCCCGTGACCCCGCCGTCGGTGCGGCTACTTCGCGGCCGGCTTCAGGCAGAGCACCCGGTTGGCACCCTCACCCGGCAACACCACGTGGGGCTGCGTCGTGTCGGTGCACTTTTCCTTGGCGTCCACCTTCGAGACGATCGTGAACGCGCCCGCCTCGCCGCAGTCCGCCGCCGAGGCGCCGGCCTGCCCGGACTGCTTCACGCAGGTGCCAACCGCCGGGTCGAAGGCCGGTGTGTCGTTCCCACCGACCTTGCCGAGCAGAAGCAGCAGGCCGAGCGGCACCGCCAGGATGAGCATCGCGGCGATCAGCACCGCGGCCAGCACCCGGCCGTTGCGGACCTTCGGCGTCGGGGGCTCCACCTTCGGCTCGTCGACGGCGTCCGGCTTGAACGCGTCGAACCGGCCCTGGTCCGACTGGCCGGCCTCCTGGCCCCAGGACGACGCGGGCTGCGGCGGTGGCGGGAACGACGGCGGGAAACCGCCGCCCGGCACCGACTCGGTCGCCGGCCCGCCGTAGCCCGGCGCGCCGGAGCCCGGGCCGCCGAAGTTCGGCGCACCGAAGGTCGCCGTTCCGTTCGGGGTGCCGGCGGCAGGCGCCCCGGGGCCGCCAAACTGGTCCGCCGGCGCCTCGGCACCGGAGTGCGGGCGGGTGCCGTTCACCGGCCTGTTGTTGCCCGGGGCGTCGACGAAGGACGGCACACCGGGCGGGAACGCCGGCGGCGCCTCGTTGAACGCGTTCGGTGCGGGCTGCCGGTCGTCGAAGCGCGGATCGGCCGACGGCTCGCCGCCCCAGCCGGGCCCAGCCTGACGCTGCGCGTCGTTCTGCCAGTCGGGTGCGGGCTGCTGCCGCTGCGCGTCGTTCTGCCAGTCGGGAGCGATCTGCCGCTGCTCCTCGTGCTGCCAGTCGGGCGTCGCCTGTCGTGGCGCGTCGTTCTGCCACTCCGGAGCACCCTGACGGTCGGCGCCCGGGTCGCCCTGGAACGCCTCCGGCTCCGGCTCGGCCTCCGGCTCCGGTCGTGCCGGACGGCCGTACACCCGGGGTTGCGGGTTGGCCGTGCCGGTCGGTCGGATGGCCTGGTCGGTCGGAGGCATGACCCGGCTCGCCAGCGGCACCGAGGCGCTCGCCGTGGCCCGGGCCGCCGCGCCGGCTGCCGACTCGGCGTCCGACACCGGTACGACCGCGCGGCCCGCTCCGGACTCGGGCGAGGTGCGCGGGGCGGGTACCACCGCGCCGCTCGCGGAGACGTCCTCGGGGCGGCCACCGTACTGCGCGGCAGCGTCCGGGGTCTCCCGCTCGGCGTAGGCGGGCTGCTCGGGGATCGGAGCGAACTGGGCCTGGGGTGCGTAGTCGGACGGCGGGACGGCAGCCAGGCTGGCACCCGGGACGCGCTGCTCCTGCGGGGGAAGCGGCACCGCGTTCGCCGGCGAGATGCCCGGCGCGGGCCCGGGCTGGTAGGCCGGTGCCTCGTCGCCGCGGTCAGCCTCCCAGCCTCCACGGGACTGGGCGGAAGCTTCGGCCTCCGCGCGACCCCACACCTCACCGGGGGCCCACGGCTCGGCCTCCGGCACGCCGCCGGAGTTGCCCTGGGCGGCGTTGTCCGGGCCGGCGGCCCAGTTGGGCGCGCCGCCGCTGGTGGGCACGCTGGCGCTGGCACGGGCGGGGAGGTTGCTCGGCTCCGCCGGGGTCCACCCTGTCTGCTCCGGCCGCTCGGTCGGCTGCTCCGGTTGGGAGAGCACCCAGTCGGGCTGCTGTGGACGGCCCTCGGCCTCGGCCCAGGCGGCCGGCTGCGCGGGCTGGTCCTGCCGCGCGTCGTTGCCGCCGTTCCACGACGCGGGCTGCGCCTGCGCCTGCTGCTGCGCGGCCCACCCGCCGGAGTTGGCCGGATCGTCCTGCGCGGGCCAGTTCGTCGTCGGGGCCGGGACCTGGGCGGCGCCACGGGCCTGGCTCGGCTGGGCGGCCTGACCCCAGCCGGGGGCGGGCTGCTCGGTCGCTTCGGCGGGCTGGCCCCAGGCCGGTGGCGACTGCTCCGCCGGCGTCCACACCGGCTGGTCGTCGCGGGCGGGGCCGGCGGCGGGCCAGCCGCCATTGCCGGTGGCCTGCTCCTGCTGGGCGCCGCCGGACCAGCCGGCGGCCTGCGGTGCGTCGGATTGCGGGGATTCGGTCGCCCGCCAGTCGGCTGCGGGCGGGTTGGCCTGCGCCGCGCCGCCCCAGCCGCTGGCCGGGTCCTCCTGGGCGGGCCAGGCGGCGGTGGCCGGGGGAACCTGCGCGGCGCCCCGTGCGGCTGGCTGGGCCTGCACCCAGTCCGGCTGCTCAGCGGGGGCGTTCGGGGTCCAGGTCGGTGCGGGTGCGCTCTGCTCGGCGGGCGTCCAACCCTGCTGCTGCGCGGCCCAGGGTTCGGGCTGTGCCGGGGTCGGCGCGCCGTCGTTGCCGGACCATGCGCCGGGCTGCTGCTGCGGCGGCTCGCTCGCGCCACCACCGGCGGCCCAGGCGGGCTGCGCCGGGTCGTTGGGCTGCGCGGCGGCACCCCAGGCGGGGGCCGGCGGCTGCTCAGGCTGGGTCGCCCATGCCGGCGCCGACGGGTTCGGTCGCGTCGGGGGCGGGGGTGCCCAGCCCAGGTCGGGGCCGGCGGCGTTCTGGCCGTTGTCCGGCTGCGCCGGGCGGTCGCCGTACGGCGCCGGTCCGCCGGCGCCCGGTGACACCTCGTCCGGCTCCTGGCCGGGTCGGTGCGGGCCCTCGGACGTCATGGGTGCGCCTCCTCCATCACATGTCGGCTCGCCGGTGCCGATCGGTCTCCTCGGCGTGGCTGCCGGCGTCACCGGCGTACCGCTGTGCCGGCTCCCCGCACGGTATCGGGTGGTGGCACGAACCGTCCAAGGAGCACTGCTCGTCACTCACCGTGGCCGGTTGATGTCGAGCAGTTCCTGACGGCTCGGCCTCTGCCGGGTCGGCGGGCGGCGACCGAAGCCCACCGTACCGGGCGCTGCGGCAGGGCGGAATCCCGGTGGTGGTGTCTGGAAAACGCCGATGGCCCACCCGGTGGGCCGGGTGGGCCATCGATCTGGAGGAGGTGAGGAATGTAGTGGAGCGTCAGCTCATGTGACGCTGGGCGATGACGAGGATTTCCTCGCGAACCGCCGGCGAGTTCGCCGAGCGCAGCGCGTGCTCGATGGCACGGGCGCGGCGGGTCGCGTCGCGGTGGTTGCGGATTCGCTCGATCATGCTGCTCATTGGTGGGTCCCCCTAGCTATTCGGTTGTCAGCCCCTGATGCATCTATTCAACAGCAGGAGCCGGCGAAATTCCATCGATTATTAGGTGAGCTGAGACACCTGCCTAACAATCAAAGGTCAACAGGCCAGTTGGCCGACGGTTCCTTCGCTCAACGGACACGGCCGGTGTGCCGGGCGTTAACCCGTGGCACACCGGCCGTGGCTGGCGTTCTGAAACGATCAGGTCCAGGCGAGCAGCGCCGCCTCCGGATCCGTGAGGAAGTCGCCGACGTCCCGCAGGAACTTCGAGCCCAGCTCACCGTCGATGATCCGGTGGTCGAAGCTCAGCCCCAGCGTGGTGACCTGGCGAACCTTGACCTTGCCCTTGTGCACCCAGGGCATCTCCCGCACCGCGCCGAAGGCCAGGATCGCGGACTCACCCGGCGGCAGGATCGGTGTGCCGGTGTCCACCCCGAACACGCCGACGTTGGTGATGGTCAGGGTGCCGCCGGACATGGCCGCCGGCGAGGTGCGGCCGGACTTCGCCGTCTGCACCAGGTCGGTCAGCGCGTCCGCCAACTCCCGCAGCGAGAGGCGGCCGGCGTCCTTGACGTTGGGCACGATCAGACCGCGCTCGGTGGCCGCCGCGATGCCGAGGTTGACGTACTCCTTGACCACGATCTCGTCGCCCGCCCAGGTCGAGTTGACCATCGGGTGCCGTTGCACCGCCAGCAGCACCGCCTTCGCCACCAGCAGCAGCGGCGAGACCCGTACGTCGCGCCACTCCCGCCGGCCGCGCAGCCGGTCCAGTGCCTTCATCGCCCGGGTCACGTCGACGGTCAGGAACTCCGTCACGTGCGGGGCGGTGAACGCCGAGCGGGACATGTTCTCGGCGGTCAGCTTGCGGACGCCCTTGACCGGGATGCGCTGCTCCCGGTCCGCGCCGAAGCTGGGCGCCGTCGTCGCCGCGATCGGCTCGGCAACGACGACGCTCGCACCGCTCGCCGCCTGCTGCACGTCCTCCCGGGTGATCGAGCCGAGCGGCCCCGACCCGGTCAACGTGCCGAGGTCGACCCCGAGATCCTTGGCGAGCTTGCGCACCGGCGGCTTGGCCAGCACGGCTCCCCCGCTCGCCCCACCGCGTCGATCATGGACTTGTGGTGCCGGAATCGTGGGAGTCGGGGCCGGTTTGTGACCCACCACAACTCCATGATCGACCCCCGCGGGGGCGGCGGGCGCCGGGACCGCGCCCTTGCGGGGGCGGCGCTTCGCGGCGGTCGTACGCGGCCCGTAACCGACCAGCACCGCCGTCCGCCCGCCCGGGGCCGCACCGCCGATCAGACCGGGTTCGATCATGCCCTCGGCCGGTGCCACCTCCACCGCCGCCAGCGAGGCCGCCGACGGGGTGGGCAGGTCACCGCTGGGCGTGGCAGTGGTCGACAGCGCCTCCAGCGGCCCGGCACCCGGGTCGGTGTCGATCGCGATGATCGGCGTACCGACCTCGACCGTGGTGCCCTCCGGGTGGTGGATCGCCTGGACCTGGCCGGCCCACTTCGCCGGGATCTCCACGGCCGCCTTCGCCGTCTCCACCTCGACGATCGGCTGGTTCAGCTCGATGGTGTCGCCGACCTTGACCAGCCAGGCCAGGATCTCGCCCTCGGTCAGCCCCTCGCCCAGGTCGGGCAGGTTGAACGTCTTGATCCGGGACATGTCGCTCACCAGCCGAAGGTGCGGTCGACGGCGTCGAGCACCCGATCGAGGTCGGGCAGGTACTCCTCCTCCACCCGGGCGGCCGGGTAGGGGGTGTCGAAGCCGGTCACCCGCAGCACTGGCGACTCCAGGGAGTAGAAGCACTCCTCGGTGATCCGGGCGGCCAACTCGGCGCCAAGGCCGATGTTGGACGGCGCCTCGTGCACCACGACCACACGGCCGGTGCGCTTCACCGACTCGTACGCCGCGGTCAGATCCAGCGGCGAGAGCGAGCGCAGGTCGATGACCTCCAGCTCCCGGCCGTCCTCGGCGGCGGCGGTCGCCGCCTCCAGGCAGGTCCGCACCATCGGACCGTAGGCCAGCACGGTGACGTCGGTGCCGGGCCGCACGACCCGGGCCGAGTGCAGGGGGTACGCGTCGGACAGAGGCGCGTCCAGGTCGACCTGGCCCTTCTCCCAGTAGCGCCGCTTGGGCTCCAGGAAGACGATCGGGTCGTCCGAGGCGATGGCCTGCTGGATCATCACGTACGCGTCCTGCGGGTTGGAGCAGGTCACCACCTTCAGGCCGGCGGTGTGCGCGAAGTACGCCTCCGGCGACTCGGAGTGGTGCTCGACCGCGCCGATGCCGCCGCCGAACGGGATCCGGATCACCATGGGGATGCTGAGCTTGCCGCCCGAGCGGTAGTGCATCTTCGCCACCTGCGACACGATCTGGTCGTACGCGGGGTAGACGAAGCCGTCGAACTGGATCTCGCAGACGGGCCGGTAGCCGCGGATGGCCAGACCGACAGCGGTGCCGATGATGCCGGACTCGGCCAACGGGGTGTCGATCACCCGCTGGTCGCCGAAGTCCTTCTGCAGACCGTCGGTGATCCGGAAGACGCCGCCGAGCTTGCCGACGTCCTCGCCCATGATGATGACCTTGGGGTCGTTCTCCAGGGCGCGGCGCAGACCGGTGTTGAGGGCCTTTCCGATGGTGAGCGTCTCCGTGGCCATCAGTGGGCGCTCCCCTCGAACGACTCCATGTAGCGGCTGAACTTCGCGCGCTGCTCGTCGAGCAGCGGAGACCCGTTGGGGTAGACGTTGTCGAACATCGTCACCGGTTCCGGGTTCGGCATCTCGAGCACCCGCTCACGCAGGTGCACCGACTCGCGGCGCGCCTGCTCGTCGACCTCGGCGAAGAAGCCCGCGTCGGCGATCTGCTGCTTCTCCAGGAAGGCCTTGACCCGGGCGATCGGGTCCTTGGCCTGCCACGCCTCGACCTCGCTGGCGATGCGGTAGCGGGTCGGGTCGTCGGAGGTGGTGTGCGCGCCCATCCGGTAGGTGTACGCCTCGATCAGGCTCGGGCCCTGCCCGAGGCGGGCGTTGTCCAGCGCGGTGCGGGTGACCGCGTACGTGGCGAGCACGTCGTTGCCGTCCACCCGTACGCCGGGGAAGCCGAAGCCGGCGGCACGCTGGTAGAGGGGCACGCGGGTCTGCCGCTCCAGCGGCTCGGAGATGGCGTACTGGTTGTTCTGGCAGAAGAAGACCAGCGGCGCGTTGAACACGCTGGCCCAGACGAATGCCTCGTTCACGTCGCCCTGGCTGGTGGCGCCGTCACCGAAGTAGGCGATCGCCGCCTCGCCGTCGTCGGTGCCGGTCTTGCCGTCGATGGTGATGCCCATCGCGTAGCCGGTCGCGTGCAGGGTCTGCGCCCCGATGACGATCGTGTACATGTTGAACTTGAACTCGTTCGGGTCCCAGCCGCCCTGGTCGACGCCGCGGAACAGGCCGAGCGGCATGATCGGGTCGATGCCCCGGCAGTAGAGGACGCCGTGCTCCCGGTAGGTCGGGAAGGCCATGTCCTGGGTGCGCAGCGCCCGCCCGGAGCCGACCTGGGCGGCTTCCTGGCCGAGCAGGCTGGCCCACAGGCCCAGCTCGCCCTGACGCTGGAGAGCGGTCGCCTCGGCGTCCAGCTTCCGGACCAGCACCAGGTCGCGGTAGAGACCGCGGTATTCCTCGTCGGTGAAGTCGACGCGGTACTCGGTGCCGTCCGGCCCGATGGCGCTGTCGATCCGCTCGCCTTCGGGGGTGAGTAGCTGCACCAGCGCGGGGTCGCCGGCCGCGCCCTTCCTGGAGCGGGGTGCAGCCCGCCTGCTGCGGGTGGTGCCCCCGGGGTCGCCCTTTGCCATCGGTGTCTCCCTGTCGTGTCTGCGTCGGCACCGGGGGGTCACCCGGCCGCGCAACTCGTGCGCCTGCCCGGCTGCTGCCGGGCCGGTTCCTGGCGGCCGCGCCTAGCCCCGGTGGGGGTTGCCGCACGGCGTGATCCGGGGTCTGGCCGAACCCGGATCGGGAGCGCCGGCGCTCAACCGCGCCTGCCGCGAGGGTGCGCGGAGGTCACGGCTGCGTTGCCGTCGTGCTCCATATTCGCAGAGCAGGTGAGCGCGCCCACAGTACGCCTGCCTCCGCAATCCGACTGCCCATGCTTTGACGCCGTTTGTCGCCATCATGCCGGCCGGCGTTTCCCATGCGTTGCGGCACGATTCGTCACCGTTCGGGCAGCACTGCGTGTCGACACGCAGTGGAGGTTGGCTTACCCACTGTGACTGCGTCAGGCTGATTCCCCCAGGATCGCGCCTATCGGGTCATTTGTCGGGTTTTACCCTACGGCGGCGTCCATCCATGTCCTCCAACGGCCGACGACTAGGGGTGTGCGGTGTACGAGCCAGGTGACGGTCCCGGCACACCAGCGCTTGGTCGGCACCGGTCGGCTGGCGGCTATCGCCGGGTGGTCGGTGTCCACCGGGCCCCCGGCGCCGGTGGCACCTCCCGCGGTTACCTGCTCACCGTCGCGCTGCTGGCCGGCACGGCGTCGATGCCCATCCTCGCCGCGATCAGCGCGGGCTCGGCCACCCCGGGCAGCAGCGCCCTACCGGACAGCAGCACCCCGTTCATGCCGACCCCGTCCGTCGGGCCGGTGGTGATCCCCATGCCGATGACCAGCCAACCGGCGCTTCCCCCGCTCGGCACACCCAGCGTCGGCCCGACCAGCGGCTGGCTGCCGGCCGCGCCGTCGCATGCACGGGGAGGGCCTGCCGCTGCCGATCCCGGGCCCGCCCGGTGGACGACCGCCCCGCCGGTGGCACCGAGACCCACGCGGAGCACCTCGCCGCCGGTACCCCCGCCCGTCGCTCCGCCACCGCCGACCCACCCGGACCCGACCGATCCGCCAGACCCGACCGATCCACCGGACCCGACCGATCCACCGGACCCGACCGATCCACCGGACCCGACCGACTCGCCGGACCCGGAGCCGACCGATCCGCCAGACCCGACCGACTCGGCGGACCCGGACCCCACCGACTCGCCGGGCCCTTCCAGCTCGGCCGATCCCGATCCGACCCCGACCCTGACGGTGGACCCGACACCCACGCCGACCGACGACGCGACAGCGACCGCCGTGCCGACCAGCACCCGGTCCGTCCCGGCCCCCACACCCACGCCGCCCGCGGTACCGACCCGCCGACCCGGCCCAGTGATCCCGTCGCCGTCGGTCGTCGCCCCGACGCCCAGCGTCAGCCCGGCGCCACTGGCCGGACCGACATACCCTGCGGTCTCGCCGACGGTACGGTGACGATCAGGCGCGACCCGTCCGGCGACGGCGGCGCTCGGCGGTAGGCGCGTACCGGAGGGGGTGGCGTGGGCGGCGGTGCGGAACCCCGCCCGGTCGTCACCCGGCCCGGCCCCGGGCTGCGGATCGCCCGGCTGGTCACCGAGGTGACCGCCCCGGCGGTACTCGTGTCGCTGCTGATCATCACGGTGAGCTGGCGCAGCGCCAGCCGCCCCGGCCAGGGCCTCGTCTGGGGTCTGCTCGCCACTCTCTTCGTCACCGGCATTCCGTTCGCCTACATCGTCGGCGGGGTACGCCGGGGCCGGCTCACCGACCACCACGTCGGCCGCCGGGAGCAGCGCCGGGCACCGCTGCTGGTCGGCCTCGGTTCGGTCGCGGCAGGGCTCGCCCTGCTCGCCGTGCTCGGCGCGCCCCGCCCGCTGCTGGCGCTGGCGGTGTCCGGCCTCGTCGGCCTCGTCGTCGCCGTGTCGGTAAGCCACTGGTGGAAGATGTCGATCCACTCGGCGGTGGCCGCCGGGACGCTGGTCATCCTGATGCTGACCTTCGGGACCCGGCTGGTCGTCGCCGCACCGCTGCTGGCGGTGGTCGGCTGGTCCCGGGTACGGCTGAAGGACCACACGCTGGCACAGGTGCTGGCCGGAGGTGCGCTCGGCGCCCTGATCGCCGCGGTGATCTTCGGTTCGCTGCGCTAGCCCGACCCGGAACCTGCGGCGCTGGCCGGGCCCAGGACCCGCTGCGCTGGCTCGACCCACGGCGGGCTGGCTGGCCGGGCCCGGGAGGGCGATGCCGGCCGGGCCGAGGGCGGGCGGCGCGGAGCCGCCCACCCTCGGACGCCGTCAGGCGCCGTCGTCGGCGAGGCGGTGGCGGTTCGCCTCGATCCACGCGTCCAGCGCGGCCGGGTCGTCCGGGTCCACCCCGTCGGCCATCAGCTGCGCCACCGCGGCGGTGGCCGCACTGCGCCGCTCACCGGTCGAGTAGAGGCGGGCGAACTCCGGCACCATCTCCTCGATCGCCTCGTCGGTGCGCGTCGTCGCCGCCTCGGGCAGCCCGCGCTGGCGCGACGCGTACCGCGCCCAGGCCCGCAGCACCCGGGGGAGCATCGCCGCGTCGTCCATGTCGAGCACGGCCCGGCGGTGCACCCAGTCCAGCAGGAAGAGCCCGGACACCGCCGGACTCCAGCGCATCGGATCGGCGTCCGGGAAGCTCGCCGAGTGGTCCAGCAGCAGGCTCAGGCAGAAGTGCAGCGAGGCCAACTCCGGGCCGTCGACGGCGTCCAGCCCGAAGCGGGCGGCCTCCGGCGCGGCGAGGAACCGCCGGACCAGGTCGGTGCGTTCGGCCGCGGAGAGCGGCTCGACCTCCGCCGGACCGGTCGGGTCGGCAGCGGTGGGCAGCATCGCCAGCCGGGCCCCGACCAACGCCCGGTCGGTGGCGAGCGACCCTTCGCCGGGCAACTCGCCCAGGTCGTCGGTAACCGCGAGATGGCGAGCCACCTCGCCCCGGAACCGGGCTGGATCCTCGGTACGGAACCAGGTCAGCTCGTCGTCGGCGCACATCTGCCGGACCTGGTCCAGGATCCGTTCGGCCGGCCCGCCCACGAAGATGTCCTTGGTGATCCCGATGTTGTGGTCCACCAGGGCCACCAGCGCGTGCTCCGAACCGCCGGACTCGTCGTCGTAGGCGAAGGTCGCGAGGTAGGAGGTCTGGTCCCCGTACACGTCGCCGTACGCCCAGGTGCCGGTGAGGTGCACCCGGCCGAGCTGGGCCGTCCAGGTGGGCGCCTGGCTGCCCGGGCGCACCCGATCGGCGCCCTCGGCGGTCGGAACGAGGGTGGCGAAGACCTGCCGGATGGTGGTCGCCGCCGCGACCCTGCGGCGGGCGGTGGCGGCGAGGAAGCCGGTGACGAACTCCCGTACGGCGGCGTCGCGGTCGGTCTCCGCGATGGCGTAGACACTGCCCAGCAGGGCGCTGCCGAGCATCTCGGCGTCGAGGGCGGACTCCAGCTTGGTCACGTCGCGTGCGGCGTGCAGCACCGCGTCGTAGGGGGTCTGAGGCGTGGCCATGCTCCGACCCTACGCCGCCCGGGGCGTACGCAGAGCGGTAGCGAGCCGTGCGGAGCGTCAGCGGCGTGCGGCGTCCCGCAGCGCGTCGCGTGCCTGGGCGTACGAGCCGAGCACGGTCCGTACCGGTGTCAGTACGTACTCGTCGCCCACCTGGGCGACCCGCGCCGTCAGCCGCTGGTCGGCGCGGGCCCGGGCGCGCCGGGCGGCCAGGCGCACCACCGGCCGGGTCAGCGCCGCCACCAGCAGCCCGGCCAGCAGGCCGCCGAGCAGCAGGACGGTCGGCAGCGGCACCTGGCCGACCATCGGGTTGTCCAGCGCGGGCAGGCCGAGCGCCCGCAGCGCGTAGCCGAGCACCAACCAGCCCAGCCCGACCACGGCGGCGAGCGTGACCAACCACTGCACACCGCCGACGAGCCGCCACCACAGCGGGCGGCGGTCGAGGCCGAGGTCGGTGCCGGCGATCGTGCGATCCAGGGCGTCCGGCAGGTCGCCGAGGCGGGACCGGGCGGCGGAGGTCACCGCGCCGGGCCAGGCCGCGGGCAGGTCGGTGGCGGCCCGGTCGGCCACCGCGCGGATGGCGAGGCCGAGCGCCGAACGCTGGGCGGCCGTCGGGTCCGGTACCGAGGTGGCCGCCACCAGGCTCTCCGCCGGGTCGGCCTGGTCACCGGCCGGGCCGGGCAGGTGCAGCCGACGCAGCGGGTCGGGCCGCAACCGCCGCCAGCCCCGGACCACGGGCCAGCCGGTGGCCGCGCCGGCCCGGTGCCGGTACGCCCGCTCCACGGCCTCGGTCACCGCCGGCACCCCGGCGGCCCCGGCCAGAGCCCGGTTCAGCCCGTTGACGGAGGTGTCGTCCGGCCCGCCCGCCGGCCGGGCCGAACCGACCAGCTCGTCCAGGCCGGCGACGACCGTGTCGACGTCACCCGCGAGCCGGCGCAACGCGGCCTGCCGCTCGGCGACCGTGCGCTCCAGCGCGTTGCGCAGCCCGACCATTCCGGCCGGATCAATGGCGGTGGTGGCAAGCAGGGGCACCCCGGTCAGCCCGTCCGTGTCGAGCAGCCGACGCAGGTCCTCCAGGACCCGGGGCACCTCGGCCGGGGGCAGCCGGTCGGCCTGGTTGAGCACGACCAGGGTGACCTCGCGGTGCCTGTGGAACTCGCGCAGGTAGCTGTCGTGGATGACCCGGTCGGCGTACTTCTGTGGGTCGACGACCCAGACCACCTGGTCGACAAGGCCCAGGAGTCGGTCCACCTCGAGCCGGTGCGATCGCTGCACCGAGTCGAAGTCGGGCAGGTCGAGCAGGATCAGCCCGTGCAGGGCCGTCTCGTCGTCCGCGTCCAGGGCGCTCTCCCGGACGAAGCGGTGTCGGGGCAGTACGCCGATCCAGTCGAGCAGATGGTTGGCGCCCTCCAGCGGCCCCCACACGCAGGCGTGGGTGACGCCGGTGGTCGGCCGGCGCACCCCGACCGGCGAGAGTTCCAGTTGGGCCAACGCGTTGAAGAGGCTGGACTTGCCGCTGCCCGTGGCACCGGCAAGGGCGACCACCGTGTGGTCCCGGGACAGCGCGAGCCGGGTGCCGGCCCGCTCGACAAGGGTGTGCGCGGGCACCAGGTCGGCGTCCGGCAGCAGACCGTCCACGGCGGTCAGGAACCGGCGTACCGCGTCCAGGCGGGCGATCAGCGCGTCGGCGTCGACCCGCGGGTCCCCGCGGAACACCTCGCGTACCCGGCCGGCGATGTTGCTCACCGGGAGCCCTCCTCGTCGGCGGCGGACAGGCCGCTGCGGTGCCGGGCCAGCTCGACCCGGCCGGCGGCCCGGCGCAGCCCGTCGCCGGCGTCCGCGGCGGGGCGGGCGTCGGCGGTGCGGCTCAGAAAACGGTCGGCCTCCGCGTCGAGCAGCGTCCGCACCCGGCCCAGCAGGTCGGTGCGGGCCTTGGCGGCGAGGGTACGCACCGCCTGGTCGCCGAAGATCGCCTGGAGGACGGCCTGCGCGGCGACAGTGGTGCCGGCACCGGTGGCCAGTTCCAGCCCGGTCGGGATGAACGCGGTGGAGGCGAAGACGGCGATCATCACGGCCAGACCGGTGGCATTCACCGCGTACGCGGCGGTGCGGGCCACGAACCGCTTGTCACCGCCCTCGACCCGGACCAGTTCCAGCACTCCGCGCTGCCAGTCCCGGACCATGCGCTCGGCGCGTTCGGGTAGGTCGTCGCTCGGGTGGGCGAGCGCCGGGTCGAGCAGCCCGGCGCCGGCCGGGTGTGCCTTCCACCCGGTGTACGCGGACTCGGCAGCCTCCGAGGCCACCCCGCGCAGCAGCGTCACCAGTTGGGACTCGATGGCGTTGCGCAGCTCGGCGGCGGGTGCCGGCCGACCGGTGACGGCGGCGACTACCCGGTCCCGGAGGCGGCCGATCCGTGCCTCCAGCGTGCGGAACAGCTCGCCGGTGCCGACGAACTCCTGCCAGCGGGCGAGCACCTCACCCCGGAGCAGCCGGCCGTCCTGGAGCCCCTGCTCGACGGTGCGCTCGGCACCCCGGTACGCGGCCCGGACCCGTTCGTCCAGCCCGTCGGCGGCGGCGAGCTGCTCGTCGGCGGCGTCGGCCAGATCCTCCACCGAGGGGTGGAGTGCGGCCAGCGCCCCGTCGAGGGTCTGGCGGACCACCGCCGCCCGGGCGTCCGCGTCGGCGGCCAACCGGGCGAACCAGTCGGCAAGGGGGGCGGTGACTCCCTCGGGGAGCAGCCCCTGACCGTCGACCCAGGTCTCGGGCAGCACGAACAGCGGCGCCCGGCCGAGGTCCTGCTCGGCGAGCATCTCGGTCAGGTGCGCGGCGATCTCGTCGGTGGCCTCGGCGGGCACCCGGTCCAGCACCATGGCGATCACGGCGCCGCGCGCCCGGGCGCTGCGCAGCAGCTCCCACGGCACCGCGTCCGCGTACCGGGCGGCGGTGGTGACGAAGAGCCACAGGTCGGCGGCGGCCAGCAGTTGGGTGGCGAGTGCCCGGTTGGCGTCGACGACCGAGTCGATGTCGGGCGCGTCGAGGAAGGCCAGCCCGGCGGGCAGGGCCGGGGCGGTGACGAGGTGCAGGGCGCGCGGATCGTCGCTCGGCTCGGTGGTGCGGGTCAGACCGGGCAGGAGCTCTCCCTGCCGAAACCAGGCCGCGTCGGACGGGTTGCAGACCAGCACCGGGGAGCGGGTGGTCGGCCGGAGCACGCCGGCGGCGCTGACCCGGGCCTTGACCAGGCTGTTGACCAGGGTCGACTTGCCCGCGCCGGTGGAGCCGCCGACCACCACGAGCAGTGGGGCGTCCAGCCGGGCGAGCCGAGGCAGCAGGTAGTCGTCGAGTTGGTCGGTGAGTGCGGTGGCGGTGTGCCGGGCGGGGCCGGCGGAGGGCAGCGCGAGGGGATAGCGGGTCGCGCCGATCGCCTCCCGGAGGCCCGACAGCGCGCTGGGGAGGCTGTCGTCCCCGGTGGTGGCGGGGAGCTCCTCCGCGGCGGCCGGCGGGTCGGTGCGGGCTGCGACGGCGGGCGCACCGGAACGGGTGGCGGGATCGCCGTGCGTCGTCACCGCTAAAGCGTGCCCGACCGATGCAAGGGAAGACAACCGGACGGTAATAACGGCTGGGTTGCGTCGGGTTGACTCAAGTCACCTTGACGATTGGCCAACGCGTGGCACTATTGAGTCAAGTTCACTCAACTTGTGGTGGGGCCCGCTGCGGGCGGTGCTCGCCAGCAGCCCACGGGCGATGCCCGTCACCTGCACAACCTTACGAAGCGAGGAAGCGAAGATGGCACGTGCGGTCGGTATCGACCTCGGCACGACGAACTCCTGCGTCAGCGTTCTCGAGGGCGGTGAGCCCACCGTCATCGCCAACGCTGAGGGTTCGCGGACGACTCCTTCGATCGTCGCGTTCGCCCGTAACGGCGAGGTGCTCGTCGGTGAGGTCGCCAAGCGCCAAGCGGTGACCAACCCGGACCGGACGATCCGGTCGGTCAAGCGCGAGGTCGGCACGAACTGGTCCGTCGACATCGACGGCAAGAAGTACACCCCGCAGGAGATCTCGGCCCGGACGCTGATGAAGCTCAAGCGGGACGCCGAGGCGTACCTGGGCGAGCAGATCACCGACGCGGTGATCACCGTTCCGGCCTACTTCAACGACAGCCAGCGCCAGGCGACGAAGGAGGCCGGTGAGATCGCCGGCTTCAACGTGCTGCGGATCGTCAACGAGCCGACGGCCGCCGCCCTGGCGTACGGGCTGGACAAGGGCTCCAAGGAGCAGACCGTCCTGGTCTTCGACCTCGGAGGCGGCACCTTCGACGTGTCGCTGCTGGAGCTGGCCGAGGGCGTCGTCGAGGTTAAGTCGACGAGCGGTGACAACCAGCTCGGTGGCGACGACTGGGACCAGCGGATCATCGACCACCTGGTCAAGACGTTCCGTGGTGAGCACGGCATCGACCTCTCGCAGGACAAGATGGCCCTCCAGCGGCTCCGCGAGGCAGCCGAGAAGGCCAAGATCGAGCTGTCCGCCGCCACCACCACCAACATCAACCTGCCGTACATCACCGCCGGCGCGGCCGGCCCGCTGCACCTCGACGTGACGCTGAGCCGTGCCGAGTTCCAGCGGATGACGCAGGACCTGCTGGACCGCTGCAAGGGCCCGTTCGAGCAGGCCGTGAAGGACGCCGGGATCAAGATCTCCGACGTCGAGCACGTCATCCTGGTCGGTGGTTCGACCCGGATGCCCGCCGTGACCGACCTGGTCAAGCAGCTCACCGGCCGTGACCCCAACAAGGGCGTCAACCCGGACGAGGTGGTCGCCGTCGGCGCCGCCCTCCAGGCCGGCGTGCTCAAGGGTGAGGTCAAGGACGTCCTGCTGCTCGACGTGACCCCGCTGAGCCTGGGCATCGAGACCAAGGGCGGCATCTTCACCAAGCTGATCGAGCGCAACACCACCATCCCGACCAAGCGTTCCGAGGTCTTCACCACGGCCGACGACAACCAGCCGTCGGTGCTGATCCAGGTGTTCCAGGGTGAGCGTGAGATCGCGGCGTACAACAAGAAGCTCGGCACCTTCGAGCTGACCGGCCTCCCGCCGGCGCCGCGCGGCGTGCCGCAGATCGAGGTCGCGTTCGACATCGACGCCAACGGCATCGTCAACGTGCACGCCAAGGACCTGGGCACCGGCAAGGAACAGAAGATGACGATCACCGGCGGCTCCTCGCTGCCGAAGGACGACATCGAGCGGATGCGCCGGGACGCCGAGGAGCACGCGGAGGAGGACAAGCGTCGTCGCGACGACGCCGAGACCCGCAACGTGGCCGAGGCGCTCCAGTGGCAGACCGAGAAGTTCCTCGCCGAGAGCGGCGACAAGCTGCCCGCTGAGAACCGCGAGCAGCTCAACGAGGCGCTCGGCGAGCTGCGTGGCGCCCTCGGCGGTCAGGACATCGAGAAGATCAAGTCGGCGCACGAGAAGCTGGCTCAGGTCTCCCAGCAGGCCGGTTCGCTGCTCTACTCGCAGCAGGCCGAGCAGGGTCAGCAGCCGGGTGGCGAGCCCGGCCCGGGTGCGACCGGCGCGACCGGTGCGACCGGCCCGCAGGCCGGCGGTGCCGACGACGTGGTCGACGCGGAAATCGTGGACGAGGACGGCAAGAAGTGACCGTCGGCCTCCGACACGTTTCCACCGCGAAGGGGATGAGGTAGCCGCATGACGCAGAAGCCACGAGCCGCCGACCCGGGCGACACCGGGTCGACGCCGGGTGGCTCCGCGACCACGGAGCCGACCGGCGACGGGGAGCGGGTCGTCATCCGCAACAACCGTAAGCTCGTCGACACCGCCGAGCCGGAGGGGACCGCCGCTGACGCGGAGACCGGTGTGCCGGCCGAGGGTCTGGTCGAGGACGCCGAGGTCGTGGTCGATGAGATCGAGGTCGAGGTCAACTCCACCGACGGGCCGGAGCCGTCCGGTCCGGCGGTGGTGGACGCCCCGGCGCAGCCGGTGGACGGTGGCCGCGCGGGCACCTCGCTCGGCGCCGAGCTGGAGGCACTACGGGCCGAGCTGGACGAGCGGACCAGGGATCTCCAGCGGGTGTCGGCGGAGTACGCCAACTACCGCAAGCGGGTCGACCGGGACCGCAGCCTCGTGCAGGAGCAGGCGACCGGCTCGGTGCTGGCCGCGCTGCTGCCGATCCTGGACGACCTGGACCGGGCCCGGGAACACGGCGACCTGGTCGGGCCGTTCGGCACGGTGGCGGAACAGCTCACCACCGCGCTGGGCAAGTTCGGTCTGAACGCCTTCGGCGAGCAGGGCGACCCGTTCGATCCGACCCGGCACGAGGCGGTCGCGCACCAGACGTCGGCCGACGTCAGCGAGCCGACCTGCGTACAGGTCATGCGACGCGGCTACCAGCTCGGTGAGCGGCTGCTGCGCCCCGCGCTGGTCGCGGTCGCGGATCCGGAATAGTGCCAGACAGTGAGCAGGCCGTCCCACCCACCGCCCAGCGGTGGGTGGGACGGCCGGGCCACCAGGGTCGGAAGGAGGTGGACCGGTGAGTTCGAAGGACTGGATCGAGAAGGACTTCTACGCCGTGCTCGGCGTGGACAAGGCCGCCTCCGCGGATGACATCAAGAAGGCGTACCGCAAGGTGGCCCGGGAGTCGCACCCGGACCACAACCCGGGCGACCCGAAGGCCGAGGAGCGATTCAAGGCCGCGTCCGAGGCGTACAACGTGCTGTCGGACAGCGGCCGCCGTCGCGAGTACGACGAGATGCGTTCCCTCTTCGGCTCGGGCGCGTTCCGGCGCAACGCCAGGGGTGGCGGTCAGCCGGGCGGCATGCCGTTCGACGTCTCCGACATGTTCGGTGGCGGCGCCGGCGGCGGCGATCGTCGCTTCGGTGGCGCCGGCTTCCAGGACCTGTTCAGCTCGATCTTCAGCGGAGGTCAGGCCGGTGGGCAGGCCGCGCCACGCGGTCCGGCCCGTGGTCGGAACGTGGAGACCGAGGTGGCGCTGGACTTCGGCGACGCCGTGCGCGGGGTGACGCTGCCCCTGACGTTGCGCGCGCCGGGAGTCTGCGACACCTGCCACGGCAACGGGGCGAAACCCGGCACCCAGCCGCGTACCTGCCCGGTCTGTCATGGTGCCGGCGTGACCACCCGCGACCAGGGGTCGTTCAGCTTCTCCGAGCCGTGCCGCAACTGCCAGGGCGTCGGCACGGTGGTCGAGGAGAAGTGCCCGGAGTGCCACGGCAGCGGCGGTGTCACAAAGACCCGCACCATGAACGTGCGCTTCCCCGCCGGTGTGGCCGACGGTCAACGCATCCGGCTGGCCGGGCGCGGTGAGCCGGGCGAGCGCGGTGGCCCGGCGGGTGACCTCTTCGTACAGGTCAAGGTTCGGCCGGACGAGCTGTTCGGGCGTACCGGGGACGACCTGACGCTGACCGTGCCGGTCACCTTCGCGGAGGCCGTGCTCGGCACGGACCTGCGGGTGCCCACGCTCGACGGGGCGGTGACCCTGCGGGTGCCGCCGGGGACGCCGAGCGGTCGGGTGCTGCGGGCCCGGGGCAAGGGTGTGGTCCGCCGCGACGGGCAGGCCGGTGACCTGCTGGTCACACTGGACGTGGTGGTGCCGGCCCGGTTGTCCGACGAGGCGCGCACGGCGCTGGAGTCGTTCGCCGAGCAGACCCCGCCGGCGGCCCGGGAACATCTCGACGCGCGGGTGCGTCGAGTCAGTTAGTCCGGTGGAACGGACGCGGAGGTGAGCGGGATGTCGGGCGAGTTCCTCGGTTCGGGCGACCCTGCCTACGAGGCCAAGGTGTTGATGATCTCGGTGGCGGCTCGGATGGCGGGGATGCATCCGCAGACCCTGCGCCAGTACGACCGACTGGGGCTCGTGCAGCCCGGCCGAGCCGCTGGTGGCGGGCGTCGCTACAGCGTCCGCGATGTCGTGCTGTTGCGCGAGGTGCAGCGGCTCAGTCAGGACGACGGGATCAACCTGGCCGGCGTCAAGCGGATCATCGGGCTGGAGCGGCTGCTGGAGCAGGCGCAGCAGCGGGTGGCCCGGCTGGAGGCTGAGCTGGACGCCGCGTACCGCCGGGTGGCGGAGTTGGAGTCGCTGGCCCGCTTCCCGGGCCGGGATCTGGTGCCGACGAACCGTACGTCCACCGCCCTGGTGGTTTGGCGCCCCCGCCGTACGCCCGATCGCTGAGCTGCCGCTCACCCGGATCTGTCTTCTCGGCCCGGACCGCGCCGGATTCCCGGCGCGGTCCGGGCCGCTTCGGTTAGCCTGTCGATAAGGGTCCAATCGGCTTAATCTGGACCTACCGGCATGGCGAGGGGGAGCGATGGCGGAACAGGCGAAGAAGGTGGCCCAGCAGACCGAGGACCGGTTGGAGAACCTGGCCGAAACCGTCCGCAAGAAGTTCGACAAGGTGACCGAGGGGACCTACCGGGACCGGATCATTGCGGGCCGGTTCGCCGAAAACGGGGACCACGCCGCCGAACCGAGCCAAGCCGAACCGGAACGCAAGCAGGACTGACCGGTAACCAACGTACGGGCCGGGACCCACGGGGGGTCCCGGCCCGTTCGCACGCCCCGCCCCGCGCCCCACGCGCCCGCGCACCGCGCGCAATTCCGCGATCTTGCAGTTTGGGATGACGGAATGTCTAGCTTCGTGCAATAGGTCGGAACAGAAAGTGCAAGATCGGCGAAACGAACGGAGTGAATCCGTCAGTTCAGCCGAGGCGGCGGTTCTCGCGGACCAGGCCGCCCTCGCACCAGTCCCGATAGACGAAGAGGTCCGGTCTGGCCAACAGCACCCGGCCGTTGTGCGCCCAGACCTTCATCAGCTCGTCGCCGTCACGCTCGGCCTGTTCGACGAGCTTGCGGAAGCGGCGCTTGGGATGCGCGCGGAAGTTCGTCCGGATGCCGTCGGCCGCGTAGATGTAGAGGCAGTGCAGCGCGAACCGCCGTGCCGGGCAGGTTGAATCCATCGCTAACTCGAAGAGTGTCAACACCAGCCGGTCGCCGGAGACCAGCAGGTCCCAGTCCGGTGGCATCGACGCCAACGGCACTGAATCGGGCTTGTACGCCCAAGCTCGCAACTCCGCCGGAGTCGGATCGACGGGGTTGGCAAAGCCGTGGAACGTCGACTCCTGCACGCTCACCGGCTGACCTTCCGCTCTCGCCCGCGTTTGGCAACGCTGCCTGCGGACCCTGGCTGCTGGGGCGAAACGGTAACCCGCCGTCGGGTGCTGCGGTAGTACCCGCGAGGAGCAATTCCGCAACCGTTGGCATGGGCGGGTCGGTTGCATCGATGACGCAGCCGATGATGTCCCCATGACCATCCACGTACGACAGTTACAGCGAGGCGCCGAGGCCGAGTTCGTCACGGGGCTGGAGTGGCTTTTTGCCCCTCCCGGTGGCCGTCCCGGGGATTGGGACCGGGATCGTGCCGTCGAGCGGACCGCGCAATTGCTCGCCCACGAAGACGTCGCACTCTTCGCGGCGCGATCGGGTGAAGGTCAGGTGGTCGGTGTGGCCAGCGTCTACGTGGACATCCTCTCGGTGCGCTTCGGCCGTCGGGCTTCGATCGAGGACCTCGCTGTGCACCCCGAGTGGCGCTCCCGGGGTGTCGGCTCCAGCCTCCTGACGGCGGCCAGGGCATGGGCGCACGAACACGGTGCCGACTACGTCTTCCTGGAGTCCGGCCTCGCCCGGACCGAGGCGCACCGCTTCTACCTCCGCGAGGGTGCGACCCATGCGGCTGCGGCGTTCAGGTGGACCTCAATGCGGTGAGTCGATGACCGGGGCCTGCCCCCGCCGCTGCGCCGCCGCGCGGTTGCGCAGCCACCGCTTGAACCACGGGAAGTCCGGCAGCCGGGCCAGGATCGGCCCGGTCACCACGGTGATCAGGACGTACGTCGCGGCCAGCGCTGCCAACCGCGGCTCGACGCTCCCGGCGGCCACCGCGAGACCGGCGATGACGATGGAGAACTCACCTCGGGGTACGAGTGCCAGACCGGTCCGCCATCGACCGGGTTCGGCGATGCCGACCCGACGGGCGGCGAGGTAACCGGTGGCCGTCTTCGTCGCCATGGTGATCACGGCCAGCGCGAGGGCCGGCAGCAGCACCGGCGGGATGTCCTGCGGGTCGGTGGTCAGGCCGAAGAAGACGAAGAACACAGCGGCGAACAGGTCCCGCAGGGGCGAGAGCAACTCGGTGGCGTGGTGCGCCACCGGGCCGGAGAGCGCGATGCCGACGAGGAACGCGCCGACCGCCGCCGACACCTGGAGCGACGCGGCGATGCCAGCGATCAGCAACGTCAGACCGAGTACGCCGAGCAGCAGCGCCTCGGGGTCCTTCGCCGACAGGGCGGACGAGATCAGGTGGCCGTACCGGATGGCGACCACCAGCACGATCAGCACGGTGCCCACCGCGACGGTGAGCGCGATCCCGCCGCCGAGCAGGCCGGTGCCGGCCAGTACGGCGGTGACGAGTGGCAGGTAGAGCGCCATCGCCAGGTCCTCGATGACCAGCACCGAGAGGATCACCGGGGTTTCCCGGTTACCGAGCCGGCCCAGGTCGGCGAGGACCTTGGCGATCACCCCGGAGGAGGAGACCCAGGTGATGCCGCCGAGCACCAGGGCGGCGACCCAGTCCCAGCCGAGCAGCAGGGCGAAGGCCGCGCCGGGCAGGGCGTTGAACACGCCGTCGATCAGCCCGGCCGGGGCTGCCGAGCGGAGGTTGCCGACCAGTTCGTTGGCCGAGTACTCCAGGCCGAGCATCACCAGCAGCAGGATGACGCCGATCTCGGCGCCGACCGCGAAGAACTCCTCGCTGGCGGCGAGCGGAAGTAGCCCGCCGTGCCCGAACGCGAGCCCGGCGAGCAGGTAGAGGGGAATGGGCGAGAGGCCGAAGCGCCGGCTCAGCCGGCCGAGGAGGCCAAGCAGCAACAGCAGCGCACCGACTTCGATGAGCAGCGTGGTGAAATCGTGCATCCGCCTCAGCCGTCCGGGTCACTGTCGGCGAGGATGGCGGACACACCGTCGAGACCTCTGCGGGTCCCGACGACGACCACCACGTCGCCGGCTGCGAAGCGGAAGGAGGGGAGTGGCGAGACGATTACTTCGCCTTCGCGCAGCACCGCCACGATGGAGGCGCTGGTGCGGGTACGCGCCTTGGTGTCGCCGAGCTTCCGGTTGACGTACGGAGAGCCGGCCGTGATGGCGATCTGCTCGGTGAGCAGACCGGCGGCCTGCTCGCGGAGCCCGGAGAGCTGACCGAGCATCAGCGACGCGCCGAGGATGTCGGCCAGGGCCTCAGCCTCGTCGTCGGTGAGCGGAATGTCCGCCTGGCAGGCATCGGGATCGTCGGGATCGTAGAAAACGAGATCGCGGCGGCCATTGCGATGGGAGACGACGCCCAGGCGGCGTCCGGACTCCGTCACCAGATCGTGACGTACCCCGATCCCGGGTAGGGCGGTCTGCTCGACACGTACTCGCACCAGCCAAGGCTACCGCTTGATGAACAATCCGCAGATCTTGGACGGCCACCGGTCGTCAGACCAGGCCCTACGCAGCTCATCGGCCGTGATCGACTCGGCTTCCCGGAAGTCGGGGTGTCTGGACCACCGGGACACCGCGACATCAAGGAACCCGAGTCGATCAAGCGCTGGCGGTCAGCGGAGGCTGGCGAAGAACTCGCGGATGTCGGTGACCAGCACCTCGGGGGCCTGGTGGGCCGCGTAGTGACCGCCGACGTCGCCCCGGCCCTCGATGTCGGTGTCGTACGCCGTCCACCGGACGATGTTCGAGTGGTCCCGCTCGGCGAAGCGGCGGATGGACTGGAAGTCCCCGGGGAACATGGCCAGCGCGGTCGGGACGGTGGTCGGCTCGGTCGGCGGCTCGCCGGCGTGCGCGTCCTCCCAGTAGAGCCGCATCGCCGAGGCGGCGGTGCCGGTGAACCAGTAGAGCGCCACGTTGGCCAGGATGAAGTCGGCATCCAGGCCCTCGTCGAAGAGTTGGGCGTTCCAGGCGAGCAGCCCCACCGGTGAGTCGGCCAGCCCGAACGCAAGGGTCTGCGGCTGCTGACTGTGCACCTGGTTGAAGGAGAACTTGTTCTCGTAGAACCACTGGAGGTGCCCGAGCGCCGCCTGGTCCGCCTCGGAGAGCCCGGCGAACTCGGCCGGGTCGCCGGAGGGGAACGAGAAGAGCTGGGTGACGTGTACGCCGAGCACCCGCTCCGGATCGATCCGGCCCAGCTCTGGCGCGATCATCGAACCGGCATCGTTGCCGACCGCGCCGTAGCTGTCGTACCCCAGGCGGTTCATCAGCTCGGCCCAGGCGCGGGCGATGCGGAACCGGTTCCAGCCGGCGTTGCGGGTTGGGCCGGAGAAGCCGAAGCCGGGCAGCGACGGGACGACCACGTGGAAGGCCGGCGCGTCCGGGTCGGTGGGCTCGGTGAGCGGGGCGATCACGTCGAGGTATTCCAGCACCGAGCCGGGCCAGCCGTGGGTGAGCACCAGCGCGGTGGCGTCGGGCCGGGACGACCGGACGTGCAGGAAGTGGATCCGCTCGCCGTCGATCTCGGTGACGAACTGCGGGTGGGCGTTCAGGCGGGCCTCGACGGCGCGCCAGTCGAACCCGCCCCGCCACCTGTCGACGAGGGCCCGCACCCGGTCGTTGCTCATCCCGTACGAGTCACCCGCGCCGGGCAGTTCGACGGGCCAGAGGGTGCGGTCCAGCCGGGCGGCCAGGTCGTCGAGGGCGGTTTGCGGGATCTCGGCGCGGAACGGGTGGACAGCGGTGTCACTCATGCCGGAACTCCTTCGGAACGGAATGTTTCGTTCTGCAATCACCATAGCAGAGCGGAACGGTCCGTTCCACTGTTAGTCTGAACGCATGTCACCGACGTCCGGCAAGACCCTCGGCGGTCGCCGCGCCCAGGCCGCCCGCAACGACGAGGTCATCCTCGAAGCCGCCCGCGCCGTCTTCCTCGACGACCCGAAGGCCCCGATCGCCGCCGTCGCCGAGCGCGCCGGCGTCGGCATCAGCGCCCTCTACCGGCGGTACGCGGGTAAGGAGGACCTGCTGCGCCAGCTCTGCCACGACGGGCTGCGCCGGTACGTCACGGAGGCCGAGGCCGCCCTCGCTGAGTCGGACGACTGGGCCGCGTTCACCGGTTTCCTGGCCCGGGTGGTCGACGCCGACGTGCACTCGCTCACCGTTCACCTGGCCGGCACCTTCACCCCGACCGAGGAGATGGGCCGGGACGCGGTGCGCGCCGGTGAGTTGGCCGCCGCCCTGGTCGACCGGGCCCACGCGAGCGGGCGGCTGCGCCCCGACGCGGTCGTCCACGATCTCGGGTTGTTGTTGGAGGCGTGCGCCGCGGTCCGCGTACCCGATCCGGAACGGACCCGCCAGCTGCGCCGTCGCCAGCTCGCGGTCCTCGTGGCGGGCCTGTCGTCGGTGCCGGACGAGGGTCTGCTGCCCGGCCCGGCCCCGGCGGCCGGGGAGTTCGACTGGCGGTGGCGACGCCGGGAGTGATGGGCGTCACGCGCTAAGGTTGAGCGGAATACGCTCAACTCTGGTTGTGTCCAACCCAGTGGACAACGCCGATCCGGGGGAGCCCATGAACACCGAAAGACTCACCACCAAGAGCCGCGAAACCATCACGGGCGCTGTGGCACTGGCCAACCAGCGTGGCCACGCCACGGTGGAGCCCTGGCACCTGCTCCTGTCACTCCTGGACACCGACGGCTCAACCGCCACCGGTCTGCTGCGCGCCGTCGGGGCCGACCCGACCGAGCTGCGCCAGGCCGCCCAGCGCGCGGTCGACAACCTGCCGGCCGCCCGCGGCTCCAGCATCGCCGAGCCGACGTTGGCTCGGGAGTTCGTCAACGCCATCGGCGCCGCCGAGCAGATCGCCCGGCCGCTGGGCGACGAGTACACGTCCACCGAGCACCTGCTCGCCGGCCTGGCCCGGGTGGGCGGGGCGGTGTCCGGCGCGCTGAAGACCGTCGGCGCCACCGAGGAGGCTCTGGTAGCCGCCTTCCCGACCGTGCGCGGTGGGGACCGTCGGGTCACCACCGCCGACCCGGAGCAGACCTACCAGGCCCTGACCAAGTACGGCGTCGACCTCACCGCCAGCGCCCGCGACGGCAAGATCGACCCGGTCATCGGCCGGGACTCCGAGATCCGTCGGGTCATCCAGGTGCTGTCCCGGCGTACCAAGAACAACCCGGTGCTGATCGGCGAGCCCGGCGTCGGCAAGACCGCGATCGTCGAGGGCCTGGCCCAGCGGATCGTCACCGGCGACGTGCCCGAATCACTCCGCGACAAGAAGCTGATCTCGCTGGACCTCGGCGCGATGGTCGCCGGCGCGCAGTACCGCGGCCAGTTCGAGGAGCGACTGAAGTCCGTCCTGGAGGAGATCAAGAACTCCAACGGGCAGGTCATCACGTTCCTCGACGAACTGCACACTGTCGTCGGCGCCGGCAAGGGCGAGGGCTCGATGGACGCCGGAAACATGCTCAAGCCGATGCTGGCCCGTGGTGAGCTGCGGATGGTGGGCGCCACCACACTCGACGAGTACCGCGAGCACATCGAGAAGGACCCGGCGCTGGAGCGCCGTTTCCAGCCGGTGCTGGTCGGTGAGCCGACCATCGAGGACACCATCGGCATCCTGCGTGGGCTCAAGGAGCGCTACGAGGTGCACCACGGCGTACGGATCACCGACGCCGCGCTGGTGGCCGCCGCGACGCTGTCCGACCGTTACATCACCGACCGGTTCCTGCCGGACAAGGCGATCGACCTGGTCGACGAGTCCGCGTCCCGGCTCCGGATGGAGATCGACTCGCGTCCGGTCGAGGTGGACGAGATCGAGCGGGCCGTCCGCCGGTTGGAGATCGAGGAGATGGCCCTGGCCAAGGAGCCGGACGCCGCCTCGGCCGAGCGGTTGGAGCGGCTCCGCAAGGAGTTGGCCGACAAGCGCGAGCAGCTCACAGTGCTCTCCGAGCGCTGGCAGACGGAGAAGAGCCACATCACCAAGCTCTCCACGGCGAAGGAGGAGCTGGAACGCCTCGGCGGTGAGGCCGAGCGGGCCGAGCGCGACGGCGAGCTGGAACGCGCCGCCGAGCTGCGCTACGGCCGGATTCCCGCCCTGAAGGTCGAGCTGAAGCAGGCCGCGGAGGAGCTGGCGCAACTCCAGGCCGACGGCGCGATGCTGAAGGAGGAGGTCGGCGCGGACGACATCGCCGCCGTGGTCGCCTCCTGGACCGGCATCCCCGCCGGCCGCCTGCTGGAGGGTGAGACGGCCAAGCTGCTGCGGATGGAGGAGTCGCTGGGCGGCCGGGTGGTCGGCCAGACCGAGGCGGTCGGCGCTGTCTCCGACGCGGTACGCCGTGCCCGGGCCGGTATCGCCGACCCGGACCGCCCGACCGGCAGCTTCCTCTTCCTCGGCCCCACCGGCGTCGGCAAGACCGAGCTGGCCAAGGCCCTCGCCGAGTTCCTCTTCGACGACGAGCGGGCCATGGTCCGCATCGACATGAGCGAGTACGGCGAGAAGCATTCGGTAGCCCGCCTGGTCGGTGCCCCACCCGGCTACGTCGGTTACAACGAGGGCGGTCAGCTCACCGAGGCGGTGCGCCGACGCCCGTACTCCGTGGTGCTGCTGGACGAGGTGGAGAAGGCTCACCCGGACGTCTTCGACGTGCTGCTCCAGGTGCTCGACGACGGCCGGCTCACCGACGGCCAGGGCCGCACCGTGGACTTCCGTAACGCGATCCTGATCCTCACGTCCAACCTCGGGTCGTCGGTGATCAGCGACCTGACGCTCGCCGACGAGCAGCGCCGCGAGGGCGTGCTGGCCGTGGTCCGGTCGCACTTCAAGCCGGAGTTCCTCAACCGGCTGGACGACATGGTGGTCTTCGCCTCGCTGCGGGGGGACGACCTGCGCTCCATCGTCGACATCCAGTTGCAGCGGATGCGGCGGCGGTTGGCCGATCGCCGGCTGGGTCTGGAGATCACCGATGCCGCCCGGGACTGGCTGGCCGAGCACGGCTACGACCCGATCTACGGTGCGCGGCCCCTCCGTCGTCTGGTCCAGACCGCGATCGGAGACCAACTCGCCAAAGCCCTGCTCTCCGGGACGATCCGAGACGGCGACACCGTCAAGGTCGACCTGGCCGACGCGAAGGAAGGGTTGACCGTCACCGCCGCCTGATCCGTCGCACCCGGGCCGATCCCGCCTCGCAGGCGGGGTCGGCCCGACCCGTTCTCCGCCCCCGGACGGCACCCCACCAGGACGCTCCGTAGCTGCCAGATCACCAGACAATGATGAGTTTCTCCAGGTGCGCGGGGTTGTTACCGTTCCCGCCGACGCACTTGGGGAGGTGGTCGGCATGAACGGACCCGTGGCGTACCTGGTGACGACGTTGGGGTGTCTGATCGGAGTCGCCGGGGTCGTGGTTGCGGTGGTGGCGGTGCGCAAGGGCCGTAAGGCCGCCCGGCCGGCGGCACCCGCGGACCCGTTCCGGGACACCGACAGCGACGCCCTCCGCGGCGACCCGCGCAGGCTCAAGCCCGGCGACATCGTCGAGATCCGCCGGGTGTCGTACGCGGTCCGGGGCTCGGTGCATCTGAATGAGGGCGGCTGGAGCTGGGCCGAGCACCTGCTGGACACCGCCGAGGGTGACAAGCGCTGGCTCTCCGTGGAGGAGGACCCCGACCTGGAGCTGGTGCTCTGGACCGTCGAGCCGGCCGCCACGATCACCCCGGGTGCGTCCGCCCTCGACTTCGCCGGCCGCCGCTACGCCCTGGAGGAGTCCGGTCAGGCCCGCTTCACGGCCACCGGCAGCACTGGCCTCGACCCCAGTGGCACCCTTCGATACCACGACTACCGGGCCCAGGGCGGCGAACGGCTCTCCTTCGAGGCGTACGGCCAGGCCGGCTGGGAGGTCGCCCGGGGCGAGCAGTTGCACCGCGCCGACGTGATGGTCTACCCGCAGGCCGGGCCGGAGGCCAGCTGAGGTGCTGGTGAGCCTCCACACCCCGTACGTCGACACCTGCGCCGCCGACCTGAGCCTGGCACTCGGCGGCCCGGAGCGTCCTGCGCTGCACGTCCGCGACCTCACGCTGCCCGGGGACGTCCGGCTACGGCTGCGCCTGCTCGGTGCGTCCCACCAGGTCGTGCTGGCCGAACCCGGCGATGCGGCCGAACTCACCGAGACGGTCGCCTGCCTGCCGGGCCGGCCGCCGCACCTGCCCGACGCCCTGCACGACGAAGCGGGCGGCTACCGCTTCACCGCCGCCGTGCTGCGCCCCGCCGACGGTGAGTTGCACACCCGGATCGCCAGGCTCCGCGCCGACCTGGCCGACGACCCGTACGCCCTGGTCGGAGTCTTTCCCGGCGACCCGGACGCGGTGACCGCGCTGGCCGTGCGCGCCGACCTGCCGCACGGGACGGTCGGCTGGCGTACCTGGCACGCGTACCCCCAGACCAACGAGCTGGTCCTGACCGAGACGGTGGTGGCACTGCGATGACGTACCGACGCTGGTTCGTGGTGGGCGTGGCAGCGGCCGTGGTCGGCGCGCTGGTCGCGGGCTTCGCCCTCGTCAACGGCACCTTCTCCCCGCGCGCCTACGTGCAGGACAGGTATTCGCGAGCGGCCAGCCGGGACATCGGCCGGGAAGCGATCGCGTACACCTCGTCCAAGTCACCGACCGCTGTGGCCAAGGAACTGACCGACGCGTGGAATCCGTCCGACCGGTACGCCGACGGCAGCGGCGTCTACCTGCGCTACGACGACGACTCGGTGGTGATCCTGCCGATCGCGGCAGGCTCGGTGATCCTGCTCGAAGACATGGACACCGCTCACCCCCGCTACCACTCGACCGTCGGGTCGTACTGGGGTTGGGGACGCGGTAACAGCGTTCGGGGCGGCGGCCCCGGCACCGGCAAGTAGCCCGACGCCTGACCCATCACCTGGAGCCCTCCGTGCAGAACCTCGTCACCGAGGCCCGGCCGCACTGGCGGCTGGCCCGCGCGGCGGTGCTGGTCGCGGTCTTCGTCTGCGCCGCCTGCGGCCTGGTCTACGAGCTGGCCCTTGTCGCGCTCGGCAGCTACCTGATCGGCGACACCGTCGGGCAGGCGTCGATCGTGCTCGGCGTGATGGTCTTCGCGATGGGCGTCGGCGCACTGGTCGCGAAGCCGCTGCAGCCCCGGGCCGCCGCAGCGTTCGCGGTGATCGAACTGACCCTGGCCCTGCTCGGTGGCCTGTCAGTGCTCGGCCTCTACGCCGCCTTCGCCTGGCTCGACCTGTACGGCCCGGCGCTGGTCGCCACCGCCTTCGTGCTGGGCCTGCTGATCGGCGCGGAGATTCCGCTGCTGATGGTGATGTTGCAGCGCATCCGCGAGCAGGCCGCCGGCAGTGCGGTGGCCGATCTGTTCGCCGCCGACTACGTCGGCGCGCTGCTCGGCGGGCTCGCCTTCCCGTTCCTGTTGATCCCCGTCTTCGGTCAGCTCAAGGGTGCCCTGGTGGTCGGCGCGGTGAACGCGGTGGCCGGTCTCGCCCTGGTCTGCACTGTGTTCCGGAGGGAGCTGAGCCGCCGCGCCCGGCTCGTCCTCGGCGCCGGCTCCGTCGTGGTCGCGCTCTGCCTGGGGTACGCCTGGGTGACCGCCGCCGACTTCGAGGTGACCGCCCGGCAGCAGCTCTACCGGGACCCCGTCGTGTACGCCGAACGCTCCCGTTACCAGGAGATCGTGCTGACCAGGTCGGTGCGGGAGGTCGGTCACGCCGACACCGACCTCCGGCTGTTCCTCAACGGTGATCTTCAGTTCAGCTCGGTGGACGAGTACCGCTACCACGAGGCGCTGGTGCATCCGGCGATGCGAGGTCCACGCGGCGAGGTACTGGTTCTCGGTGCCGGCGACGGCCTCGCCGTCCGGGAGATCCTGCGGTACCCGGACGTCCGCCGGGTGACAGTTGTCGACCTCGACCCGGCGGTGGTTGCGCTGGCCAGCACCGTGCCGCAGCTGCGGGCGCTCAACGGCGGCTCGCTCGACGACCCCCGCGTACGGGTGGTGAACACTGACGCGTTCGGCTGGCTGCGTACCGCCGCCGAGCGCTTCGACGTGGTGGTCGCCGACCTGCCCGATCCGGACGAGACGGCCACGGCCAAGCTCTACACCGTCGAGTTCTACGCGCTGATCAGGTCGGTGCTCGCCGAGCGGGGACGGCTGGTGGTGCAGTCCGGCTCGCCGTACTTCGCGCCCCGCTCCTACTGGTCCATCGACGCGTCGGTGCGGGAAGCGGGCTTCGCCACAGTGCCTTACCACGTCGATGTGCCGTCCTTCGGCGACTGGGGTTTCCTGCTCGCCACGGCGGGAACCGCCCCGCCGGTGCTGGAACTGCCGGCCGACGCGCCCCGGCTGCGTTTCCTCGACCCGGGCGTGCTGCGGGCGGCGGCGGCCTTTCCCGCCGACCGCGCCCGCCTGGACGTGCCCCCCAGCACCCTCCTCCAACCGAGGGTCCTCGACTACGCCCGCACCGAGTGGCGCGGCTACTGACCCGCACCACCTGGCGCCCGAACAAGGCGGCTCTCTCAGGAGAGTGTCCGCTCATGGCGCAAACCTCGTGATCAACGGGGTGGAGTGGGGCCGGACGGGGAAAGGGTGGAGGCATGTTTGGAATGCGGAAGGCTTGGGAGCGCGAATTGGGCGCCGCCGTCGACGAGTTGGTGGCCGCTGAGACGCTCGCCTTTGGTGGGGTGGGGATCGCGGGCACCCTGTTGCCGGTGACCGAGGCGTACCACCGGGTCGAGGCCGCCCTCAGCGACCACCCCGATGAGGTACGCCGCCAGCTCGACCGGGTGCTGGTCGACGGCACACCCGCCGGCCGGGCGTACGCGGCCACGCTGCTGGAGCGGGTCGACCCGGAGACGGCCCGAGCGACGTGGACGTCGCTGCGGGACGATCCGAGCGAGTTGACCACCTTCGTCGGCTGCGTGATGGACCGGGAAACCCTCGGCACCTACGCCAGTCGGCGGCTCGCCGCAGCATGATCCATTCGCCGGTCGGCGCTGCCCGATCGGTTCTGCCGGTTGCTGACGACGCACCGTACGTTGCGAGCCATGAGCCCGCCCGTCACCGCGCCGCGTCCGCCCCGCCCGGCCACCGTGACCATCGCCTTCTGGCTGCAACTGGCCGTGGTGCTGGTGCTGCTCGGCCTGACCGCGCTGACGGTGGCCGAGGCGGTGCGCTTCGATGGCCAGATCGACCGCGCGGTACGACTGGTGCCGGACGCCGACCCGGACGAGGTGGCCGGCGAGCGGCAGGGCAACGTCGCGATGACGCTGATCCTCGGCGTGCCGGCGGTGTTGCTCGCGGTCTGGTTTGCGGCCACCGCCGTCCCGGTCTGGCGGGGCGCCAACGTCGCGCGGATCCTGGTCTTCGTGGCCAGTGGAGCGCAGTTGCTGGTCTGCTTCGGGCAGTGCTGCTCCGGAGGGTTTCTCGTGCCGCTGCTGACCATGCCGGAGATCGGCGACGAGCCGCCACCGGACTGGGACGAAGAGTGGGAGACCTCGACGTTCTACGACACGTTGTACGCCGGCACCGATCCCTGGGAAGACCTGCTCATCCCCGCGGCAGGGCTGGGTGTGCTCACCGTTCTGGTCCTCTCCGCAGCCGTGACCCTGCTGCTGGCGCTGCCGCCGGCGAACCGCTGGTTCGTGCCGCGTACCGCGAACGAGGCGCTTCCCGGGCCGGCCTGGATGATGCCCGTCCCCACTTACGCCCCGACCGGTTACGGATACCCGACAGCTCCGCTCGTGCCAGGCTTCCTGCCGCCGAACCAGCCGCTCCCACCCGGCTACCTGATCTGCCCCGACCCGGCCGCGCACCTGACGCCGGGAGCACCGGGCACCTCACCAGGGTCGACGGGACCGCCGGTGCCGCCTCCGGAGGACGCACCCGACCACAATCGTTAGCTGAGCTGTCGGCCACAGCACGGGTCTTCCGGGTGCCGACGGTTGTTACCGTCTGCGCCGACGTACCTGGGGAGGTGGTCGCGTGGACGCGCTGGTGACGTGCCTGGTGGCGGCTGTTGCCGTACTAGCGGTGGTCGTGGTCGTCGTGCGGGCCCGCCGACGGCCGACGGGCCGGCCTCCCGGCCAGCCGGCGGAGCCGCCGCACGGTGGCCCGCTCCGCCGGCTGGCTCCGGGTGACAGCGTGCGGATCCGCGACCGGGAGTACGCGGTGAGTGCCACGATCCGCCTGGTCGAGGGCGACTGGAGTTGGGTGCAGCACCTCCTCGACGACGACTCCGGCACCCGCCACCGGCTCTCCGTGGAGGACGGCCCCGAACTCGAGCTGGTCTTCTGGACCCCGGAGCCGGGCGCCACCGTCACTCCGGGCGCCCCGACCATCGAACTCGGCAGGCGGCGCTACACCTGGGCCGAGACCGGGCAGGCGCGTTACACCGCGACCGGAGAGACCGAGTTGCCGTCGACCGGGACGATGCGCTACCACGACTACCAGTCCGGTGGCACCGCGCGGCTGTCCTTCGAGGCGTACGGCGAAGAGGGCTGGCGGGTCGCCCGCGGTGACCTGCTCGACCCCGCCGACCTGACGATCCGCCCGCCCCGGGCCTGAGGCCCGCCGAGCCGGCCGGGCGGACGCGCCGGGCTTGTCACGGCATGCCGAACTGGCCGGTTGTCGATACGGTGTGGGCGCGATCTAGGGAAGGAGAATCGTGGTCGATTCCCAGAGCACGCCGGCCCGTCAGCGGCCATCCATTGTGTCGATTTCCAGTTACCTGCTCTTCCTGTTCCTGGCGCTCCAGGTAATCAGTCTGATCATCACGCTCAGCACCTTCAGCAAGACGCGGGACGCGCTCCGCGAGGCGTACGCGGGCAGCGCCACCGACGGTGACCAGGTGGCCGACGTCTTCGCCGTCATCGGCATCGGCGGGAGCATCGTCCTGCTGCTGCTCGCGGTCGTGCTGGGTGTGCTGGCCCTGTTCAACAACCAGGGCCGCAACGGCGCCCGGATCACCACCTGGATCGTCGGCGGCATCATGGTCTGCTGCGTGGGCGGTGGTCTGCTCAGCAACGCGGCCGGCGGTTTCAACACCGGTGGCGGGACCACCGGCGACGCGCCGAGCCCGGAGGAGATCCAGCGCCGCCTTGAGGAGGCTCTGCCCTCCTGGGTGACCCCGGTCAGCCTCCTGCTGGGTGTGCTCAGCCTGATCGCGCTGATCACGGCGCTGGTCCTGCTGGCGCTGCCGAAGGCGAACCCGTTCTTCCGCAAGCCCACCGCGGGCTGGGAGCCGCCCACCCCGGGCGCCAGCTACCCGGGCCACCCGCAGGCGCCGGGTCAGCCTGGTTACCCGCAGGCGCCGGGTCAGCCCGGTTACCCGCAGGCATCCGGTGAGCCGGGTTATCCGTCGAGTGGGGAGCCGAGCTACCCGCCGCCACCGGCCGCGGACCGCCCGGACGACACGCCGCCCACGGATCGGCCCGGGTCAACCCCGCCGCCGAGCAACTGACGGCTCAATAAGCACGACGCCGACGATCCCTCCGAGTAGGTTGCAACCCGACGCCTACCGGAGGGATTCGTCGTGTCGTACCCGGAATCGGCACCGGCCCGCCGGCCCGCCGCCGCCCTGTCGGCCGCGACGGTGCTGTTGTTGATGGCGGTCGCCGCGCTCGCGTACGCGGTGGTCTCCCTGGTGGTGCTGGGCGGGACGGTCGACGGGTTCCGCTCCGCCGCCCGCGACACCTCGGCGAGCACGGAGCAGATCGACGGCGTGGTGGCTCTGCTCCGCGCGTCGGCCGTGCTGACGGCGGTGGTGGCGGTGCTGTCCGCGCTGCTGCTCGCCGGCCTGGCCCTCGGTCTGCTGGCCGGTCGCAACGGCGTCCGGGTGGCGACCTGGGTGGTCAGCGGGCTCGGTCTGCTCGCCGCCTGTTGCAGTGTGGTGGTGGTCGTCGGCGAACGGGCCGCGCCACTGCGAATGGGCTCGGGCGACCAGTCCCTCGCCGAGTTGCTGGGCCTGGTCGGCGACGCGTACCCGTCCTGGTGGATCCCGCTCAATGCCGGGCTTTCCGTCGCACAGGCGCTCGGTTACCTTGTAGTAGCTACGCTGCTGGCGCTGCCGGCGGCGAACAGCTGGTTCGGCCGCCACCGCTCGACGGCGCCAACCGCACCGCCCATGTTCCCGCCCGCCCCGCCCCAGCCCCCGTCGGCGCCGCATACGCCCCCGTACCCGCCCAGGTGAGGACCACTCCGTGACGCTCGACCCCACGACTGCCGAGCGCCGAGCCCTGATCACCGGGGCCACCGCCGGCATCGGCGCGGCGTTCACGCGACGCCTTGCCGCCGACGGCTGGCACCTGGTGCTCGTTGCCCGCGACGCGGCGCGGCTGACTGAGCTGGCCACCGAGCTGGGGTCCACGTCCGGACGCGAGGTGGAGACGATCTCCGCGGATCTGTCCACCGACGACGGCTGCGCCATCGTGGAGCAGCGGCTCGCCGACGGCAGCCCGGTGCACCTGCTGGTCAACAATGCGGGGATCAGCCTGAACAAACCGTTCCTGCGCTCCACGGCGGAGGACGAGGCGCGACTGTTGCGACTCAACGTGCACGCGGTCATGCGGTTGACCCTGGCGGCGCTCCGACCGATGACCGAACGGCGAAATGGGGCAGTGATAAATGTCTCTTCGGTCGCCGGGTTCGGGACGGCGATGCCCGGATCCACATACTCCGCCAGCAAGGCGTGGGTCACCAACTTCAGTGAGTCCGTCGGCCAGTCAGCGCTGCCGTTCGGCGTTCAGGTGATGGCCCTCTGCCCCGGCTACACCCGCACAGAATTCCATCAGCGGGCCGGCATCAACATGTCCAAGACGCCGGAGTGGCTGTGGCTGCGGGCCGAGGATGTGGTGGACGAAGCCTTGCGTGACCTGCGCAAAGGCAAGATGGTCAGCATCCCGGCGTGGAAGTACAAGGTGGTCGTGGCAGGTATGCGACACGCGCCGCGGCGGCTGCTCCAGGCGGTCGCGCGGGACACCCGCGGCCGGATCGGTCGCGACGAGCGCTGAGCCTCGACCGGCCCGCCGACCCCGAGCGAGTGGTGGGACGGCGTTGGCGCGCCGCTGTCGGGCCAGTTGCTGAGCGTAGTCGAGCATCGCCACTCATCGGTTCCCCTCGGGGCTGATCAGGGTGGACCCCACACGCGGCGTTCAGAGTTGCGCAGTAACCTCTATCGCCATGGGGGACCACGACGACCTGCGTAAATTCATTACCGACCTGGCTGTGGTCCACGGCCGGGTCGTGCTCTCGTCGGGGCGCGAGGCAGACTGGTACGTGGATCTGCGGCGCGTCACGCTCCATCACCGGGCCGCTCCTCTGGTCGGCCGGGTGTTGCTCGACCTCACCGCCGACTGGGAGTTCGACGCCGTTGGGGGCCTCACCCTGGGCGCGGATCCAGTCGCGCTCTCGATGCTGCACGCCGCCGCTCCGACCGGCCGGGCCCTGGACGCCTTTGTGGTGCGCAAGGCGGGCAAGGCCCACGGTCTTCAGCGGCGGATCGAGGGACCGGAGGTGGCTGGCCGCCGTGTGTTGGCGGTGGAGGACACATCCACGACTGGCGGAAGTGTTTTGACAGCTGTCGAGGCTCTTCGCGAGGCCGGGGCGGAAGTCGTGGGTGTGGTGGTTATTGTTGATCGAGGCGCCGGCGACGCGGTGCGAGCCGCCGGATTGCCGTACCGGGCGGCCTATACGTTGGCTGACCTCGGCCTTGTGGCGTAAAAGTCTGCCGATTCGGATCTGCTGATATGCAGGCGGATCGATGCTGCTGGTGGAAGGATGGAATACGTGGGAACTGCGTTGGCCGAAATGACTATGCCTCAGATCTCGCCGCTAAACGGCGAGCCGATCGAACGTGCCGATGCCGAGCGTCTCGCCGGGGTCCTCAAGGCCCTTGCTGATCCTGCTCGGTTGCGGCTGCTCAGCCTGATCCAGTCGGCCCCCGAGGGCGAGGCGTGCGTCTGTGACCTGACCGCGCCGCTCGGCCTCTCTCAGCCGACGGTCAGTCACCACCTGCGCATCCTCACCGAGGCTGGCTTGTTGCAGCGGGAGAAGCGCGGTGTCTGGGCGTACTACAGCCTGGTCCCGAGTGCGATCGCGACGATCGCCGACCTGCTGACCCCGCCGCGTAAGCGGGCCACCAAGAAGGCCCGCTGACGTAGGCACCATGCCGTCCCGAGCCGGGGCGGCGTCCGGTGGCGAGCCAGGGGTGGCGCCACCGGTGGTTGACACCTGCTCGGCCCCGGTCGCACCACCGGAGGCCGGGTTCGACATGCCGACGGCCGACCCCCTCACCAGGGGGCCGGCCGTCGTCGTACCGCTCAACGGTCCTGACCGTGCTCCGGGCGGTGACGGCCGTCCTGGTGCTGGTCATGGTCGAACGCCTCGCGGGCCGCCTCCACAGCGCCCGCGGCACTGGCCGCCGCGACCACAGCGACCGCCTCGCCGCGCTTACGAGCCCGCCGGTCGCGCAGGAACTCGAAGAAGATCGGCAGCACCGAGATCACAATGATCAGGGCCACCACCGGCAGGATGTAGTGGTCGATCTTGTCGCCGATGGCCTGGTAGATCTGCTCGGCCAGCAGGTAGCCGATCAGCAGGATGCCGTCCACCCAGAGCACCGCGCCGACGATGTTCCAGAGCAGGAACTTCTTGGCCGGCATGCCGAGCGCGCCCGCGACCGGGTTGAGGAACGTCCGGACGATCGGAATGAAGCGCGCCAGCACGACGGCCTTCGCCGGGCCGAACTTCTCGAAGTAGTACTCGGCCTTCTCCACGTACTCCTTCTTGAAGAGCCGGGAGTTCGGCCGCTCGAACATCGGCCGGCCGTACCGCGCGCCGAGCCAGTGCCCCAGCTGTGCGCCGAGGATCGCGCAGATCGGCCCACCGATCAGCAGGCCGGCGAGGGAGAGGCGGGTGCCGTCACCGAAGATCGCGTCCGCCACCGGTGACGAGGCCACCCCGGCGAGGAACAGCAGCGAGTCACCCGGAAAGAAGAAGCCCACCAGCAGGCCGGTCTCGGCGAAGAGGATCACCCATACGCCGATCAGCCCGAAGGTCTGCAACAGATCCTTGGGATCGAGCGGGTTCAGGGCGACGCTCTCCACGAGAGCGCGGGTCTTCTCAGCTGTGTCCACGGCCACAAAGGGTACCGAAGCCCGGGGCCCCGGCCGCGCCGGACCGGCCCGTCACCACCCGCCCGCGCCCGTAGGGCCCAACGACGGTGCCCCGCCGACCGTGGTGGTCGACGGGGCACCGGTGGTGCGGGGTGGATCAGGCGACGAAGCGGGTCCGGCGGCGCTTGGCCACCAGGTAGCCGCCGACGCCCGCGGCGAGCAGCAGCGCGCCGAGGCCGGCGATCAGCCCGGTGGACTGACCGGTGATCGGCAGCGAGCCGCCATCACCGTCACCGTCATCGCCGCCGCCCTGGCCGCCGTCTCCGCCGCCGTTCACCAGGATCTGCGCGGTGTCGTTGGCCGGGTTCAGGTCCTTGATCTGCTTGTCTTCCTGCCCGGTGCTCAGCTTGACCTCACCGGTCTGGCCGCCGGCCTGGTCGATCCGCACCTGGAACTCGTAGTCGACCTTCTCGCCCTTCCTGACCGAGCCGAGCATGAAGCACTGGTAGACCCGCCCGCCGGGCTTGCCCGGCTCCCACCCGTCGTCCTCGGAGCTGAAGCAGTCCTCCGGAGCGCGGACGGCGGTGACGCCCTTCGGCAGCGTGACTGTGGTGCCGATCCAGGGCGACTCGCTGCCACCCGAGTTGACGGCCGCCGGCCCGTTGTTGACGTAGCCGACGGTGAGCGGGACGGTGGCGCCGACGTCGCCGGTCACCTTCGCGCCGCGCGCTGCCACATCGGCCCGCTGGTCGCCGGTCACCTGAAGGTCGACCCAGGTCGAGTTGTCCAACGGGTTGACGTCGGTCTGCCCGGAGCGCATGTTCATGACCGGCTCGAGCTTCAGCTCACCCTCGGTCCCGTTCGGCCCGATCTTGGCCGGGAGTTCGGCCTCGGACCTGTACTCGTCCCAGTCGGCAGGCGTGAACCAGATGGAGAACCCGCCGAAGCTGTTCGGCGCCCAGCTGTCGGCGGGCACCGTGAAGCCGAAGCTGTCGTCGAGGCGGAAGCTGGCGTTCTTGCCGATGGTCGCGTCGAAGCGGCAGGCGAATGCCCAGTCGTGCAGCGGGCCCTCGGTGTACTCGCAGTTCTCGTAGCGCTTCGACGGCTGAAGACCGTCCGCGCCGACGAAGAAGAGGACCGCGTCCTTCGCGGACGCCTCGCCCCGGTTCGTCACCTGGAACGGGGCCTTCAGCGTGGCACCGGGCGCGCCCTTGAGCTCCAGGAGCTCGTTGGTGGTGAGATCGACGCCCTCGCCGATCTCCACAGTCGAGCTGTAGGAGACGGATCCGGACTTGCCGTCCGACGTGACAGTGAAGTTCAGCTCGCCCTTCTGATCGGGCTTGGCGCCGGCCTTCGCGCGGACGACGAGGGAGACGAGGTTCAGGTACGAGCCGTCGTCGTCCTTGTCCTCTACCTCGCAGGTCAGGATCGCACCGGACTCGGTGCAGTTCTCCCCGCTGCTCTCGACGCTGGCGAAACCGTCGATCTTGCTCCGGTCCACCTTGATCGTGTAGTCGTCGGGCTGCCGCTCCGTGGTGAGCGAGAAGAGGGTTACCCACTTCTCGGTGCCTCCAGGCGCGACGATCACGTTGTTGGCGTACAGGTCGAGATTGTCTACCGCTGCGGCGGGGGCTGCCGGTGCGGCGACGGCCGGGCTGGCGGAGGCGGCGACGAACGCGCCTGCTACGCCCAGTCCGGCGAGCCAACGCCGGGTGGAGTGGGTGAGCATGAGGGGGTTCCTCCAGTTGGGGGATCAGGTGGAGCCTGCGGATCTTAAGGAATTGCTAAGGCTGACTGCAGCCCTCAAAGCCGCCCGCCGAGCAAGACGAACCAAAAGGTTGATCGGCGTCACCGCAATGTTCGGTCGGTCCGCTTCCGTCAAGTGAGGCAGGAGCCCCCGGGAGGCGCAGTGACGTACGAGGAGTTCGCGGACACGCGGCTGGCCCCGCTACTGCGGTACGCGGTGATGCTGACCGGCGAACCACACCAGGCCCAGGATCTGGTCCAGGAGACCATGGTCCGGGTCCAGCTCAACTGGCGTCGGGTCGCCCGAGCGGACTCGCCCGAGCGTTACGTACGCCGGATGCTCACCAACCAGTACGTCGACTGGCGGCGCGGCTCGTGGGTGCGCCGGGTGCTGCTGCGCGGGGAGCCCGACGCATCGGTGCCGGTGCCCACCGATCACGCCCAGTCCGCCGTGGACCGGGACCAGGTCTGGTCCTGGCTGTCCCGGCTGCCGCGTCGGCAGCGGGCCGCGCTGGTGCTGCGCTACTACGAGGACCTGCCCGACGTCGAGATCGCCGACATTCTCGGCTGTGCCGTCGGGACCGTCCGCTCGTCCATCTCCCGGGCCCTGGCCACGCTCCGGGCCGAGTACGTGAAGGCGTGAACATGATCGAGGATGACCTGCGTGCCGCGTTCGCCCGGCACGAACCGTTGACCCCGTCGACCGGCCCGCTGCGGGTCGCGATCGACCGGCTCGCCGCTGTCCGCCGTCGCCGCCGGCAGCGGTTCCAGGCCGCTGGCGTCACGCTGGCCCTGGTCGCCGCGCTCGGAGTCGGGGTGCCGCAGTTACGCCCCGATCGACCAGTTGCGGATCCGTTGATGTCCGGGCAACCGGCTGACGCGCGGTCCGGGGCGCTGAACGTCCTGTTGCTCGGGGTGGACGGCTTCGGCGAGCAACCGCCGTACCGGTTGGCGGATTCCGTCCTGCTGGTGCACATCCCTGCGGACCGGAGCCGGCCGTACCTCATCTCGTTGCCGCGCGACCTGGAGGTGTCGATCCCCGGTCGGGGGATCGACAAGCTCAACAGCGCGTTCTGGAGCGGTGCCGGCGAGCCCCGGCCCGACCTGGACGCCGGCTACGACCTGACCCGCCGGGTGGTCGCCGACCTGACCGGGGTACGCGTCGACGCCGGCGCGGTGCTGACCTTCGCCGGGCTGCGCCGGATCACCGACGCTGTCGACGGGGTGGAGGTCTGCCTACCGAAGGAGGTTCGTTCCTGGCACACCCGCCGGGTCTTTCCGGCCGGCTGTCAGCGGCTCGACGGAGCTTCCTCCGTGGACCTGCTGCGGCAACGGCGGTACCTGCCCGATGGTGCGTTGGACCGGGACCGTAACGCCCAGCGCTATGTCGCCGGGCTGGTCCGGCGGGCGGTCGCCCAGGACGTGCTGACCAGTCCGGTGCGGCTCACCGCACTGCTGTCGGCCCCCGGCACGGGTCTGGCGGTCGACGACGACGGCCTGCCACTGACCAGGCTGGTGGCCGTGCTGCCCAAGCTGAAGAGCGTCGACCCGGTGGGGCTCAGTCTCCCGGTGGGCCAGCCGGTGGATGACCGTACGCTGCTGCCGCTGGATCCGAAGCAGGGCCCGGCGTTCCTCGCCGCGCTGCGCGAGGATCGGTTGGCGCAGTGGGTGGCGCAGCACCCGGAGCAGGTCAACCCCGTCCGCTGACGGACGAGGACGTCAGGACGACGCCCCGCCAGCCCGGTACGGGTCGGCGGGGCGTCGGTCGGGTCGGGGTGGGTCAGGCGGTGAAGCGGCCGCCGTGGCGTCGGGCGAGCAGGTAGCAGCCCGCACCGGTGACGAGCAGCAGGGCGCCGATGCCGGCGATCACAGTGGTGGGGGTGCCGGTAATGGGCAGCGAACCGCCGCCACCACCGCCGCCATCACCGTCATCATCACCGTGGCCACCGCCGCTCTGGGCCGCGTTGACCACTATGGTCGCCTTGTCGTTGGCCGGTTTGATGTCGTCCTCGAAACTGTCGCCGGGGGGGCACTCGCACGGTGCGTTGACCCGCACCGCACCCCGGGCGTTGGCGATGACCTTGTCAATGCGTAACCGGAACTTCATGGTGTAGGCCTGCCCCGCCACCAGCAGCATCTCCGAGGCGCACTGGTACGTGCGAGTGCCCGGCCGCAACTGACAGGTGTCGGGGATCTCGACGGCGGTGGTGCCCGATGGCAACTCGACGACGGTATGGGTGGCGGCCTCGTAGTCCGCGTTCGTTCGGTCGAGCGTTGCCGGGCCGTTGTTCCGGAAGCCGACGGTGGCCGTGACGACGGCGCCGGCCGTCCCCTTGAGCGAGGCGCCGATCGCCGCGAGGTCAGTGCCGTTCGTGCCGGTGGCCTTGATGGTCCACCCGGTGTAGTCGTTGCCGGGGCCGACGTCGGTCTGGGCGGCCTGCCGCATCCTGCCGGGCGCCTCGGTCAGAGTCAGTTTCGGACCGCTGCCGGGGGTGGCCGTCCGGGCGCCGACGGCCGCCCGTACCCGGGTCAGGTCCTCGAAGTCGGCAACGGTCATGAATTGGGCGTAGCCGGACTGGTTGGTCGGCGCGTAGGTGTCAGTGGCGAGTTCGAGGTTCAGCGTGGTGGCCAGGCCGGTGCCCACCGGAATGTCCTCGTCGAACTGGCAGGAGACCAGGTGGTCGTCGGCGTAGCGGCAGTTGCTGAACCGGTCCTTGGCGCGGATCGAGTAGCTGAAATCGAAGACCGCGACGAATCCGCTGACGGCCTTGTCGCCGGCGTTCGCCACGACCAGCGGCACGGTCAGCTTTCCACCCGGCTTCGAGGAGAAGTCGGTGAACGGCCCGCCGGCCAGGTCGACCCCCTCGCCGACCCGTACGCGGGAGGTGTAGCTGCCGCGCCGGCCGCCGGCGGCCTCGTAGCTGACCGCGACGTCCCCAGAGTCACCGAGCTGCGCACCCTCGGTGAGGGCAATGCGAACCTGCTTTGCCGCGTTGCGGTAGATCCCGCTGCCCAGCGGCGGCATCTCGTAGAGGGTGACATCGGCGGGCTCCGTGCAGACGAGAACGCCCGGCTCCGGCGCGGTGCACTTCTGGCCTTCGGCGGGGGTCACGGTGATCTTGGAGGCCAGGGAGCGATAGTCGTACCGCACGGAGACGTCCTTGAGGACCGTCGGCTCGTCGGCGTACAGGAACAGGGCCCGGGTGGTCGGCGTCGCGCCGACGGCCAGGGTCGTGTCCTGGAAGTAGGGCTCGATTGTGGCCGCAGCGACGGCGGGGGTGGCGGAGGCGGCGATCAACGCGCCTGCGGCGCCGAGGCCGGTCAGCCAGCGGAGCGAGTGCTTGAACATGGGGGTCCTCCCGTGGGGGTACAGGTGGCGCTCGTCCAACCTAGGGACGCCCGGACCCCTCCGGTAACCCCTTCGGATCGACATTTGTCTAATGACCCGAACGGCTGAACACCCCTGTCGCAACGGGCAGCCGACCCGCGGCGGAATCAGCGGTAGTCGTCCTCGTCCCCGGTGACCACCCGGGCCTGCTCCATCGCGTCCCAGTCGTCGACCTCCAGGCCACGGTGCGGCTCACTGTCAACGTCGGTCGGGCCGGCGACAGTTGCCTGCTCGACCGCGTCCGCCGGGTCCGCCTCGGGGTCGCGTTCGTCGGGCGCGAGGTGGTCACCGGGGGTGAAGTCCTCGTCGGGCTGACCCATCGTCCCTCCCGGGGGTCTCGGGGCACGGTTCCCACCCACCGTACGGGCTGGGCCGGCGCGCCGCCCGGAAGCCGAGTAGGCGGAATCGGCCCTCGGCGACGCGACCCGATGCCAGGATGGTGCCGTGGGCTTCCTCATCAGACTGGCGATCACTGCGGTCGCGTTGTGGATTACCACGCTGATAGTGCCCGGGGTCGACGTGCATGGCCGCTCGGGTGGCAACACCGTCCTCACCCTGATCGTGGTGGCTCTGATCTTCGGCGTGATCAACGCGGTGCTCAAGCCGGTGATCCGGGTCGTCGGTTGTGTGTTCTACCTGCTGACCCTGGGCCTGTTCGCGCTGGTGGTCAACGCGTTGCTGTTCCTGCTCACCGACCGGATCGCCCGCGGGCTCGACCTGCCGTTCCAGGTGGACGGATTCTGGCCGGCGTTCTGGGGAGCCATCGTGATGACGGTGGTGACCTGGTTGATCAGCGTCATCGTGCCGGACAACCTGGACCGCCGGTGAACGACCAGCACCGGGTCGGTTGTTCCGGCGCACCTCACCTACGGGATACTTCCGGGCGGAGGACAGCGCGGTCCGGCGCACAAATGAAGAACAGCGGCCAGCACGGCCGAGAGTGGTAAGTAAGGAGCACATCACATGCCCATCGCTTCCCCCGAGGCTTACGCGGAGATGCTGGACCGCGCCAAGGCTGGCCGGTTCGCGTACCCCGCGATCAACGTGACCTCCTCCCAGACGCTGAACGCGGCGCTCAAGGGCTTCGCCGACGCGGAGAGCGACGGCATCATCCAGGTCTCCACCGGTGGCGCCGAATACCTCTCCGGTCCCTCGATCAAGGACATGGTCACCGGCGCGGTGGCGTTCGCCGCGTACGCGCACGAGGTCGCCAAGAAGTACTCGGTGAACATCGCCCTGCACACCGACCACTGCCCGAAGGACAAGCTGGACGGGTTCGTGCGTCCGCTGATGGGCATCTCGCAGGAGCGGGTGAAGCGCGGCGAGGAGCCGCTGTACCAGTCGCACATGTGGGACGGCTCGGCAGTGCCGGTCGCGGAGAACCTCGAGATCGCCGCGCAGCTGCTCGACGAGGCCGCCAAGGCCAAGATCGTCCTTGAGATCGAGGTCGGTGTCGTCGGTGGCGAGGAGGACGGCGTCGAGAACGCCATCAACGACAAGCTCTACACCACCACCGATGACGGCCTGGCCATGGTCGAGGCGCTCGGCCTCGGCGAGAAGGGCCGCTACATGGCGGCGCTGACCTTCGGCAACGTGCACGGCGTCTACAAGCCGGGCAACGTCAAGTTGCGTCCGGAGATCCTCAAGCAGATCCAGGACGCCGTCGGCGCCAAGTACGGCAAGGACAAGCCGCTCAGCCTGGTCTTCCACGGCGGCTCGGGCTCCCTGCTGAGCGAGATCCGCGAGGCTCTGGACTACGGCGTGGTGAAGATGAACATCGACACCGACACCCAGTACGCCTTCACCCGCCCCGTCGTGGACCACATGCTCCGCAACTACGACGGCGTGCTGAAGATCGACGGCGAGGTCGGCAACAAGAAGCAGTACGACCCGCGCGCCTGGGGCAAGGCCGCCGAGGCCGGTCTGGCCGCCCGGGTCGTCGAGGCCTGCGAGCACCTGCGCTCGACCGGCACCACGATGACCAAGTAACGACGTCCCGCCCGACGGCCGGCTCCCCGCACTGGGAGTCGGCCGTCGTCGTCAGGCCGTCAGGTCGTCAGCAGGCGTACGGCCTCGCGAACGTCGTCGGTGAGGTGGATCGTCGACGACAGGTCACCGAACGGGGACGCCGCCAGCAGCGGACGCAACAGCGCCTCCACCGGCAACTCCCCGGTCCAGTAGGCGCGGTCCAGGAAGATGTACGCCCCGCTGGCGCCGTCGGTGCCGTAGTAGGTCTTGGTGGCCGCCTGGAACACCTCCTGCACCGTGCCCGCCCGCCCCGGCGCGAAGACGATGCCGCCCCGGGCGAGGCGCAGGATGGTGTCCTCCCGGATCGCGTTCGAGAAGTACTTCGCGATCCGCCCGGCGAACAGGTTCGCCGGCTCGTGCCCGTACAGCCAGGTCGGAATGGCCAGACCACCCGCACGCGCCCAGCCCAGCTCGTCGCCACGTTGCCGGGGCACCCCCGCGTACCGCTGCCGGACCGTCAGCGCCGTGGCCGTGTACCGGTGGTGGTCGGTGAAGTCGGGGGCGGTGGCCAGCAGGTCGATCGCGGCCGTCACATCGGTCTCCGGCCGGTCCGCGAGGTAGGCGCCGAGGTTCGCGGCCTCCATCACACCCGGGCCGCCGCCGGTCACCACCAGCCGGTCGGCCCGCGCCAGCTCCCAACCCAGCACGGCCGCCATCCGGTACGCGGGACTGCCGCGCCGCACCGCGTGCCCGCCCATGATGCCCACCACCGACTGCGGCCCGAACGCGGTCAGCCAGACCCGGGTGGCGTCGGCCAGCGCGTTGTCCACGCCGTGATCGTGCAGCCGTTGACCCAGCGCCTCCTTGACGTCCGGCAACGCGCCGCCGTGCGCCCGGTAGTGGTCGTACACCCGGGTGTCGTACATCCCGGTGAACCCGCCCTCGGCGAACCCGGCGGCCAGGTCGTCCGGGGTGTAGAGGTGCGTCGGCTGGGTCGGGTACGGCAACCCGGAGAACGGCGGCACCACGTTCGCGCCCCGCCGGACCAGGTCGGCACCCACGTCCCGGGACGCGAACAGGCAACCGACGAAGAGGGTGCCGGCGACGTCGACGCCGGTCAGGTCGGGCACCGGCGCGAGGTCGAGCCGCAGGCCCTGAACGGTCAGCCCGGCCAGCCCACCGGTGGCCAGCTGCTGATCGAACTCGGCCCGGGTCTGGATCTCGCCGGCATGCAGGTGCGGCTCGATGACGTCCGCGGGAGGTGGGGTCGGCACCGGGCCATCCTGCCCCTCCGCCGGGGCCGGCCAAACCTCGGGCCGGGGATGGAACCGACAGGAGCCCGATGGTCGTGGCCACCGGGCTCCTGCATTACCGGTTCCTGGGGAGGCTCCGGACCATTATTTGTAGTGGAAAACACCAGGCAGCGGCATAGGCCGCAGGCGTGACCAACTCCTCAGCCGTTCAGCGGGACACGTCGGCCGACCCGCTCGCGTGTCGCCCTGTCCAGCGGGTTGAATGGGGCGATGCAGAACCTTTTGCCAGAGCCACCGGCCACCCGCCTGCCCGCGAACGTCGAGGCCGACGCCGCCCTGGCCGCCGCCGACGAGGCCGGCACCGATGAGGCGTACGCCAACGTGGCGGCCGGCTTCCCGACCTACAGCGCGGCCTGGGCGGAGCTCGCGGCGCGGGCGTTCGCGCAGGGCCAGGTGGTGACGGCGTACGCGTACGCCCGCACCGGCTACCACCGGGGCCTCGACCAGCTGCGCCGCAGTGGTTGGAAGGGGCACGGCCCGGTGCCGTGGTCACACGAGCCCAACCAGGGCTTCCTCCGCTGCCTCTACGTGCTGTCCCGTGCCGCCGACGAGATCGGCGAGGCCGACGAGGCGGCCCGCTGTGCCCAGTTCCTGCGCGACTGCGACCCGGAAGCGGCGGACGCGCTGGCGAGCAACTGACCCCTGCCCCGACGGCCGGCCCGAGACCGGGCCGGCCGTCGGCGGGTCACAGCCCTTCGGCGACCGCGGCGGCGATCTTCAGCCAGGCGTCCCGGGTGGCCGAGGAGAGCCCGCCGTACCGGATCGGCTCGCCGCTGTCGATGAGCCGCTCGTACGGGGCCAGCAGCACCGCCCGGGTGCGGGCCGCGAAGTGCTCCTGGATGGCCGGCAGGTCGATCTCCTTGCGGGACGGTGGCATCGACACCACCGTCACGGCCTGGCGCACCAGCCGTTGCCGGCCGCTCTGCTCCAGGTGGTCGAGCATCCGGGCGGCGGTCTCGGCGGAGTCGTTACGGGCCGACATGGTGACCACCAACTGGTCGGTGGCGTCCATCGACGCCTGCCAGTTCTGCGCCCGGACGTTGTTCCCGGTGTCCACGAAGATCAACTTGTAGAACCGGCTGACCACCTCTCGGATCTCGGCGAACGCGGCAGCCGTCAGCATCTCGCCACCGGTGGCCGACTCGTCCGAGGCCAGGACGTCGAACATCCCCTCGCCCTGCGAGCGGACGTACTGCGACAGGTCCCCGACCCGCCCGTGCGCACCCTGGAACTGCCCGAGGTCACGCAGCATGTCCCGCACCGTGCGGGAGTGGAAGTCCTGTTGGGCGCGCATCCCGAGCGTGCCCTGGGTCTCGTTGTTGTCCCAGGCCAGCACGTAGCCGCCGCGCTTCTGACCGAACGTCATCGCGAGCAGCAGGATGGCCACCGTCTTACCGGCGCCGCCCTTCGGGTTGACGACGGTCACCTGCCGCAGACCGCCGAAGTTGCGGCGCACCATCTCGATGTCCCGCTTGAGCTCCTGCTCGTGCCGCCCCGGAGAGAGTCGGAGCAGGCCCATCTTGTTGACCACCGCGCGTACACCCATGGTCGCCACCGGATCGGCGGGTCGAACCTGGCGGCGTCGGGCGAAATCCTCGGCGGTCGGTGCGGCTGTGGTGTCCGGTGTCCAGCTCGCGTCCGGGTACGCGGTCGCGTCCGGGTACGCGGGGGCCGGGACACGGGTCACCCCGTCGGCCTCCTGGTACGGCTGCCCGGGCGTGCCGCCAGGCGAGCCCTGCTGCCAGGGCGGTGGGTGCCAGCCCGGCGAGGGTGGGAACGGCCCGGGCGGTGGGGTCGCCGGCCCAGCCTGCCCAGGAGCGTGCTGCGGTGCGGCAAGGCCGTGCGGTGGGTTGCTGAACTGCGTCACGTCGGGCGGTGGCGGAATCTGCGCCGGGCCGACCTGGCCGGGGATGAACGGCTGCCCTGGGTGTGCCTGCGTGGGACCGGCGTGCGGAACGACCGGAGGCGGAGGCGGAACCGGAGGTGTCGCGCCGGCCTCGTCCGGGGCGGGCGCGGTTGTTCCAGCCGGGCGTTGCGGCGGGTACGCCCACGGCGACTCGGCAATCGGCCGCGCCGGCCCGTCAGGGGACCCGTCCGCACCGGCCCCGCCGGCCTGTTGCGCCGGGCCGGGCTGTGGCGCCGGCCCACCAGCCTGCGGCGCGGTCCCGTCGGGCTGCGGTGTCGGCCCGGCAGTCTGTGGTGCCGGCCCGCCAGCCTGGGGCATGGGCACACCAGGCTGTGGTGCCGACCTGGCCGCCGCGAAGGCTGCGGCCGAGGGGTCTGCCGGCGCGGGGCCGGCGGCCGTCGGGCTGTCGGCGGCACGCGGGCTGTCGGTGGCGTTCGGGCTGGCAGCGGACGCGGTGGCCGCCGGAATGGGCGACTCGGTGGCGGCGGCCGAGGTGGAGCGGTCGGCGGGTGCCGATGCGGCGGGGCGGTCGGCTGCGGTCGGGTGATCCAGGGTGAACGGCAGGTTCAGGTCGACGCCGCCCGGGGTGACCGGCACGGCGGTGGTGCTCGGTGTCGCGGCGGCAGCCGGGACGCCGGGGCCGGCTGGCCCGCCGTTGCCCCCGGAGCCGGTTGTCGGCGGCGTCGGCCGGGCAGCGGTCGCTGGCGGAGCGGCCGGTGGTGACGCAGCGGCCGGGTCCGCCGGCGGCGGCCAACTCGGCTGCGCCGGCGCCCAACCAGACCCGACACCGGACGGGCCGCTGGCCCCCCACCCCCCAGGCGCCGGTACGGCGCCGGAGAGCGACGGGTAGTCCGACGGCGAGGGCGGCGACTGGGCCGCAGCGCCGGGCTGGCCGGGAACCGGCGGTCGCCCGATCGGCGGCGCGGCCACCGGTGGCGTGACCGGATGTGTGACCGGCGACGGCCCACCCCGCTGCTCGGCGACAGCAGCCCACGGCGGCACCGCGCCCCGGTCGCCCGGATCCGGCGGCCAGAGTGGTTCGACGTCCCGCTCCGGCACCGGCTGCTGGCCGGGCACCTGCGCCCGGTCGGCGTTCTCGTCCATTACGGCCCTCCCCAGTCCTCCTGCGAGGATAGGCCCAATCGCCCAACAGGGCCGATCGGCTCAGGCAGGTCGGGCGGTCGCGGCCGAGGTCAGATCGACCAGACCGCCCAGGCGCCCGGCTCGACCCACCAGGAACGCTTACGGGTCAGCTCGCTCTCGACGCCATCGTCGAGGTACGGCACCCTGCCCTCCCTGGGCAGCACCGACACCGCCCGCCCACGGGCCCGCCGAACTTCGAGGCGTACCCGCTTGCGCCCCCACGCCGAGCGGACGACCACCGGCACGGCCACCGCGACCTCGACCTGGCCGTCGGCCGGGTCCGGTGCGGTCAGCAGCGTCACGTCGTTGAGCGTCGCGTACCCGCCGGCGTTCCCCACCGCGCAGGCCAGCAGCGGTTCGGAACCGTCGGTGAGGATGGTGTCGTCGACCTCCACCCGGGCGCGCCAGTGCAGCGGCCGGCCGGCGTCGTCGGCTGCGCCGAGGAGCGCGCCGTCCAGGGTCACCGAGCCACCGTCGTTGCGGAGCAGATCCAACCGGCGCGGCGTGCCGTCCAGCACCGCAGCGGCCACCGCCGCCGGGTCACGGGGCAGCCCGAGCTGCGCGGCCAGGTCCCGATGGGTGCCGCCACGGGCCGGGTCGAGCGGGAGTACGGCCACCGGCGGCAGGTCGGGCAGGGTCCGGTTGCCGGGCAGGTCCGCCGGGCGCTTGCTCGGCGCCGGGGCGTACCGCTTGACCAGCCGGCGCAGCACGGCGCGCAACTGCCCGTCGCTCGCCGTGGCGATGACCAGCCGGGTCTTGCTGTCCGCGTCCGGCCAGGTGAGGCCGTCCGGGCGGGCTGGGCCGTCGAACCGGGCCAGCACCGCGTCGATCTCGGCGTCGGAGCGGGCGGTGACCGTCTCCACCCGGGCGCCCCGGGCGTTCAACGCGTCGGCGCACGCCAGTACGGGCACCCGTGGCCGCTCCGTCGCGCACTGCCCGGTGTCGGTCTGGTCGCTGTCGGCCTGGTCGGCGTTCACCTGGCCGGTGTCGGTCTGGTCGCTGCCGGTGGCGGCCTGGTCGGCGTTCACCTGGCCGGTGTCGGTCTGGCCGCTGCCGGTGGCGGCCTGGCTCGTCGGGCCGGTGTCGGCCCCGGTCGCGCCGCCGCAGCAGGCCCCGCCGCTGCCGCAGCCCCCGGGAGCGTCCCGCTCCGAACCAAGGGTGAGCAGCACCACGTCGTACACGGAAGGAGCCTCCTGCTGCCTCTCGACGCGACCCCTGCCGGCCACGCCGTCACTACTTGTTAACCTGACACCCCGGGCTCGCCGAGCGGTCGCCACCTGGCACCCGAGCCTTCTGGAGGCGGAAAAGATGCCAGCGATCGTGCTCATCGGCGCTCAGTGGGGCGACGAGGGCAAGGGCAAGGTTACCGACCTGCTGGGTGAGCGGGTCGACTACGTCGTGCGCTACTCCGGCGGCAACAACGCCGGGCACACGGTGATCACCCCGGACGGCCAGAAGTACGCGCTGCACCTGATGCCGTCCGGCGCGCTCTCACCGAACGCGATGATCGTCATCGGCAACGGTGTGGTGGTCGACCCGAAGGTGCTGCTCGCCGAGATCGACGGCCTGGCGGAGCGCGGCGTCGACGTGTCCCGCCTGCGGATCTCCGGTGACGCTCACCTGATCATGCCGCACCACCGGGCGCTGGACCGGGTCATCGAGCGCTACCTCGGCTCGTCCCGGATCGGCACCACCGGCCGCGGCATCGGCCCGGCGTACGGCGACAAGGTCGCCCGGATCGGTATCCGCCTCCAGGACCTGCTCGACCCGGGCATCCTGCGCAAGAAGCTGGAACTCGCGCTGCGCGAGAAGAACCAGATCCTCTTCAAGGTCTACAACCGCAAGGCGATCGACGTCGACGCGACAGTCGAGGAGTACCTGGCGTACGCGGAGCGGCTCAAGCCGTACATCGCGGAGACCCGGGCGATGCTCTGGGACGCCCTGGACCGGGGCGAGACGGTGCTGCTGGAAGGCGCCCAGGCCACCATGCTCGACATGGACCACGGCACCTACCCCTTCGTGACCTCGTCCAACCCGACCGCCGGTGGCGCCTGCGTGGGCGCGGGCATCCCGCCGACCGCGATCAACAAGGTCATCGCGGTGAGCAAGGCGTACACCACCCGGGTGGGTGCCGGGCCGTTCCCGACCGAGCTGTTCGACGCCAACGGCGACCACCTGCGCAAGATCGGCGCTGAGTACGGCACCACCACCGGGCGGGAGCGCCGGTGCGGCTGGTTCGACGCGGTCGTCGCCCGGTACGCCTGCCGCCTCAACGGCGTCACCGACCTGGTCATCACCAAGCTGGACGTGCTCACCGGCCTGCCCAAGGTGCCGATCTGCGTCGGCTACGAGATCAATGGCGTCCGGGTCGACGACATGCCGATGAGCCAGACGGACTTCCACCACGCAAAGCCCGTCTTCGAGGAACTCGATGGCTGGTGGGAGGACATCACCAAGGCACGCACCATCGACGACCTCCCGGAGAACGCCCGCCGCTACATCGCGAGGGTCGAAGAACTCTGCAACACGAGGGTGAGCGTCGTAGGCGTAGGCCCAGGCCGAGAAGAAAACGTAGTCCTCCACCCCCTCCTCCCCTAACCCCACCCTCACCTTCGTGTTGATCATGAAGTTATTGCCATCGCCGTCGGCGTGTCGAGGCAATAACTTCATGATCAACCAGTTCTGAGAGCCTGGTTATCCACAGGGGTGGAGGGGTTGTCCACAGGGGGATGTTTCGGGTTTCGGGTTGGGCCAGGGTGGCCGGGTGGATGCCTTGGATGTGGTGCGGCAGGTTGCGGCCGTGCGGGACGGAGTTGTAACGCTCAGGCAGGCACGTGCGGCTGGCCTGACGACGCATGAGGTGCAGCGGCTTTGTCGGGCTGGACGCTGGCGGGTCGTGGCGCGTGGCGCCTACCTGGTGGACGCTGACCGGTACGACGGCGTTCCTCGAGCGGCGCGGATCAGAGCTGCGGTGGCCTCCTTCGGGCCAGCCGCAGCCGCTGTGCTCGCAACGGCTGCGGAGCTGCACGGGCTGGCCGGTCTGCGGGCCACCGACGTGATCGACCTGTCGGTGCCAGGCCCGATCGCCAGGCCGGCCCGGCTTGCCCACCCGGAGGTGGTGGTCCATCAGTTGGTCATTCAGCCCGACCAACTTGTCCGGGTGAACGGAATCACCGCCACGGAACCGCTGCGGACCCTTGCCGACGTGAGCCTTCGGGTTGATCGTCTTTCGGCGGTGAGTGTGCTGGATTCGGCACTGAATCGTCGGCTCGTAACCACCGATGATCTGCTCGCCATTCCGCGCCTCGTTCGAGGACGACGCGGTGCGGTCGTGGCGCGTGGCTACCTCAGCGAGGTCGATGGGCGTGCGCAGTCCCCGTTGGAGACGCGGACCCGGCTGCGCTGCGTGGACGGGAAAGTGCCACCGGACGCACTCCAACTTGAGGTACGCGATGAGGACGGCTACCTGTTGGGGATCGGGGATCTCGGCTGGCGTGGCCCTCGCGTCATCGCCGAGGCCGACGGTCGCGGCCCTCACGGTGCCCCGGAAGCCGCCTACGCCGACCGCCGTCGCCAGAACCGCCTCGTCAACGCCGGCTGGACCGTCCTCCGATTCACCTGGCAGAACACCCTCCACCCCACCTACATCCCCCACACGGTCCGCCAGGCAATCGCCGCTGCCCGACACCGTCGATCATGAAGTTGTTGCCACGACACGCCGCGGCGGAGGGCAATAACTTCATGATCAACGGTGGGGTAAGGGGGGACAGTAGGATCTCGGGCGTGCGGGTTCTCTTGGTGGGTGGTGGCGGGCGCGAGCACGCGCTTGCGCTCGGGTTGGTGGCGGATTCGCAGGTTTCTGCGGTTGTCGCGGCGCCGGGTAATCCGGGGATCGCGAGCGTGGCTGAGCTGCGGGCCGTCAATGCCACAGATCCGGCCGCGGTGGCCGCGTTGGCCGTGGATGTGGCGGCTGACCTGGTGGTGGTCGGGCCCGAGGCTCCACTGGTCGCCGGGGTCGCCGATGCGGTACGCGCCAAGGGCATCGCCGTGTTCGGTCCATCCGGTGCGGCCGCGCAACTGGAGGGCTCCAAGGCGTTCGCCAAGGACGTGATGACCGCTGCCGGCGTGCCGACCGCCCGCGCGTACGTCTGCGCGGACGAGGAGAGCACCGCCCGGGCGCTTGACGAGTTCGGCGCGCCGTACGTGGTGAAGGACGACGGGCTGGCCGCCGGCAAGGGCGTGGTGGTGACCGACGACCGGGCCGCCGCGTTGGCGCACGCCAACGAGTGCGGACGTGTCGTGGTCGAGGAGTTCCTCGACGGCCCGGAGGTCAGCCTCTTCGTGGTCACCGACGGCGAGGCGGCGCTGCCGTTGGTGCCGGCACAGGACTTCAAGCGGCTCGGCGACGGCGACACCGGGCCGAACACCGGTGGCATGGGGGCGTACGCGCCGCTGGCCTGGGCGCCGTCCGGTCTGGTCGACGACGTGATGCGCGATGTGGTCCACCCGACGCTCGCGGAGATGCGTCGCCGGGGCACCCCGTTCTCCGGCCTGCTGTACGTGGGGCTCGCGATCACCGCCGCCGGCCCTCGGGTGATCGAGTTCAATGCGCGCTTCGGCGACCCGGAGACCCAGGTGGTGCTCGCGCTGCTGGAGACTCCGCTGGGCGGGCTGCTGCACGCGGCGGCCACCGGCTCGTTGGCTGAGCACCCGCCGCTGCGGTGGCGGGACGGCAGCGCCGTGACGGTGGTGCTCGCCTCGGCGGGTTATCCGGCAGCGCCGCGTACCGGCGACGTGATCACCGGCGCGGACCGACCGGGCATCATCCACGCGGGCACCGCCCGCCGGGCCAGCGACGGCGCGTTGCTCTCCGCCGGCGGCCGGGTCCTCTGCGGTACGGCCACCGGCGCCGATCTGGCAGCCGCGCGGGACGCCGCGTACGCGCTGGTGGACGGCGTGGAGCTGGCCGGGTCGCAGCACCGCACCGACATCGCCACCGCCGCGATCGAGGATCGGATCACGATTCCCGGCTGAACTCGGGCAACCCCCGGCAGTGACATCCGGGCAACCGTCGGCAGCGCCGCCGTCAGCCGTAGTAGCGGCGCAGCTCTCGGGTGAGCACCTTGCCGGTGGCGTTGCGGGGTAGGTACTTCACGAGGATCACGTCCCGGGGGACGCTGAACCGGGCGAGGAAGTGCCGGACGTACTCGCGGACCGCCTCGGGGTCGAGGGTCTCGCCGGGGTGCAGGGCGAGGAACGCGGAGAGGCGCTGGCCGTACTCGGGGTCGGGCACGCCGATCACTGCCGCCTCGCGGACCTGTGGCAGTTGCGCGAGCAGGTCCTCCACCTCGGACGGGAAGACGTTCTCGCCGCCAGAGACGATCATGTCGTCGGCCCGGCCGTCGACGAAGAGCAGCCCGTCGGCGTTGAGCCGGCCGAGGTCGCCGGTGTCGAGCAGCCCGTCGTGGGTTTCCCGGCTGGCACCTGAGGTGTAGCCCTCGAAGAGCATCTCGTTGCCGACGAAGATCCGCCCGACCCGTCCGTCCGGTACGGGTTGGCCGTCGTCGTCGAGCAGTTCCAGTCGGGTGCCGTGCGGGGGACGACCAGCGGTGGTGGGTGCCTGACGCAGGTCCTGCGGGCCGGCGATGGAGGCCCAGGAGACCTCGGTGGACCCGTAGAGGTTGTAGAGGACGTCTCCGTAGACGTCCATGAACTTCGGGGCCAGTCCGCCGGGCAGGGCGGAGCCGCTGACTGCGACGACAGTGAGCTGGGGGCGCGGGTCCGGCGGGGGCACCTCCAGCAGCCGTTGCACCATCACCGGTACGGCGAAGAGCGCGTCGCAGCGGTGCGTGGTCAGGGCGGCGAGCGTGGCGGACGGGTCGAAGCGGCGGTGCAGCACGATGGTGGCCCGTAGTGCCAGGCAGACCTGGAGGGCGGCGAATCCCCAGGTGTGGAAGATCGGTGCGGCGATCATCACCCGGTTCCGGGCGTGCAGGGGGATGCGGTCGATGATGGACACCAGTGGGCCGAAGCCGCTGGGTGTCGGCCGCCGGGCGCCCTTGGGTGTGCCGGTGGTGCCGGAGGTGAGGACGATGATCCGGCCGTCGCGCTCGGGTGGTTGCAGGTCACCGGGCAGTGCCCCGGCCACGAGTTCCTCGCGGGCGCGTTCGTCTAGCCGGTGCAGCTCGGCGGGGAGGCCGAGGACCCGATCGGCGAACTCGTCGTCGTGCACGAGGAGCCGCAGTCGCTGCTCCTCGGCGACGGTGCCCAGCTGGGCGGCGCTGAGCCCGGTGTTGACCAGTACCGCGTCGACGCCGAGCAGGGTGGCGGCGACGATCGTCTCGATCAGTCCGCCGTGGTTGCGGCAGAGCACGCCGATCCGGTCGCCGGCCTGTACGCCGAGCCCGGCCCGCATCGAGCGGGCCATCCGTTCGGCCCGGTCGAGCAGGTCGTGGTAGGTCAGCTCGACGCCGTCCTCGTCGATGACGGCGGGCCGGCCCGGGTCCCGGGCGGCTGCCTGGCGTAGCTCGCCTGCCAGGCTCCACCCCCACGTGCGCAACGCGTTGAGCTGCGACGCGACCCGGATCGGGCTGCCGGGGGTGAGCAGCCCGCGACGGGTCAGCGTGGTGACGACGAACGGCAGGTCCATGCCGCAGACCTCCTCGGGGTGGTGCGCGGACGGGCGTCGGCCCGCCCCTCCATCAGGGCTTCTTTCCTTGATCATGCACTGGGCGCGGCTGAGGGCCCAGTTCGCGTCGGCGTGGGGTGACAAAGACGGCACAGATCGTGGAGTCCGGGCCGCCGTCGGCCCGCCCCTCGAGGAAGGGCTGGGCCGGCGGCGGTCAGCGGATCTGCATCCCGGAGATCGCCCGGGAGATGACCAGTCGTTGGATTTCCGAGGTGCCCTCGAAGATGGTGTAGATCTTGGCGTCCCGGTACCAGCGCTCGACCGGGTGGTCACGCAGGAAGCCGGCTCCGCCGAGTAGTTGCACTGCCTTCTCGGTGACCGACACGGCCACCTCGCCGGCCTTGAGCTTGGACATCGATCCTTCGCCCGCTGTGAACGGGCGGTTGTTGCGGCCCATCCACGAGGCCCGCCAGACCAGCAGCCGTGCGGCGTCGATCTCCATCCGCATGTCGGCCAACGCGAACGCGACCGCCTGGTTCTCGATGATCGGGCGCCCGAACTGGACGCGGTCCTTCGCGTAGTCGAGGGAGTATTCGTAGGCGGCCCGGGCCACGCCGAGCGCCTGGGCGCCGACTGTGGGTCGGGACAGCTCGAACGTGCGCATCGCTGCCTGCCCGGTGGACCGCTGACCGGAGCGGGCACGGTCGAGGCGTTGCAGCAGGGCGTCTCGTCCGCCGAGGAGGCAGCGGCCGGGTACGCGTACCCCGTCGAGGAAGACGTCGGCGGTGTGTGACGCGCGGAGGCCGAGTTTGCGCAGCTTGCGGGTGGCGGCCAGGCCGGGGGTGCCGGGCGGTACGACGAACGCCGCCTGACCTCGGGAGCCGAGCGCGGGGTCGACGGAGGCGGTGACCACGTGCACTCCGGCGATGCCGCCGTTCGTGGCGTACGCCTTCTGGCCGGTGAGCACCCACTCGTCGGTGGCCTCGTCGTAGACGGCCCGGGTGCGCATCGCGCCGACGTCGGAGCCGGCTTCCGGCTCGCTGGTGCAGAAGGCGGCGACGGTCGGCGAGTCGACGTCGCCGAAGCACTGCGGCACCCACTCGACCATCTGGTCCGGGGTGCCGGCGCCGTAGATGGCGGCGACGGCGAGCGAGGTGCCGAAGATGCTCATACCGATGCCGGCGTCACCCCAGAAGAGTTCCTCGCTGGCGATCGGAAGGGAGAGCCCAGTCGGGTCGGCCCAGCAGGTGGCGAGGAACTCGAAGCCGTAGAGGCCGACCTTGGCGGCTTCCTGGATCACCGGCCACGGGGTGTCCTCGCGTTCGTCCCACTCGGCGGCGGCCGGGCGCACGACCTCGGCGGCGAAGCCGTGCACCCAGTCGCGTAGATCCCGCTGTTCCTCGTTCAGGTCGAGCGAGAACTCAGCCATGTCAGGCCTTGGGGATGTCGAACAGGTTGGCGATGTTGGCGGCGAGGCCGAGGTCGCCCTTCGCCTTCAACTTGCCGGTCATGAACATCATCACCGGGTTGGCACCACCGGAGACGATCTTCAGGAACTCGACCGGGCCCATGGTGAGGCTGAGCTTCGGGTCGTGCTGCGGGGTCGAGTTCACGACGCAGGTGCCGTCGGCGATGACCACCTCGTAGGTGTCGCTGCCGCCGTCGGGGCGACCGGTGATGATCCAGTGGATGACCGCGTTGGTGGAGCCGGCCCGGTCCGCGCGGAACAGCGACGGCATCCGGCCGAACACCTCGCCCAGGACCTTGTCGCGCATGTCGCCGGACATCACCTGGGCGATCTTGTCGTCCGGGGTGGACTTGACCAGCTGGGCGAACTCCTTGGGGCCCACGTTGGCGAAGGTGGCCGGGTCGAAGTCAGTCATCAGGTGCGCCTTCCGGAAGATTGGCTACTCGCGCGTAACCCTACGCACGAGTAGGTATGCTCGCAAGGTGTCCAGCGTCCCCGCCTTCAAGCGCCTGCCTCGCGCCGTCCGCGAGCAGCAGATGCTCGACGCGGCCGTCAAGGTCTTCTCCCGACGTGGCTTCCACGCCGCCAGCATGGACGAGATCGCCGAGGACGCCGGCATCTCCAAACCCATGGTGTACGCGTACCTCGGCACCAAGGAGGAGCTCTTCGTCGCCTGCCTGCACCGGGAAGGCACCCGGATGATGCAGGCCATCGCCGGGGCGGCGGCCCCCGACCTGCCGGCCGACGAGCGGCTCTGGCGCGGGCTGAGGGCCTTCTTCGGCTTCGTCGGCGCGTACCGGGACGGCTGGGCGGTGCTCTACCGGCAGGCCCGGGGCGAACAGCCGTTCGCCGGCGAGTTGGCCACCATGCGGGCCCGGCTGGTCGAGGTGGTCGCCGGAATGCTCGACCACGCGCTGCGCGCCGAGGGCCGCGAGATCGCCGCCATCGACCTGGAGGTCGTCGCGTACGCCCTGGTCGGCGCGACCGAGTCGTTGGCCGACTGGCTCGCGGACCACCCGGACGCCGACCCGGAGAAGACGGCCACCCGGATGATGAACGTCGCCTGGCTCGGCGCCGCCCAACTGCTGCACGGCGTCACCTGGCGTCCGCCGGCCGTCTGACGGCCCCGGCGGGAAGGGCGTCGGTGCCCGGCTCGCCGGCCCGCGCCGTACGGCGGCGGTTACGGAGCCAACGGACCACCTCGACGACCACCGTCACCGTCAGGGCGAGGCCCAGACCGAGCAGGAGACCACGCAGCGGGTCCTGCTCGAAGGCGAGCCCGCCGACGTAACCGACCAGCGCGGAGTAGAGCCCCCACGAGCTGGCGGCCAGCGCGTCGAAGGCAAGGAACCGTCGCCGGGGATAGCGCACCGCACCCATGGTGAGGGTGACAGCGGTCCGGCCGCCCGGGATGTAGCGGGCCACGGTGAGGATCAGGCCGCCCCGGGTGGCGATCCCCCGACGGGCCCGGTCGATGGCGGCCCGGCGTCGGCCGTCGGGCGGCAGCCGGTCGAGCAGCCGGGTGCCGCCACCCCGCCCGATGGCGTACGAGATGTGGTCCCCGACCAGCGCCCCGGCTGCGGCCACCAGGATCACCGCCGGCAGGTACGGCGCCCCGGAGGCCGCGAACACCCCTGCGGTGATCACCGCCGTCTCGCTCGGCACCACCGGGAAGAAGCCGTCGAGCACCGCGATCGCGAAGATCGCCAGGTACACCCAGGGCGAGGACATCGTGTCGTGCAGCAGGTCGAGCAGATTCATGATCCTGATGCTGGTCGGGGCGGCGGATCCCGACATCGGCCAGTGGTCAGGTGGGCGGCACTACTTAGGTAGCGGCCGGCCCGGACTGTGCATCGGGGTCATCCCCCACCTCACCCGGGTACGGCGCTGCGGGGCGGCCGGATGCGTCGGCTGGGCCCTAGGCTCGCTGCGTGGCCTCCAGCGCCGTCGCCCTCCGGCGGGTCGTCCATCGGTACGCCCCGCCGCTGCTCGCCGTCCTGGTCGCCGCGGCCGTGTGGGCCAGCGCGACCGGTGACATCGGGGTCCGCTCGCCGCTGCCGAGCGTGGTCGTGTTGCTGATCGCACTGGGCTCGGCGTGGGCCGCCGGCACGGTCCGGACCCGCCGCTGGCCGTTGTTCCTGGCCGCGGCGGTCGGCTGGTTGGTGCTCGCCGCGGCGGCGGCCGGGGTGCTGGCCTCGTACCAGGCGGGTCTGCGGTTGCGAGGTCGCCAACTCGCCGGCTACCTCGCCGGTGCGGCGGGGGTGCTGACCGGCGGGGTGCTGGTCGGGCTGGCGGTGGGTGGCGTACGCCGGATCACCACCGCCAGCACCGGCAACGTGCTGCTGCTCGCCGCCGGCCTGGTGGGGCTTCCGTTGATCTTCGGTCTCTGGGTGCGGGCCCGTCAGGACACGCTCGCCGCTCTGCGGGACCGGGCCGAGCGGCTGGAACGCGAGCAGGAGGCCCGCGCCGACCGGGTCCGTGCCGAGGAGCGGACCCGGATCGCCCGGGAGATGCACGACGTGGTGGCACACCGGGTCTCGTTGATGGTGGTGCACGCGGGGGCGCTGGAGGTGACCGCCGCGGACCCGGCCACCGTCGAGGCCGCCGCGCTGATCCGGACGACCGGCCGGCAGGCGCTCACCGACCTGCGCGAGGTGCTCGGTGTGCTGCGCCAGGCCGACCCGGCCGTGACACCGGAGCGGGGGCTCGACACGTTGGACGAGTTGATCGGGGAGTCCCGTGCCGCCGGGCTGCGGGTGTCCCGGCAGGACGAGGGCGTGCCGACTGCACTTCCGGCGACGCTGGGGCGTACCGCGTACCGGGTGGTCCGTGAGGCGCTGACCAACGTTCGCAAGCACGCGGCCGACGCCGAGACGACCGTCTGCCTGCGCTACCTGCCCGACGGGCTGGAGGTGCTGGTCTGTAACGGCCCGTCCGAGGGCGGGTCGGTGTTGCCGGGTGCCGGGCAGGGGCTGCTCGGGCTGCGCGAGCGGGTGGAACTGCTCGGCGGCCGGTTGGAGGCAGCTCCCGTGGACGGCGGCTTCCTGGTCCGGGCCCTGATCCCGCTGGTGGGTGCGGCGTGATCCGGGTCGTGGTGGTCGACGACGAGCAGTTGGTCCGGGCCGGGCTGCGGCTGATCCTTGAGGCGGCGGAGGACATCACTGTCGTCGGTGAGGCAGCGGACGGCGCCGGCGCGCTGGAGCAGGCCCGGCGGTTACGCCCCGACGTGGTGCTGCTCGACGTGCGGATGCCGGGCGTCGACGGGCTGACCGTGGCGCCCGACGTGGTCGCCGTCGGCCCAAAGGTGATCATGTTGACCACCTTCGACCTCGACGAGTACGTGCACCGCGCGCTACGTGCCGGCGCGGTCGGCTTCCTGCTCAAGGACACCCCGCCCCGCGAGCTGGCCGCCGCCGTTCGTACGGTGGCCGCCGGGAACGCGATGCTCGCCCCCACGGTGACCCGGCGCCTGATCAGCTCGTTCGCCGAGCGTGGTCCGGCCCGCCGGGACGCGGCCCGTGAGCGGCTCGCACCGCTGACCGAGCGGGAGCTGGCGATCGTCCGGGAGGTGGCGCGCGGGCACGGCAACGCGGAGATCGCCCGGCGGCTGACGATGAGCGAGGCCACCGTCAAGGCACACGTCAGCCGGGCGCTGGCGAAACTCCACGCGGGCAACCGGGTGCAGCTGGCCATCCTGGTGTACGACGCCGACCTGCTGTGACGGGTGCGCCCGTCAGCGTCGGGCGGCGGCGCGACGGTGTGCGCGACGGCGCAACCACCGGATCCCCTCCAGCCCGAACGTGACCACCACCGAGAGCCCCACCCCGACCAGCACGCCCTTCACCGGGTCACGTTCGAAGGCCAGCCCACCGAAGTAGCCGAGCAGCCCGCAGTACAGCGCCCAGGTGATCGCCGCGATGCTGTCGTACAGCAGGAATGACCGGCGGGGATAGCCCACCGCGCCCATGGTGAGGGTGACGGCGGTCCGCCCGCCCGGCACGTACCGGCTGGTGGTCAGGATCATCCCGCCGCGTCGGTCCACCGCCCGCCGGGCCCACTCGGAGCTGGCCCGCCGGCGGCTGCCGTCGGGCAGGCCGGCCAGCCGGCGGGCACCTCCGCCCTTTCCGATGGCGTACGAGATGTGGTCGCCGACCAACGCGCCCACGGCGGCGCTGGCGATCACCAGGGTCAGGCTGGGGTGCCCGCCGCTCGCCGAGAGCACCCCGGCGGTGATCACCGCCGCCTCGCCCGGCACCGCGGGAAAGAACGCGTCGACCGCGGTGAGCCCGAGAATCACCAGGTAGACCCACGGCGACGTGACCGTCCCACGGAGGAGGTCGAGGAGGGCGTCCATTCCCCCATGCTTGCCGGGCGCGACCTGCCCGGTGGGCGAGTCGCCGGATCACAGGCCTTCGGCCCCGAGTTGTCAGTTGGCGCGGACCAGGGCCGGTGGGGCCAGCAGTGGGCCGCACGGGATCTTGTCGTCGGCGGTGGGGCCGTGCGAGGTCAGCACCACCGGTGTGCCCAACTCCGCGCGTACCGCCTCGGCCCAGTCCGCCGGTGGGTCGTCGTACACCGGGCGGGAGCGCAGCAGGCGGGCGGTGAGCGCGGCCTGCCGGTCCAGGTCACCGGGCGGGCCCGGGGTGAGCCGGTCGGTGGTGTCGTAGCGGCGGCAGATCCGCAGGTCGGGGCCGGTCAGGTCGAGGTGGGTCAGGGCCAGGCCGTCGACGCCGCCGGCCGCGGCGAGGGCGTACCGGTGGGCGACCGCGTCGAAGTGGCCGAACCGGAACCGGCCCTGCCACGGGTTCGTGGCGTTGTGCGCGTCGGCGAACGGCAGGCTGCTGTCCTCGGTCACCAGCGGGCCGTGCCCGTGCCGGGTGGTGACGACGCGAAGCACCCCGATCCGGGTCACCTCGCCGGGTCGGCCCGCCTCGTCGAGCAGGCTGTCGACGTTGGCGAACGTCGTGGTGCTCCAGGTGGTGTACGGGTGGAAGCCGTGCCACTCGTCGAGCAGCACCCCCTGCGCGCCCTCGAAGACGCAGGTCCCGGTGCGCAGCGCCTCGGCGAGCCAACTGCCGTCGACGATGGCGACCCGGTCGGCGAACCCCGTGTACGCGGGCAGGCAGTCCTCGATCGGTGGCGCGTCCAGCGGGCCCAGCTCGGCGGTCAGCCGGTCCCGCAGGATGGCCAGCCTGCGGCGCAGCAGTGCCGGGTGGTGGCAGTCGGCGACCCGGGGCGCGTCGTCGGGGTGGGCGAGACCGTACGCGACGGCCTCGCCCACCCCCAGCCCGCAGGAGCCGTGCCGGTCGGCTCCCCGGGCGATCTCGCGGGCCCGGTTGGCGGCCCGGTGGTACGGGGTGGCGAGCAGCGCGTCCCCGTCGACGGTCAGCCGGTCGAGCGCGTCGGGCACCCCGACAGTGGCGAGGTGGTCGGCCTCGGCGGCCATCGCCAGCGGGTCCACCACCACGTGCCGGGACAGGTGCGTACGCACACCGGGATGGAAGGTGCCGGCGCCGAACTGCGCGAACGTGTGGTGCCGCCCGTCGCGCAGCACGACGTTGTGTGCCGCCTGCGCGCCCCCGTTGAAGCGGACCACCGTGTGCACGGGACGGGTGGCGCAGAGCCAGTCCACAACGGTGCCCTTGCCGGCGTCGCCGTAGCCGAGGTCGACCACCGCCACGTGGTTCACAGCCGGGTCACCCCGCTGGCCGTGTCGGTGAACGTCGGCAGCGTCGACACCTCGGCCCGCCGTCCCCGACCGAGGCGGGCCAGCGCCTTCGACACGGTCCCGGTGGCACCGGAGCCGGCGCGGTCCAGGTCACGCAGGCCCTCGTCCAGGTCGATGGCCTGCTCGCCGAGGCCGATGGTGAGCGCGATGGTCTCGCAGACCGCGTCGAGGTCGTCGAGCACGACGGCGTTCTGCCCGAGCAGGTCCCGCCAGAAGTCGAGCACCGTGGCGTTGCCGGAGTAGTGGCTGCCGGTGGGGAGCAGGTAGTAGGTGTCCCAGCGGCGGGTCACCTCGTCGACGACCTGCCGCAGCGGCACGTCCTCGGAGATGTCGTCCCCGATCAGGCCGGCCACCTCCCGGGCCTTCACCCGCTGGTACGCCAGCTCGTCGCCGATGATGAACAGGTAGCCGCGCCGGCCGCGCTTCTCCCAGTTGTCGGTGACCGTGTGCCGGGCCATGAAGTACATGGCCAGCTCGTACGACTCGCTCATCTGTCCGCCGCCACCGCCCTCCAGCACGATCCGGCCGAGGTCGTCGTCCATCCGGTTGTCCGACTCGAACTGGCCCACCTGCAACGGCACCCGGTCGCAGGTGGCGTCGCCGATGGCACCGAACATGATCTGCGGGTCGCTGGCGTAGCCCTGCCGTTGCAGCAGCCCGAGCAGTTGCGGCAGCTTGGTCTGCAGGACCCGCGGCACCGTGCGCATCGAGCCGGTCACGTCGAAGAGCACCGCGACGGGGGTCGACCGGGGGTGCTCGGCGGAGTCGCGGCTCTCGCGGGTCGCGTCCCTGGGGTCGAGCGCGGGGTGCACGGTGCGCGCCCCGCTGTCGCTGTAGGAGAAGGCGCTCCTGCCGGTGGACCGGCGGTAGCGGTCGGCTGCGTCGTACACGTCGGTGGACCAGATTCCACTGCCCATGACAGCTCCTTAGGGGGTGAGGGTGAAGGGCCGGAAGGTGCGTGGCCCGTAGAGCCGGTCCAGCACCTGGTCGAGTTCGCGCAGCAGGCGCCAGGCGTCGTCGGGCCGGGCGCCCAGCGACCGTTGCCGGCAGCCCTGCGCGAAGGTGTGCAGCTCGCGGGGCGCGCGCGGGCCCATCAGCCAGCTCATGCAGTGGCTGGCCATCGCGATGTCGGTGCCCGGCCCGCACGGCTGCTTGTTGAGGACCTCCTCCGGGTCCCAGCCGTGGCCGGGGACCACCGCCGGGATGGTGCTGCCGACAGCCGCGGAGAAGCACCAGTCGATCAGCACCACGCCGTGGGCGTCCGGCTCGATCAGCACGTGTCGGGGCAGTACCGCGCCGTGTACCACGCCCGCCCGGTGGGCCAGGCCGAGCACGACCAGCAGTCGCCGCCACATCCAGGCCACATCCCGGGCGTCCAGCCCGTCGGGGTACGCGCGCCGCACCTCGTCCAGGTCGTGCAGGCCGGGTGCGGTGGCGAGCACGTTGATCCGCCGTTCCGCGCCGGTGCTGGCGTCGCGGTGCCGGAACTCGTCGACCAGCCGGGGCACGTACGGCAGGTAGCGCGGGTCGCCGCGCTCGGCGATGGTGCGCAGGGCGTGCGCCTCGCGGGCCATCAGGTCGTTGTCGGTGGGCCGTCGGGGGAGCTTCAGCAGCCGGTCGTCGCCGACGTCGTAGAGGTCGGCGAGGTCACCCGAGTGGGCCGGCGCGCCGAGCCGGTAGTCGCCGAGGACTGTGGTCTGCCGGGCCCGCCACCGGGTGGTGACGTGGATGAACGCGTCGGTGGCTTCGGCGCGTACCCCGGGGTCTGTCGGCAGGCGGTCGGGGTGCAGGGCCGCGACCAGCTCGCGGTAGCGGCGGGCCGGCTGGTCGGCGCCGAACAGGTCCGCGTCGGTGCGGGCGGCCGCGACCAGGTGGATTGCCTCGGTGGCCCTCACCGCACCGTCTCCTCGCGGGCGGGGCGCAGCAGCGCCGGGTGCAGCAGGCGGGCGTCGCCGGCCCGGTAGAGGCGGGCGCGCGGGCCGCCCCGGGCACCACCGCGCTCGGTGCTGGCGCCGGTGCTCTCCACGAAGCCCGGCACGGAGAGCACCTTGCGGTGGAAGTTGCCGGCGTGCAGCGGGTGCCCCCAGACCGTCTCGTAGACGGCGCGCAGTTCGCTGATCGTGAACTCGGCGGCGAGGAAGCGGGTGGCGAGCGGGGTGTACTCCAACTTGGAGCGGGCCCGTTCCAACGCGTCGTCGATGATCCGGCCGTGGTCGAAGGCGAGCTGCCGGCTGGTCAACGCGGTCAGCGGCAGCCAGATCGCCTCGTCGGCGTCGCTGCCGGCGGCCGGGTCCGGCAGGTCGGGGGCGAACGCGAGGTGGGCGATCGAGACGACCCGCATGCGCGGGTCGCGGTCGGGAGCGCCGTAGCTGCCCAACTGCTCCAGGTGTACGCGGAGCAGCTCCTCGCCGCCGAGCCCGGTCTCCTCGGCCAGTTCCCGTCCGGCGCCAGTGGTCAGGTCCTCGTCGGGGCGGACGAAGCCCCCGGGCAGCGCCCAGTGCCCGGCGAAGGGTGCCTCGCCGCGCCGGATCAGCAGCAGGTGCAGTGCGCCGTCGCGGATGGTCAGCGCCACCACGTCGACGGTCACGGCGACCGACGGATAGGCCCGGGGGTCGTACGCGGCCAGGAAGTCCTGCTCGTTCATCACGTCTCTCTCACTTTGAGAACATCTCGCTCTGAGAACAACTTAGCGCAGAAGTGCGCGCCTGCCAAGCGCAGAGGCAACTCAGCGCATGACGCGGTGCGGCGCGCTCAGCGCACGGTGCGGTGCGGTGCGCTCAGCGCACGGTGCGGTGCGGTGCGCTCAGCGCACGAAGCCCGTCAGGTGGGGTCGGCCCCGCGAGTCGTGCAGCGCGAACCTGCCATCCGGCAGGAGCGCGAAGCTCACAGTGCTCGGCAGCGGCACGGGCAGCTTGAAGGCGACCTCGACGGTGTACGCGTCCGGCAGCCGGGCCTCCAGCGCGGCCAGGCAGCGCGCCTTGCTCCACATGCCGTGCACGATCGGCCGGCGGAAGCCGAACAGCCGCGCACCGAGTCGGGAGGTGTGGATCGGGTTGTGGTCGCCGGAGACCCGCGCGTACTCCGTGCCGACGCGCGGTTCCACCCGCCAGCGGGCGGTGGCCGTCGGCGCGGCGGGTCGCTCGCCGGGCTCGCGCCCGCCCGGCACGCGCTCCCGACCGAGGTACGTCGAGACGCCGCGCCACACCTCGGCCCCGTCGACGGAACCGACCAGCACCACGTCCACCTGCCGCCCCCGGTCGTGGGGGCGCAGGTTCTGCGCGTACGTGGTGAAGTCGAGGGTCTCGTCGGCGGTGATCGGGCGGTGCGTGGTGATCCGGTTGCCGACGTGCACCAGGCCGATCAGCGGGAGGGGGAAGTCCGGCGCTGTCATCAGGCGTAGGGCCAGCGGAAAGCCCATGACGTGGGGAAACGTCGCGGGCAGCCGATCGGTGAGCCGGAACCCGCAGACCCGGTCGTAGTCGGCCAGCTGTGCCCGGTCGACGCTCACCCCGCCCACTGTCAACTCGACAGCCGGCAGGTCGGGCCCGCGCCGTCCACCCCCGAGGCCCGGTAGCGCGCCGAGCAACGCCCGTCGGTGCAGCGCCCCGACCGCCGGCATCCGGGGCAGCTCGACCAGGCTGCGGCCGCCCGATTCCGGCCCCGCTCCCATCACGCCCCCAGCAGGCTCTGGCCGCAGACCCGGACCACGTTTCCGCTGACCGCGCCGCTGGCCGGCCAGGCCAGCCAGGCGATCGTCTCGGCCACGTCCACCGGCAACCCGCCCTGGGCCAGGCTGTTCATCCGCCGTCCCGCCTCGCGGACCACCAGCGGGATGCGCGCGGTCAGCCGGGTCTCGATGAAGCCCGGGGCCACCGCGTTGACGCTGATCCCGCGCTCCCGCAGGGCCGGCGCGAGTGAGTCGACCAGCCCGATCACGCCGGCCTTGCTGGTGGCGTAGTTGGTCTGCCCCCGGTTGCCGGCGATCCCGGCGATCGACGAGACCGAGATGATCCGCCCGCCGGCAGGGATCAGCTCCCGCTCCAGCAGTACGTCGTTGATCCGTTCCTGGCTGGAGAGGTTGACGTCGATCACCTGGTCCCACCGGTCGGCGTCCATCCGGCCCAGCGTCTTGTCCCGGGTGATGCCGGCGTTGTGCACCACCACGTCGACCCGGCCGTGCCGGCCGGCCAGGTGCTCCGCGAGTCGGGTCGGCGCGTCCGGCGCGGTCAGGTCGAGTTGGACGGCGGTGCCACCGATGTCGTTCGCCACGGCGGCGAGCGCGTCACCGGCGGCCGGGATGTCCAGGGCCACCACCTTCGCGCCGTCGCGGGCGAGCACCTTCGCCAGCGCGGCACCGATGCCCCGTGCGGCGCCGGTGACCAGCACGACCTGCCCGTCCAGCGGGCGGTCCCAGTCGGCCGGGACGCTCGCCGCGCCGCCACCGATCCGGATGACCTGCCCCGACACGTACGCGGACCGGCCGGACAGCAGGAACCGGAGAGTCGATTCGAGGCTCGTGCGCGTGCCGGCGGCGTCGCTGTCGCGGGCGACGTGGACGAGTTGCGCGGTGGTGCCCCGGCCGAACTCCTTGCCGATGCTGCGGACCAGCCCTTCGAGGGCGCGCTGGGCGGTCGCCTCGCGGGGTGTCGGGCACTCCTGCGGCGGGGTGCCCAGCACGATCACCCGGCCGCTGGGCAGCACGGCCCGAGCCTGCGGGTGGAAGAAGTCGTAGAGCTGACGCAGCTCGGTCGAGTCGGTGATCCCGGTGGCGTCGAAGAGCAGAGCTCCGTACCGCTGCGAGGTGCCGGCGGCCGGGTCGGCCAGCTCGACCCCGGCGCTGGTGAGCATCTTGGCAACCGGCTCGGCGAGCCGGCCGCCGGTGGCCGCGCCGAGCAGGGCCGGGCCGGCCAGCAGCGGGTCGCCGGGGTGGTGCCGGCGCAGTCGGGGCGGGTCGGGCAGCCCGAGGCGCTTGACCAGCGCGCGGCCGGCGGCCGATTGGACGAAGCTCGCGTACCTGTCGGTCATGGGCGTAGCCTACTGGCGAGTAGGGTTCGAGCAACACATGTCGAGGAGGCGGATCGTGCAGAGCATCCGGCGGGTCGCGGTCATCGGGGGCAACCGCATCCCCTTCGCCCGCTCCAATTCCCGCTACGCGGACGCGTCGAACGCGGACCTGCTCGGCGCGGCGCTCGACGGCCTGATCGCCCGCTACGGGCTGGCCGGGCAGCGCATCGGTGAGGTGGTCACCGGGGCTGTGCTCAAGCACTCCCGCGACTTCAACCTCACCCGCGAGGTGGTCCTCGGCTCCCGACTCGACCCCCACACCCCGGCGTACGACATCCAGCAGGCCTGCGGCACCGGCCTGGAGGCGACCATCCTGGTCGCCAACAAGATCGCCCTCGGTCAGCTCGACGTGGGCATCGCCGGCGGTGTCGACACCACCTCCGACGCCCCACTCGCCGTCAACGAGGAGATGCGCCGCACGCTGCTCAAGCTCAACTCGGCCCGTACGCTGGGCGAACGGCTCAAGATCGCGGCAAAGCTGCGCCCGTCCCAGCCGTTCAAGCCGGAGATCCCACGCAACGCCGAGCCGCGTACCGGGCTGTCCATGGGCGACCACGCCGCCCGGACCGCAGTGCGCTGGCAGATCGACCGGCGCTCCCAGGACGAGTTGGCGCTGCGCTCACACCAGCGCCTCGCGGCCGCGTACGAAAGGGGTTTCTTCGACGACCTGATGACGCCGTACCTGGGGCTCACCCGGGATGCGAACCTTCGCCCGGACAGCAGCCTGGAGAAGCTCGCCTCGCTGAAGCCGGTCTTCGGCACCCGTGGCCCGGACGCCGAGCACGCCACCATGACGGCCGGCAACTCGTCACCCCTCACCGACGGCGCGTCCACCGTGCTGCTGGCCAGCGAGGAGTGGGCAGCGGCGCACCACCTGCCCGTGCTCGCGTGGTTCAGCTGGTCGGAGACGGCGGCGGTGGACTTCGTGCACGGCGACGAGGGGTTGCTGATGGCACCCGCGTACGCGGTGCCCCGGATGCTGGCCCGTGCCGGGCTGACGTTGCAGGACTTCGACTACTACGAGATCCACGAGGCGTTCGCGTCGCAGGTGCTGGCCACCCTCGCCGCCTGGGAGTCGCCGGAGTTCGCCAAGGACCGGCTCGGCCTGGACGCGCCGCTCGGCGCTGTCGACACCGACCGGCTCAACGTCAACGGTTCGTCGCTGGCCGCCGGGCATCCGTTCGCCGCCACCGGCGGGCGCATCGTGGCGACCCTGGCGAAGCTCCTGGCCGAGCGGGGCAGCGGGCGTGGGTTGATCTCCATCTGCGCCGCCGGTGGTCAGGGCGTGACCGCCATCCTGGAGCGCTGAACGGAGCGTGCACGGCGACGCCCGCCGGACCCTCGGGTCTGGCGGGCGTCGACAGTGCGGTACGGCTCAGCCGAGGGTGAACCTCTCCCAGGAGCTGACGACCGGGCCGCTGGCGATCAGTGGCTTGCTGCCCGCGCCGTCCGCGCTGACGTACTTGTTGTTGACAACGGCCTTGAAGCTGACGGTGCCGTCACTGCTGCGGACCATCGTGAACCGCTCCCACAGGTCGACGGTCGGGCGGGAGGCGATCAGCGGCTTGGTCCCGGCGCCGTCCGCGGAGACGAAGCGGCTGTTGATGTGGGCGAAGAGGGTGACCTGCCCGTTGCCGAGATCCACCACGTCGAACCGCTCCCAGAGGCTGACCGCCGGGCCATTGGCGATCAGTGGCTTGCTGCCCGCGCCGTCAGCGCTGACGTAGCGGCCGTTGACGCGCGCCTTCAACGTCCGATTGGCGTCGGTGGCCGTGACCTGGTGGAACTTCTCCCAGGCACCGATCGTCGGCCGGCTGGCGGTCAGCGGCACGGCACCGCTGGGATCGGCGGTGACGTACAGGCCGTTGTCGGCCTTGAGGCTGACGCTGCCGTCGCTGTTCCGGTTCAGGCTGAACCGCTCCGGAGCGTCCACAACCTGGCTCATGGCGTGCAGCCAGTCCGGCCCGCCGCTGTAGGTCCGGCTGACGTACCGCCCGGTGACGTAAGAAAAGAGTGCGACCTGGCCACCGCCTGCATCGGTGAGGTCGAACTGCGTGGCGAGGCCGAACTCGGGCCTGCTCGGCACGAGACCGGTCGGCGTACCGTACACGTCGACGTAGCGGCGGTTGGCGAGGGCGAGGAGACCCACCGTCGCGGTCCGTCGCAGGACGCTGACCCGCTGGGTGCTGGTGTCCGTCAGCCCGTCGGTCCCGGTCACCTCGACGCTGAGGCTGTAGGTGCCCGGGTTGGCGTACGTGTGCGAGGCCACCGCCGTGCTCTGGGTGACCCCGGACCCGTCACCGAACTCGAACCGGTAGGACTTGATCGGATGGAAGCCCGGCTTCGACGCGGAGGCGTCCAGCTTCACCGAGACCGCTCCGAGATCCATGCTGACGCCGAACGACGCTGCTGGCGGCCTGATGGTCTCCACCGCGCCACGGTCGGCGTAGGTGATCGGGCCGGCACCGGTGTTCGCCACTGCCGGGTCGTTCATGCGCGGAGTGCCGGTGCGGTCAAGTGCTGGGAACCCGGGGGCCGCGGAGTTCGCCGAGTCGATGTCGTCTCGTGGTTGTCCCGTCTCCCGGTCGTGTGCGGCCTGCCCGGACGCGGCCCGGAACCCGGCGAGGCTCATCCGGGTGTTCCAGGCGTAAATCTGCGGTGAGTCGCCGTAGTAGTGGTGGGCGTTGTTGTAGTCGACCATTGTCTTCCCGATGGCCCCGCCGTAGACGCCGATCTCGACACCGTCGAGGAACGCCGCGTCACAGTAGCTCTGGTCGAAGAAGCCGTTCGTGATCAGCACGTTGTTCTGCACGGAAACGCCGGACGAAGCTCCGTCGACCCGGATGCCGTCCTGGCAACGGTCCCTGATGGTGTTGTTGGTGATCGCCGTGCCGGTGCCACCGTTGTTGTGCACCCCGTGGCCGGGGCCACCGTCGATCTGGTTGTTGGCCACCACAGTGTCGACCGCGCCCACTCCGATGGCGACTGCGGCGCCGGTGAAACCGCTGACCTTGCTGTCGAGGATGCTGACTCTCGGCCCATCGACCCGAACGCCGACGCCGTCGGAGAGTGTCCGGTACCCGGCGCTGCTTAATACGTTTACGGATTTGACCAGCACGTCGCTGCTCGCGGCGTCGATGATGATTCCGGCGCTCAGGGTCGGCCCGCTGGCGGTGATCTGCTTCAGCGTCGACCCGGTGACACCGGCCAACCGGACCGCGGGCGCGGTCGAGGAGGTGTCCATCGTGAAGCTGCCGCCCTGGATGGTGATCCGCGAGGAGTTGCGCAGGTCGAGGCCGGGCAGCACGCTTGTCGACCCTTTGGTGCGCAGATTCTTGAGTACGACATCGTGCTGGCCGTCGATCACGAAGCCGGCGGTCGCGCCGATCAGAGTTGCCACGTCACTGGCGAAGAAGGTGACCGGCTGCTCAGGCGTGCCGGACGTGGGGATCGTGACGCGCTCCCGGTAGTTGCCGCCGCCGACGTCCACCGACTGGCCGGCCGTGACCACCGCGGCCGCCGCGCCGATGGTGCAGAACGGCTGTGCCAAGGTGCCCGGGAACTGATCGGAGCAGCCGCCGACGGGATTCTGTCGAACGTAGAGCGTCGTCGGAGCGTCCGCCTGGACCGGCACTGTGGTGCCCACCAGGGCGCCACCGGTCAGCACGACGGTCGCGAGACCGGAAAGGAGGGATTTACCCATGCTATGCCTCAGGGATGAGGAGGATCCGGCGATCGCCGGGAGTCAGATAAAGCTGATCATGCATTACCGGTCGGTTGAGGCGCTGACCGCAGTGACAAAACGGCCACTCGGCCGGTGTGTGCACGGCGACGCCCGCCGGACCCTCGGGTCTGGCGGGCGTCGACAGTGCGGTACGGCTCAGCCGAGGGTGAACCTCTCCCAGGAGCTGACGACCGGGCCGCTGGCGATCAGTGGCTTACTGCCCGCGCCGTCCGCGCTGACGTACTTGTTGTTGACAACGGCCTTGAAGCTGACGGTGCCGTCACTGCTGCGGACCATCGTGAACCGCTCCCAGGTGCTGGCAGTCGGTGCGTTCGCGATCAGCGGCTTGGCGCCAGCGCCGTCGGCGGACACGAAGTGGTTGTTGACACGGGCGAGGAGGCCGACCTGCCCGTTGCCGAGATCCACCACGTCAAACCGCTCCCAGGTGCTGGCGGTCGCCGCGCTCGCGATCAACGGCTTGGCCCCCGCGCCGTCGGCGCTGACGAAGCGACCGTTGGCCTGCGCCTTCAGGGACCGGTTCGCGTCCGGTACGACGACCAGGAGGAACTTCTCCCAGGTGCCGATGGAGGGCCTGCTGGCGCTCAGCGGAACGGCGCTGTTGACGTCCGCGGTCACGTACTGGCTGGTGATGGGGGTCTGGAGGCTGACGGTGCCGTCGCCGTTGCGCACCAGCTTGAACGACTCGTGTACGTCCACGAACACGCTGTCCGCGGTCAATGTGGCGAGGTCGGACTCAGCGACGGCGACGTAGCGACCGACCGCCCGGGAGAAGAGGGCGACCCTGCCATTGCCGGCGTCCGCCAGGTCGAACTGCGCGATCGTGCTCGGTTCGGCCTGGTTCGGTCGAAGCCCGTAGCCCTTCTCGTAACTCACGTAGCGGCGGTTGGACAGGGCGCGCAGACCGACGGTCCCGGTCGGCCGCAGCATGCTGATCTGCCTGCCGTAAGTCCCCGACCGACCGTCGGTGCCAGTGACCGTGACGGCGATCCGGTAAGAGCCCGGGTTCGCGTAGGTGTGCGAGGCGATCGGGTTCGTCTGGGTGACGGTGCTGCCGTCGCCGAACGAGAACTGGTAGGACGCGATCGGACTGAAGCCGGGGAGGGAGGCGGACGCGTCCATAGTCACCGAGCGCGCCTGGATGTTCATGGCGACGTCGAACCGCACCTCCGGGCTCCGGACGGCTTCGGTGGTGCCACGGTCGGCGTACGTTATCGGGCCGGCGCCGGTGTTCGGCACGCCCGGATCGTCGACGCGCGGCGCGCCGCCGCGGGCGAGGGTCGGGTAACCGGGGGCGGCCGAGTTCGCCGAGTCGATGTTGTCCCGGGCCTGCCCCGTCTCGCGGTCGTGTGCGGCCTGGCCGGAGGCGGCCCGGAACGCGGCAAGCGACATCCGGGTGTTCCAGGCGTAGATCTCCGGTGAGTTGTTGTTGTAGTGGTGCGCGTTGTTGTAGTCGACCACCGTCTTTCCGACGGCACCGCCGTAGACGCCGATCTCGACCCCGTCCAGCACACTGCTGTTGCAGTAAGCCAGATCGAAGTAACCGTTCAGAGCGAGCACGTTGTTCTGTACGGAGACGCCGGACGAGGCTCCGTCGACGCGGATGCCGTCGCGGCAGCGGTTATTGATGGTGTTGTTGGCGATGGCCGTGCCGGTGGCCCCGTTGTTGTGCACGCCGTGGCCGGCGCCCCCGGAAATCACGTTGTTGGCCACCACGGTGCCGGCCGCGGTGGGTCCGAGCGCGATCGCCGCGTTGCTGAAGCCGTCGACGCTGCCACCGATGTACGAGTTGCGCTGCCCGTCGATCCGGACGCCGACCGTGTTGTCGGCAAGGCTGTAGTTGGCATAGCCCTGCACGCTCGTGTCCTGGATGGCCACGTCACTGCTGGCGGAGTCCATGGTGATGCCGGCGCTGGCGGTCAACCCGCTGACCGTGATCTTCGACAGGCTCGAGCTGGTCACGCCGGCGAACCGGATCACCGGTGAGGTCGCGGGCATGTTCAGGCCATAGGTGCCGCCCCGGATGGTGAGGCCCGAGGAGTTGCGCGCATCCAGGGCCGGCACGTCGCCCGACCCGACGACGCGGAGGTTCTGGAGCACCACATCGTGCTGGCCGTCGATCACGAAGCCGGCCGTCGCGCCGACCAGGGTGGCCGCGGAACTGGAGGTGGTGACGAAAGTTACCGGCTGCTCCGGCGTGCCGGACGTGCCGATGGTGACGCGCTCCGGGTAGTTGCCGCCGCCGATGTCGACGGTCTGCCCGCCGGTGACGATCGCTGCTGCGGCTCCGATGGTGCAGAACGGCTGCGCCAAGGTGCCCGGGAACTGGTCCGAGCAGTTGGCGGGGGGATTCTGCCGGACGTAGAGCGTCGTCGGAGCGGCCGCCTGGGCGGGCAGCGCGGTGCCCACCAGGGTGCCGCTGGTCAGTAAGGCGGTCGCGAGACCGGCGAAGAGGGATTTGCGCATGCTGGCCTCGAAAAGAAGGAGGATCCGGCGACGACGGAAGTCAGATAGGGCGATTTTGCATGATCGACAAGTGAGGTGCTGACCTGGGTGACAAAACGGCCACCCGTCAGTGAGATGCAACAAGAAGTTCGTGATCTCTTCATCGGGCGGCCCGTTGCTGGCAAGGCCGCCCGATCGCCTCCGTCACCCTCTGACGAGCCGCGCTGACTCGTACGCGACGACGCCCGCCAGACCGTGCGGCCTGGCGGGCGTCGAGGTGGTGATTCGGCTCAGCCGAGGGTGAACTTCTCCCAGGTGCTGATGGCCGGGCCGTTGGCGATCAGTGGCTTGCTGCCCGCGCCGTCGGCGCTGACGTACTTGCTGTTGATGCCGGCCTTGAAGCTGACCGTGCCGTCGCTGTTGCGGACCATTGCGAACTTCTCCCAGGTGCTGACGGCCGGGCCGTTGGCGATCAGCGGCTTGGTGCCCGCTCCGTCGGCGGACACGAAGCGGCTGTTGGCGCGGGCGAAGAGGGCGATCTGACCGCTACCTAGGTCGGCGATGTCGAACCGCTCCCAGCTGCCGACGGTCGCTGCGCTCGCGATCAGCGGCTTCACACCAGCACCGTCGGCTATCACGTAGCGGCCGTTCACGCTGGCCTTCAGCGACCTGTTCGCGTCCGCGACCGGCACCTGGGCGAACTTCTCCGAGACGCTGATGGTGGACCGGCTGGCGCTCATCGAGACGGTGCCGCTGGCGTCGGCGGTGACGTACAGGTTGTTGCTCGCCTTGAGGCTGACGGTGCCGTCACTGTTGCGGACGACAGTGAACTTCTCCGGCGCGCCGACCACCTGGCCCGCGGCGTTCAGAGACTCGTTGGCCGACTGCGTCACGTAGCGGCCGTTGGACCGCGCGACGAGGGCCACCTGGCCGTTGCCGGCGTCCCCCAGGTCGTACTGCGCGGCGGCGGTCAACCCGGCCTGGTTCGGCAGGAGAACCGACGAGGATGTTCCCACGTAGCGACGGTTCGACATCGCGAGCAGGCCCACGGAAGCGGTCCGCCGCAGCACGCTGACCTGCTCGGTGCTGCTGCCGGTCAGGCCGTCGGTCCCATAGGGGGTGACGGTGACGTTGTAGGTGCCCGGCGTGGCGTACTTGTGCGTGGCGATCGGACTGGACTGGCGGGTGGCGGAGGTTCCGTCGCCCCAACTGAACTCGTAATCACGGATCGGGACGAAGCCCGGCGTCGAGGCCGAGGCATCCACCCTAACCGTGCTCGTGGCGAGGTCCACTGTGGCGTCGAAGGAGGACACCGGGTGTTTGATGGATTCGGCAGCGCCACGGTCGGCGTACGCGATCGGGCCGGCGCCGGTGTTCGGCACGGCCGGGTCGTCCCGGCGTGGCTTGCCCTCGGTGTCGAGCTCCTGGTAGCCGGGTGCCGTCGAGTTCGCCGAGTCGACATTCTCCCGGACATCCGAGGTGTACCGGTCGTGTGCGGCCTGCCCGGAGACGGTGCGGAACTGGGTGAGACCCATCCTGGTTCCGTTCCACGAGTAGCCGGTCGCGGACGTGGACTGGTGCCAGGTGTTGTTGTAATCGATCACTGTGCCGCTCAGCGCGGCGTCGCGGACCGCGATCTCAGCGCCTTCGGGAGCCTGCGGGTCGCAGTAGCCCTGGTTGAAGGCGGCGTTGTTGCGGAGCACGTTGTTCTGCACCGAGACCTGCGACGATGCACCGTCAACCTGGATGCCGCCCAGGCAGCGGTCCTGGATCTCGTTGTTGGCGATGGCAGTGCCCACGGCTCCGCGGTTGTGGATGCCGTACCCGATCCCGCCCTTGATCCGGTTGTTGGCGATCACCGTCCCGGCGGCGGCCGGGCCCACCGAGATGGCAGCTCCGGAGAAGCCGGCAACGTCGCCGTCGATGATCGTGTTTTGTGGCCCCTCGACTCGAATGCCCACGCCGTCATCGGCGGCGACGTGTTTCGGGTCGGTCGACACCAGTGAGTCCTCGACGAGCACCTCGCTGGTGGACGCATCCATGGTCAGGCCGCCGGCAAGCGCCGTCCCGCTGGCGGTGAGTTGTTCCAGCGCCGCCCCCCTCACGTTGGCGAGTCGGATGGCGGGCGCGGTCGCGACGTTCGCCATCGTGAAGTTGCCGCCCGCGATCATGATGTTCGAGGCGTTGCGCAGATCGATTGCCGGCACATCGGCTGACCCGCTGACATTGAAATCCTGGATGTAGATGTCGTGCTGGCCGTCGATGGCCAGGCCGGCGTTCGGCCCGACGAGCGTCACCGGTGTGCGGGGGTTCCGGGCAATGAAGGCGATTCCCGCCTCTGGTGTGCCAGAGCTGGTGATGGTGACGCGCTCGGCGTAGGTGCCGCCGTCGACCCAGACCTCCCCGGGGGCGGTCACCACGGCGGCTGCGGCACCGATCGTGCAGAACGGCGTGTCGTCGGAGCCGGGCCCCTGGTCGGAGCAGTTCGGGTCGGCCTGCCTGACGTGCAGAAGCATCACAGGGTCGTCTGCCTGGGCGGGTGCGCCGGTGGCCAGGAGGGTGCCGCTGGTCACCGCGATCGCGGTGAGGCCGGCGAGGGTTCTTCTACGCATGCATGCCCTCTGTCGTGAAAAGAGATTCGGCTTCGCCGGAGATCAGATGGAGACCATGATCCGATACCGGCTGGTAGCTGTGCCGCCCCGGGCGACAAAACGGCCACTCGGCCCCACCGACACCCGCCCCGGCCTGCCGGCCGCACGGGCCGCCGGGTAGGAGAGAATGAGGCACGTGACGACGATCCCCAACGTGCTGGCCAACCGGTACGCCTCGCCCGAACTGGTCGCCCTCTGGTCCCCGGAGGAGAAGGTCCGGATGGAGCGGCGGCTCTGGCTCGCCGTTCTCCGCGCTCAGCGCGACCTGGGAGTGCCGGTGCCGGACGGCGTTGTCGAGGCGTACGAGCGGGTGCTCGACCAGGTCGACCTCGCCTCGATCGCCGAGCGGGAGCGGGTCACCCGGCACGACGTGAAGGCCCGGATCGAGGAGTTCAGCGCGCTCGCCGGGCACGAGCACGTGCACAAGGGGATGACCTCCCGGGACCTCACCGAGAACGTCGAGCAGCTCCAGGTGCGCGCCTCGCTGGAGCTGATCCGTGACCGGGTGGTGGCCACCCTGGCCCGGTTGGCCTGGCTGGCCCACGAGCACTCCGAGCTGGTCATGACAGGCCGGTCGCACAACGTGGCGGCGCAGGCCACCACGTTGGGCAAGCGCTTCGCGTCGGCGGCCGAGGAACTGCTGATCGCGTACGAGCGGCTGGAGGAGTTGATCGCCCGCTACCCGCTGCGGGGGATCAAGGGACCGGTCGGCACGGCCGCCGACCAGCTCGACCTCTTCGACGGTGACGCCGACAAGGTGGCCGAGTTGGAGCGGCGGGTCGCCGAGCACCTGGGCTTCTCCCGGGTACTGGACAGCGTCGGGCAGGTCTATCCACGCTCGCTCGACTTCGACGTGCTGGCCGCGCTGGCCCAGACGGCAGCCGCGCCGTCGTCGTTGGCCACCACGATCCGGTTGATGGTCGGCCAGGAGCTGGCGACCGAGGGCTTCAAGCCGGGTCAGGTCGGTTCCAGCGCGATGCCGCACAAGATGAACACCCGTTCCTCGGAGCGGGTGAACGGCTTCGCCGTGATCATCCGGGGTTACCTGTCGATGGTCGGCGAGCTGGCCGGTGACCAGTGGAACGAGGGGGACGTGTCCTGCTCGGTGGTCCGCCGGGTGGCGCTGCCGGACGCGTTCTTCGCCGCCGACGGGCTGTTTCAGACGTTCCTCACAGTGCTCGACGAGTTCGGCTCGTACCCGGCAGTGATCAACCGGGAGCTGGAGCGGTTCCTGCCGTTCCTGGCCACCACGAAGATCCTGGTCGCGGCGGTCCGGCGAGGCGTCGGCCGGGAGGTCGCCCACGAGGTGATCAAGGAGCACTCGGTAGCGGTGGCGCTGGCCATGCGCGAGCAGGGCTCCCCGGAAAACGACCTGTTCGACAGGTTGGCCGCCGACGGCCGACTCGGCCTCTCCCGAGCCGACATCGACACCCTGGTCGCCGACCGCAACGCCTTCGTGGGCGCCGCCCAGGCCCAGGTGGCAGCGGTGACGAGCCGCATCACCGCTGTGGTGACCGCCCACCCGAACGCCGCCACCTACAGCCCACCCCCCATCCTCTAACCCCACCCCACCCCTGGCCCTCCCGGGGCTGTTGATCATGAAGTTATTGCCACGACACGCCGATTGGGGTGGCAATAACTTCATGATCAACGAGGCCGAGGGTCCGGGCCCGGTTGGTCGGTGGGTGGGTTGGGTTACTCGCCGGTTGGGGTTTCTGCTGCGGTGCGGAGGTTGGGGGCGCTGGCGGGTTCGGCGATGCCGCCGAGAGATTCGGCGAAGGCCGGGTCGGTGGCGGTCTCCGCTGCGACCGCCGGCTGGTCGGCCGGCATGACCTCGGGCATCTTGGGTACGGCGACCACTGCCGTCCCGTACGCGCAGATCTCCATCCACATCTCGCCGCAGTCCCGGCTGTCGAACCGCATGCCGATCACCGCGTTCGCGCCGATTCGGAGGGCCTCCTCGCCGAGGCGGGTCACCGAGTCGGTGCGCCACCGGGTCAGGTTGTCCGGGGCCATCGGGTCGTACGCGCCACCGCGCAGGTTCTTCACACCCTCGCGGTACGGGTTGCGCGTCCTGGCCATCGATGACACCACCTCACCGAGAATCTGGCGGATCTCGTAGCCGGGCAGTTGCTCTGTCGTCACGACCAGCACGGTTCCGATGCTGTCAGGAGTGGCCCGACCCGATCGGGTGCATTGTTCACCTGATCGGATGCTGCAAAACGACGCGGCGCGGACGGCCGGCACGTGGCCGACCATCCGCGCCGAGCGGGGCGCTAACCGTCAGACACCGGCCACCGAGGTGATCCACGCCCGGTTGTACGCAACGCTGCCGTAGTTCTGGATGCTCGACCCGTCGGCGGTGGAGGCGACGCCGACCTGCTGACCGTTGTAGAACTGCGGGCCGCCGGAGTCACCGCGCCAGGCGTTGCCGTTGATCCGGGTGCTGCGGATCGCCTGGCCGCCGTACGCGTCGGTGGCGCCGTTGCTGGTCACCCGGACGGTAGCGGTCTTGAGCTGGGTGGACGCCGAGCAGCCGCTGTAGCAGGTCATGCCCCAGCCGTAGATCGAGTTCGTCGAGTTGATCGGCGGGTTGCTGCTGGCCAGGCTGACCGCGGAGGTGCTGACGGTGCTGGAGAGCCGCATGAGCGCGAGGTCGTTGCGGGTGTAGGTGGCGCTGACCGTGCGGGTGACCCCGCCGGAGGTGCGGTTCACGCTTCCGACGCGCACCGACATGGTGCCGCTGATGCAGTGCCGGGCGGTGAGCACCCACTGCGCGGCGATGACGCTGCCGGAGCAGGTGAACGAGCCGTTGCTGAGCACCGCGGCGGCCCAGGGGGCGGACGAGACGGTGCCGCCGCCGATGATGGGTTGCGGGCCGGCGGGGGCGGCGGACGCGGCGGACGTGACGCCGAGGGCGCCGACCAGCGCGGTGCTGAGTACGGCGAGCAGGGGGCGGATGCGCATCGGGTGGACTCCTTGGACGGGGCGGGCCCGGGGTCGCCGGGCGCGGGCGGCACCGGACGGCGGGGGTTCCCGGCGCCGGCAGATCGACCTACGTCGATGTAGAGTAGGGCGCGACGCGATCGTTATCAAGGAGGTCATCGAGCGTTATCAAGGAGACCATCGAGGTTGCCCAATGTAACGATTCGGCCACCCGCCGCGCCGTATATGTCCTGCTGGGGCCACCTGTAGCGCCTGACGTGTCACCCTGAGCGTCAGTAATGTCGATCACTGCCTGAACCGCACCCGGCCGGTGCGTCCGCGGCGATATCTGCCAGGTACGCTGGCTGCGCTCGCCCATTTGTGGGTCGGCACCCAACTGCGTACACAGTCAGGAGTGCCCAGTGCCTCGCGTCGTCGTCGACGTCATGCTCAAGCCCGAGATCCTTGATCCGCAGGGCCAGGCCGTCGCAAACGCGCTGCCCCGGCTCGGCGTCGGTGACGTCGCCTCGGTTCGGATCGGCAGGCGCATCGAGATCGAGTTCACCGGTGAACCGGACCTGGACCGCGCCCGGGAGATTGCCGACAAGCTGCTCGCCAACCCGGTCATCGAGGACTTCACCGTCCGCGTGGTCGAGGCCGACGAGACCGCGGACGCCCGCTCGTGACCGCCCGGGTCGGTGTGGTCACCTTCCCCGGCTCGCTCGACGACGGGGACGCGGCCCGGGCCGTCCGGATCGCCGGCGCTGAGCCGGTCCGGCTCTGGCACGGCGATCCGGAGCTGCACGGTGTCGACGCGGTCGTCCTGCCCGGCGGCTTCTCCTACGGCGACTACCTGCGGTGCGGCGCCATCGCCCGGTTCGCCCCGGTGATGGAGACGATCGTGGACGCCGCTCGGAGTGGCCTGCCGGTGCTCGGCATCTGCAACGGCTTCCAGATCCTCTGCGAGGCGCACCTGCTGCCCGGCGCGCTCACCCGCAACCAGCACCTGCACTTCCGCAACCGGGACCAGGTCCTCCGCATCGAGTCGGCCGGGACGGCGTGGACCAACGCGTTCCAGCCCGGCCAGGAGGTGCTCATCCCGGTCAAGAACGGCGAGGGCTGCTACGTCGCGGACACCGCGACGCTGGACCAGCTCGAAGCCGAAGGTCGGGTGGTCGCCCGCTACGTCGGCGGCAACCCCAACGGGTCCCAGCGCGACATCGCCGCGATCACCAACGCCGCCGGCAACGTGGTCGGCATCATGCCGCACCCCGAGCACGCGGTGGAGGCGCTCACCGGCCCTTCGCTGGACGGCCTCGGCTTCTTCACGTCGGTCCTCAAGCACCTGGTCGGGGCGCCGGCATGAGTGCGAGGAGCGGCTTCGGCGGGCACGAGCGCAGCGAGGAGAGGTCATGACCACCCATCCGGATCCGGTACGGGACACGCCGGAGGCGTACTCCGCCCCGGCGCAGCCGTCCGAGCCGAGCCCCGCGCAGCCGGCCGCACCGGCGACCGCTCCCGCCCAGCCGGCCGCCGCCGTCTGGGCCGAGGGCGTGGACACCGTGCCGCGCGCCGGTGGCACCCCGGGCGAGCTTCAGCCGTACACCGAGCTTGGTCTGCGCGACGACGAGTACGACCGGATCCGGCAGATCCTCGGTCGCCGGCCCACGCAGTCCGAGCTGGCGATGTATTCGATCATGTGGAGTGAGCACTGCTCCTACAAGTCGAGCAAGGTGCACCTGCGCCAGTTCGGTGAAAAGGCCCCGCACAGCGACCGGCTGCTCGCCGGCATCGGTGAGAACGCCGGTGTCGTGCAGATCTCCGACGAGCTGGCGGTGACCTTCAAGGTCGAGTCGCACAACCACCCGAGCTTCGTCGAGCCGTACCAGGGCGCGGCGACCGGCGTCGGTGGCATCGTCCGGGACATCCTCGCCATGGGCGCCCGCCCGGTCGCGGTGATGGACCCGCTGCGCTTCGGTGCCGCGGACCACCCGGACACCGCCCGGGTGCTCACCGGCGTGGTCGCCGGAGTGGGCGGCTACGGCAACTGCCTGGGCCTGCCCAACATCGGTGGCGAGCTGGTCTTCGACCCCTCCTACCAGGGCAACCCGCTGCTCAACGCGCTCTGCCTGGGCGTGCTGCCGGTCAACCGGTTGCAGAACAAGGCCGCCGCCGGGCCGGGCAACGTTGTCGTCCTGATGGGCGCCAAGACCGGCCGTGACGGCATCGGCGGCGTGTCGGTGCTGGCCAGCGCCACCTTCGACGAGGGCAGCGAGGCACGCCGACCCGCCGTGCAGGTCGGCGACCCGTTCACCGAGAAGCTGCTGATCGAGGCGTGCCTTGAGCTGTACGACGGCCAACTTGTCGTCGGCATCCAGGACCTCGGCGGCGCCGGCCTGACCTGCGCGCTCACCGAGACCGCCGCCGCTGCCGGCACCGGCATGCGGGTCTGGCTGGAGCGGGTGCCGCTGCGCGAGCCCTCGATGGACCCGCACGAGATCCTGGCCAGCGAGTCGCAGGAGCGGATGCTGCTGGTCGTCGAGCCGGACAAGCTCGACGCGGTGCTCAAGACCTGCGAGAAGTGGGGCGTTCTCGCCACCGCGATCGGTGAGGTCACCGCACCGGAGCCGGACGGCCGCCCGGGTCGCCTGCTGATCACCTGGCAGGACCACCTGGTCGTCGACGTGCCGCCGGGTTCGCTGGTGGACGACGGCCCGGTCTACGCCCGCCCGATGCGCGAGCCGGCCGACCTGATCCTGCTCCAGGCCGACCGGGCCGAGACGCTGCCCCGCCCGGCCGACCCGGACGCGCTGCGGGAGACCGTGCTGCGCATGATCGCGTCGCCGAACCTGGCCGACAAGACCTGGGTCACCGAGCAGTACGACCGCTACGTGCTGGGCAACACGGTGCTCGCCCAGCCGGAGGACGGCGGCGTGATCCGGATCGACGAGCGGACCGGCCTCGGTGTGGCGCTGTCGGTCGACGGCAACGGCCGGTACACCCGACTCGACCCGTACAACGGCACCAAGCTGGCCCTGGCCGAGGCGTACCGGAACGTCGCGGTGACCGGCGCGAAGCCGATCGCCGTGACCAACTGCCTCAACTTCGGTTCGCCGGAGGACCCGGGCGTGATGTGGCAGTTCGCCGAAGCCGTACGCGGCCTGGCGGACGGCTGCCTGGAGCTGGGCATCCCGGTGACCGGCGGCAACGTCAGCTTCTACAACCAGACCGGCGCGGCGGCCATCCACCCGACCCCGGTTGTCGGCGTGCTGGGCGTGCTGGACAACGTCGCCGACCGGGTGCCGATGGGCTTCGTGCCGCGCGCCGCTGGCGACCACGACCAGCTCTACCTGCTCGGCGAGACGAACGTGGAGCTGTCCGGCTCGGAGTGGGCCTGGGTGACGCACGAGCACCTCGGCGGTATTCCGCCGCAGGTCGACCTTCTCCGCGAGAAGGCGCTCGCCGAGCTGCTGGCCGAGGCGGCCCGCGTCGGTCACCTCAGCTCGGCACACGACCTCTCCGACGGGGGCCTGGCCCAGAGCCTGGTTGAGTCCTGCCTGCGTCGCGGCGTCGGTGCCCGGGTCGCGGTGCCGGAGCAGTTCGCCGAGGGCTCGATGCCGTTCGTCTACCTGTTCAGCGAGTCCGCCACGCGGGCGCTGGTCTCGGTGCCGCGCGGCCACGACAAGGCGTTCGCGGCGCTCTGCGCCGAGCGGGGCGTGCCGTTCGAGCTGATCGGCGTCACCGACCCGTCCGGTGGGGCGCTCGAGGTGCACGGCCAGTTCCGGATCGGCCTGGACGAGCTGCGTACCGCGCACACCGAGACGTTGCCGCGCCTCTTCGGGGGTTCGGCGTCCGTCGAGGTGCCCGCGCCGGCTGCCGGCGTGGCGGGTGCGGTCGAGGCCGTCCCGTTGCCGGGCGAGCCGGCCGAGCCGGTCGACGCGGCCGAGGTTGTCTCCGAGCCGATCGCATCCTCGGGTCCGTCTCCGGAGACCGGCGCGGTCGAGCCGATCGGGTCAGAGCAGCCGGGCGAGGTGTCCGAGCCTGACTCCGGTGTCACCGAGCCGTCGCCTGACGAGCGCTGAGGCGTTGACGGCCGCCGTCTACGGCCAGCCCGGATCGGGTGCCCGGTTCGACTGGGGGCTGACCGGGGCGGCCGAACTCGGCCGGGTCTGCGCGGCGCTGGTGGTGGTGGACGTTCTCTCGTTCACCACCGCCGTGGAGGTGGCGGTCGCCCGGGGGATGCGGGTGCACCCGTTCCCCTGGGGTGAGCAGGCGGCCGAGTACGCCGTCCGGGTCGGTGCGACCGCTGCGGTCGGGCGGCGGCAGACGACAGCGGAACATCCATGGTCGCTCTCGCCCGCCGCGCTGAGCAGCGCACCGGTGGTGGCGGACCTCGTGCTGCCCTCCCCGAACGGCTCGGCCATCAGCGCCGCCGCCAGCGCCACCGGCCTGCCGGTGGTCGCGGCGTGCCTGCGCAACGCGCGCGCCGTCGGGCACTGGCTGCGCCGCCAGGGGTACGGCACGCTGGACGCCCCGATCGGCGTGATCGCTTCGGGGGAACGGTGGCCGGACGGGTCGCTGCGACCGTCGGTGGAGGACCAACTCGGCGCCGCCTCGGTGCTGGACGCCCTCTCCGGTGTGCCCGGTGGGCTCTCGGTGGAGGCGGCCATGGCGCTCGCCGCGCTGGCGAGCACCCCGGATCTGCCCGCCGCGGTGCGCGGCAGCGTCTCCGGACGGGAGTTGACCGAGAGCGGCTTCGCCGCGGACGTGGACGTCGCCGTCCGGATCGGCGTGTCGGACGTCGTGCCGGTGCTCCACCAGGGCGTCTTCTCCGCCGCCTGACCGCCGCCTGACCGCGGACTGCCCGCGCCTGACCGCGGACTGCCCGCGCCTGCCCGCGCCTGCCCCACGCCTGCCCCGCGCTGGGCGCTCCCTGTGATCAACTCGGCTTTCCGGAAGTCGCGGTGTTGAGGTCTTCGGGATGGCCCGACTTCACTGATCGCGAGTGGGTCTTGCAGCGAAAACGGCCACCCGGATCTCCGGGTGGCCGTTTTCATGTGCTGTGGTGGGGTCAGTCGTCCAACCAGTCGAGGCGGCGACCGCCGCGCTCGGTCGGCGGCGGGGTGTCCGGTCGGTTCCGCCCGGCGGGCTGGCCGTAGCCGGCCTGGTCGTAGCCCCGGTCGTCGTAGCCGCCGCGCTGCTGCGGAGGCTCCTGACCGTAGTTGCCGCCCTGGTCGTAGCCGCCGGCCGGTTGGCCGTAGCCGCCCTGGTCGTACCTGCCAGCCTCCGGAGCGCCGTATCCTGCGGTCGGCTCGGCGGCGCGACCGCCGTACGGGGCGGCATCGGGCTGGCCGTACCCCTGCCCCTGCTCGGGCTGGTAGACGCCGGTGGCGTACGGGTCGGCCGGGGCCGGGTACTGGGTGCTGTCGCCGGTGTAACGGCCGGTCGGCTCGTCGAACCGCTCGCCGTAGCCGGCTCCGCCAGCGGGAGCCGGCGGGTAGGCGGCGGTGCCGCCCGGGGCGTCGTAATCACGACCGCCGTAGCCGCCACCGGAGGCGGGGGCGTTCCCGTAGCCGGCACCGGAGGCCGGAGCATTGCCGTAACCGGCGCCGGGCGCGGCACCGTAGCCGTCACCGGCCGCACCAGCGCCGTAACCGCCCTCGGGGCCGGCCGGGGAACCGTAGCCGCCACCGGAGGCGGGGGCGTTGCCGTAGCCGCCGGCACCGTACCCAGCGGACGCTGGCTCCTCGCCGTAGCCCGCGCCACCCCAACCCTGCTGACCCGCGCCGCCGTAAGGCTGGGCGGGCGCGCCGTACGGGTCCGGCGGAACGTCGTCGACCACCGGGCGGTGCATCATCGTCGGCGCCTCGCTCAGCGCTGCGCCGCCGACCATCGTCGGATCCGCTCCACCGCCGGGCCGACCGCCGACCACGCGGGTCTGGTCGTCCGGACCGCGGAAACCGCCCCGTGAGGGAGGCACCACACCGCCGCCGCCGGCAGCCGCCGGAGCGTCGTCGTCGTCGCCGTTCTCCCTGCGCTTCATCCAGAGCAGCACGATCGTGCCGACGCCGGCGGCGACCAGGAGACCACCGAGCAGAATGATCAGGTACGAGCTGAAGCCGCCGCCGTCGTCCTCGCTGCTGTTCGCGGCGTTCGCCGGAGCACCCTGGCTGGCCTCCTCGGTGGGCTCCTCCTCGGTGCCCTCCTCGGTCACCTCGTCGGTGGGAGTGGCCTCGGGGGTGGCGGACGGCGTGGCGCTCGGCGTCGACTCGGCCTTGATCGCGAGGCTGATCCGCTGCCCGGTGACGGCCTGCCCGGCGGCGGCATTAATGGACTTGGTTGCCACCACATTGTCGAAGCTGGCGCCTAAGGCGATCCGGCCGGGTGCGATCGGTTCGGCCGTGGTGCCGGTGAACCGGAAGTCGCCGTTGCCGTTGCTGGTGGTGTCTCGTTGCCGGCCGGTGCTGTCGCGCAGCATGACGACCGCGTTAGCGACTGCCTTGCTGTCGGCCTGCGAGACCACCTTGCCGGAGATTGAACGCACGGTCTGGTTCTGCGGCGGCGGCGGAGCGGCCTTGCCCTTCACCGTCAGCGAGACGGTGGCGGTGTCCGGGCCCGACTCGGCCTCGACGGCCACCGTGATGGTCGCGGTCGCGTCGCCAGCGTTGTCGTTGGCCGCGATCCTGACCAGCGCCGACCCTGTCGGGTTGCCCAGGCCGCCGCCGGAGAGTTTGACATCGCCGCAACCACTGGCGCAGCTGACGCCGGACGGCAGGCCGGCGAGGCTGACCTTCGCCGACTCGTCGCCATTACCCCCGGTGACGCGCACGGTGATTGTGGCGTCGCTGCCGGCGTTTACGGTGATCGAGCCGGGGGAAACGCTGACATCTGCGGCCATGGCTGGTGTGGCGGGGACGGCGAGCAGAGCGCCGGCAACCAGCGCTACGACCACACCGGCCCGCTGCTTCCAGGCACGTCGGTGTGTTGACACGTCCACCGCCTTCCGGGCTGACTTCCCTCTGACCGGCGGGGCGCCGGGCCGGGGATCATCACGGTACGAATACGCCGTCGGCAACTATGCCTTGTCCGACTGCATGAGCGCGACCCAGGGCCAGCGTCGCGTGTTTGGCCTGGGGGTCGTATCGTCCCGTCGTGTCCTCTCCGCACAGTAAGTCCGCTGCCGTTGCGGCCGCGTTGTCGGCGCTCGACGAGGGGCGTACACCCGAACGGCCGGTGTTCCGAGAGGCGGTCCGGTCGCTGTTGGCCGTCCTCGCGGAGCGCGCCCCCGGCCGATCGGTGGAGGTGCGCGTTCCACCATACGGGGCGATCCAGTGCGTACCGGGGCCTCGACACACCAGGGGAAATCCACCAAACGTGGTCGAGATGGCCCCGAACACCTGGTTGGAGCTGGCAACCGGCAGGGTCGCCTGGGCGGAGGCGGTCACCGACGGTCGCGTCCAGATGAGCGGCAACCGCGCGGACCTCTCGGCCTATCTGCCCCTCTAGTTGTCCCGATGTCCACTCCCCGTGACGCTGAGCAGGGGAATCGTGACTTTCTGTATTGACGCCGATTCGCGTACACTGTCAGGCGATGACAGTGGTCCCGGCAGAGGAGAGTGGATCCGCCCGTGATCCCCGCCCGGCCGGTCCAGACCAGCATGAGGGAGCGGTAGGTGCCCCGAGGCGACGGCCGGCTGAGCCACGACCTTGATCCCCAACGACCTGGCCCCCAGGATGCCTGTGGCGTCTTCGGCGTCTGGGCCCCCGGCGAAGAGGTTGCCAATCTGACCTACTTCGGCCTCTACGCCCTACAGCACCGCGGCCAGGAGGCGGCGGGCATCGCGGTGAGCGATGGCTCGGGCGTGGTGGTCTACAAGGACCTCGGCCTCGTGGCGCAGGTCTTCGACGAGCCCACCCTGGCCAGCCTGCGTGGTCACCTGGCTATCGGGCACGCCCGATACTCCACCACCGGCGCGTCCAACTGGGAGAACGCCCAGCCGACGATCCGGTCGACGACCTCCGGCACGACCATCGCGCTGGCCCACAACGGCAACCTGGTCAACACGGCCGAGCTGGAGAAGGAGGTCGCCGAGCGCGGCCTCATCGCGGACGGCTCGACAAACGACACCTCCCTGGTGACGATGCTGCTCGCCAGCCGACCGGATCTGTCGGTCGAGGCGGCGGCGCTGGAGGTGCTGCCGCAGCTGCGCGGCGCGTTCAGCTTCGTCTTCATGGACGAGTCGACCCTCTACGCGGCCCGCGATCCGCACGGCGTCCGCCCGCTGGTGCTCGGCCGCCTTGAGCGCGGCTGGGTCGTCGCCAGCGAGACGGCCGCCCTGGACATCGTCGGCGCCAGCGTGGTGCGCGAGGTCGAGCCGGGCGAGTTGATCGCGATCGACGAGAACGGGCTGCGCTCCACCCGGTTCGCCGCGCCGGAGCCGAAGGGCTGCCTCTTCGAGTACGTCTACATCGCCCGCCCGGATGCCACCATCGCCGGGCGCAACGTCCACTCGGCACGGGTGCAGATCGGCCGGCAGTTGGCCAAGGAGCACCCGGTCGAGGCCGACCTGGTGATCCCGGTGCCCGAGTCGGGCACCCCGGCCGCCATCGGGTACGCGGAGGCGTCCGGCATCACGTACGGCGCCGGCCTGATGAAGAACCCGTACGTGGGCCGTACCTTCATCCAGCCGTCGCAGACCCTGCGTCAGCTCGGCATCCGGCTCAAGCTCAACCCGCTGCGGGAGAACGTCCGCGGCAAGCGGTTGGTGGTGGTGGACGACTCGATCGTGCGCGGCAACACCCAGCGCGCCATCGTGCGGATGCTGCGTGAGGCGGGGGCGCTGGAGGTGCACGTCCGGATCTCCTCCCCGCCGGTCAGCTGGCCGTGCTTCTACGGCATCGACTTCGCCACCCGGGCGGAGCTGCTGGCCAACGGGTTGGACAACGACGGCATCCGGCGCTCCATCGGCGCCGACACGCTGGGCTTCGTTTCCCTTCCCGGTCTGATCGCCGCGACCGAGCAGCCGAAGACCAGGTTGTGTCGGGCGTGTTTCGATGGGGAGTACCCGATCGAGTTGCCAGCCGGCAACCTGATCGGTAAGCACGTGCTCGAAGGGGTGGGTCGACGCGTCGCCAACTCGGCGCCGGAGGCCCCGCTCACCAACGGCTCGTCCGTCGCCACTCCGGGTGGCGTTACCGCAAACCGCCCGTAGCACCAACCGGCGCGGCCCGGCTACCGCCGGCGGCACCGAGAACCAAAGGGGAGAACCGTGACGCACGTGTCCGAGCGCAGCGGCGCAGGAAGCAGCCCGACCGGCGCCGGCGGCGACCGCCAGCCGTGGACGGGCGGTGCTGGCCGCCAGGCGCGCAAACGCTCGGTCTCGTACGCCGACGCCGGTGTCTCCATCGACGCGGGTGACCGCGCGGTGGAGTTGCTCAAGTCGAAGGTGCGGCAGACCCGCCGTCCCGAGGTGCTCGGTGACCTCGGTGGCTTCGCCGGCCTGTTCCGGCTGGACACGAAGAAGTACAAGAGCCCGATCCTGGCGTCCTCCACCGACGGGGTGGGCACCAAGCTGGTGATCGCCCAGCAGATGGACATTCACGACACGGTCGGCATCGACCTCGTCGCGATGGTCGTCGACGACCTGGTGGCCTGCGGCGCCGAGCCGCTGTTCCTGCTCGACTACATCGCCACCGGCGAGGTGGTGCCGGACAAGGTCGCCGAGATCGGCGCGGGCATCGCCGACGGCTGCCGCTACGCCGGCTGCGCGCTGCTGGGCGGGGAGACCGCCGAGCACCCCGGCGTCCTGCGTCCGGACGAGTACGACATCTCCGCGACCGGCGTGGGCGTGGTCGAGGAAGCCGACATTCTGAGCCCCGAGCGGGTCGAGGTCGGCGACGTGGTGATCGCCATGCGCTCCTCCGGCCTGCACTCCAACGGGTACTCGCTGGTCCGGCACGTGCTGCTGGGCGCGGCCCGGATGCGTCTGGACATCGTGATCGACGACTTCGGTCGGCAGCGGACCCTCGGCGAGGAGCTGCTCACGCCGACCAAGATCTACGCCAAGGACTGCCTCAAGCTGATCGCCGAGGCCGAGGTGCGGGCGCTGTCCCACATCACCGGTGGCGGCATCCCCGGCAACCTGGTCCGGGTGCTGCCCGAGCACGTGGACGCGGTGGTCAACCGGTCCACCTGGAAGCCGCAGCCGATCTTCGACCTGATCCAGACGAAGGGTCGGATCGACGACCACGACATGGAGTCGACCTTCAACATGGGCGTCGGCATGTTCGCGATCGTCTCGGCCGAGGACGCCGACCGGGCGCTGGCCACCCTGACCGGCCGTGGCGTCGAGGCGTGGCAGGCCGGCGAGATCATCGAAGGCACCGGCAACGTGCAGATGGTCGGTCAGCACACCCGAGGATGATCACCCTCCGGTGATCGTACGGGCACCTGATCAGGGCTTCACCCGAGTGGCCAATGCCGCCTAGCCTGAAGGGCACCCTTCAGAGACGGTCGGAAAGCCCCGAGGCTTCCCGACCGCCTCTCAGGCTAGGCGGAGGAGGGCAATGGCTGCTCGGGGACAGTCGTTCAGCGGGATGCGCGGCCTTGCCGCCGTCCCGTCGTACGTCGTCATGCAGCCCACCACCCTCTGCAACCTCGACTGCGCGTACTGCTATCTGCCGTTTCGCGCCGCCGACCGCCGGATGCCGGTGGCGGTGGCCGAGGCGGTCGCGGCCGCTGTCAATCCGTGGGCGGCGACTGGTCGGTTCTCCGTGGTGTGGCATGGCGGCGAGCCCCTGGCCGCCGGTCGAGAGCACCTGGCCGATCTGATCGCCCCGTTCGGGCCGGCGGTCGAGCACCACGTGCAGACCAACGCAACCCTCATCGACGACGACTGGTGCGATTTCTTCGCCCGGCACGAGATGCGGGTGAGCGTGAGCGTCGACGGGCCCCGGGCGCGTAACGGCGACCGGGTCAACCGGGCCGGTCAGCCGGCGTACGACCGGATCCTGCACGGCATCTCGGTGCTGCGCCGGCGCGGTCTGCCCTTCTCCGCGCTGGCCGTGGTGTCCCGGCCCGAGCCGGGGCTCGCCACCGAGCTGTACGACTACTTCCTCGAGCTGGGCTGCGATGTGCTGGGCATCAACATCGAGGAGACCGAGGGGGTCAACACCCGCGACAACCGCCACGACCCGTCGGCGGTGTCCGCGTTCTGGGCGGAGTTGGTCGGGGCGTGGCGTCGGGAGCCCCGGATCCATCTCCGCGAGATCGAGTGGTCGTTGCGTTACGCCGCGGCGGTGCTGGACAACTCGGCGGACGGGGTGCTGCCCCGCCATCTGGACCCGATCCCGACGATCGGTCACGACGGCTCGGTGATCGTGCTGTCGCCGGAGTTGGCCGGGTTCACCGACCCCCGCTACGGCGACTTCAGCAGCGGCAACGTGCTGACGACCCCGTTGGCGCAGATCCTCGGCAACGCGGCGTCGACGCCGTGGGTGGGGGAGTTCCTGGCCGGTGTGGAGGCGTGTCGGGCATCCTGCCCGTACTTCGGCTTCTGCGGTGGTGGTCATGCCGCCAACCGTTACTTCGAACTGGGGCGTTTTGACGGTACGGAGACCGAGCACTGCCGCAACAGCAAGATCCGCCTATTGGAGGGAGTGTTGGAGCATGCCCGAGACCACCAGTCACCGGCGGCCTGAGCGCGAAGCGAACGACGGAGTCACCGAACGGGTGCGGGACGCGGCTCCCGCCCTCGTCGCGCTGCTCCAGGAGGCCGAGGACGCACGGCTGCTGCGTTCGGAGGTGTCGGGCGGAGGGGACTCCAGCGCGGTCTGCGCCTGGAACCACTTCGAGAACATCCCGACGTTCTACAACTGGAACAATCGCCCGCGCTGAGGGAGCCGTTGTCAGGGGCCTGTCGAGCGGCCGGAGTGGATCCGGTCGGGCCAGGCCCCTGATCGTCGGCGACTGCACCTGCTCGGGACGTGCGTGAGCACGCGGGGGTTACCGCGTGCTCAGCTGCGTCGAGAGGTCAGCGGGTCGGACGGACCCAGGGATCTGGGTCGTCGTCAGCGTGATCCTCATCATCATCGCCGACGGACTCTTTAGAGTCGTCGTCGAAGTGGTGCTCAGACTTACCAGCACCCGCCAGTTCGCGCTGCAAAGCGGTGAGGTCGGTGTTCGGGGAGTGGTACTTCAACTCCCGCGCCACCTTAGTCTGCTTGGCCTTAGCACGGCCGCGCCCCATGGCTCGACCCCCTCGCACAGAATGCGGGGCAGCCCGAAGGCGGGCCCCGATGACGTCAGGCATCTCTCGTGGCTCTTACGGTACATGGGGATGCCATCGTTCGGCACCTCGGGTTACCGTCAGCCGGCTCTGCGCGTCGCGTCGATCCGGCCGTCACCCAGTGTACCGGGTAAGGAGCGGAACGGTTAGCACCCGTGACACCGGACAAACCGCATCAAATTTGACCCCGGCTCAGCTTACCCAGCGAGGCCCGGCACCGGGGCCCGGAGGCGGATCTCGTCGACCCGCCCCCGGGGACGCTCAGCGAAGGTGGATCGCGCGCAGCCGGCCGACGTCCGCCATCCGCCGCTCCGCCAGCCGGTCGGCGGCCACCGCCGGGGGCACGCCCTCCGCGTCAGCCAGGTGCAGGATCTCGCGGGTGGTGTCGTAGATCCGGGTCGCCCGCAGCTTCGCCCGGTCGAAGTTGAAGCCCTCGATCTCGTCGGCCACCTGGATCACGCCGCCCGCGTTGACAACGTAGTCCGGGGTGTAGAGGATGCCCCGGTCGGCCAGCAGCTTCTCGATGCCCGGGTGGGCGAGTTGGTTGTTCGCCGCCCCGGTGACCACCTTGGCGCGCAACGCCGGCACGGTGTCGTCGTTCAGGGCGCCACCCAGAGCGCACGGCGCGTACACGTCGATGTCCGCGGCGACCAGCGCGCTGGCGTCGTCGACGAGGGTGACCTCAGGGTGGTTGCTGCGCACCCACGCCAGCGCCTTCGGGTTGACGTCGGTGGCGACCACCTCGGCGCCATCCTCCAGCAGGTGCCCGGTGAGGTACTTGCCGACCTTGCCCAGCCCGGCCACGCCGACCCGCCGGCCCCGCAGGCTCGGAGTGCCCCACACGTGCTCGGCAGCGGCCCGCATCCCCTGGAAGACACCCCAGGCGGTGAGGATCGACGAGTCGCCGGCGCCGCCGTGCTCGACGCTGCGCCCGGTCACGTAGCGGGTCTCGCGGGCGACCACGTCCATGTCCGCCACGTACGTGCCGACGTCACAGGCGGTGTAGTAGCGACCGCCCAGCGACTCCACGAAGCGGCCGTACGCGCGCAGGAGCGCCTCGCTCTTGATCTGCTCCGGGTCGCCCCAGATGACGGCCTTGCCGCCGCCCAGGTCCAGCCCGGCGAGAGCGTTCTTGTACGCCATCCCGCGGGACAGGTCCAGCACGTCGGCGAGGGCGTCGTCCTCGCTCGCGTACGGGTAGAAGCGGGTGCCGCCGAGTGCCGGGCCCAGCGCGGTGGAGTAGATCCCGATGATCGCCTTCAGGCCGCTCTGCTTGTCCTGGCAGAACACGACCTGTTCGTGACCGGTCGATACCGGGTCGTCGGTGCTCGCGAATACGCCCATTGTTGGCTCCTACTGTGGTGTGCGTCCTTGTGGGACGCGGACCTGGTGGACCCCGGCGGGGATGCTGCCGGTGTGATCGAGCCTAGTATCGGCCGCCGGGCAGGCGCTCGACGTGCCGCCGCCGTCCCACGGTGCGGCGCGCGTGCTCCGGCCGCTGACCGCGTACGGGCGTGGTTCGTGGGAGGATCGCGCGGTGCCGTCGCTCTTCGCTTCTTACCTGCGCGTGTACGAACCGCTGGCCGCGTTCGATCGGGACCGGCAGAGCTACTGGCGCCGCTACGTCTCGGAGGGGCGCGCGATCGCCCCGGTCGAGGGGCCCGGTCGGCAGCGGACGGCGGTGATCGAGGCGCTGGGCGCTGGCTGGACCCGGCTGCCGGACCTGCCGGAGGAGGCGTACGTCCTGGAGACGGACGACGGCCTGCTGGTCTGCCCGTGGAACCTGCGCATCCGGGTCGCTGAGGCGGCGCTCAGCGCCCGGGACGGGGTGCCCTCGGTGCTCGCCGACGCCTTCGTGCCGCCGGTGCTCGCCGGGCAGGCCAGGGCGGTGGTGGACGACTGGCGCAGTGGCGCCCGGGTGCTGGAGCACGGGGTGCCCCGGGTGCACGAGCAGATCGCCACCTGGGGCGTGCCGCTGCGGTGGTTCGTGCTCTTCGACCCGGCGGAGCGGGACCTGGTCACCCAGCCGGGCCGGCGGGCGTTGCGCTACCGCACCGAGATCTCCAAGGCTCGACGCCGCTCGTCGCGGGCGCTGTCAGTGCTGCGCAAGTCGGTGGGCGAGGCGCCGATCACCGAGGCGGTGGAGGAGGCGGCCCGCTGGCTGGAGGAATTCCATCCGCGGTCCGTGGTCGAGCTGGACTACGGCGGCCTGGTCGACCTGCTCTCCAACGAGACGCTCGCCGCGGACGACTCGCCCGAGCTGGTCGCCAGTGGCCTCGCAGGGCTGTCGCGCGGCGAGGCCGAGGAGGCGTCGGCCGCGTACGACAAATTGGTGGCCCGGTGGCGCGCGGTGCAGCTGTTGGAGCGGTGCAACTAGGGCATATCGCACTAGGAGCGCTCCCAAGGCGAGTTGTGCTCGTAGTTGACGCATCACGAACCGTGATCATGAGTCCTAATAAGGTACTTTCTGCCGTGTAAAAGTCGTAAAAATCGGGCATGGTTCATCCGTCCGTCTAGGGACCTTCATCCGTTCGGCCCATGTCGGACATCGGGGACTAGCCGGACCATGGGAGACGCGTCGGCCGGCGGGACCCCGGCCGATGTCTATACATGTGGAGGAGTGACCGATGGCATCGCGAACGCACGAACCAGAGCCGCTACTCACGCCGGCCGAGGTGGCGTCGATGTTCCGGGTCGACCCGAAGACGGTGACCCGGTGGGCCAAGGCTGGCAAGCTCAGTGCCATCCGCACCCTGGGTGGCCACCGTCGGTACCGTGAGTCGGAGGTCAGGGCGCTTTTGCAGGGCCAGATCCCGCAGCAGCGGCAGGGCGACTGAGCAGCGATAGTTCTTCGAAAGGGGCGGTGGATCTCGATCCGCCGCCCCTTTCGTGTGCGCCGCCGAGCACGACCCCGACCGCGGGTCAGCGCCGCGGGGTCAGCGCCGTGGCTCGGCCAACGTCACCCTGATGCCCACCGTGCCGCCCTCGCCGCGACGCAACCGGCTGCTCAGCAGACTCAGTCGACCGATCACGCGGTACTTGTGCTTGAGCAGGTCCCGGATCCGGCCGGTGTCACCACCTCCGTAGAGCGTCGCGTGAGCTGGCACCTCCGCGCCGTGTGGTCGACCCCGGACGTCGCACGGGGCGACGGTCACCTCGCCGTTGCGGCGGATCCGCTTCACCTTGCCGGAGTCGGCCCGGGTCCAGACTGCCAACGCCTCGCCGTCGCGCACCGCCCAGACCGGGGTCGGCACCGCCCGACCGTCCTTGCGGAAGGTCGTGAGCAGGATGTACTTCTCGGCCGACAGCCGGTCCAGCATGGTCACGCCGCCAGGATACGGCCGGTGCGGGGCACTGAGTGGCCAGATAGCGTGAACGTCGTGACGGTGGAGCCCCAGATCGGTGACGTGGTCGGCGAACTGCTGCGGGACACGCTCGCCGTGGCCACCGGGGTGGGCCCCCGGCCCCTGGTCGGTGGCCGACTGCCGCGACCGGTCATCGAGATCATCGAACGGGACGACGGTCTGATCAACGGCGCCCCGTCCGCGCACTACCTGGACGGGCCGGCCGAGTGGCAGCCGTACGACCACCGCGCGGTGGACCGGGCGCACGGCGAGACGCTGGACATTGGCACCGGAGCCGGCCGGATCGCGCTGCTGCTCCAGGAGCGCGGCGTACCGGTCACCGGGCTGGACACCTCCGCCGGCGCGCTGGAGGTGAGCCGGCGTCGCGGTGTCCGGCGGCTGGTGCACGGCACCGTCGACACGCATGTCGCCGACGGGTCGCGGTACGACACGTTCCTGCTGCTCGGCAACAACCTCGGGCTGTTCGAGGGGCGGGAGCGTGCTCCCGAGTTCCTGGCCGCGCTGGCCGCGCTGGCCCGACCGGGGGCGCAGATCATCGCGCAGGGCACCAACCCGTACGGCACCCGCGACCCGCTGCACACCGGCTACCACGAGCGCAACCGTCGACGCGGCCGGTTCGGTGGCCAGCTGCGGCTGCGGCTGCGCTACCGCGAGTTGAGCACCGAGTGGTTCGACTACCTGGTCTGCTCGGCGGACGAGTTCGCCAGCCTGGTGCACGGCACCGGCTGGCGGCTCACCGATGTGGACGACCGTGACGCCCCCTACTACCTGGCCACCCTGCGCCTCGTCGACTGAGCAGGACGGCCCCCGCTCACCGCCGGGCGGAGAGCGGGGGCCGTCCGTACGTCTCAGACCTGGACGGTCGGGGGGAGCTGCTCGGGCGGAAGGCCGCCGTCGCCGTCGACCACCTCGTCCGGTTGGCCGTCCTCGTCGATGTCGACCATGGTGATGTCCACCTTGCCGTCACCGTCGGTGTCGAACTGGAACAGGTCCGCCTTGCCGTCGCCGTCGGTGTCGACCACCCACACGTCGGTCTTGCCGTCGTTGTTGGTGTCGGCGCGCAGCAGTTCGACCCGCTCGTCGCCTCGGGTCTCCACGGTCTCCCCGGCGGTGACGCTCTCCGGTGCCTGGCTCATGTCGATGCGGTCCTTCCCTCGGTTGACGGGGCGTCATTACCCGATCCGGCGCTCCCCCACGCATGGACCGGGTCGTCGCGCTGTCTAGGGTCGCACCATGAGCGAGCGGAGCGGGCGGGACACCCGGGCCGGCGTAGCGGGGACCCCGCGCGTCGGCGGGCGGGACAGGGAGGCGTGATGAGCGATCGTTTCGTGGTCGTCGGTGCCGGCACGATGGGGCTTGGCATCGCGTACGTGGCGGCCGGCGCCGGGCACGCCGTCGAGTTGGTCGAGGTGGACCCCGAGCGGGGTACGGCCGCGCTGAACCGGCTCGCCGAGCTGTGGGAGCGGGCTGTGCAGCGCGGGAAGTTGAGCGCCGACGAGGCCGCCACGAACCGGCAGCGGGTGACGTTGCGCCCAACCCTCGCCGATGTCGCTCCCGCCCCCCAGGTGATCGTGGAGGCGGTGCCGGAGCGCCTCGAGCTGAAGCGTGCGGTTCTCCGGGACGCCGCCGCGCTGCGTCCGGCACTGCTGGGCAGCAACACCTCCAGCATCGCCATCGGGGCGCTGGGCGCCGAGCTGGACGCGCCCGAGCGCTTCCTCGGCCTGCACTTCTTCAACCCGGTCTGGGCGATGGCGCTGCTGGAGATCGTGGTCGGCCCGGCCACCGCCGAGGAGACCACCGCTGCGGCCGTCGCGCTCGCCGGCCGGCTCGGCAAGGACCCCGTCGTCGTACGCGACATGCCCGGATTCGCCACCTCCCGGCTCGGGGTCACCCTCGGGCTGGAGGCGATCCGGATGGTCGCCGACGAGGTGGCCAGCCCGGCGGACATCGACAAGGCCATGGTGCTCGGCTACCGGCACCCGATCGGGCCGTTGGAGCTCACCGACCTGGTTGGGCTCGACGTGCGGCTGGACATCGCCCGCACCCTTCAGGCCGCGTACGGGGACCGTTTCGCGCCGCCCCAGGTGCTGGTGGAGATGGTGGCCGCCGGGCGGCTGGGCAAGAAGTCCGGGCAGGGCTTCTACCGCTGGGAAGGCGGGGTCAGGCAGTGAGCGGGTTGCGGATCGAGGAGCGTCCGGACCGGCTGGTGGTCACGCTGGACCGGCCGGAGAAGCGCAACGCCATCGACGCCGACCTGATCGCCGAGCTGCACCAGGTCTGCGCCGAGTTGGAGGCCCGCCCGCGCCTGCTGCTGCTCACCGGCGGCGCGTCGGGCATCTTCGCCGGTGGCGCCGACATCGGCCAACTCCGCGAACGGGGTCGCACGGACGCCCTCGCCGCGATCAACTCGGCTGCCTTCGCCCGTATCCGGGCGCTGCCGATGCCGACCGTGGCGGCCGTCGACGGCCCGGCGTTGGGCGGTGGCGCGGAGCTGGCGTACGCCTGCGATCTGCGGGTGTGCACGGCGCGGGCGGTGTTCGGGCAACCGGAGGTGCGGTTGGGCATCCTGGCCGGCGCCGGCGCGACCCACCGGCTGCCGGCGTTGATCGGCGAGGGCCGGGCCAAGGAGCTGCTCTTTACCGGCCGGCGGGTGGACGCCGCTGAGGCACTGCGGATCGGCCTGGTGAACCGGGTGGTGGACGAGCCCGGCGAGTTGCTGACGGTGGCGCACGCGTTGCTGGACGAGATCGCCCTGGGCTCACCGTTGGCGGTGCGGCTGACCAAGCTGGCGGTGGACGCGCCGGCCGCCGCGCACCCGCACCTCGACCTGGTCAGCCAGGCGGTCCTCTTCGAGGACGACGAGAAGCAGCGCCGGATGACCGAGTTCCTGGAGCGCCGCCGGCCGCGCTGATCCCGCGTACGCAGAAACGGCCGCACCGGCGTGAAGCCGGTGCGGCCGTCGTCGTTTCTGGGCCTGCCTACTGCCGGATCTGCACCCCGGCGTCGGCCAGGCCGCGGATCACCTGGGCGGACTCACCGAAGCCGATGATCAGCACGGCGTCCGCGCCGAATGCCTTGATCTCCTTCGCGCCGCCGCTGAAGTCGACCGGAGCGGCCTTCGCGTCGGCCGGCGGCTCGTACGTCAACAGCTTGAGCCGGTCGTTGGCGATACCGGCCTTCTCCAGCTCGTCGCGGACGGTGCCCTGGAGGCCCTCACCGTAGGAGTCCTTGCGGGCGACGATGACGATCTTCTGCGACCCGTCGCGGAGGATCACGTCGGCCAGCGCCCGGCCCTGGAGGCTGTCCGGCGGGGCGGTGCGGAAGTAGAGGCCGTTGTCTTCCACGTCGGTCAGCCCGCTGTCGGTATTGGACGGGGAGAAGAGGACCTTCCCGGCCTGCACCACGTCCGGCAGCACCGCCCGGGAGATGCCCGAACCGCCGGCACCGATGATCACGCTGACGCCGTCCGTCACGTGCTTGGCCACCGTCGCCTTAGCCACCGCCGGGTTGGTGCCGTCGTCGCCGTCGAGCCACGTCACCGGCTTGCCCAGTGCGCCGCCAGCGGCGTTGACCTCCTTGATCGCCAGCGCCGCGCCGGCGGCCATCGGCGGGTAGGCGATCGAGAGGTCACCGGTCTTCGGCAGCAGGCCACCCAGGATCAGTGGCTCCTGGTCGGCGGCGGCGCCACCCGGGCGCTGCTTCTTCGGCTTCGGCGGGGCCTTGGTGCTCGCCGCCGACTCGATGCCGGCACCGACGAACTCGGTCTTGCCGTCGTTGATCTGCTGCCCGTCGAAGGTCAGCGTCGCGTAGCTCGCGGTGGCCGGCTCACCCTTGTCGGTGAAGCCCGCCCGGGTCAGCGACACGCTGCGGTACTCGATGTCCTGCCCGTTGCGGGCCAGCGCGAGACAGCTCGTCGGGTTTTCGCAGCGCTGCCCGTCGTTGGTCACGGCGACGATCTGCTTCGCGATGTCGGTGGGGTCGGTGCTGCCGGCCAACTGGGCGGCGAGCACGGCGATCACCACCGCGTCGTACGTCTCGGCGGAGTAAAGATAGTCCGTCAGCGCCGGATTGACGGCCCGTAGCCGGCCCTTGAAGTCGTCTGGCAGCGGCACGAGGGGCGTGGTGCCCTTCATCCCGTCGACGAGACTCGCCCTTTCCTTCAACTCCGCTGGATAGGAGTTGAGCATGTTGCCGTCCGTGCCGTAGAGGCGCACCTGTTGGGCGCTGGCCTCTTCGGGCTTGTCATCCCCGCAAGCGCTTGTGGCGAGCAGGATCGTCGCGCAGGCAGCCAGTGTGGCTACCCGCGAGCGGCGTGATACGAACATGGTCGTCCTTCCTCCGGCGAAGGTCCGCTGCGCACATTAGCGTGCCGAGGCCGGCGGCGGGACCGTGGAGGTGGCGTAATGCGCAGGTAGCTCGCGTTGAACACGGACAGTGACGGTTGAGGGGGCGCTTGACCACCCGTCCTACTGTGCGCTGCGTGACGGACCTACCACAGCAGACGTTCGATGACGCGGCCGCCGTGCTCCGTTCGGCGCTGACCGGCGATGGAGACGCGGTGGTGGGAGCCTTCGACGCGGTCGTCGACCGGGCCGGCCTGGACGGCGCGTACGACGTCGCCTGGTGCCTGGCCGCGACGATGCTCGGTGACGCGCCGGCAGCCAGCGGGGCGGCGCTCGACTTTCCGGGGATCGACCAGGCCGGGTACGACACCCGCTGGGTGGCCCGCTTCGTCAGCGCGTACGCGAATCGGGACGAGCCGACCGGGGAGGCGCTGTTCGGCGCGGCGGCCGCCGACGGGCTGCTCCCCGACTGCCTGCTCACACTCGCCGGTTCGACGATCGCCACACTGCGCAGCCGCGCGGAGTGAACCGCCACCGGGTCGCGGGGGGGGGGGGGGGGGGGGGGCCCGCGCGCGGGGGGGGGGGGGCGAGAAGGGGGGTTGAAACAAAAAACAAACCCCCG
>NZ_JBNCKJ010000008.1:132226-361116 GCF_049841475.1 Micromonospora sp. DT15
TGCACCCCCTCGCCGGTTCCACGAGCCCCCCCGGGCGCCGCCGCGGGGCGTTCCCGCCCCCCGGGCCGGGGGGACCGGGGGGGGGGGCCCCCCGCGACCGTGCGGGTCGCTCAGAACGCGTGGTACGCGATGAGCGGTTCGTACTCGTAGCGCAGGTTCTCGAAGCGGACCCGGAAGTTGACGCCGTCCCGGACGTCGGTCGCCACCGTGATCCAGCCCGAGTTGGCCGGCAGGTAGGTCCAGTAGTTGCAGGCGCTCGTCTTGTCGACGAAGATCACGCACGCGTCGGTGCCGTACACGCTCGCGTTGCGCACGTTGATGTCGCGGCAGCGCGTCGTGGTGCGGTACTGGCCGGCTGAGCCGCCGTAGCGGCCGGTCTCGAAGTACGACCGGACCGCCCCGCCGTAACAGGTGGCGAGCGGGGCGAACACGTTCGGCCCGGAGCTGACCGGCGCGGTCGGGGTGGTCGGCTCCGCCTGGGCGGGCGTGCCGACGGCGAGCAGTGCGATGGCCGTGGCGACGGCGAGCAGACGAGCGGTCGGGGATGGCATCCGTTCGTTCCTCCAAACAGTTGGTCAACGGTCCGTGTCGGACTGATCATCTGGCCGTGACGATGATACGTATCGATCGATAGCCGCGCGGCCCCGGTGATGTCCGGCCCGTGTGGTAGCTCTGTAGGCATGTCCGAGGCCATGCTCAGCAAGGTGCGCAAGCTGTTGGCCCAGGCCGAGGACCCGGCCTGCACGCCGGCCGAGTCCGCCGCGTTCACCGCCAAGGCGACCGAGCTGATCGCCCGCTACGGCGTCGACCGGGCGCTGCTCGCCGCCCGGGACCCGACCACCGACCCGGTCGGCGATCGGGTGCTCGACGTCGTCGCCCCGTACGCCCGCGACAAGGTCGGCCTGCTTGCCGCGGTGGCCGAGCCGCTGCGCTGCCGCTGCGTACGCCGCCGGCAGGGCAACGGCTTCGCCCTGCACCTCTTCGGCTTCGCCAGTGACCTGGAACGGGTCGACCTGCTCTTCACCTCACTGCTCGTGCAGGCGGCGCACGGCCTGGCCGCCACCGAGGTGCCCGCCGACGACCACCCCGCCGCCTTCCGCCGCTCCTGGCTGGCCGGCTTCGCGGAGGTGGTCGGAGGGCGACTCTGGGCGGCGGAGTCGGCGGCGGCCAGCGAGTCGGGGACCCCGTCGGTGGCGCTGGTGCTGGCCGACCGGTCCGACCGGGTGCAGCGCCGGCTCACCGAGGAGTACCCACGGCTGCGTACGGCAGCGCCACGTCGGTTGGGCGGCACCGGCTTCGGTTCGGGGGCGGAGGCCGGGGAACGCGCGAACCTCGGTGGTCGGGACCTCGGCGGTGCCGCTGCTGGTCGGCGGCTCGGCCGGTGACCCGGTAGGCCGTCAGGCCGCCGTGCTGGGGCGATGGCGCGACACCGTGGCGACGTAGCGGGTGAGCAGCTCGTGCCAGCCGGCCGTGAGCGCCTTGCGGTAACCCTCGGCAGCCTCGCCGTGCCGGTCGAAGTGCCGGTGCTCCAGTTCGAGCCGGGTCTGTTCCGGCCCCTCGGCATGGAACAGCACCTCGACCTCGCTCGCGCGGGCCGGGTCCGGCACCGGTGCCCGGTCGGGGCCGATCTGCCACACGAAGACCAGTCGGCGAGGCGGATCCCAGGTGAGCACCCGGCCCCAGTCGGCCCGGAAACCGTACGGGCCGATCTCGTAGAGCATGCCGCCGGCCCGAGGCTCCATGCCCAGCTCGGCCAGTGCGTCCGGGCCGGACCAGGTGTATTCGGTGACCCACCAGTCGGTCAGCTCGTCGCTGAAGACCGCGAATGCGTGCTCGGCGGCACCCGGGACGAGAACGCTGCACCGGAGAGAGAACTGGCCGACGTCCTGCCGGATGTCGGCCGGATCAGTCAATTCCTGTCCCATAGGCCCGGACCATACCGGCTGATGCCTCGGTGTGCAGCTTCGCGCGGTGCCCGGTTCCAGACAGAGGGTCGTCGAGTCGTCACGGACGGGATGCCCGGCCGGAAAGCGGGTAACCGCGCGGACGACCGGGACTTTCGGGCGGGCGGGCGGGAGATCATGAGCGAGAACGCGCAGCAACGAGGGCCGGACCGGACCGTCGACGACGCCGCAGACCCGGACGTCCTGCTCGACATTCCGAAGGTCACCGTCGACTCCATCCGACTGGCGGTCGACGGTCTGGAGGCCGACCTGTCGCTGCGGGCCCGGGTGGCCAACCTGCTCCAGGTCGACGCCGGCGTACGGGTGCACCTCAACGGCGGTGAGTTGAACATCGACGGGGTGAACGCCGAGGCGCAGCTGCGGGTGCGGTTGGAGCAGTTGACCAGGATCCTGGGCCGCGCGCTCGACACGCTCGACCACAACCCACACATCATCGAGACGCTCGCGCGCACGGCCGGCACCGCCGTCGACGACATGAACCGCGGTGCCCAGCAGCTGGCCGCAGGCTCAGCGGAGATCAAGGCATCGGGTCGACGCTCGGACGACGTCCGCGACGAGCCGAGCCGGCAGGTCGGCGCGGCCAGCCCAGTGGCCGACCGCGACCGGCTGGGCTCCGACCGGACTGGTCCAGGTTGGCCATCGGGCTCTGGTCAGACGGGTCCCGATCGCCGTGGTCCCGATCGCCGTGGTCTCGATCACCGTGGTCTCGATCACCCGGAGCTGGATCAGCCGGGCTCTGGGCGACCGGGTCCTGACCGGCCGAATGCGGATCGGCCGGATGCGGGTCGGGCGGATGCGGGTCGGTCCGGGGCTGGCCCGGTCGGCTCAGGACCGGGTGCCGGCGGTCCTGGACCGCGAGCCGGTGGCCCAGGACCGGCCGACCAGGCGCAGCCGCAGGGCCAGCGCCCGGAGGGTCAGCGTCCGGAGGGTCAGCGTCCGGAGGGCCAGCGTGCGGAGGGCCAGCGTCCGCAGGGTCAGCGTCCGGAGGGCCAGCGTGCGGAGGGCCAGCGACCGGAGGGCCAGCGTCCGGAGGGCCAGCGTCCGGAGGGCCGTGAGTCGGAGACCGGCCCGCCGGCTGCTGATGGCTCGGAAGGTCAGCGGCACGAGGGTCCGCGTCGCACCGAAGAGGCCCGCAAGCAGTCGGATGGGTCGGGTCCGAGCCCGTCCGGTGGCGGCGACGGTGGTCTGCCGGGCGCGGCGCAGGCTGCGGCGCAGAGCGCAGCCCAGTTCGCCGAGCAGGCGGGGGAGACGCTGCGAGAGGCCGGACGCAGCGTGTGGGAGGCGATCCAGGGCAGCGTGGCCCAGCATCGCCCGCAGGGTCGCCGCGACCACTGACGCCGTGCGGCCGTGCGGCATGTCCGCCGTCGCTGCCCTGATGCGGAGGTGACCGCAGGCATGATCGACTCGGTTTCCTGGAATACGCGGTGTCGCGCCAGCCGGGACCCCGCGACTTCCAGAAAGTCGTGTTGATCACGCCCGCCAAAGCAAGATCCCCACCTGCGTATTCGCTGGTGGGGATCTCTGTAGCCCGGCGAAAGGCTATGTGGCCAGGGGCGGGGTCGAACCGCCGACCTTCCGATTTTCAGTCGGACGCTCGTACCAACTGAGCTACCTGGCCGTGTCGCTCGGCTCATGTTACCCGGCAACCGGACGAACCGGCGGCAAGGCGACCTGCTCCGATACGCAGAACGCCGCGCGGGGCGCGGCGTCAGCGCTGCGGTCCTGACGGGACTTGAACCCGCGACCTCCGCCTTGACAGGGCGGCGAGCACTCCAACTGCTCCACAGGACCTAGCTTGTGTTGCTCCGGCTTGCGCCGGCCTTGCCCCGGCTTTCGCCGGTCGTGCCCCCAACGGGATTCGAACCCGTGCTACCGCCTTGAAAGGGCGGCGTCCTGGGCCGCTAGACGATGAGGGCGGCCCCGCCATCATTGCACACTCGCAACTTCAAGCGGACTTGCTCCCATCCGGCCCCGCCGGAGGCTTCGAAAGCATACGTGATGCTCCGTCGGTCGACAAAATCGGTGTCGGCAAGGGCTTGGGACGGGCAATAACAGCAGGTCAGAGCGGTTCTAGTGGAGTCGGGTGATGCCGAAGCGCTGCTTCAGATCGGCGATCATCTTTGGGCATGCGGCGAGTGTCGCGGCCCGATCACCGCCTCCGTCATGCAGAAGAACGATCGCTCCGGGCCGGGTGGCGGCGTGGACACGCTTGCCGATCGTGGCTGCGGTCGGCTTGTCCCAGTCCTGCGGGTCGACCGACCAGTGCAGTGGACGCATGCCGAGGTCCTTGGCCACCCTGACCACCTCCGACGTCCACCGGCCGCCGGGCTGCCGGTAGAACGACACCTTCGCGCCGGGAACGGCCTTCTGGATGGCCTTGTTGGTGCGGTCCAGGTCGGCCCGGATCTCGCCGACGGGTCGACGGGCGAGCTCGAGGTCGTGTCGCCAGCTGTGGTTGCAGAGCTGGTGTCCCTCCCGGACGATCCGCCGGACCAACTCCGGGTGACGCTGTGCCTCGCGACCGACGACGCAGAAGGTCGCTGTCACCTTGGCGGCCTTCAGCTGGTCGAGCACCTTGGGTGTCCAGGCCGGGCTGGGCCCGTCGTCGAACGTCAGGGCCACCGGGCGTACGCCGGTGTTGCGCCCCAGGCCGGAGGGGAGCTTGGCCGGCAGCGGCCGCAGTGGCGGCTTGGCCGGCTTGGTGACGCTGGGGTGCGGTTTCGGGGTGGGTGGCGGTGTCGATGCCACCGGCTTCGGAGCGGCGGCGGGTGTGATGGTGCGGGTTGGCTGGGCGCAGCCGGACAGGAGCAGCGCCACGGCGAGGACGGACGCCAGGATGGCGCGGGCTTGCATGTGCTCGCTCCCGGAGGGTCGGGGTAGGCGGACCCGCCCGACGGTAGTTCACGCCGCGATCCGGCGACAGTGCGATCAGTCACGCCTCGACTGGTCCAGGGAGTCGCGGACGGCGGCGGAGAGCGAGACCGCCTCGGCCAGGTCGACCGGCCGCACCACCCCGGCGGGCAGTGTGTCGGCTCGCCAGCCGGGGCCGGCGGCGAGCACCAGCAACGGGCGCCGGGGGGCAGCGAGCAGTGCGCTGAGTTGGGTCGGGTCGGCGGTGGCCCGGGTGTGCGACCAGAGCACCACGGCGGCGGGTCCGGTCCGGTTGACCGCCTCGACGAGAGCGGCCACCGGCACCCGGGCACCGAGCATCCGGTAGCTGACACCGGCTTCCGCGAGAGCTGCCGCCAACGCTTCCAGTGGCAGCGTGTGCTGTTCCTCGTCGGCGCAGGAGAGCAGGATCCGGGCCGGCCCGGTGGGGACCTTGGCCCGACTGGCCGCCGCGAGCGCTTCCGAGACGCAGCGGGACATCAGGTGTTCCACCTCGATCAGGCCGGCGGTGGCGGCGTGCCGTTCGCCGATGCCGGCGAGCACCGGGCGCAGCAGGCCCTCCCAGGTGGCCACGACCCCGTTGGTGGCCAGGGCGTGCGCGATCGTCTCGCTGATCGCCGCCGTGTCCAGTCGCATGGCGGCCCGGGCCAGGCCGCGCGCCGCCGGACCGGCGCGGCCGACCGGGATGGAGCCGCCGCCGTCCCGGCCGGTCGGGTGGATCCGGGCGGGGGCGACGGTGCCGTTGGGCATCGGGTCCGGTGCCTGGCGGGCCCAGCGGGCCGCCTCGGCGGGGCTCACTCCCTCGGCGGTGAGCCGTCGCATGATTTCGAGACGGGCCAGATCGGTGGGTGTGTACCGGCGGTGGTGACCGGGGATGTGTTCGCTGGGCCCGAGCCCGTAGCGCTGGTGCCAGGTGCGGAGGGTCGTCACCGCGACCCCCAACCGACGTGCGACGGCGCCCGCGCTCAGCGCCTCATCGACCACCCGACCGCTCCGCCGTGTCATCCGCCGACGATCCGGGCAGCGTCATGGCCGGGCCGGTTGCGCCCGACCGGGACTCCGCGGGGCGGAGCAGCCGGTGCACCACCCCGCCCAGCCAGGGCGCGTACGACCGGGGGTCGAGCTTCAACTCGGCCTCCAACGCGGCGGGGTCGGCCCACCGCAGCTCGGCCACCTCGTCCGGGTCGGGCAGCAGCGGAGCGCCGGGCAGGAACTCGCCGCGCAGCACGTGGTCGTACTCGAACTCGACCCGACCGGTCGCCGGGTCCTCGGCGTAGTAGACGTAGATTCCGACCTCGGTCAGCTCGACCGGGCCCGCGCCCAACTCCTCGCGCAGCCGTCGGTTGGCCGCCTCGGCGAGCGACTCGCCAGGCTGCGGGTGGCCGCAGCAGGAGTTGGCCCAGCGCAGCGGGAACCGGGTCTTGACGGCGGCTCGGCGCTGGAGCAGCACCTGGCCGTCCGGGTCCACCAGCAACACCGAGAAGGCCCGGTGCAACTGCCCCGGTGGTTGGTGCGCGGCCGCGACGGTCGTCTCGCCGTGGGCCGTGCCGGTCTCGTCGACCAGCTCGACAAGGTGCTTCTCGCGGCTGCTCATCGGCCTTCCCCGGTGATCCGGCCGGCGGCGAGCTTGCCGGAGATGAGCACCATCGGTACGCCGACGCCGGGTTGGGTCCCGGAGCCGACGAAGACCACGTTCGACAGGTCGCGGTGCAGGTTGGACGGGCGGAACGGGCCGGTCTGAAAGAGGGTGTGCGCGGCGGCGAACGGGGTGCCGGCGGCCATCCCCTGCTCCTCCCACTCGGCGGGGGTGATCGCCCGGAGCACCTCGACCCCGGCGCCGAAGCCGACGTAGCCGCGCTCCTCCAGGGTGCCGATGAGCTGGTCGGTGTAGCGCTGGGTCAGGTCGCCGCGCCACTCGAACGGCGCCCGGTGCAGGTTGGGCACCGGGGCGAGCACGTAGTAGGTGTGTCGGTCCGGCGGGGCCACCGCGGGGTCGGTCCGGCTGGGGTTGGTCACCAGCAGCGACGGATCGGTCATCAGCTCACCCCGTCGGATGACCTCATCGAAGGTGCCCTTCCACGCGCGCCCGAAGTGGATGTTGTGATGGGCGATCTTCGCATAGGCCTGTCGGGAGCCGACGTGCAGAACGACGCAGGACGGCGAGTAGGTGAGCCGGCGCTGCGGCGCGGCGGGGAGCAGGTCCCGGTAGGCGACCGGCAGGTCGGGGTTGAGCACCACCACGTCCGCCGGCACCAGGTCGCCGTCGGCGGTGAGCACGCCGGTGGCACGGCCGTTGACGGTCTCCACCCGGGTCACTGTGGTGTCGTACCGGATCTGCACGCCGTGCTTCTCGGCCGCGCCGGCCATCGCCCTGGAGACCGCGTGGATGCCGCCGCGTGGGAAGTAGACCCCGGCCACCGAGTCGAGGTACGCGATCACCGCGTAGATGGCCAGCGCGTCGTGTGGCGCGAGGCCGGCGTACATCGCCTGGAAGGAGAAGATCCGCTGGGTACGCGGGTCCCGGAAGAACTGGTTGATCTTCGTCTGGAGGCGTCGGAAAGCCCCGCCGCTGAGCAACTTGAGCAGGTTGCCGGTGATCAGGTCGGTCGGCGCGTCCAGGTTGCGCTCGATGAAGTCGGTGCGCTCCAGCCGCCACAGCTCTCGCGCGTACTCGACGAACCGCAGGTAGCCGTCGGCTTCCCGAGGCCCGCACACCCGGGAGATCTCGGCCGCCATCCGGGTGGTGTCGGTGAGCACGTCGAGGGTCGAGCCATCCGGGTAGTACGCCCGGTAGGCGGGGTCGAGCGGGGTCAGGTCCAGCCAGTCGTGCAGCTCCTCGCCGACCGCGCCGAGCGCCTCGGCGATCAGGTCGGGCATGGTGAGCACGGTCGGGCCCGTGTCGAACTCGTAGCCGTCCACGCCGAGGCGTCCGGCCCGCCCGCCGGGCACCGGCTCGCGTTCCAGCACCGTCACCTGTCGACCGCTGCCGGCCAGGTGCAGCGCGCAGGCGAGCCCGCCCAGCCCGGCCCCGACGACCACCACCCGGTCCGTCCGTCCTGTCACCGTCCGCACGTGACCACCTCCTTGCTCAAGTCGCTCATCAGGCCCGCCGGTTGGCAGCGGCGGTGGCCAGCCCGGTCAATGCGGTCCGCGCCGTCTGGTCCACGGGTGCGGTGTCGAGCGCGGCCAGCGCGTCGCTGACCCGCTCGGCGATCATCTGCTCCACCCGGGTCACCGCGCCGGTCTCGGCGACCAGCTCGGCGAATGTGTCGACCGATCCGTCGGCGGCCCGCTCCAACGCCGCGAGCTGGGCCGGGGTGGCCAGTTCACGGGCCAGCGTGAGCAGCGTGGTCGGCTTGCCGGTGCGCAGGTCGTCCCCGGCCGGTTTGCCGGTGGCCGCCGGGTCGCCGTAGACGCCCAGCAGGTCGTCGCGGAGCTGGAACGCTTCGCCGACAGCCAGGCCGTAGCGGGAGTACGCGGAGACCAGCGGGTCGTCGGCGGGCACCCCGGCCAGGCAGGCGCCGAAGAGCAGTGGTCGCTGGACTGTGTAGCTGGCGGTCTTGTAGCGGGCCACCCGTAGTGCCCGGTCGACCGACCAGCTGGCCGGGTCGTTCTCACCGAGCACGTCGAGATACTGCCCGGCGACCGTCTCGACCCGCATCTGGTCGTAGCAGCGGCGCACCTCGAAGAGCCGGCTCGACGGCACCGAGGCGTGGGCCAGCAACTGGTCGGCCCAGACCATGCAGAGGTCGCCGATGAGCACGGCGACGGCCTCACCGAACCGGCCGGGATCTCCCCGGTGGCCGGCGGCGACGTGCTGTTCGGCGAGCGCGACGTGGGCGGTGGGCCGGCCACGGCGGGTGGTGGACGCGTCCATGACGTCGTCGTGCACCAGCGCGAAGGTGTGCAGCAGCTCGAGCGCGGCCAGCGCGGGCAGCACCGGTGGCAGCGCCGCGGTGCCGCCGACGGCCCCACGCCAGCCCCAGTAGGCGAACGTGGACCGGATCCGCTTGCCGCCGGTCAGGACGGCTTCTCGCGCGGTGGCGGCGAAGCTGCCCATCGACGCGTCGATCTCGTTGAGGGCGTCGACCTCGGCGGTGAGGAAAGTGTCAAGGGTTTCATCGACCGCCGTCACCAGATCGTGGGTGTAAGCAGCCAGAACGGCGCGGACCGGATCGTCTCCGTCGGCCGGCCCTGCCGGCGCCACGCGGGTCACGTTGCCCGCTACTGCGTCGTTGGCCATGCGGCTAAGCGTACCCTAGGCTACGAGTTGCGTCGATTGGTGCGTCGATAATGGAGGAGGGCCCGGTGGAAACTGATCTCACCGCTGCCTATGACCGGTGCCGTGAGCTGCACAAACGCCACGGCCGCACCTACTATCTCGCCACCCGCCTGCTTCCCGCGTGGAAACGACGACATGTGCACGCCCTCTACGGGTTCACGCGCTACGCGGACGAGATCGTCGACAGCACCGAGGCCCTGCCGCCGGCCGAGCGGGCCGCTCTGCTGGACCGCTGGGCCAGCCAGTTCGTGGCCGGTCTGCACGGTGCGCCGGTCGACGACCCACTGTTGCCGGCGGTGCTGCACACGATCGCCGTCTTCGATCTCGACCGGGACGACTTTGCGTCGTTTCTGAAGAGCATGGCGATGGACCTGACCGTCACCGCGTACCCGACCTACGACCACCTGCTCGACTACATGGAGGGCTCGGCGGCGGTCATCGGCACCATGATGCTGCCGATCCTGGGCAGCTCCGACCCGGTGGCAGCCCGGGAGCCGGCCCGGCAACTCGGCTTCGCCTTCCAGCTCACCAACTTCATCCGGGACGTCGCCGAGGACCTCGACCGGGGCCGCACCTACCTGCCGGACGAGGACATGGCGAAGTTCGGGGTCACCCGCGAGGAGTTGGCCGAGGCCCGCGCCCGGGGCCGCGTCACCCCCCGGATCCGCGAGCTGATCGAGTACGAGGTGACCCGCGCCCAGGCGCACTACGCCGCCGCCGCGCCGGGCATCACCATGCTGGCGCCCGCCTCGCAGGCCTGCATGCGCACCGCGTACGCCCTCTATGGCGGCATCCTCGACGAGGTGGCCGCGCAGGACTATGACGTCTTCGTCCAGCGGGCCCTGGTGCCGCAGCGGCGACGGATGGCGGTGGCCGCGCGGGCCCTGCTCACCTCGACGGGTACGCCGGTCGTCATCCCCGGGCCGACGATCGAGCCGGAGAGCCGGTGACCGCGAGTACGGCGATCGTGCTCTTCACCCGCGACCTGCGGGTGAACGACCACCCGGCGCTGGCCACCACCTGTGCGGCGTTCGACCAGGTGGTTCCGCTGTACGTGCTCGACCCGGCGCTGGCCGACCTCTCCGCCAACCGCACCCGCTTCCTGCACCAGGCCCTCGCCGACCTGCGCGACCAACTCCGTGAGCGTGGCGGCGACCTTGTGGTCCGGCACGGCGACCCGGTGGCCGAGACGATCCGGCTGGCCGACGAGGTCGGGGCCACCGCCGTCGCGCTCTCGGCCGACGTCAGCCACTACGCCGGCCGCCGGGAGCGGCGACTACGCGCCGAGTGTGAGCGGCATGGGCTGCACCTGCGCCTGTTTCCCGGGTTGACGGTTGTCGAGCCGGGCGCGTTGCGCCCCGGTGGCGGCGGCGACCACTACCGGGTGTTCAGCCCGTACCACCGAGCCTGGGCGGCCAACCGGTGGCGCGAGGAGCTGGCCGCGCCTCGGCGGATCGCGCTGCCCGACCGGGTACGCGTGGGTCGGTTGCCGGCGCTGCCGAGCGGCGACTCGCCCGACGCGGCCATCGGAGGCGAGCGGGTCGCCCGCCAGCGGCTCACCGACTGGCTGCCCGACCTGAACCGGTACGGCGATCAGCACGACGACATGGCCGGCGACGACACCTCCCGGCTCAGCCCGTACCTGCGCTTCGGCTGCGTGTCGCCGCTGGCGGTGGCCAACCGCGCCGGCGACCGGTCCGGCCCGTTCGTCCGGCAGCTCTGCTGGCGGGACTTCTACTACCAGGTCACCGCCGCCTTCCCGGAGATCTCGACCGCGGCGTACCGGCGGGGTGCCACCGAGCAGTGGCGCTACGACGACGACGCGTTGGCGGCCTGGACCGAGGGACGCACCGGGATGCCGATCGTCGACGCCGGGATGCGGCAGATGCTGGCCCAGGGCTGGATGCACAACCGGGCCCGCCTGATCACCGCCGGCTACCTGACCAAGCACCTCGGGCAGGACTGGCGGTCCGGGGTGGCGGTCTTCTTCCGCTGGCTGCTCGACGGGGACGTGGCGAACAACTCCGGCAACTGGCAGTGGGTCGCCGGCACCGGCAACGACACGAAGCCCTACCGGGGGTTCAACCCGGTCCGGCAGGCCGAACGGTACGACCCGGACGGCGACTACGTGCGCCGGTGGGTGCCGGAGCTGGCCGCGGTGCAGGGCAAGGCCGTCCACCAACCGTGGCGACTGCCCGAGGCCCTGCGCCAGACGCTCGACTACCCGCCGCCCCTCTCGGTGCCCGGCACCGACCCCGTCTGGCTGCGCTGATCAGAGCACCGAGTGCAACACCTCGACCAGTTCGTCGACCCGGTCGTGCTCGGCGAGGTGCGCCGTGGCGTACGCGAAGGTGTAGCCCCGATCGGGGTCGGCCCACGCGCTGCTGCCGCCGATGCCGCCCATGCCCCAGCTGCCGTCCGGCTCCCGTTGCATACCCAACGTCCAGCGGGCGTCGCGGTCCAACACCAGGTCCGGTCCGTCGTACTGGACCCGGGTCGCCTCCGCGATCAGACCCGGGCTGAACAGCCGAACCCCGTCCAGGACACCACCGGCCAGCAGGCCGGCGTAGAGCCGGGCCAGGCTGGGAGCGGTGGCGTGCAGGTTGACGGCCGGCATCTCGGCACCGCGCCACAGTGGGCGGTTCAGGACGGCCAGGTCCAGCCCGCCGGCCGGGTTGCCCAGCGCCCGCGCCCGCAGCGAGCCCGGCTCACCGAGCGCCCGGGTCGGCCACTCCGGGTCGCCGTACCGCAGGTCCGCGCAGCGCGACTGGTCCGCCTCGGTCAGCCCGAAGCCGAGGTCGAGCTGCCACCGGTCGGCGATCTCCTCGGCCAGGAAACGGCCCACCGACCGCCCGTCGACGCGGCGGACCACCTCGCCCACCAGGTGCCCGTACGTCCAGGCGTGTTCCCCGGCGACAGTGCCCGGCGACCACTCCGGGTCGGCGGCGGCCAGGTCGCCGGTGAGCAGCGCCCAGTCGGCGATCGCGGTGGTCGGTCGGGGCACCGGGAAGGCCGGCAGCCCGGCGGTGTGCGACAACACCTGACGCACTGTGGCGGGAGTGTGAAACTCCGACCAGTACCGGTCCACTGGCGCGTCGAGGTCGACGGCTCCCCGGTCGACGAGCAGCAACAGGCAGAGCGCGGCCACCGGCTTGCCCACCGAGTAGACGTTCACCAGCGAGTCCGGCAGCCACGGCTCGCCGCCCGGCCCGTGGCCGCTGCGGGAGCCGCCGGTCAGGTCCACGACCGGTTGCCCGTCGTACCAGATGCTCAGGGCGGCACCGGTTTCCCGGCCGGAGGCGAGCAGGTCGTGGAAGCAGTCCCGGACCGGAGCGAAGCGTGCGTGCATCCGGCCACGGTAGGCGTCCGGGCCCGGTGCGCGTGCCGACTTTTCCGGCGACCCCGGTGGTTGGGGTGGTGTCGCTGGGGGATGCTGTTCGGTGTGGCGGAACCGGAGCTGGTGGATGTGGTCGTGGTCGGGCTCGGGGTCGGCGGCGAGGAGGTGGCCGAGCGACTTGCCGAGGCCGGCCTGAGCGTGATCGGCGTCGAGCGGGATCTCGTCGGCGGGGAATGCCCGTACTGGGGCTGCATCCCGAGCAAGATGATGATCAGAGCCGCAAACGCGCTCGCCGAGGCTCGCCGGGTCGACGGGCTCGCCGGGACGGCCCAGGTCCAGCCGGACTGGGCACCGGTGGCGAAGCGGATCCGCGAGGAAGCCACCGACACATGGGACGACACTGTCGCGGCGGAGCGGTTCATCGGCAAGGGTGGCCGACTCGTGCGGGGCAGCGGTCGGCTCGACGGTCCACGCCGGGTCCGCGTCGGTGACCAGGTGTTCGAGGCCCGACACGGGGTGGTGCTGGGCACCGGCACCCGCCCGTCGGTGCCGCCGATCGACGGCCTGGCCGACACGCCGTACTGGACCAACCACCAGGCGATCGAGGTCGAGGAGCTGCCAAAGACGCTGCTCGTGCTGGGCGGCGGCGCGATCGGCCTGGAGTTGGCGCAGGTCTTCGCCCGCTTCGGGGTCCGGGTCACAGTGGTCGAGGCGCTCGACCGTGTGCTGGCCATCGAGGAACCCGAGGCGTCCGAGGTCGCCGCCGCGGCGCTGCGCGGGGACGGCGTGGAGATCCACACCGGGGTACGCGCCGAACGGGTCGAGCACGACGGGACCAGATTCACCCTGCATGGTGGCGGCGGCGCGGAGTTCACCGCCGACCGGCTGCTGGTGGTGACCGGCCGCAAGGCCCACCTCGCCGAGCTGGGCCTGGACACGATCGGCCTGGACGCCAGCCAGCGTTACCTCCCGGTGGACGACCGTCTGCACGTCACCGACCACGTCTGGGCGGTCGGCGACATCACCGGCGAGGGTGCCTTCACGCACATCGCCATGTACCAGGCGGGGATTGTGATCGCCGACATCCTGGCCCGCGCTCGGCAGGCGAAGGCGGGCGCGGACGCCAGCGGCACCTCCAGCGTGGTCGGCGGAGCGATGGGCGCGTCCAGTTCGCTGGCCGCCAGCGGATCGAGCGGGTCAGCAGGCACCATCCCGCGAGCCGACTACCGCGCGCTGCCCCGGGTGACCTTCACCGATCCCGAGATCGGCGCGGTCGGGCTCACCGAGCAGCAGGCCCGTGACCGCGGCATCAACGTGCAGGTCGGTTTCACCAAACTGAGCAGTTCGACGCGGGGCTGGATCCACCGGGTCGGCGACGACGGTTTCATCAAGGTCGTGGCGGACGCCGACCAGGGCGTGCTGATCGGCGCGACCTCGGCCGGCCCGGCCGGCGGCGAGGTGCTGTCCGCGCTGGTGGTGGCGGTGCACGCGGCGGTGCCGCTGAGTCAGCTCCGGCACATGATCTACGCGTACCCGACCTTCCACAGGGCCATCGAAACCGCTCTACAGGACCTGTCCTGACCTCAGATCCGCCGGTGGGCAGCAAGCGCAGCGCATTTTGCTGTTCATTTCTTTCATGAAGGTGACGTACCATTGCGGCCGTGACCAAGCGGTTGACTGAAGTTGCCAAGAAGGCGGGCGTCAGCGAGGCCACCGTCAGCCGGGTGCTCAACGGCCGTGACGGGGTCTCCGAGGCGACCCGCACCGCAGTGCTCACGGCGCTGGACGTGCTCGGTTACGAGCGGCCGACCAAGCTGCGCGGCGAGCGCGCCCGGCTGGTCGGGCTGGTGCTGCCCGAGTTGCAGAACCCGATCTTCCCGGCGCTGGCCGAGGTGGTCACCGGCACTCTCGCCCAGCGCGGCTACACCCCGGCGCTCTGTGCCCGCACCATCGGCGGCGTCTCCGAGATGGACTATGTGGAGATGCTCCTCGACCACCAGGTCTCCGGGGTGATCTTCGCTGGCGGTTCGTACGCGCTCACCGACGCCCGACACGACCACTACCGTCGGCTCACCGACCGGGGCCTTCCGGTGGTGCTGGTCAACGCCGGCGTTGACGAGTTGGGGTTCCCTCGGGTCTCCACCGACGACGCGGTGGCGGTGGAGCAGGCGTACGGTCACCTGCGCTCGCTCGGGCACGAACGCATCGGCATGGTGCTGGGCCCGGAGGGGCATGTGCCGTCCCGGCGCAAGCTCGACGCGATGACCCAGGCTGCCGGCTGGGGCGAGGGCGACGCCGAGTGCGTCGAGCGCTCCAGCTTCTCGTTGGAGGGAGCGCGGGTCGCCGCGACGAAGTTGGTCGAGCGGGGCGTGACCGGCATCATCTGCGCCAGTGACGTGCTCGCGCTGGGCACGATCCGGGCGGCCCGCCGGCTGGGACGTTCGGTTCCGGCTGACGTGTCGGTGGTGGGTTTCGACGACTCCGCCTTCATGACGTGCACCGATCCGCCGTTGACCACTGTGCGGCAGCCGATCGAGACGATGGGGCAGGCCGCCGTGGATCTGCTGGTCACCCAGATCGAGGGTGCCGGCGTCCTCCAGGACGAGCTGCTGTTCGAGCCGGAGTTGGTGGTGCGGGGTTCCACAGCGCCCGCCCCCGGCCGCTAGGCACCACACCGAACGACGCTTCGGCCGTCGACCGCCTCTCGCGGTCGGCGGCCGTTTTCGTCGTTGCTCGCCGCCGTCGGCATCGACCGGTCCGAATGACCGGTCATAGGCCATCAATAGGCAACAAGTCGGGCGTCTTTCAGCGTCTTGCCAACATCTGTCGTAACCACGTCGTGTCCTTTCGGAACAGCGTCGATACCTTGCCGAAATGAGTCGGCCTCGTTACAGTGACTCCACTCACACCTGGCTCCGACGCAGCTACTGGGCGTCAGGTCGTATCACTGCAGATCAGCGAAGGTCATTGGAGTCACCCGTTCCCGAAGGGATGGACAGATGTCCGTACCGCACTACCGAAAGGCTGCGGCGGTTGCGCTCGTGGCCGGCCTGGGGCTCAGCCTCACGGCATGCTCCACGAAGAGCGACGACAAGGGCTCGAACGCCAGCGGCAAGGTCACCATCACTGTCGACTGTCAGCCGGTCGGCGCTCAGAAGGAGCTGCTGAAGAACTGGAACGACGACGTCGTCGAGTTCCAGAAGCAGAACCCGGACATCACCATCAAGAGCGTCAGCGTCGGCGAGCAGTGCAACAACCCGCCGGACTTCACCGCCCGCCTGGCCGGCGGCACCGTGACCGACGTGTTCTACGGGTACATGACCGATCTCCAGCAGGTGCTCGACTCCGGTCAGGCGATGGACATCAGCCAGTACGCCAACAAGGACACCGTCCCGACCTGGGACAGCGTCGACCCCGCGCTCAAGGAGGTCTTCACCGACGGCGGCAAGCTCTACGCCGTTCCGGTGAAGAACTACTCGATGGGTCTGGTCTACAACAAGGCCCTGTTCCAGCAGGCCGGGCTGGACGTGAACAGCCCGCCGAAGACCTGGGCCGAGGTCCGTGCCGCCGCCAAGAAGATCTCCGCGCTCGGCAACGGCATCGCCGGTTACTCCGAGTACAGCGCCGGCAACACCGGCGGCTGGCACTTCACCTCCCTGCTCTACTCGCAGGGCGGCAAGGTGCTGAGCGAGGACGGCAAGAAGGCCGACTTCAACAACCCCATGGGCAAGCAGGTCCTGCAGAACCTCAAGGACATGCGGTACGGCGACAACAGCATGGGCGCCCGTCAGCTGCTTCAGTGGGGTGACCTGCTGACGAACGCCGGCGCGGGCAAGGTCGGCATGTTCATCGGCGCGCCGGACGCCACCCAGGCGATCGTCAGCCAGTTCCAGGGCAAGTTCCAGGACTGGGCGATGGCTCCGCTGCCCGGCCAGGACGGCGCGGCGAAGGGGACGCTCGGTGGTGGCGAGGGCTACTTCTTCAAGAAGGACCTCTCTCCCGAGCAGGTCAAGGCCGGTCTGAAGTGGGTCGCGTACCAGAAGCTCACCCCGGGCAAGGGCCAGTTCGACTACGTCCGGGCCAAGCCGCAGAACTACCCGGTGGGTCTGCCCCAGCCGCTGCTCTTCGCCAACGGCAGTGACGCGCAGAAGCAGGAGTTGGAGCTGCGTAAGGCGAACGCGAACGTCGACACGACGAACTTCGCGCTCTTCGAGGCGACCCCGGTTCCGATCAAGGGTGAGCCGCGCAACGCGCAGGCCGTCTACGCGGTGCTCGATGCCGCGATGTCGGGTGTGCTGACCAACCCGAACTCGAACATCGACGCACTGCTCAAGACCGCCGAGGAGAAGGTCAACCAGCTCCTCGCCGCCGAGAGCTGACCGATCGTGTGGGGGCCGGTACGCCGACCCGGCCCCCACACTCCCCACCCCGCGCCGTCGACGTCACCGACTCACCCAGGAGTTGCCTTGGCGATCACCACCGTCCCGGAGACCCGCAGGAAACCGGGCCGCCCGCCGTCGCCGTACTCGGCGAGGCCGCAGCGCACCAGCCTCGGCCGCAAGGTACGGGACAACCTGACCGGTCACGCGTTCCTGATCGGGGCGGTGCTCTGCTTCGTCGTCTTCTCCTGGTACCCGATGATCCGTGGCATCGTCATGAGCTTCCAGCGGACCCGGCGCGGCGAGACCACCTGGGTGGGCTGGGACAACTACTCCCGCATCATCGCCGACCCGAGCTTCTGGACGGCCTGGCAGAACACCTTCTACTTCACTGTGCTCGCGCTCGCCCTCGGCTACGTGGTGCCGTTCTTCGTGGCGATCCTGCTCAACGAGTTCCGCCACGCCAAGGGGTACCTGCGGATCCTGGTCTACCTGCCGGTGATGCTGCCGCCGGCCTCGGCGCTGTTCCTCTTCAAGTTCTACGCGTACGACCCCAGCGAGGCCGGGCTCTTCAACGCGATCCTCAAGGCGCTGCACCTGCCCACCTCGCAGTGGATGCAGTCGCCCGAGATGACGATGCCGGCCATGGTGGTCGCGTCGACCTGGATGAACATGGGCGGCGCGGTGCTCATCTACCTGGCGTCGTTGCAGAACATCCCCGGCGAGCTCTACGAGGCCGCCGAGCTGGACGGCGCCGGGATCTGGCGGCGGATCGTGCACGTCACGATCCCGCAGACCCGGCTCATCCTCGCGCTCCTGGCGATGCTCCAGATCGTCGCCACCATGCAGCTCTTCATCGAGCCCCTGATCCTCGCCAACGGTGCGGGCGCGGAGGACTCCGCGACCTCGGTGGCGTACCTCATCTACCAGCACGGGTTCTTCCAGAACGACCTCAACGGCGCCGCCGCGCTGGGCGTGATCATGCTCGTGGTGCTGGCCGGCTTCTCCGCCGTGTACGTGCGGCTGACTGCGAAACAGGACTAGGACGGCGAGGAATGGCACAGGATTCCGGAACCCGGACCCTCATCTCCCACTCCCAGCTGAGCCGGGGGCGCGGCAAGGTCATCTACTGGACGCTGCTGGTCATCGTCGTGGCGGGGTTCACCCTCGTGTTCCTCGGCCCGCTCTACTGGATGGTCACCGGCGCGCTCAAGTCCGGCCAGGAGATCGCGCAGACCCCACCCTCGCTGTTCCCGAAGGACCCGCAGCCGCAGAACTACATCGACGCCTGGAACAACCTGGCCCTCGCCAAGCTGCTGTTCAACACCTTCTACTACGCGATCGGCGCGGTGCTGTTCCAACTGGTCTTCGACAGCGCGGCGGCGTACTCGTTGTCCAAGCTCCGGCCGATCTTCGGCAACGCGATCCTCGGCCTGATGCTGGCGACGCTGATGATCCCGGCGATGGTCCTCATCGTGCCGCAGTACGTGACGGTGCTCGACCTGCCGATCCTGCACATCAACCTGCTGGACTCGCCGTTCGCCATCTGGCTGCCGATGGTCGCCAACGCGTTCAACATCTTCCTGCTGAAGCGGTTCTTCGACTCGATCCCCGAGGAGCTGATGGCCGCCGCCCTCATGGACGGGGCGTCGTCGCTGCGTACGCTCTGGTCGATCATCCTGCCGCTGTCGCGTCCCATCCTCGGCGTCGTCTCGATCTTCGCCGTGACGGCGGTGTGGAAGGACTTCCTCTGGCCGAAGCTGGTCATGCCCTCGCCCGAGACCCGGACGGTGAGCGTCGGCATCTACACCTTCGCCGGCGGCACACCGATGAACGTGGTGATCGCCGCGTCGGTCATCGCCGCGATCCCGACGGTCATCATCTTCCTGATCTTCCAACGGAACATCATGTCCGGTCTGACCACGGGCAGCATCAAGGGATAACCACCACCGCATCCTTCCGCGGCGAACAACGACCGTTCGCCCGACACATGACCAGGTCCGGCGAACCCGCCGACGTACTGACGCAGAAAGCAGGTGCTCGTGTCCACAGCTGACAGAAGTCCGTGGTGGCGTGGAGCCGTGATCTACCAGGTGTATCCCCGGAGCTTCGCCGACGGTAACGGCGACGGCATCGGAGACATCGCCGGCATCCGGTCCCGGCTGAACCACCTGTCCGCGCTCGGCGTCGACGCGATCTGGTTCAGCCCCTGGTACCCGTCGCCGATGGCGGACGCCGGCTACGACGTCTCCGACTACCGCGACATCGACCCGGTCTTCGGCACCCTGGCCGAGGTGGAGGCGCTGATCGCGGAGGCGCACGCGCTGGGCATCCGGACCATCGTCGACGTGGTGCCCAACCACTGCTCCGACGCGCACCCCTGGTTCCAGGCCGCGCTCGCCGGCGGACCCGGCGCGCCCGAACGGGACCTGTTCTGGTTCCGGCCCGGCCGGGGTCCCAACGGCGACGAGCGACCCACCGACTGGATCGGCGAGTTCGGCGGCGAGACCTGGACCCGCACCACCAACCCGGACGGCACCCCCGGCGACTGGTACCTGCACCTGTTCGCCCCCCAGCAGCCGGACTTCAACTGGGACCACCCCCGGGTGCGGGAGGAGTTCGAGGACATCCTGCGGTTCTGGTTCGACCGGGGCGTGGACGGCATCCGGATCGACTCGGCCGGGCTCCTGGTCAAGGACGGGACGCTGCCCGAGGTCCGCGAGGACGAGCCGCACCCGTTCCACGACCTCGACGGCGTGCACGACATCTACCGGGGCTGGCGTCGGGTCGCCGACGAGTACGCCGACCGGGCGCTGATCGGTGAGGTGTGGCTGCCGGACCGGCAGCGGTTCGCCAACTACCTGCGCCCGGACGAGCTGCACGCCGCGTTCAACTTCGACTTTCTCGGCTGCGCCTGGGATGCGGCAGCGCTGCGGGAGAGCATCGACGGGACGTTGAGCGCGCACGCGCCCGTCAACGCGCCGGCCACCTGGGTGCTCTCGAACCACGACGTCACCCGGCACGTCACCCGCTACGGTCGCGCGGACACGCGGTTCAGCTTCGCCGCCAAGCGCGAGGGCACCCCCACCGACCTGGAGCTGGGCACCCGCCGGGCCCGCGCCGCCGCGCTGCTCTCGCTGTCGCTGCCCGGCGCCGCCTACGTCTACCAGGGCGAGGAACTGGGCCTCTACGAGGTCGAGGACATCCCGTACGCGATGCGGCAGGACCCCATGTGGGAGCGGTCCGGCCGGATCGACCCCGGTCGGGACGGCTGCCGCGTACCGCTGCCGTGGGCCGGGGACGAGCCGCCGTTCGAGTTCAGCCCCGAGGGTGCCGCGGCGCCCTGGCTGCCGCAGCCGGCCGACTGGAAGGAGCGGACGGCCAGCGCGCAGACCGGCGACTCGGCCTCGATGCTGGAGCTGTACCGGGCGGCGATCCAGGCCCGCAAGGCCGACCCGGCACTCGGTGACGGCGAGCTGACCTGGCTGCCCGCCCCGGACGGGATGTTGGCGTTCAGCCGTGGCGGGGGCTTCACCTGCCTGGTCAACCTGTCCGCCGCGCCGGTGCCGATGCCAGCTCAGGGGGAGTTGCTGCTGGCCAGCGGGCCGCTCGACGACGGGTTGCTGCCGTCCGACACAGCGGTCTGGCTGCGTACCGCCGAATCCACCGACGGGCCGCGCGGGGCGGACGGCCCGGCCTGACCTGACTCTGCTCGCCGTGGGGGGGGGGGGCCCCCCCCCCCCCCCCCCCCCCCCCCCCCCCCCGGGGCGAGACGCCGGGGGGGGGGCGCCCCCCCGCCCCCACCTCCCCGCGCCGGCGGGGGCGGGCGCGCCCCCCCCCCCCCCCCCCCCCCACGCCACCCAGGAAGGGAGAACCGAGGGGGGACGCGCGACACCGCACCGACACGGGGGGATCTGGCCTGCCTGACGAAAGGGAGAGCGCAGCTCATGGCCAACCACACCACCGGCACCCCGCACCACCTTCGACACCCGACCAGGGCACTGTTGGCCGCCATCTCCGCCACAGTGCTCGCCGCCACCTCGGTGACCATCCTCGCGGTCACCGGCACCGCGACCCCGGCCTCGGCGGCGGGGTTGTCCCCCTTCGACATCCCCAACCGGGGCGCCACTGTGCCGTTCATCGAGCACGAGGCGGAGAAGGTCGCCCACAACGGCACGAAGATCGGCCCGGACCGGCGCTACGGCACGCTGCCGTCCGAGGCGTCCGGCCGGGAGGCGGTCACCCTGGACGCCGTCGGTGAGTACGTCGAGTTCACCCTCACCGCCCCGGCCAACGCTGTCACCTTCCGCTACAGCCTGCCGGACAACTCGGCCGGCACCGGCCGGGATGCCGCCATCGACCTGCGGGCCAACGGCAACCTGCTGAAGTCGGTCCCGGTGACGTCGAAGTACGGCTGGTACTACGGCGGATACCCGTTCAACAACAACCCGGGTGACACCAACCCGCACCACTTCTACGACGAGACCCGGGCGCTGTTCGGCAGCACCCAGCCGGCCGGCACGAAGATCCGGCTCCAGGTCTCCTCGACGGCGCAGTCGCCCACGTTCACCATCGACCTGGCCGACTTCGAGCTTGTCGCGCCGATCGCCAAGCCCTCCGGTGTCATCGACGTGGTCACCGACTTCGGGGCCGATCCGAGCGGCGCGACCGACTCGACGGCGAAGTTCCAGGCGGCTGTCGACGCCGGCAAGGCGCAGGGCCGGGCGGTCTGGATCCCGACCGGCACCTTCACCCTCTGGGATCACGTGGTGGTCGACGGGGTGACTCTGCGCGGCGCGGGCCCCTGGTATTCGGTGCTCGGCGGCCGGCACCCCACCGAGCGGAACAGGTCCGTCGGCATCTACGGCAAGTACGTTCCCGGTGGCGGCTACACCGGCCCGGTCCGCTCGCACGAGGCGAACGGGCCCAGCCGCAACGTCACGCTGCGGGACTTCGCCATCATCGGCGACATCCGGGAACGGGTCGACGACGACCAGGTCAACGCCCTGGGCGGGGCGATGACCAACTCGGTGGTGGACAACCTCTGGCTGGAGAACACGAAGGTCGGGGCGTGGATGGACGGCCCGATGGACAACTTCACCATCCGCAACAGCCGGATCCTGGACCAGACCGCGGACGGGGTGAACTTCCACACCGGGGTGACGAACTCGACGGTGACGAACACGTTCGTCCGCAACACCGGCGACGACGCGTTGGCGATGTGGGCGCAGAGCGTCCCGAACGTCAACAACTCGTTCACCCACAACACCATCGGTGTGACCCTGCTGGCGAACCACCTGGTCAGCTACGGCGGTCGCGACATCAAGATCACCGACAACGTGACCGCCGACTCGCTGACCAACGGCGGTGGCATCCACGTCGCGAACCGCTATCCGGGTGTGCAGGGCGACACAGCGGTCCGAGGCACCTGGACGATCGCCCGGAACACGTTGATCCGCAACGGCAACTCGGACTACAACTGGAACTTCGGCGTCGGGGCGATCTGGTTCTCCGCCCTCAACGAGTCGTTCCAGCAGGCCACCATCAACATCACCGACACCGACATCCTGGACAGCTCGTACGCGGCGCTGCACTGGATCGAGGGTCAGACCAGCGGCATCAACCTCTCCAACGTACGGATCGACGGCGCCGGCACGTACGCGCTCCAGGTGCAGGCACCCAGCCAGGTGTCCTTCACCAACGTGCGGGCCACCAACATCGCGCAGAGCAACCCGATGCACAACTGCGTGGGCGGTGGCTTCCAGATCACCCAGGGCTCCGGCAACTCCGGCTGGTACACCCCGACCCCGTACTGCGGCCCGTGGCCGGACCCCCAGTGGGGTGGCGGACCCACCTCGCCGCCGCCCACCACGACCCCGCCCCCGACCACGACGCCGCCGACCACCCCACCGCCCACCACGCCGCCCCCGACCAGCGGGAACCTGGCGCTGGGCCGGTCGACGACAGCCACCAGCACCAACCAGAGCTACACGGCCGCCAACGTGGTGGACGGCAACGCGTCGACGTACTGGGAGAGCGCCAACAACGCCTTCCCCCAGTCGGTGACCATCGACCTGGGTGCGTCCCGGTCGGTCGACCGGGTGGCTCTCAAGCTGCCTAGCGGTTGGGAGCAACGCACCCAGACCCTGTCGGTGCTCGGCTCCACCGACGGTTCGTCCTACAGCACCCTGGCGTCGTCCGCCGGTCGGGTCTTCGCCCCCGGCTCGGGCAACACAGTGTCGATCGGGCTGCCCTCCGGTGACCGCCGCTACATCCGGGTCACCGTCACCGGCAACAGCGGCTGGCCGGCCGCGCAACTTTCCGAGGTCGAGGTGTACGGCGGCACCCAGACCACCCCGCCGCCGACCACCCCGCCGCCGACGACACCGCCCCCGACCACGCCGCCGCCGACCACGCCGCCGCCCAGCGGCAACCTCGCGGCCGGACGGTCGATCACCGAGACCAGCCACTCCGACGTGTACGCCGCACCCAACGCGGTGGACGGCAACGCGAACACCTACTGGGAGAGCGCCAACAACGCGTTCCCGCAGTCGCTGACGGTGGACCTGGGCGCCGACCGGTCGGTGTCCCGGGTCGTGCTCAAGCTCCCACCCTCATCGGCCTGGCAGACGCGTACGCAGACGCTGGCGGTGCTCGGCTCCACGAACGGGTCGACGTTCAGCACGCTGAAGGCGTCCGCCGGCTACAGCTTCAACCCGGCCAGCGGCAACACGGTCACCGTGACCTTCACGGCGACCACCCAGCGGTACCTGCGGCTGACCGTCACCGGCAACAGCGGCTGGCCAGCCGGCCAGCTCAGCGAGTTCGAGATCTACTCCAGCTAGGTCCGGTGCCCCCGCCCGGACCGGGCGGGGGCACACCGGGCGTCCCGGCGCAACGCCGCGCCGGCCGTCCAACCCGTCCCACCCAGCACCGTCCCCCACCTGTCGCCGAACGACGGGCGTACCCCTGCACCCGTCGCCGGGCAACGCACCCACACCCACCCCCGAAAGAGGTGTAGCGACCCCATGTCCAGTAACGGCACCAGACGAGGCACGCCGCCAACCGGCGCGCACAATCCCGTCTCCCGCACGGGCCACCGACGGCTGCTCGCCGGCGTACTCGCCGGCGTGCTCCTCGCCACCGCCCCGGTCGTCACCCCCATGGCGAGCGCGGCACCGGCGGCCGACCCGTCCGCAGCCGCCGCCCGCGTGGCCATGCTCGCCGGGCTCTCCGCAACCATGACCGCCAGCAGCTACAACCAGAACTACGTGGCGGGCAACGCCAACGACGGCAACGCGTCGACCTACTGGGAGAGCGCGAACAACGCGTTCCCGCAGTGGATCCAGGCTGACCTGGGCGCCACTGTCAGCGTGGACCGGGTGGTGCTCAAGCTGCCACCCGCGTCGGACTGGCAGACCCGTACGCAGACGCTGTCGATCCTGGGCTCGACGAACGGTTCGTCCTTCACCACCCTGAAGGCGTCCGCCGGCTACACCTTCAACCCGAGCAGCGGCAACACCGCGACCGTCAGCTTCACCGCCGCCAGCACCCGCTACGTACGCGTGGAGGTCACCGGCAACACCGGTTGGCCGGCCGCCCAGCTGTCCGAGGTCGAGGTGTACGGCGCGACCGGCAGCACCGACACCCAGGCACCCAGCGTGCCGGGCAACCTGGCCTACACCCAGCCGGCCAGCGGGCAGATCCGGCTCGCCTGGTCGGCGTCGACCGACAACGTCGGGGTGACCGGCTACGACGTCTACGCCAACGGTGCGCTGCGCGGCAGCGTCAGCGGTTCGACGCTCACGTACACCGACAGCCAGGCGGACAGCGCCACGGTGTCGTACTACGTGCGGGCCAAGGACGCCGCCGGCAACCAGTCAGCGAACAGCAACACCGTGACCCGGACCGGCACCGGCAACCCGCCGACCGGCTCCAACCTGGCGATCGGCAAGCCGATCAGCGCCTCCGGGTTCGTGCACACGTTCGTGGCCACCAACGCCAACGACAACAACGTGGCCACCTACTGGGAGGGCAACGGCAACCCGAGCACGCTGACCGTGCAGCTCGGCGCGAACGCCACCCTCAGCCAGGTCGTCGTGAAGCTCAACCCGGACTCGGCGTGGGGCGCGCGTACCCAGAACATCACTGTGCTCGGCCGGGACCAGGGCTCGTCGAGCTTCACCACCCTGGTCGGCGCGGCGAACTACAGCTTCAACCCGGGCAGCGGCAACACGGTGACCATCCCGGTCTCCGGCGCGGCGGCCGACGTACGGCTCTCGATCGCCTCGAACACCGGTGCCCCGGCCGGTCAGGTGGCCGAGTTCCAGGTCTTCGGCACCCCGGCCCCGAACCCGGACCTGACCGTGACCGGCATGTCGTTCAGCCCGTCCGCACCAGTGGAGACCAGCACCATCACGCTCTCCGCGACGGTACGTAACGCGGGCTCGGCGGCCTCCGGCGCGACCAACGTCAACTTCTACCTGGGCTCCACCCGGGTGGGCACGGCCTCGGTCGGCGGTCTCGCTGCCGGTGCCTCGACCACTGTCAGCGCCAGCATCGGCACCCGGGACTCGGGCAGCTACCCGCTCAGCGCCAAGGTCGACGAGTCGAACACCGTCGTCGAGCAGGACGACACCAACAACAGCTACACCAACCCCAGCCCGCTGGTCGTCGCCGCGGTCGCCAGCTCCGACCTCGTCGCCGCGGCGGTCGCCTGGTCGCCCGGCAACCCGTCGGCGGGCAACACGGTGACCTTCTCCGTGTCCGTCCGCAACGCCGGCAACCAGGCTTCCGCCTCCGGTGCGCACGGCATCACCCTGACCGTGCTCAACGAGTCCGGCACCGTGGTCCGTACCCTGACCGGCTCCTACTCCGGCGTGATCAACGCCGGTGCCACGGTCGGCCCGATCAGCCTGGGCACCTGGACCGCCGCGAACGGCAAGTACACCGTCCGGGTGGTGCTCGCCGTGGACGGCAACGAGCTGCCGGTGAAGCAGGTCAACAACACGAGTGACCGGCCGCTCTTCGTCGGTCGCGGTGCCAACATGCCGTACGACATGTACGAGGCCGAGGACGGCGTCGTCGGCGGCGGCGCGGCGGTCGTCGGGCCGAACCGGGAGATCGGCGACCTGGCCGGCGAGGCGTCCGGCCGGCGGGCGGTGACCCTCAACTCGACCGGCAGCTACGTCGAGTTCACCACCCGGGCCAGCACCAACACGCTGGTCACCCGCTTCTCCATCCCGGATGCGCCGGGCGGCGGTGGAATCAACTCGACCCTGAACGTCTACGTCAACGGCACCTTCCACAAGGCCATCGACCTGACGTCCCGGTACGCCTGGCTCTACGGCAGCGAGGCCAGCCCCGGCAACTCGCCGAGCGCGGGCGGACCGCGGCACATCTACGACGAAGCCAACGTCATGCTCAACTCCACCGTCCCGGCCGGCAGCAAGATCCGTCTTCAGAAGGACCCGGCCAACACCACCACGTACGCCATCGACTTCATCAACACGGAGCAGGTGGCGCCGATCGCCAACCCGGACCCGGCGCGCTACACCACGCCGACCGGCTTCACCCACCAGGACGTGCAGAACGCCCTGGACCGGGTGCGGATGGACACCACCGGCAACCTGGTCGGGGTGTACCTGCCGGCTGGTAACTACTCCACCTCGTCCAAGTTCCAGGTGTACGGCAAGGCCGTCCAGGTGACCGGTGCCGGCCCCTGGTACACCCGATTCAACGCTCCGTCGGGCCAGGACAACACCGACATCGGCTTCCGGGCCGAGAACTCGGCGGCGAACTCTTCCTTCAAGAACTTCGCCTACTTCGGCAACTACACCTCCCGGATCGACGGTCCTGGCAAGGTGTTCGACTTCGCCAACGTGTCGAACATCGTGATCGACAACATTTGGAACGAGCACATGGTGTGCCTCTACTGGGGCGCGAACACCGACTACATGACGATCAAGAACTCCCGGATCCGGAACATGTTCGCCGACGGCATCAACATGACCAACGGGAGCACCAACAACCTGGTCAGCAACAACGACGCCCGGGCCACCGGCGACGACAGCTTCGCGCTGTTCTCGGCCATCGACGCGGGCGGCGCCGACATGAAGGACAACATCTACGAGAACCTGACCTCGACCCTGACCTGGCGGGCCGCCGGTGTCGCCGTGTACGGCGGTTACGGCAACACGTTCCGCAACATCTACATCGCGGACACCCTGGTCTACTCGGGCATCACCATCAGCTCGCTCGACTTCGGCTACCCGATGAACGGCTTCGGTGCCAACCCGCCGACCCGGTTCGAGAACATCTCGATCGTGCGGGCCGGTGGGCACTTCTGGGGTGGGCAGACCTTCCCGGCGATCTGGGTCTTCTCCGCCTCGAAGGTGTTCCAGGGCATCCGGGTCAGCGACGTCGACATCATCGATCCGACCTACAGCGGCATCATGTTCCAGACCAACTACGTCGGTGGGCAGCCGCAGAACCCGATCACCGACACGGTCTTCACGAACGTCTCGATCAGCGGTGCCCGGAAGAGCGGGGACGCCTACGACGCGAAGTCCGGCTTCGCCATCTGGGCGAACCCCATGCCGGAGGCGGGGCAGGGGCCGGCCGTCGGCTCGGTCACCTTCAACAACCTGCGGCTGAGCAACAACGCTGTGGACATCCAGAACCCCACCTCGACGTTCACCATCAACCGCAACTGATTCACCCGGTAGCCGACGCCGTCGGGGGGACCCACCCTCCCGGCGGCGTCGCGCCGTGTCGGCCCTCGCCCGCGGCGAACCGGGCCGCGCCGGCCGCCGCGTCAGTGGCCAGCGAATCCATCCCGTACGCCAACTCGGTCGCCAGCGCCTCCGGCTCGGGTCGTCCCGTACCGGCCAGCAGCGCCGCGCGGTCGTTGCGCAGGCAGGTCTGCGGATGCCGGGCGATCGCCGCCGCCAACTCCTCGGCCGCGGCCCGCGCCTGGCCGGGTGGCACCAACCGATTGACCAACCCCATCGAGTACGCCTCGTCGGCCGGCACCGGCCGGCCGGTGAGGATCAGGTCCATGGCCCGACTCTCGCCGATCAACCGGGGCAGCCGGACGGTGCCACCGTCGATCAGCGGCACTCCCCAGCGGCGGCAGAAGACCCCGAGCGTCGCGTCGGACTCGGCGACCCGCAGGTCACACCAGAGCGCCAGTTCGAGCCCGCCCGCCACCGCATACCCGGAGATCGCCGCGATCACCGGTTTGCTGAGCGTCATCCGGGTCGGACCCATCGGGCCGTCCCCCTCGGGCTCGACCCGGTTGCCGCTCGGTGTGCCGATCGCCTTGAGGTCGGCGCCGGCGCAGAACGTCCCACCGGCGCCCCAGAGCACTGCCACCAACGCGTCCGGATCAGCCTCGAAGGCCCGAAACGCGTCCGCCAGCGCCCGAGCCGTAGGACCGTCCACGGCGTTCCGCGCGTCCGCCCGGTCCAGCACCACAGTGGCGACCGCCCCGACCCGCTCCACCCGTACACCCATCCCGCCAGCATGCCGGCCCGGCCCCACCCCCACAATCCCCGTCGATCTTGCACTTTGGGTTGCCGATTCGCCCCTTGGGACCAGGATTATGTGAGCACAAACTGCAAGATCGGCGGCCTGGGTGATGCGGCAGGTTTGTCGCCGCTGGCCGGTTTGCGACGGCGAACGCCGGGAAGTCGGTACTCGTGCGAGCACTTTTGACGAAAGTTGAGCAGGATTCCCGGCTGGACCGCGCGGGTGACCGGTTGCAGAAGGTCGTCCTGGGGACGCTACGTCCACGTCGGCTGCGCGACCTGCTGCACGGGGTGACCCTCGGGCATCCGCTGCACCCGGCGATGGTGCAGGTGCCGGTCGGCGCGTGGATCAGCGCCGCGGTGCTGGACCTCATGCCCGGGCAGCGCCGGCCCGCCACGGTGCTGGTCGGTCTGGGCACCGTCAGCGCGCTGCCGGCGGCCGTCGCCGGTCTGAACGACTGGGCGGCACTCGCCCGGGACCAGCGCCGGGTCGGCCTGGTGCACGCCGCCGCCAACACCGTCGGCATGACGCTCTACGCCGGCTCGCTGGCCGCCCGGCTGTCCGGCCGCCACGGAATGGGTCGCGCCCTCGGCTTCCTTGGGCTCTCCACGGTGAGCCTCGGCGCGTACATCGGGGGTCACCTGGCGTACAAGCAGGGGGCGCAGGTCAACCAGAGCGTCTCCGAGCTGCACCGGATGACCGATGGCTGGCACTCGCTGGCCGACATGGCGACGCTGCCGCAACGCACCCTGATCACCCGGGAGGTGGACGACGACATCTCAGTGATCCTCTACCGGCACGGTGACGAGGTGACAGTGATGTTGGAGCGCTGCCCGCACCAGAGCGGGCCGCTCGGCGAGGGTGAAGTGCAGGAAATCGACGGCCACGCCTGCGTGGTCTGCCCGTGGCACGGCAGCGCCTTCCGGCTCAACGGCGGCGAGGTCGTACAGGGGCCCTCCGGCAACGACCAGCAGATCCTGCCCACCCGAATCCAGAACGGCGTGCTCCAGACCCGCCTGCCCTGACCCGATCCGCGCTGGCCCGCCTGCCCTGGCCCGTTCGCGCTGGCCCGCCCGCGCTGGCCCGATCGCGCTGTGGCCTGGTCCGGGCGCCTCCGGCGTCGGGATGCCTCACCTCACGCAGATGCTCCGCACCCCAATGCAGTAACTCCTTTGATGCTGATGTCTGTGGGTCATCATGATGACTCACAGACATCACGCTCTCCGGGACGTCGCCCCGGCCGCCCCGCCAGGCGGCGTGACCAGACCGCCTCGGCGCGATCGGCGCGACGTGAAGGAACCAGGTCCAGCGTGGGGTGGCCAGCCGCGTGGCAGGCGCGGCGTGGGGTCCGGCGGACCCCACGACCGGGGGTGGCAAGCCGTCGCAGGCGCGGCGTGGGGTCCGGCGGACGCCGCCGACCGGGGTGGCCAGCCGCGTCGCAGGCGTGGCGTGGCGTGCGGGCCGCGTCGCAGGCGTGGCGTGCCGGCCGCTCAGGTGCGTCGGTGTCGGCCGACCGGCGGACCGTCCGGTACCGAGTCCAGGCCGTGCCCGCCGTCGAACAGCCCGCCCTCGCCGCCAGCACCGGCCCAGCCCTCGTCTCCACCCCAGCCCTCCGAGCCGGCGGCCGTCATTCCGCCGCCGTGGGGTGCCGTGCCGCCGGAGAGTGCCATCCCGCTGCCCGGGAACGCCGTGCTGCCGGGCCAAGCCATTCCGCTGCCGGCGGGTGCCACCTCGCTGCCGGCGGGCATCGCCCCACTGCCAGTAGGTGCGACCCCGCTACTGGCGGGTGTCATCCCACTGCCGGGCGTCATCCCATTGGCGGGCGTCACCCGACTGCCCAGAGGTGCGACCCCACTGCCGACAGGCGTCGTCCCGCCGCCGCGAGGTGCGAAGTCGCTCCCGCTCGGTGCCACGCCGCCGTGTGGTGTCGCCGGGCCTTCGATGGCCGCGGCCGCCCGGCTGGCAGCCCAGGCGGCACCGCTCCCGGCCGCCCCACCACCGCCACGCCGGCCCGCGCCACTGCCACCCTGGCCCGAGCCACCGTTTCGACCCGAGCCACTGCCGCCCTGGCCCGAGCCACTGCTTCGGCCCGTGCCTGCACCGCTTCGGCCCGCACCGCGGCGTGACGTGCGGGAGGACGCGGCCAGTCGGGGAGCCGCCCCTGCGGTGGCTGGACGGCGGCGCAGCCCCAGGACTGCGCCGATCTGAGCGCCGACGATGCTCGCCACGGCCAGCACGGCAGAGACCGCCAGCGGGCGGTTCACCCGATCGGCGGGACCGACCCGGGCTGCACCGACCGTCATCGCTGGTGGTTGGCCCGCTGACTCCGTACCGCTGGGTGGTGCCGGGGCCACCCGCGGCGGTGCGGCCCGCTCGGGCGCCGGCCGGGGCGCGGGCGGCTTCGGTGCCGCGGGCCTGTCGACGAGCCGACCGGTGGCGTGCTGCCGGGACCCCTGGTCGGTGGCCTCCGTGGGCAGTCGGAGCAGTTGGCCGGGGCGGATCCGATCCGGGTCGTCGAGCTTGTTCAGCTTGGCGAGCTGTCGGTAGTCGTCGAACTCGTCCAGGTACCGTTCGGCCACCTCCCCGAGGTAGTCGCCCCGGGCCACCCGGTACACCGGCGCGGGCTCGTCGTTCGCCGCCGAGGTGCCTGGTGCGGCCAGCCCCGTCCCGGCCAGGCCGAGCAGGCCACCCCGGGCTACCGGCGCTGCCGTGTCTGGTGTCGTCGCGGCTCGGCTCGGCGCGGCCAGGGTGGTGACGACGGACGTTGCGCTCGGACTCGCGTACACCGGAGTGTTGTAGACCGCTGCGGCGCTGGCGGCGGCCGGGCTGGCGATCAGGATCAGCGCGACCGAGCCGACCAGCGCGGCGGCGGCCTTCTGCTGGCGGCCCATCCCGGGCAGTTTCGGCGCCGGCCGGCGCAGGGTCTGTGCGCCCAGTTCGACGAGGACGGAGAAGGCGAACGTGGCCCAGCCGAACCACCCGGCCAGGGCCAACGCCCGCAGGAAGAGCTGACCGTCGTCCCGACTGGTCAGCGCGGTGCCCACCTCGCTGATCGTGGGGAGGTGATCGGGCAGCGGGTTACCGGCGAAGGCAAGCAGCGCGATCGGCGCGCCGACCAGCAGCACCAGGAGCACGGCCAGCGCGCCGATGCCGGTGAGGATCCGTCCGGTCCGCCGTACGACGGACCCACCCGATACGGGCATGGCTGCCTTCCTTCCTACGGTGTTGCGGTGATGGCACGCGCGGTCGCCTCGCCGGTGACGGTGACCGTCTTCTTCTGGGTGAACGGCCCGATCATGGCGCGCTGGTAGGTGATGGAGACGGTCACCCGGATCAGGGTCTCCCCGTCGACATCGGGGAAGTTCACGGTGTGGCCTGCGGTCTTCACGGCGTTCAGGTAGTTGGCCACCGCCTTGCGCGCCTCCGGCTCGTCGATCCGCTTCGGCCCGCCCTCGATGGCGGTGGCCCGGTCGATGGCCTGACCGCCGGCCCGGGCCGCCTCGGCGGCCAGGTTCTGGGCGTGTTGCAGGGTGCGGAGCTGCCCGGCGGCGTCGAAGGAGAGGCCGATGATGGCCAGTACGCCGATCATCGTCACGGCGAGGAAGATGCTCACCCGGCCGTGCTCACCTGCTCGCGAGGGCCGGGCAGTCGACGTGGTCGCCGTCATTGCCGACTCCGGTAACGGTCAAGTGGGGAGGTGAACTCCGCGGTGATCAGCCGATCACTCTTCATCCCGGGCAGGATGCCGAGGGTGATGTCCTTGAAGGACACCAGGCAGCTGATCTTCACCGTTACGGTGGCGTTCGACCCGACCGAGCTGCTGAAGGCATCGTCGAAGCTGGAGGCATTGCCGGGCGACTTGCCGGTGAACGTCGGGTCCAGGTCGTTGGCGCAGGCCAGGCCATGCCAGTCCAGCTGGTCCTGGGCGGCTTCCAGCGCATTCTTCCGGGCGGTGTCGGAGTCCCGGGAGATCGAGGCGGCCCGGGCGGCGTCGTGCGCTGCGGTCTGGAGCGTCTCCGCTGCCACGGCGCTGCGCCCGACCACGCCGGCCAGCACCATCAGCGCGATGAACGCGGGCGCGAGGACCGCCACCTCGATGGAGACCGAGCCCCGCTCGGCGGTACGGGTCATGGCGGTGTCACCCTCTCCACCGTTCCATGGGCGGTCTGCTGAATTGCGAAGTCCACGCCCGGCACCACGGACAGGGACCTGCCGCTGACCGTGCAGGTCACGTCGGTCGTGGTGGTCTCGCAGGTCGGCCCGGCCTTCTCCCAGCCCACCAGCCAGCCGCCGGCGCCCTTCAGGAAGCGGGAGGCGCTTTCCACCCCGGCACCGTTGCCCGCCTGGTACGTCCGCTGCGCGTTGACGCCACTCTGCGCGGCGTTCAACGCGGTGGAGCGGGCGAGGAAGACGGCCGCGACCTGGATCGAGGCGAAGAGCAGCACCAGGATCAGCGGCATCATCACGGCGAGTTCCACCGGGTTGGCGCCCCGCTCGCGGTCGCCGGCCGCGAGGCGGCGCCGGGCGGCGGTGACCGCCCGGCTCCACCTCGGGTACGCGGCTCGACGCACGCCAGCTACTTCGTTTCGGTGTAGTTCGGGATGTTGGTCATCCAGTTGTTGGCCTTGGTCAGCGCCAGGGCGGTGACGGCGATGGCGACCCCGACCAGACCGGCGATGATCACCGCGGTGGGCACCGGGCTGTCGCCGCGCTCACCATCGCGGCGCAGTTCGGCCAGGCGCGTCGTCACCACGACGTGCAGGTAGCTGAGGATGGACATGGCGTTCTCCTTCAGGGGGCGGGGTCAGACACGGGCGATGAACGGATAGAGGACGAACCCGAGCAGCACGAAGACGAGCAGCGCGCCCGGGATGTCGAGCTTGCTGGTGATCCCCTCGGCGCGGGCGAGGTTGTCGGTGCGGATCTGGTCGCGGAGCGAGTCGGCCCGGCTGCGCAGCGTCTCGTGCACCTGCGCGCCCTCACTGCCGGAGGAACGCATGATCGCGCCGACGTCGCCCAACTCGGGAATGCCGATCTTGTCGGCGAGGTCGCGCAGTTCGTCCCAGGGCGCGTGCATCTGCATCTGGGCGATCCGCAGCGACTCCTGGAGCCGGTCGAACACCCAGCCGTCGCAGACCGCAGCCGCTCGCTCCAGCGACTGCACCGGCCCGTGCGCCGCGGAGAGCTGCAACGCCACCAGGTCGAGGTAGGTACAGACCGCCTGGCGGAACTCGTCGCGGGCGGCGGCAGCCTTGGTCAGTACGGCGCGGTGCGCCAGCAGGGCGGCCAGCAACGCCAGGCCGAGGCTGCCCAACACCGGCACCACCAGCGGGAACGGAATGCCGAGCGACCACAGCACCACCCCGAGCACTGTCGGTGTGGCCAACCCGATCAGCGCGGAGAGCAGCACCGACAACGCGTACTGCTCGGGCGTCTGACCGATCAGGGCGAGCTGCATCTGCGGCGGCCGCATCCAGCGGGACATCCCGCTCAGCCAGTCGAGTCGCCGGGACGCGGGCGTGGACACCCGGCCGGTGCCCGGCGGCTGATGCAGCCGGCGCAGCGCAGGCCCGAGCGCCGGTGTCGCCGGCACCAGCTCCCGGATCACCAGGAACACACCCAGGCCGATCCCGGCGCCACCGCAGACCGCGAGGGCGAACTGCCAGTTCACGATCACGCGAGCCGCCTCTCGCTCGCGACTGCGGGGCTCCGCTGCGCTGCACTCCTCGCGCTCACGCGATCACCTCGCTCGGGTTGGGCGCCGGCAGGAACCGGGCCGGCCGTTGCGGCTGGCTCATCGATCGCACCCAGGCCAGCAGGCCGATGAAGGCGGCGCCGAGGGCGGCCATCACCAGCTGACCCACCGGGGTGCCGTACGGCCTGATGTACTCGGTGTTGATCAGCCCGTACGCCAGGGTCGCCAGCGTCATCCCGGTGAGGAAGCGGACCGCGAACCGGGGCTGGGTGCGCTTGGCCTCGATCTCCCGCCGGGTGGCCACCTCCGCGGACGCCGCGCCGGCGATCGAGCCGAGCACGTCACCCAGCCGCTCACCCCGGTCCGACAGGTGCAGGATCAACGCCGCGACCACCTGGTCGCAGACCGGGTCGGCGATCTCGTCGGCGAACGCCAGCAGGGCGGAGCGGGCCATCCAGCCGGCCTGGAGGCGGGCCGCGAGCAGCCGTACCTCGTCCTCGACGCCGGGTGGGACGCTGCCGATCGTGCCGATGATCGCCTGCTGGAGGCCCTGCCCGGTGCCGGAGACGTCCTTGAGCCGGCGGGTCCACTCGCCGACCGCCTCGATCCGGGCGATGGCCCGCTGTTCGGCCTTGCCGACCCCGAACAGCCACGGAGTGCCGGGCACCGCCACCGCCACCAGCAGGCCCACCACCGGCAACCCGGTCAGCAGGAACGCCAACGCGCCGGCGACCAGCGCGGCGACCAGCAGCGCCTGATAGGCCCGCTGCTCGGCCGGCGTGCTGCCCGGCCCGCGCCACAGTCGGCTCAGCCCTGGCCCGCTGCCCGGCCGTCGCCCGGGGGGTCGACGGGTGCCGACCAGGGCGACCACGGCCAGCAGTAGCCCGGCCACACAGGCGGCGCCGGAGACCACCGCGATCAACTCAAGGCTGTCGAACATCAGGTCACCGCCGGGCCAGTCGGGTCTGCCGAGGCCGCCGCCAGGCACCAGCACCGGCCTCGACCCACCGGGTCAGCAGCCGCGCGTCGTAACCCACCCGCAGCAACTGGTCGCGGACCCGCTCCGGCAGGTGCCGGGGGACCGCGCGACCGTCCGGGCCGGGCCCGAAGACGGTGGTGGTGGTGATCCGACCGGCTTCGCCGGCCCCGATCACCTCCTCCACATGCGAGACGAACCGGTGCTTCCGCCCGCCGATCGCGGTCTCGTCCTCGACGGTGACGTAGACGATCAGGTCAAGCGCGTTGCCGGCCATCCGCCGGGCCTGGTCGACTGTCATCTCGCGGCCGTGCGCCAGGGCCAGCTCGACGATCCGTTCACCCACACCGGCGGCGGTACGGGCGTGGATGGTGCACATCGACCCCCGGCTGGTGGTCATCGCCTGGAGCATCGGGACGATCTCCCGGGATCGCACCTCACCCACGATGATCCGTAGGACGCCCATCCGCAGGGACAACGGGATCAGGTCGGCGATGGTCACCTCACCGGCCGGCCGGCCGTCGAAGCCGCGCTCGCCGTGCCCCTCCCGGGCCTCGAAGCTCATCACCGCCCGGTGCCGCTCCCGGCGGCGGGCCGGGAGCAGCTCCCGACTCTCCTCCAGCAGCACGTACGGCTCATCCTGCGGGATCTCGTTCATCAGCGCGCGGATGACAGTGGTCTTCCCGGCACCGGCCAACCCGGCGACCATGATGTTCAGGCCGGCGCGCATCGCGGCGCGGAGGAAGTCGCGCAGCAGCGGGTCGATCATCTCGTCCAGGTCAGCTCGGGCGCCCGCGAGGTCGTCGAGGCTCACGTCCAGGGTGTTGTGCTTGCGGATCACCGCGTACGGGCGGTGGCTGACCAGGAACACCGCGGCCAGCCGGCTGCCGTCGGGCAGTTGCAGGTCGAGGGTGGGTTTCACTGTGGAGAGGGACCGCTCGGTCGCGCCCGCCCGACGGGCCGCCGCCTGGAGGATCTCCACCAGCTCGGCGTCGCTGTCGGCGATCGGCTCGGCCCAGTCCACCCCACCGCCGTGCCGGGTGATGCGTACCTGGTCGCAGCCGAGGATGTGCACCTCTTCGATGGTGTCGTCGACGAGCAGCGTCTGTAGCCGGCCGAGCCCGACCAGCTCGGCGGTCACCTGGTCGAGCAGCATGCGTTCGTCGCCGGCGGCCATCGGCGTGCCGGACCGGCGCACCGAGTCCGCGTACGCGGCGACCACCGTGACGGCGAGCCGGGCCCGCTCGGTGTCCTCCTCGTCGACAGTGAACTCCCGGCCGCGCTGCCATACGGTGAGCCGTTCGGTGAGTTCGCGGCGCAGCTCCCGGACCACCTGGAAGTCCATCCGGGCCCGAGGTGGCGACTCGGGCGGCGGGTTGGTCGCGGGCGGCGACGGCGGCTGCGGCCCGGACTGGTGGTGCCGGCCGTTCGGCAGGGCCAGGGGCGGCGCGGTGGAGGTCACTGCCGGTGGCTGCTGGCGCGGATCGGTGGAGACCGGCTCAAACCGCATCCGGCACCCCCTGCTGCACGGGCCACGCCAACCGGGCCCGTCGCCGCTCCAGAAGCGACCCGATCGGGACTTCCAGCGCCGCCGCCGCGCGCATCAGCGGCCGGCCGGCCCGCACGGTCCCGCCCAGGGCGAGCACCCCGGCGGTACGCGCATCGTGCGGCAGCCGTGCGATGACGGGCAGTTTCAGGGCGCGGCTGATCTCGGCCCGCCCGTGCCCGTCGCCGACCAGCAGCAGCCGCAGGGTGCCCGGGGGCACCCGGTGCTCGGCGAAGTCCCGTTCGATCGCGGTGACCACCGCGCGGGTGCCGGAGAGGTCCGGCAGGTTCGCCCGGGTCACCAACAGCACCACCGAGGCGGCCCGCAGCACCGGCCAGGGAGGCCCGGTCACGTGCAGCCGACCGCAGTCGACAAGGACGTCATAGCCGGGGGTGCCACGGTCGAGGGCGTCGAAGTAGTCGGCGAAGCGCTGCCAGAGCGGGGTGACGCTGCCGCTCTGGGCCGGGTCGACGAGGCCGGGCAGTAGCAGTCGTTCCCGGCGGGGGGCGTCCAGGTCGACCAACTGGGACCAGAACGCGGTCTCCAGGTTGCCGTCGCGCAACTCGCCGACGGCCAGCTCTCCGATGCCGCGTGGGCCGTCCAGCTGGCCGCCGAGGTATCCGGCGAGGATCGAGCCGCCGGCCGGGTCGCATTCGGCTACCACCAGCCGCCGGTGCCAGGCCAGCGCGCAGGCCAGCGCCGAGGTGGTGACGCCGGGCGAACCCTTCGCGGACACCAGCGCGATGATCGCCATGCTCAGGCCGCCTCGGTCAGTACGACGGCGAGCCGTTCCTGTGCGGCGAGCGCCACCACCGCTGGCACATCACGGGTCAGTAGCGCCAGGTACAGGACCCTGTCGTCGTTGGCCGGGCTGACCATGTCGATGACGGTGGCCGCGAACCGGGTGCCGGTGGCGGCCGTGTCTTCGTCGGCATCGTTGTCCGGGGTGCTGACCAGCAGGACCTTGTCGCCGGGGTGCAGTTCGCGGGCCGGCACCTGGGCGGTCTTCAGGCCGAGCGCGATCTGCTGCTGGCCGGGGCCGAGCAGCGGGTCGTCGGTGACCTGTCCCAGGGTGAGCAGCGTGCCCGGAAGCAGCGCGACAGCGGCCCGTTTGCCGACCACCTCGTCGAGCCGTGCGGCGGGCACCGGGCGCAACCCCTGGCCGCCGGCGACCTGCACGGTGACCAGGTCGGCCGCGCTGATCTCCCGGCCGACCTCGACCGGTCGCGCGACCGCCAGATAGCTGCCGGTGGCTCGTACGGAGGTGACCGCGAAGGCCGCGCCCAGCCCGCCCAGCGCGATCAGGAGGACGGCGAGACCGAGCAGCCCGGGACGGACCCGGCGCTGGCGGACCACTGTGGGCGGGTTGACGGGTGCGTCCACCGACGGGGTTCCGTTGCGCGTCGCGAGGCTCATCTGGTGACCACCTGGAGTTCGTTGATCTGGATCTGCACGATGCCGCTTCTCCGGGTCTGCGGGATCACCCGCCTTGTGGCGTCGCTGTTGGTCCACCAGCTCACCGTCCAGTGCGTGGTGGCGGTGACGTCGTAGGTGTCTGCCTTCGGGTAGCCCTTGTCATAGCCGCAGTCCGGGGAGGTGGAACCCGCCCGGGTGCCTGTGGCCTTGTACTCGGTGCCGGCGCTGTAACAGGGGACCGTCTCGCCGTTGCCCATGTCCCAGTCGATCCGGTCGACCTTCGCTTCGATGTAGACGGTCAGACCCCGGTCGGACTCGTCGGCGTAGAGCGGACCGAAGTAGTTCTTCCCCGGGGTTGCCCACATCCAGACGGGCAGGCCGACCAGGCCGGGGCCGATGCTCTTTCGGGGTGCCACCTTCAGCCGGGCCGGCAGCAGACTGATCGACGCCAGGGCGCGACGGGCCAGCTCCTCCGGGTCCGGCGGTGCGCCGAAGCCGGCCGGCGGGTCGGCCAGCGACACCACCTCCTGGGCACCCAGGTCGCCGCCGTTGCAGGTTTGCAGGTACCACTGCTCACCCTCGGGGGGTTCGACCGGCCCCTCGGTCAGCTTGTAGTAGCACCCGTCGCCGCTGTTGAACCAGCCCAGGTCCTCGTCGTAGCAGGGGATGGTCCGCCCGTTCCACTGGCAGACGCCGCTCCCGCCGCCGCCCCCGTCGTCCCCGCCCCCACCGTTGTCCCCGCCGCCGCCGGGGTCACCGGGGTTGCCGGGCTCGTCGTCCCAGACGCTGCAGTCGGGTTGGTCGGGCGGGCAGCCGGCTCCCGGGTCGGCCCGTAGGGCGGCGCTGGCCGGCGGGGCTGCACCCACCACCAGCAGGAGCGTGAGGCCGATCCCGGCGAGCGCGCGTCGGGTTGTCACGGCCCGGCTCAGCACGGCTGGTCCCGGTGCGTCGCGCCGTAGTTGATCAGCCAGCGACCGTTCGGATATCGGGTCGCGGTGGCGGTGGAGAGGTGTCTGCCGCCACCGCTGCCCGGCACAGCGCGTTTGTCCTTGGCGTAGACCAGCCGGTAGCCGGTCGTGTCCAGGCAGTCCTGGATCTCCACCGTGGCCGGCTTCGCGTCCAGGCTGACGGCGGTCACGGTCGGGTCGGACTTGAACGTCCCGGTACGCATAGCGCCGTGCTCCTTGGCCTCGCGAATGGACACCCGGACCCGAGTCAAAAGTGGATCACCGAGAAAACGGGACAGTTCCGGCGATCGCGGATCACTGCGCAGGCCGGCCGTGCGCGAGGCCGCGAGATAACCGGAGTACGCGTCAAGTGCCGCCTTTTCGGCAGTACGTCGTTCGACGTCGGAATCGGTCCGGGGTCCGTTGTCGCGGACTTCCGTCGGCCGTTCGACCGCTTCCCGTCCGCTGGCGCAGGCGGTGACCGGAATCGCCGCCACGCCCACCAGCAGGCAGATTGCCGCTCTTCTGAGCTGCCTTCCGCGCACCGTCGAGCCTCCTCGTGGTCGCCCGGAGTGGTGAGGGTTCACCGCCGTCGGGCATACGGAAGCGCGCCCGGATCAGCACATCCGGAGCGTTCATTGCGCTTCTGCATTCACCGTTACGGATCTTCTACAAATTGGGGGTCCTGTGTCGTCCGATGGTGAAGGTGAGGCTTGCGTCACACCCAAGGGGCGAGCATAGGCTGACGCTCGCCGATGCAACAGAGGCAATTCAAGCGAACACTCAGCGTGATGACAGGTGGTGGTGGCAGGTGTCCACACTGCTCCCCGGGCAATGGGCGAGCGAACTGTCGTTATTGATGGGGCGTCGCCGGGCCGGACGGGTTCACCGCAGTCGCGTCACCGGTCGCGGTAGTGGGACATCGCGGTCTCATCCCGGCATTCGACCGACGTTGGCACCCCGTCGGCGGGCTGCCTCGTCCAACGGCACGCCTGACTCGGAACTGGTCGAAAGCGCCCGCGCTGGCTCGGGTCGGCAGGTCGCTTTCTGCGCCATCCGCTACACCTCAGCGAGCGTGCAATCACGATCCGTGTTCGCCGTCGCAGGGGAGCAGTCAGCCGCAATGGAGGAGACATGGCGCTGACCGGCCCCTCGGCGGCCACCCCCGGTCGGGAAGACCGACCCGATCGGAGTCCGGCACCCCGGCCGTCCGGTGCCACGACGGCCCCCGCAGGCCAGGCGGCGCCCGCTCCGCCGCGCGAACGACCGGTCGACCCCGCCTCGGCGGTGGCACGCACCCGGGTCTCGACAGTGTTCGCGATCCTCGCGATCAGTCCGCTGATGCGCTTGGCGGCGCTGCGCTACGCCGTACCCCCGGGTCTGCCCAGCCGGAGTGGCTGCGACGCCTGCGGCGCGCCGGTCGGCCTGACCCACCCTTGGCAGGCGCTGGGCCCGGCGGCCCGGTGCGGTCGGTGCCGGGCCCGGGTCGGCCCACCGCCGGCCACCGTCGAGCTGGCACTGCTCGCGGTGGCGGTGCTGCTGGCGATCGCCGGTCCGCCGGGCGGGGCGCTGCCGGCGCTGATCTGGTGGCTGGGTTGGACCATCCCGGCGATCCTCGTCGATCTGGCCGTGCACCGGTTGCCGGACCGGCTCACACTGCCCGCGGCGGCCGGCACCTGGCTGCTGCTCGGCGTGGCCGCGCTCGACGCCGACCCGGGGCACTGGCTGCGAGCCGTCATCGGCGGCGCCGGGCTGGCGCTCTTCTTCGCCAGCACCGCTGTGCTGCTCGGCCGCCGCGGCTTCGGGCTGGGCGACGCCAAGCTGGCGCTCAGCGTCGGTGCGCTGCTCGGCTGGTACGGCTGGCCGGTGCTGCTGTTCGGGCTGGTGCTCACCTTCGGGCTCTCCGCAGTGGTGAGTCTGGTCCTGCTGGCCACCCGCCGCGCCAACTGGAGCACCCACCTGCCGTTCGGCCCGTTCCTGCTGCTCGGCACAACTGCCGCACTCCTGCTGGCGACCTGACCCGCCTCGTCGCTGGTCAGGGGCGGGATCGGCTGGCCAGCTTGGGGGCCGGGCTGCCGGAACGGTTGGCCCGGCGGCGGAGCACCTCGCTGGTCGGGCGGGCCAGCAACGGGGTGAGCACCACGGCGACCAGGGCGCCGAGCAGCACACCCGCGATCACGTCGTGCGGGTAGTGCACGCCCACGAAGACCCGTGAGAAGGCGCCGAGCGCGGCCAGGGGCAGCGCGATCAGGCCGAGTCGGCGGGAGAGCAGCAACGTCGTGACCGCCAGCGCGCCGGCGATGGTGGCGTGGTTGCTGGGAAACGACCAGTCGCCCGGCGGTGGGCAGACGCCCGCGATGATCTCCCGACCGATCGACCGGCAGGGGCGATCCTCGTCCACCACGGTCTTGAGGAACTCACTGCCCACGTACGCCAGGACGGCCGGCACGGGCGCGATCAGGGCGAGTGCCCGGTCGTGCGGGCCGCCGGAACGGCGGCTCAGCGCGGCCATCACCAGCAGCGCGCCGAGTAGCAGGATCACCCCCTCGGTGGCGTGCCCGACGAACCACTGCACCGGCTCTGGGCTACCGGCGGCGGCGTCGACGACGTCGCTGTACCACTCGGCGCTGATCTCCGGAACGTCAATGCTGCCGTTGTCGACCATGCATCACCTCACTTCACGTTCATACCCCGTTCACCCTGGGAACACCCTAGGAACGCGGCAGAGGGCACTGCTCCTGTCGAAGGTCGGGTGGGCTGCACGACCTTCGTCCAGGATTCGCACAGCCGGCTCTGGTTGCCTGTTACAGGAGGACGTCGACATTCACAGGAGGCTTCGTGCAGACCGGTTCGGCCACCGAACAACCGCAGTCCACCGCCGCTACCGCGGACGACGAGACCTGGCGGATCCGGCGCACGGAGGCCGACATGGACCGGCTCGGCGAGACCGAGTCGATCTTCGCGTTGGGCAACGGGTGGATCGGCTGGCGTGGGGTGCTCGACGAGGGTGCCCCGTGCGGGATGCCGGGCAGTTACGTCAGTGGCTTCCACGAGCGGCGTGAGCTGAGCTATCCCGAGGAGGGGTACGCGTTCCCGCCGGCCAGCGACACCGTCATCAGCGCACCGAACGCCGCACTGATCCGGCTCTGGGTCGACGACGAGCCGTTGGATCTCCGGACCGGGTCGCTGCGCAGCCATGAACGGGTGCTCGATCTGCGTACCGGCGTGCTGCGACGGGAGACCGAGTGGATCTCACCGGCCGGGCGGGGCGTACGCATCCTTAGCACCCGGTTGGTGTCCCTGCCGCGTCGCCCGGTGGCTGCCGTCCGGTACGAGGTCGAGCCGTTGGACACCGCCGTCGAGCTGCGGGTCTGCTCGGACCTGCTGGCCAATGAGAAGGTGCCGGAGCGTTCGGACGACCCTCGGGCCGCCTCGGTGCCCAGCGACCCGCTGACCGCCGAGACGTACCGTGCGACCGGCCACGACGGGGTGCTGGTGCACCGCACCGAGCGCAGCGGCCAGCGTGTGGCGGTCGCGGTCAGTCACCTGCTGGAAGGTCCGAGCACTGTGACTACCAGCGGCGACTGCACCCCGGACCGGGTACGGCTGACCGTGGCGGGTCGCCTGCACCCGGGGGAGCGGTTGCGGCTGACGAAGTTCGCCGCCTACGAGTGGGCGACGGTCGACGCGACGCCCGCCGACGAGTTGGCCGCCCTGGTCGCCGCCGAGGCGGACGCGGCGCGCACTGACGGCTTCGACGCCCTGCTCACCGACCAGCGCGCCGCCCTCGACGCGGCCTGGCAGGTCGCCGACGTGCGGCTCGACGGCGATCCGGAGCTTCAGCAGGCCGTTCGGTTCGCGATGTTCCACCTGATCCAGGCCGGTCGCCCGGACTCCGACCGGACCATCTCGGCCAAGGGGTTGACCGGCAACGGCTACGACGGGCACGTCCTCTGGGACACCGAGAGTTACGTCCTGCCGGTGCTCACCTACCTGGCCCCGGCGGTGGCCCGCTCGGCGTTGAGGTGGCGGCACGCCCACCTGCCCGAGGCGCGGGAGCGGGCCGCCGAACTGCGGTTGAGCGGCGTGACCTTCCCGTGGCGCACCATCGGCGGTCGGGAAAGCTCCGGCTACTGGCCGGCGGGCACCGCCGCGCTGCACGTCAACGCCGACATCGCCGACGCGGTGCTGCGCTACCTGGCGGCCACCGACGACCAGCGGTTCCTGGCCGAGGCGGGGCTGGAACTGCTGGTGGAGACCGCCCGGCTCTGGCACGGCTTCGGCCACTGGTCGGACGAGGGCGGCTTCCACCTGCACGGGGTGACCGGCCCGGACGAGTACGCCGCGCTGGTCGACGACAACGTCTTCACCAACCTGATGGCGAAGCGCAACCTGCGCGGCGCGGCGGACGCCGCCGAGGGGCATCCCGAGCTGGCCGACCGGCTCGGCGTGGACCTCGACGAGGTGGCCGGCTGGCGGGCCGCCGCCGACGCGATGGCCATCCCGTACGACAGCGAGCGCGGGGTGCACCAGCAGGCCGCCGGCTTCACCGAACAGCCCGAGTGGGACTTCGCGAACACCGGTGACGACGACTACCCGCTGCTGCTGCACTTTCCGTACCTGGAGCTGTACCGCAAGCAGGTGGTGAAGCAGGCCGATTTGGTGCTGGCCATGCAGCTCTGCCCCGCTGAGTTCACCGCCGACGAGAAGGCCCGCAACCTGGCCTACTACGAGGCCCGCACGGTCCGCGACTCGTCGCTGTCGGCGGCCCCGCAGGCCGTACTGGCCGCCGAGGTCGGGCACCTGGATCTGGCGTACGACCTGTTCGCCGAGTCGGTCCTTCAGGACCTGGCCGACCTGGGCGACAAGACCGCCGACGGTCTGCACCTGGCCTCGCTGGCCGGCGCGTGGCTGGCGCTGGTGCAGGGCTTCGGTGGGCTGCGCGACGACCGGGGGATGCTCTCCTTCGACCCCCGGCTGCCGCGCCGGATCGACAGGCTGGCGTTCAGCCTGCGCTGGCGCGGCCACCGGCTGCGGGTCACGTTGACTCCGGCCGAGGCCCGCTACGAGCTGCCCGACGCCGCCGCGGATGCCGAGGTCGAGCTGTTGCACCACGGCGAGTCGCTGCGGGTCACCGGCGCCGAACCGGTCACCCGACCGATGCCGCCGGTGCCCGACCCCGGCCCGGAACCGCCCTCCCCGCCCGGCCGCCGCCCCACCCGCCGCTCAGCCGACTGAGTCGCCCCGACCGGTTCGGGCTGGCGCGGCTTCGTCCCGAGTCGGCGCGGGCTCCAGCTCAGGTCGGGGCGGGACCGCCGGTCATCCGCTCGCGGACGGCCTCCAGCGCCTCGAAGGCGTACGCCCAGTTGTGGCACTTGAAGCTGCGCAGACCGTCGATCGCTGTGTGACAGTCGGAGCAGCGCACCCCGGCGATGGCGTCCGGGATCTCGGTGTTGACGTACTTGCGCTCGCCCAGGATGACCGTGGCGATCATGGCTTTGTCGTGCAGGCCGGAGAGCGCCGACGAGACGATGTCATACCAGGTGACCCGTCGGCGGCACTTCGGGCAGTCAGGTTCGTCGCCGCTGACCCAGAGCGGGGCGCCGATGCTGCGCGCCGGCATGCCGAGCAGTTTCTCCAGCCGCCGGACGTCCGACTCGGGGGTGGTCCAGCGGTGTCGGCCGGGCAGTGATGCGGGCGAGTCGTACACGGCGCGGAACAGGTCGTTGTCGACCTGCACGGTCTCGCGCTGAGCGGTCATCGGCGTCCCTCCTCGTTGAGTCGGCGCCCCCACCGTGGCCAGCGGTGACCATGGGCGCAGCCGGATCAACGACACGAGGGGGCGGTGGGTCGTCGCTCCGCCGCTGACCGCTTTCGCCTCCGGTGGCCGGCCTCGGGTGGTACGACGGACGCAGGGCGTGCGTCGGCGGGAGGAGCGCCGATGGCGAGTAGACCCGAGCGGTTGCTGCGGGGCGGTAATTCGCCGCTGAGCGCCTCGTTCCTGGAGCTGTTCTTCGACCTGGCGTTCGTGCTCGCCCTCAGTCAGTTGGCCGCCCACCTGCTGCACGACCTCAGCCTGGCCGGCGCGCTGCGTACCGCCCTGCTGTTGACGGGCGTCTGGTGGATCTGGGTGCCCACCACCTGGTTCGCCGACTGGTACGACCCGGAGAGTCCGGCGGTGCGGTGGTTGCTGGTGAGTGCCGCGCTGGGCAGCCTGCTGGCCGGGGTGGCGATCCCGCAGGCGCTGGACGGGCGGGGCCTGCTCTTCGCCGGGGCGTACGTCTCGGTGCACATCGCCCGGGGCGTTGTCACCGCCGTCGGGTTGCGCGGTCATCCGCGACAGATTCGAACGCTGCGCATCCTCTGCTGGTTCAGCGTCTCCGCCGTACCGTGGTTGGTCGGTGGGTTTCTGCCGCAGTGGCGGGTGCCGCTCTGGCTGCTCGCCCTCGCCATCGACCTCACCGGCCCGCGGCTTCGCTGGCCCACGCCGGGGATGGGCCGGACCGGGCGGCAGGAGTTGCACCTGGCTGGCGAGCACTTCGCCGAGCGGTACCAGCAGATCATGATCATCGCGCTCGGCGAACTCGTCCTGGTCGCCGGCCTCTCGTACGCCGACACCGATCTTCACTTCCCGCAGACTGTCGCGTTCCTGTTGGTCTTCGCCACCGCCGTGCTGATCGGTCTGCTCTATGTCACGCCCGCCGGTCAGCGCCTCGGCCCCGCCATCGAGCGTGCCGATCCGGCCAGTCTCGGCGTCATCACCGGATATCTGCACCTGGTGATGATCGCCGGGCTGGTGGTCACCTCCGTCGGCGCCGAGCTGAGCATCGCGCACCCTCTGCGAACTGGTGACATCACAACGGTCCTGTTCATCCTGAGCGGCCCGATGCTGTTCCTCCTCGGGCGGATCCTCTTCTCGGCGGCGATCCACCGGCGACTCTCCTGGCCCCGGGTCGCCGCCCTGTTCGTGCTGGCCGGCGCGGCGGTTGTTCTGCGGATGCCGCTGCTGGCAGTCAGCGCGGTCGCCACCGGGGTAGCGCTCGCGGTGGTCGTCCTGGACCACGCCGGGATCGGCTCGTACCGACACCGAGCCGACGCGTAGCCAAGAATCCTGACTAAAGTCAGGTATATGGACTCGGCTCTCATCGCCGCCGTGCGGCGCTTCAACCGGACGGTCACCCAACGAGTGGGCGCGCTCGACGACGAGTACATGGCCCAGGGGCGCCCTCTCGGGCAGGCTCGGCTGCTCTGGGAGATCGGCCCCGCCGGCGCCGAGGTCGCCACGCTACGGGCCCGGCTCGGCCTGGACTCCGGATATCTCAGTCGACTCCTGCGCACTTTGGAGCACGGCGGCCTCATCACCGTTGGACCGGCGGACCAGGCCGGCGGCGACGGACGGGTACGGGTCGCCACGCTCACCGACGCCGGCCGAACCCAGTGGGCCGACCTCGACCAGCGGTCGGACGAACTCGCCGCCTCGATCCTCGAACCGCTCAGCGAACACCGCCGCGAACGACTCGTCACCGCCATGGCCGAGGTCGAACGGCTGCTCATGGGCTCGATGGTCGTCATCGAGCCGTGCCCACCGAGCGACCCGCGAGCCCGTGCGTGCCTGCGGGCCTACGCCCGCGACATCGCACGACGATTCGACGACGGGTTCGACCCCGCACTGAGCAAACCGCTCCCCGACGAAGCGCTCGTCCCGCCCAACGGGGTGCTTCTGCTCGCCACGCTCAACAGCGCACCGATCGGCTGCGGCGCGGTCAAACTCCACCCCGACGCGCCCGCCGAGATCAAACGCGTCTGGGTGGCCGACACGGTACGCGGGCTCGGCGTCGGGCGGCGACTGCTGGGCGAGCTGGAACGGTACGCCGCCGAGCGCGGGGCGACAGCGGTCCGGCTGGACACCAACCGCAACCTCACCGAGGCCATCGCCCTGTACCGGGCGACCGGTTACCGGGAGGTCGAGGCGTACAACACCGAGCCGTACGCCCACCACTGGTTCGAGAAGCAGCTGGGGCACTGACGGCCGCGGTCGTCCGGTGATCGGGCGTCGCGTTCGCGGCGGCTACAGCCGCTCGAAGCTCTCCATGCCGGCGAGTTTCAGCACCTCGGTCCGGGTCGCTGGGCATTCCTTGCGGGTCTGATTGTCGATGTCACGGCCGTTGGGCACCGGGCCCTGTTTCTCGTACCAGGAATAGAGGTTCACTGTTAGGTTCGCCATCGCGCCCGTCTCGGACCCGATTCCCTTGAGCGTCGGCACCTGGCCGTCCAGGTAGGCGCACACGTCCTTCGCCGACACCGGAGAGCCGTCGGCCGGAGCGGATCCGGCCGCGCTGGTCGGTCCTGTCGTGTCTTGCACCGCAGTGGGCTCGGGCGCGTCGGCCTCGGTGCACGCCGTCAGGGCGAGCACGAGGCAGATTGCTGGTGCGAGCGGTCGGAACGTACTCATTGGATCTTGTCCTCACGGGTTTCGCGGTGGGTAGGGGTTCCGGCGGCGTTCGCGGCGACGAGCCAGAGGCCGGTGGGCAGCCGGTAGCCGACGCCGGGCTCACGGAACCGGTCGAGCAGCCGGGCGACCCCCGCCCGGGCCGAGGCCCGACCAGCCGGCGGAGCCGCCTGGTAGGCGGCACCGGCCGGGCCGACCTCGATGAGCCATTCGGCCACCGCGTCGGCGTCGTCTGGAGGTTCCAGGGCGACATCGCACGGTGTGATCGTGATGGCGGTGAAGCCGGCGGCGGTGAGGATCCGGGTGAGCCGCGCCGGGTCGGCCAACGCGAACGGACCGGGCTCGTCACCGACCGGGAGTGGTGGTAGCGGCCCGAGATGCGGTGCGGCGCCGAGCATCGCCGCGGACAGCCACGGGTTGGCACCACTGTCGCGGAAGACGGTCGCGGCGAGGCGCCCTCCCGGGCGCAGTGATCGCCGGATCGTGCGGCAGCCGGCAACCGGGTCCGCCAACAGCATCAGGGTCATTCGTGAGAACGCCGCGTCGAACGGGGCACCAGGCACGACATCGAGAGTGTCGATGTCGGCCACGTGAAATTGGATGCCTGGGTACCCGTCGGTGGGAAATCGGCGTCGAGCGGCGGTCACCATCGCCTCGTCGATGTCGACACCGATCGCCGCGCCGGTCTCGCCGACTGCGACGGCGATCTCGGCCGTGGTGCCGCCGCAGCCGCAGCCCACATCGAGGATTCGCTCGGCGGGTCGTGCGGCCAGTCGATCCATGGCAGCCGCGCCCAACGGCCGACCGGTCTCGTCCTGCCGATCGGCGTGGCGAATCCAGCCAGCTGCCGCGCCCGCCCAGAAAGCGGCGCCGCGAGCCCGCAGGCTGGCGGTGTCGGCCATCAGAACGGCATCTCGGCGCCGTCGACGCTCATCGAGCGGAAGTGAGCCGCCTTCGTCGGGTCGAAGCCGTCCTCCTGTGCCGCCAAGCCAGCAGCCCGGACCAGCCGTTCGGACTGGAACCGGCGGAATGCCGCCTCGTCCTGCCAGATGTTGATGATCCGCCAGCCGTCCTCCGTCGGCCCGGCGACATGCGCGAGAAGACCCGGCGGTCGGTCCGGTCCGAGGTGTCGTTCCACCTGCCGGTACTCCGCCTCGCTGACGCCGGGCATTTCCTGCAACACACCGAACGGCATGGCCGCCACCTCTCGATAGAGTGAGACTCTATCCAATAGAGCACTACACTGGAGAGGTGGTTGTCAAGAGACGTTATGACTCTTCCCGCCGACAGGAGCAGGCCCGACAGACCCGGCGAGCGATCCTCGAAGCGGCTGGCCGGCTGTTCGTCGACCCGGGCTACGCGGCCACACCGCTGACCGCTGTCGCCGTGGAAGCCGGCGTCGCGGTCCAGACCCTGTACGCGGTGTTCGGCAGCAAGCGGCAACTGCTCTCCCAGCTGGTCGACGTCACCCTGGCCGGCGACGACGAACCGGTGGCCCTGCCGGACCGGCCCTTCGTCGCCGAGATCCGCGCCCTCACCGACCCCCAGGCCAAGCTCGCCCGCTACGCACGTCACCTTGCCGAGGTCAACGCCCGGCAGGCCCAGGTGATGCTCGCGCTGGCCGGCGCGGCCACGGCCGATCCGGACGCCGCCGAGATCTGGCGCAAGAACGTCGACGACCGCCGTCGCGGCATGGCCATGTTCGCCGCCGAACTAGTCGGCACGGGAGGCGTACGCCCCGACCTGAGCGTCGATCAGGTGGCCGACATCCTCTGGTTGGCCCAGGACGTTCGCAACTTCGACTGGCTCGTCCGGCAACGCGGATGGGCGATCGAGCAGTACCAGCGGTGGTATGTGGACACGGTCAGCGGCGCGATCATCGCCGGCGCCGAATAGCGGAGAGCACCGGTCATGGCGTGCTGCCGAAGCTGTGGCCCCTTGGCCCGCCGACGCGGCGGGCTATTCGACGGGGTGAAGACCCCGCGCGTTGCTGGCGAAGGAGCGGATGAGTTCCGTCTCGCTGCCGGTACGCCAGATCAGCGCCCACCGGGCCGGAGGAGCGTCGTGGATGGGCACGTAGGCGATGTCCGGCCTTGCGTAGTAGCGCGCGGCCTGGGCCTGCACCGGCGAGACGGCTTCGCCCGTGACGAGGATGGGGATCATCTCCTGGAAGTTGGAGACCGACGGGCCGATCGGGATCAACCGTCCGCTGGGTGTGCGTACGGGCACCAGGATCTCCCGCCAGTAGTCCGGCCGGGCCCCGCCCATGACCGTCTCGTCCGCCAGATCCTCGTAGGAGACCGATGTCCGGCCGGCCAGCCGGTGCGTCGCCCCTACGGCCAGCACGATGGGCTCGAACAACTCGCGGAAGTCATGGAGGTTGACGGCGATCGACCCGACCCGCAGCACCCCGGTCTTGCCGCGTGCGGCGAGCCTGGCCCGGTCCATGCCCTCGTACAGTCCCCGGTACATGGGCTCGATGTCGTCGAAGAGCCGTTTGCCGATGGGTGTGAGTGCCACGTGCCGGTTGTTCCGCTCGAACAGCGCGGCACCGATCCGACGGGCACCGCCGCCCGAGACGCCGGCTGGAAGGGTTATGGCACGTTACCAGTTGTGATCTTGTAGCCCGGTGTCTTGCCGGGCAGGCTGATGGACGTCGTCGCCGAACAGCGACCGGCAGCCTGAACGAGGAGATCGTCGTGCGCAAGCTCGTGTATTACATCGCCGCCACCCTGGACGGCTTCATCGCCGGCCCCGACGGCGCCGACCCGACCGGCCCCGGCGGGTTCTGGCCCATTCCGGACGACTACCTGCGCCACCTCGTCGCGGAGTACCCGGAGACCCTCCCCGGTCCGGCCCGGCAGGCGTTCGGCATCACCGATCAGGGCAGCCGGTTCGACACCGTGGTGGAAGGGCGCAACTCCTACGAGGTGGGCCTGAAGGCCGGTGTGACCGACGCGTACCCGCACCTGCGCCACCTGGTGTTCTCCCGGACGCTGGGCAGCAGCCCCGACCCGGCCGTCGAGGTCATCGGTCAAGACCCGATCGCCACGGTACGGGAGCTGAAGCGGCACGACGGCAAGGACGTCTGGGTGATCGGCGGCGGCGCGCTGGCCGGTGCCCTCTACTCCGAGATCGACCAGCTGATCATCAAGCTTGCCCCGTTGACCATTGGTGCCGGCATCCCGCTCTTCGGCCGTGACGCCGTCTTCGCACCACGCACCTGGCGCCTGACCGACCACACAGTTCTGGACAGTGGCGCCCTCTTCCTCACCTACGCCCGTGCACAGACCGGAACCGAGACCGCGTGAGGGCACCGCACCCATGACCAACGCCCTCGCCCGGGCCATCAACATGACCTGGGATGGCGAGAAGGCACATGACATGGCCGTCTTCTCGATGATCGCGGCAGACGTGGAAGCGGTCCGAGTCGCTGGTTGACCCGACGCTCGCCGGAGCCGTCGTGGGGACGGTCCGTTGTCGGGCCGCTGGTGCGCGATCGGCACCAGCGGCCCGTCGGCTCACCCCTTCACCGCGCCCGCGGTGAGCCCTTCGGTCAGGAAGCGCTGCCCCAGGGCGTACATGATCACCACGGGGATGCTGACCAGCAGCGACGCCGCGGCGAGTTGTCCCTGCGGCACGACGTCTCCGGCGATCATGGATTGCATCCCCACCGGGAGCGTCTTGTACTCGTCCTTCGTGATGAACACGAAGGCGAAGAGGAACTCGTTCCAGGCGTTGGTCAGGGTGAAGAGCGCGACCGCCAGCAGCCCTGGCTTGGCCAGCGGCAGCACCACCCGGCCGAACGCCTGGATGCGGCTGCAACCGTCGACCAGGGCGGCCTCCTCCAACTCGATGGGGATCGACGAGAAGTACCCCACCAGCAGCCAGGTGGCGAACGGCAGCGTGAAGGTCGGGTACGTCACCACCAGGGACCACAACGAGTCGGTGAGCCGGGCACCGATGAGCATCTGGTACAGCGGGATGAACAGCAGCGCGCCCGGCATCACGTAGGTGAGCAGCACCGTGACGGTGAAGCCCTGCGCTCCGCGGAACCGCAGCCGGGCCAGCGCGTAGCCCGCCAGGGCGGCGCAGACCAGTGCCACAGCGGTCGACGCCGCGGACACCAGCAGTGTGTTGAGATACCAGCGGCCGAACGGTTGGTTGTCGAACAGGGCGCCGAACTGCTCAAGCGTCCACGGCGTCGGCCACAGGTCGTCGGTACGCATGACGACCTGACCCTCGGACTTGAAGGCCGTGACGAAGATCCAGTACAGCGGGCCCAGCACGAAGAAGAGCAAGCCAGCCAGCGCGGCCCAGGAACCCACACCCGAGACCGCTGTCGACGAACGGCGACCACCTCGGGACTGGAGGGTCGAGACCACCCGGCCGACCCCCGCCGCGATCAGCAGGATCACACCGAGGACCACCGCCGCCTTCCAGAAGATCTGCGGTGATGCCCAGAGCAGCAGACCGGTGACCAGTGCGGTGACGACCCACGGCAGCGCCCGCCGCGCCGTCCCGGCCCAGCGCTGTGCCCCGATCCGCAGCGCTGTGCGGCGTCGCCGGGGCAGTTTGATGTTGGTGTCCTGGCGCAACAACCGGACCAGGACGAACACCAGCCCGCCGATGATCGGCAGCATGACGAGCGTGACCGCCGCGCCCGCGCCGTACTGCAGCTGCAGGATGGCCTTCGAGTAGGCGATGAGCACGTACGGGGCTGTCACGTCGCCCGGGCCGCCCTGCGTCAGCAACCAGACGAGGTCGAAGTTGTTGAAGGTCCAGATCGACGACAGCGTCACCGTCACGGTGATCACGTGGCGCAGTCCGGGCAGCGTCACGCTTCTGAACCGCTGCCACGCCGAGGCACCATCGATGGTCGCCGCCTCGTAGAGGTCCGCCGGGATGGCCTTCAACCCCGCGAGGAAACACACGGTGAAGAACGGCACCCCCTTCCAGACGTTGACGAGGATCACCGACGGCATGGCCAGCGACGGGTCGGACAGCCAGCCCGCGGGCCAGCTGTCGACAAGGTGCGCGCTGGCCAGGAGCGGCCCGATCCCGGTGGCGGTGAGCAGCGTGTTGACGCTGCCGAAGATCGGGTCGAGCAGCGCACGCCAGCTGAACGCCGTCACCACCGTCGGCACCACCCACGGCACCAGGAGCAGCCCGGCCAGCACGGCCCGCCCACGTCGGCGATGGTGCAGCAGCAGGGCGGCGGCCAACCCCAGCACAACCTTGAAAATCTCGGCGTACGCGGTGAATACGAACGAGTTCACCACGCCGGTGTGGAACTGGTCGTCGCCGACGAGCGCAAGGTAGTTGTCCAGGCCGACGAAGACGGTGTCCTGCCCGTGCCGTTCCGTGGTGCTGGTGATTATCGACCGGGCGATCGGCACGAGGACGAGCCCACCGACCAGCACCGCCATCGGTGCCAGGAACAGGGCCGCCAGTCGCCAGTCGCGACCCAGTCGCCGCTGGACAGCGGTGAGGGAGCCGGGCCCCGACGGCGAGGATTTTCTCGCCGCCGGGACCCGGGCAGGACGGACAGACCTCACTGCGGCAGCCCCTGCTGGTTGAAGATCTGCACCATCTTCGCGTGGGCGGCCGACACGGCCTGCGCCGGCGCGGTGCCCTGCACGACCTGCTGCATCATGTCGGTGAGGACGTACGCCGACCCCACCGCCTGCTGGCCCGCGCTGGCCTTCTGCGGGAAGGTCAGGCCGTTCTTCGTGTTCAGCGGCAGCTTCAATTCAGTGATTCTGCGCAGCATGGGGAACGCCGGGTCGCCACTGGTGAAGAACGGGTCGGCGTCCCAGACCTTCTCCCAGGCGGGCATCACCAGGCCGGGCGCCTCCTTCGCCACACCGAGCAGCGCGGGCGCGCTGACCAGGTACTGCGCCAGGAGCTTGGCGAGTGCCGGGTTCTTGGCACCCTTGAAGACGACGAAGCCCTGCGACTGGCCGAGCAGCAGCGGATTGTCGGTCGCCGGCCCGATGCAGTCGGAGAACACGTGGGTGTTCGCGTGCACCGGGTTCTTCTTGGTCCTGGAGTCCGCGTACACGCTGAACTGGTTGCGGGTGTAGCCGAGGATGCCGGCGAGCCAGTTCTCGTTGTTGCTGGTGTCGGTCCAGCTCGCGATCCCCGGCGGCAACATCGGCTTGTACTTCGGGTTGGTGTAGATGTCGCCGAGGAAGGTCACCGCCTGCACGGTCTCCGGGGAGTTGAAGGTGACCTTCCGGCCGTCGTTGGCGGCGATCGACCCGCCGTAGGCGTTGATCAGCGCCTCGATCATGCCGTTGCCGTCGCCGGACCGGTTCACCGTCATGCCCCAGCCGAACCGGCGCTTGGCCGGATCGGAGATCTCCAGGCACAGGTCCCGCAGCTCCTCCCAGCTGTAGATGTCCTTGGGGGTGATGCCCTTGTCCTGCATCCAGTCCTTGCGCAGGAACGACCCGATCCCGATGAAGTGGTACGGGATGGCGAACCACTTGCCGTCGAAGACGCAGAAGTTCTTGGCCTCGGCGCAGGGCTCGCCGTACTTGGCGGTCAGCGCGTTGACGACGTCCGTCACGTCCTCCAGGTCGCCCAGCGCCTGGAACTGCGCGACGAACCGTGAGTCGGTCATGAACGCCAGGTCGCGGGCCACCCCGCCCTTGACCTCCGCGTCGATCTTGGCCACCACGTCACCGGCGTCGGCCTGGACCAGACTGTTCTCGATCTTCGTGCCGGTGGTGTCGGCGAACTTCTTGATCGAGCTGTCGAGGGCTTCGTTCGCCGCCGTCGAGTACAGCTTCTGCGACAGCATGCCCATCGAGGAGCCCTTCATCGCCGCCGCGGCGTCGATGAGCTCCTGCGGAACCTCCGGCTGCACCCTGCTGGGCGGATCGGAGTCGCCACCGCACGCGGCCAGACCGGCCGCGCCGAGCACCCCAACCCCCATCCCCAGAAAGCCGCGCCGTGACCACCCCGACTTGTCCTCCATGGACACTCGCCTCCTTCATCTCCCCGCGCACGGCTGCACGCCGAAGGCACAGCTGGCGGACACCGCGACGGTTGTGTTCCAGTTGGTTTCTGCCGGCGACCACCGGGGGTCGCCCGTCGAGATCAGTGCGTCGGTGGGCCGCCATGGTGGCGAGCGGGCCCGCCCGTCACAGTGGGACGGCCACTGCCGCGCGCTTCGTCGGAGCCACCCGAGACATGTCGGGTGCCGCTCGTCGGATGGCGCGACGGGGTCGAGGCGATCGGCGACCGGGCCAAGGCAGTAGCGCTGACGTTCCAGTTCGGTCGAGCCACGGGACCACCGCCGTTCGAGATTTCGAACTAGGTTCGATATACCGGATCGAGTGGTCGCGACGCTAGAACAGTGCGAAGAGCGATGTCAATGTTTCGATGTTGTTTCGAACCGAAAGCGGGAGGCGGCCTATCGAGGCTGCGCGCGGTAGCCCATGCGAGCCGACAACGCGGCCGCCCCCTCGCGAACCAGCCCGGTCCATTCCACCTGCACCTGAGGCGTCCAACGGATGATCGGCGCGGACAGGCTCATCCCAGCGATGATGGCTCCGGTGTGGTCCCGGATCCCCGCGGCGACGCAGCGCATCGCAGTGTCCGACTCACCGATGTCGACAGCGACGCCCTCCACCCGGACCCGGTCCAGATGCTCACGAAGAAGATCCGGAGCGGTGATGCTGTCCGGCGTCATGCCCGGCAGGGGGTCCTTCAGCAGGACGGCATCCAGGTCGGCCTCATCGAGGGCCGACAGCAGCACCTTGCCCACTGCCGTGCAGTGCGCGGGCAGCCGCAGCCCGACCCCGGAAACCATCCGAACCGGGTGGGTGCTGTCGAACTTGACGAGGTAGATGACATCGGCGCCGTCGAGCACCGCCACATGAACCGCCTCATCGCACGCGGCGGCCACGTCCCGCGCGACGCCCTGCGCCTCGCGTACCAGATCAAGCCGGCCCGCGAACGCTGCGCCCAACTGGAACAGCGGCATGCCGAGCCGATACTGCACGGGCTGACCCGGTATCGAGATCAGGTACGCGCGAGCCTCAAGCGTCACGAGCAACTCGTGGACGGTCGTGCGGGGCAGATCGAGTCGCTCCATCACCTGGCGGGCCGACAGTTGAGGGCAGTCCAGAAACAGTTCCAGGACGTCGAGTGCGCGGATGACCGCCGGTACCACACGGGGCATGTTCGATAGTCCCTTCGCAGTGCCGGACCCGTATCAACGATCTCCACACGAGCCAGCACCTGAAGAGGATATCTACGTCAGCCCGCCGCGCCAGGTGCCAACCTCGTCGTTGATCCGCTGCAACGCGCCCGGATTCCGGGGCGTTCAGGACCCGGTCGTCTGGAATCTGTGAAGCGCGGCCTCGGTCACCCGGGTGAGGTGTTCGGCGCCCCCGGGCTTGTTGCCCTCCGCCTGAACCACCACCAAGGTGGTGCCGGTCCGGACGAGGATGACGTCCCACTCCAGGGTTTCAGGACCCGACGTCGTGGCGTTGATGACGTGAAGGCTGTCATCGCCCAACTGCGGCCCGGCAGCGACCGCGAAGCGATAACTGCCGCCCTGGTCGGGCAGCACAACGGTCGGGCAACTGCCGATGAACGTCCGCAGGTCCGCCAATGCTCGCCGTGCACCGTCGTCGGTGTAGGTCCTGAGGACTTCCGTTCCCACCCACAGGTCATCGGGACCCGCGTCGAAGCTGAGGGTGGCTGCGGCTATCGCTGACGGAGTCCCGGTCAGCCGCCTCGCCGACAGCAGCGGGATCATGCTGCGCGAACACGCTGCGCCGACGTCTGGACGTCGGTCGCCAGCATCGAGTGCCATCGTGGTCGCGATCTCCACGGTGAAGCCGGGCGGTAGCGACTCCGGGGTCACCAGGCGTGCGGACAGCGCGGCGGAGTACCCGGGCCCGCCGGTCGCCGGAACTGTTGGGGAAGGCGATTGCGTGACTGTCGCCCGCTTCCTTGCCTGCGCGGATTGATCCGGTGCGGGAGCCGCCGGAGAACCGCAGGCGGCCACCACGGAGACGGTCGCCACCGCGACCAATCCACGCAGCAGAATCCTGTGCACCGGACAGATTCCGCCTCTCGCCGAAAGGCGTCAGGCTACCAGCGCGACGTCAGCCATCAGGCAGCGAATGTGACCCACTGGGGCGCTCGATCAAACTGACGTTACACACGGCCGGTGTCAGTTGTGCCTGTCCCCTATGCTGCGCCAGGCAGTTGGTGTGAGCAGTCCACTCAGGGGGCGCGGAGCCGCATGGCCGACGAAATCAAGTACGAGTACAAGACGGTACGGCCAGTTCGCGGCACCGACGGCTGGGTCATCTCGAAGATGCAGAACGATGGCTGGGAGCTCGTGCAACAGGTTCCAGGCACGCTCCGCTCCACCGTCAACTTCCGTCGGCCGAAGAAGCCACAGCCGTGGCTCCTGATCGGCGCGGCAGCCGCCGTCCTCGTGATCCTGGCCATCGTCATCGGCACCGCCTCGGCACTCAGTGGCGGAGACGAAAAGAAGGACGGGTCGGAAAAATCGACGGCTGCGATGAGTGAGAAACCGTCTGCTACGCCGGCTCCGACCGCTGTCGAGGTGGCTGCCACTGAGGTGATCACGCCGCAGAACAATCCGGAGTTCGCCGCGCTGCTGAAGGCGGACGATTGCGACGACGCGAATCTTGCCTTCGCGACCAGGTACGAGGGCAAGACGGTCGCGTTCAACGGCTCGATCGTGAACATGGCGCCCCACGGTGACTACGACACCCGCTACGACTTCCTCCTGGGCCCCGGCGACATGGGACCGAACACGACGGTCGGCCCGGCCTTCAAGTACGAGGACGTCAACATCCTCGACCTGAAGCTGACCGGCAAGAAGATCCCCACCACCGTCGGCGTAGGCGACAAATTCCGCTTCGTCGCCGAGGTGGGTGAGTTCAACCCCGCCCAGTGCCTCTTCTTCCTCGACCCGGTCTCCACGGAAGCCCGGTAGTCAAGATGGACAGCCGTACCCTGCCGACTCCTCTGTCCGAAGCTCACGAAGTCGGCTTCGACTACAGGGACGGCGTCGGCGTCGACTTCGAGCCGTACCCGAACTTCCTCGACTCGGGCGAGATTGCCGAGTGGTGGAGGGCGTGGACCGGGAACGCGGAACTGGACGGTTCCGAGTTCCGGGTCTTCGGGCAGGACGGCACCGGAGGCCTCGCCGCGTTCTGGCTGGTGCGTCACGGTGAGCCAATCGAGCAGCAGCCGGTGGTGTTTCTCGGTTCGGAGGGCGAAACGGGAGTCGTGGCGCAAAACCTGTGGGACTACCTGTGGCTTCTCGCCGACGGTTTCGGTCCGTGGGAAGTGACGGCCTATCCCGATCACGAACACGAACCTCGCACGGATGCCCGCCTCACAGAGATCGCCCAACGCTGGGCACCGTCGCGTCGCAGGTCGGCAGATGACGTCATTACCGCAGCGCGCGAAGAGTTCCCCGGCTTTGATGAGCTGATCGGCTCACTGTGCCGGTAGTTGGCGTGAGGGGTGCTCGACAAGATTGGGACCGAAGAGACCCCACTGCTGTGCCGAGCCGTGCTGACAAAGACAGCGACCCCGTGGAGGGCCGCTGAGCTGGAACGGAGTGGGCCGCCAGGGACTCGAACCCTGAACCTATGGATTAAAAGTCCACAGCTCTGCCATTGAGCTAGCGGCCCGCGCGCTCAGGTTACCCGACCGTCTGCGGCCCGGCTGATGTCCGCCCCCGGTCCGGCGGAGCGATGCCGGTCTACGCCCGCGCCACAGGACCTCCGTCTACGGTGCAGGGCTCAGTGACCCGCTGGCGCACCGGCCTGACGTCTCCGCCAACTTCCGCACCGCTTTGTCACCGGTATAGCTTCATCACCGATATATTGACGTCATGCCCACACCCACGCCGCTGCGGGAACCCACCTTCTTGATCCTCACCGCGCTCGCGCGGGAACCCATGCACGGCTACGGCATCACCAGCGACGTGGCGGCCCTCTCCGGTGGGCGGTTGGCGCTGCGGCCCGGCACCCTCTACGGCGCACTCGACCGCCTCGCCGACGAGGGACTGGTCGAGCGGGACCGCGAGGAGGTCGTCGAGGGTCGGCTGCGCCGCTACTACCGGCTCACCGAGGTTGGCCGATCCGTGCTCACCGCCGAGACCGAACGACTGCGCCGCAACGTCGAGGCCGCCACGCAGCGGTTACGTGCTCGACCTGCGGGCACCCGCGCCGCCGGCGGCACCTCACGCGGCCCCCTGACGGTCGCCCGTCCCATCCTTCGACCGACCGGAGGCCCGGCATGAACCAGCCCAACCCCGCAAAGGATCAGGCCGGGTCGCCGCTGGAGTCCCGCTACCGGCGGTTGCTCTGGGCCTACCCGGGTGACTACCGGTCTGAGCGGGGCGACGAGATCGTCGGGACGTATCTCGACACCGTCGATCCGGGGCGGCGCTGGCCATCCCCACACGACGCCGTCGACCTGCTCGGCGCCGGGCTCCGGGAGCGACTGCGCGGGTACGGCGCTCTCGGGCTGGTTGCGGCTCTCCCGCTGGCCGCGACCGCCGCGCTGAACACCCTGGTCGCGGTCTCCGTCTTCCTGCTCCTGCAGGTCGAGTTCGAAGATCCCCGCTTCGCCGGGCTGGATCCGGTCGGCCCGTTCCAGACCCTCGGGGCCGTGATCTGGCTGGGCTGGCTGCTCGTCGCCGTCACCGCGACGGCGCTGCCAGGGGCCTGGGCCCGCTCTGTCGCGGCCGGCGGTCTCCTGCTGACCGTCGTCGTGCCGCCCGTGGCCGCCGCAACCGGGCAGCCGGGGCCACCGCTGTTCGTGCTGGTTCCCGCCGTCGCGCTCGGCCTGGCCACGCTCGCGCTGCCCTCCCATCCCGGCTGGGTGGCGCGTGGCCTGCCGCCGCTCACTGCCGGTTGTGTGACTGTCGCATCGGTGGCATTCAGCGCCGCCGAGAACGGCGGGAACATGTTCACCTCGTACGGCTCGATCCCCGAGCTGTTGGCGATGGTCGGGGGGTTGATGTTCGCACTGGTCCTGCTCGTCGGCCTCGGTCGCGCCCTGCGAGCGGACGACGCCGGCCTCTGGGCGACAGCGCTGCTCGCCACCCCGGCCGCCCTGTTCGGTGCCAACCAGCTCAGCCAGGGGATCTGGGGCAGCCAGGGAGGGGGACCGACCGCGGCGGCCTACGCCACCACGACCGGGTCGATCCTTCTTGTCGGCGCGGCGCTGCTGGCAGCGGCCCTCGCCGGCCAGGCCGCGCGACACCAGACCGTACGTCGGCGAGTGCTCGACGACGCCTGCCCGACCTGCGGACACCGCTCGACCGCTACGGCACGGGCCTGACTTCGGGCAGGACCTCCGGGTGGCGGGGTCCGAGGTGTGGGGTCGGTGATCTGGCGTGGTCCGCACGGTGGCGCATGGGTGGCGGCCGGTGGGGAACCAGGACCGGCATGGGATCAAGCCGCGTGCCGGCCGTGGCGGCCTCCGGGGAGGAGGTCGGGCGCGCTGGCGTACGCCAGCCGGGTGGCGAGGTGCACGCCTGGTTGCCCGGCCAGAACCAGACGGTCTGCGGCCTGGCGCTGAGCCGGACCCGTCTGCGTCGCTTTCCGCATGTGCGCTTCGACTACTCGGGTACCGATGTGCTCACCGAGGCGGACGCCGTGGGCTGGATCTGCCCACGCTGCCTGGCCGCCACCGCCGGTAGGCGGGGCAAGGAAAAGCACGGCTGGGTACGCGAGTCTCCTCGCCCTTGATCGACTCGGGATCCCGGTAGTCGGGGTGTCCTGGGCGCTCGGATGCCGCGACTTTCAGGAAGTCGAGTGGATCAAGCGGCGGGGCGGCGGGCCTCCGCCGCGCTGGTGGGCGGTTGAGCTGCTGCTGGGCGGGTACGGGGTCGGGCATGCGGATCGTGGTGGTGGGGGCGAGCGGCAACGTCGGTACGGCGCTGCTGCGGCGGCTGCGCCGGGAGCGGGGCGTTGAGCTGGCCGGTGTCGTTCGACGGTTGCCCGGCCCGGATGCCGGCGAGCCGTACGACCAGGTGGAGTGGCACTCCTGCGACATCGGCGCGCCGGGCGCGGCCGGGCAGCTCGCCGAGGTGTTCGCGGGTGCGGACGCGGTGGTGCACCTGGCCTGGCAGATCCAGCCCAGCCACGACCAGCGGGTGCTGCGCCGAACCAACGTCGAGGGCAGCCGGGCGGTGATCAACGCGGTGGTCCAGGCCGGCGTGCCAGCCCTGGTGTACGCCTCGTCGGTCGGCACCTACGCGCCCGGCCCGAAGGACCACCCGATCAGTGAGCGCTGGCCGGCCACCGGTGTGCCCGGTTCGTCGTACAGCGAGCACAAGGCGGAGGTGGAGGCGCTGCTGGACGGCCTCGAACGGGATCACCCGACGCTGCGGGTGGTACGGATGCGCCCCGGGTTGATCTTCCAGCGGGCCGCCGGTGCGGAGATCACGCGTTACTTCCTCGGCCCGTTGGCGCCGGTACGGCTGCTGCGCTTCGGCCGGATCCCGCTGGTGCCGGCGAACCGCCGGTTGCGGATGCAGGCGGTGCACGCCGATGACGTGGCTGACGCGTACGCGCGGGCGGTGTTGGGTGATGCGCGCGGAGCCTTCAACGTCGCCGCGGACCCGGTGCTCACTCCGGAGCTGGTGGCCCGGCACTTCCATGGTTGGACGGTGCCGGTCGCCGCGCCGGTGCTGCGGGCGGCGGCGGCGCTGACCTGGCGGGCGCGGCTGCAACCGGTCGACGCGGGCTGGGTGGAGCTGGGTCTGAACGCCCCGCTGATGTCCAGCGAGCGCGCGGAGACCGAGCTGGGCTGGCAGCCAAAGATCAGCGCGCTGACGGCGCTCAAGGAACTCTTCGCCGGAATGGCCGACGGCGACCACACGTCGAGCCCTCCGATGTCCGGCGCACCGAACCTGCCCGGCCGCCCATCCGCCCTCCTCCACGCCCGCCCTCCAGGCGAAGGAAACCCCTACTGACCCCACCCCACCCGCTCCGCCCCACCCCTCAGCTTGTTGATCAAGAGCTTTCGGTCAGAGAACCCGCCCCGATGACCGAAACCTCTTGATCACCAGCGCCGGGGGGCACGAGGGCAGGGGCGGGGTGGGGTGGGGGCGGGGTTGGGTTAGGAGAGCTTGGAGTTGGTGAGGGTGGGGTTGCGGGCGCCCAGGAAGAAGATGCCGGGGAAGCCACGGGTCTCGAACGTGGCGCTGGGGTTGCGCCGCAGGGTCGAGTTTTCGATCCTCATCGTGCCGGTGCGGTTGTTGCTCACGAAGAAGACCGCGCCGCCGCCCTCGTTGGCAGTGTTGTTCTCGATGATCGTGCCGGCGATCCGTACGGTGAACTCGTTGCCGTCGCAGTAGATCGCGCCGCCGCTGCCGCCGCCGGGCGTACCGGACTTGGCCGGGTTGGCACCGCTGCCGATTGCCTCGTTGTTCCTGAGCAGGCTGTTCAGCACCACCCACGACACACCGATGCTGCTCAGCGCCCCACCGTTGGAGCAGGAGCCGCCGTCGAAGGTGCTGCCCACCACGTACACCGGCTTGTTCTCGTACTGGCTCAGCACCCGGACGGCCGCGCCACCCAGGTCGGGGCCGGTGCGGTCGCAGCGGTTGCGGACGAAGCGCGAGTTGACCACCTTCAGCCGCCCGCCGCGTACGAAGATCGCCCCACCGCCGCCGCCCTCGGCCTTCTCGCCTGTGGAGTTGCCGTCGGCGAAGGTGAGGTTCTGCACGGTGAGCTGCGGGTGATCCTGGTTCTGGCAGTGCGAGGTGGTGAAGCCCTGGGCCTCGTCGCAGGTGTTCATGTAGAGGATCCGGCGCTGCCCCTGGCCGCTCAGCGTGACGGTGCCGCCGCCGTCCAGCACGATCTTCGGCCCGTTGGCGTTGCGGACCTTGCCGGTGGCGGCCATCTTGATCGTCACCGGGGCCGGTCCACAGTTGAACGTGATGACTCCGCCGGCCGCGACGGCCTTCACCACCGCCGCGGAGGTGCAACTCGCCGGGGTGCCAGTGCCGATTCTCCGGGTCGGCTTCGAGGTGTCCACCGCTCGCGCCTCGGCCGGCACGGTGGCCCTGCCGTTCGGGTTGCCGGCGGCGAGCACCTTACTGGCGGGCTTCGGGCTGGCGCTGACCCCCGGGCCGCCGAGGCCGTCGCGAGCCCCCGGCGCCTCACCCTGACCGCCGGTGGGCAGGACCGTCGGCGAGGCGGTCGAGCCGGCCTCGAAGGTGGGGGCCGGGTCGTTGGGCGCGCAGGCGGGCAGGGTCGCGGTGGCGACACCGAGAACGAGGAGAGCGGCAAGCGAACTCATGCGCACCCCGTGATGCTAGGAGCCGCTACGGCGTCACGACGAATCCGCCGGGCCGGTTTAATGCACCGCTAAGACGCCGTCATCAGGTGTGGGAGAGGGCGAAGGCGGTCAGGAAGCCGGCGACTGTGATCAGACCGACCAGCAGGTGCGCGTTCTCGAACGCCTCCGGGACCATGGTGTCGGTGATCATGGCGAGGATCGCGCCGGCGGCCAACGCGGTGATGGCGGCCATCACCTCCGGCGGCGCGCCGCCCAGCAGCGTGTTGCCGACCAGCGCGGCGACGCCACTGATCAGCGCGATCCCGGTCCAGAGCAGGAACACGTACCGTCGGGTGCGGCCGGCCTGGCGCATGCCGGCGGCGCTGGACAGCCCTTCCGGGACGTTGCTGAGGAACACCGCCGCCACCGTGACCAGGCTGACCGCGCCGCCGCCGAGCAGGCTGGCGCCGATCACGACCGATTCCGGTACGCCGTCGAGCAGCGCGCCGACGGCGAGCGCCGAGCCGGAACCGGGCTGCTCGCTCTCGGAGGGTTGCTGATCGCCGGACCGCTTCCGGTGCCGGGCGCCGTGCCGGGCGAGAGCCAGGTTGGCCACTGTGTAGATCACCGCGCCGGCGGCAGCGCCGAGAGCGGTGGGCAGGAGCCCGCCCTGCGCGTGCGCCTCGGCGATCAACTCGAACGACACGGCGGAGAGCAGCACTCCCGCGCCGAACGCCATGATCGACGCGATGAGGCGCTGCGGCACCCGGGCGAACCAGCCGACCGCCGCCCCGACCAGCAGAGCCGACCCGGCCAGCAACCCCCATCCACCCGCCTGTAACCACTCCGGCATTCGCGGGACCGTACCCACGTTCGCCGAGGCGACAAACCCGTTTTGTGAGGAGGGCTCAGAAGTCGGCGAAGAGGTACGGCACCCGCCGGGGGAAGAGGCTGCGCAACTCCGTGGCGGCGTCCACCGGCACCTCGCCCAGACCGCGCAGTGGCAGCTCGGCCGGGTCCAGCACCCCGTACGCGAGGGCGGAGAGACCGGCGGCGGTGAGCGTGGCGGTCGGCGCGTGGCCGGTGGTGTCGTCGACCAACTCCAGCGCCCCGGTTGTGCCGTCGAGCAGGTGGGTGCCGGCCAACCAGCGGTCCCCGGTCAGCTCGATCCGCACCCGGCCCGGGCCCGCGGGCAGCCCGCTCAGCGCGTCCAGCGACAGCAGTCGGGCCATCGGCGCGGACGAGCCCGGCACCTGGGTACGGGCCTCGACGTGCACGTCCAGGTCGGTCAGCCACAGCTCGGGCAACTCGTCCGGCGGAACCTGAACGGTGATCCGCTCGATCTGGTCGACGTGCCGGGCGAAGAACTGCAACAGCAGCGCCCGCGCGAGCGGGTCGGTGACCAGCAGCTCGTTGCCGTGCAGCGTGCCGCCGTGTTCGTCGATCCGGTACGTCACCGCGCCGGTGACCTCCCCGCCGACCCGGGCGGTGAGCAGCCAGTACTCGTCGCGGTCACGCATCCCGACCGCCCGGTTCTCCGGGAAGATTGCGAAGCCGTGTCGTTCCTGGAGGTTGCGTTCGGTGAACGCCCGCCATGCCGGATAGCCGGCGGCGACGCGTTCCCAGCTGACCTCGCCGGGCAGGTCCACCCGGAGCAGCGAGCCCAGGTTGGCCGGGGTGAAGGTGACCCGGCGCGGCTTGGGCAGCCCGATGTAGCCGAACCGGGCGTAGAAGCTGGGCCGGAACGGATAGAGCGCGCTGAGCGGATGGCCCTCGTCGCGCATCTCGTCGAGGAGTTGGTGCAGCAACGTCCGGACGTGTCCCTGCCGGCGGGCCAGCGGATGGGTAGCCACCCCGGCGACACCGGCCATCGGCAGCACCACCCCGCGCAGGTTCTGTCGCATCGGGATGGCCGAGACGGCGGCCAACGTGGTGCCGTCCTCCTCGGCGATCAACGTCCGGTTGCCCTGGTTGTAGGGCAGGTAGTCGCGGAACTCCGCCGTCCGGGCGGCGCTGAGCGGCGAGGACTCGAAGGCGTACGCGGCAAGCGGAAAGCTGGTGGTGAGACGGTCGTCGTCGGTCACCCGGCGAATGGTCATTCGCCCATCTCAACCCGCCGCGCGGGTCGCAGCAACCGGATTGGCCCGATCCGCGGCCGGCCCGGCGTCAGCCGACCGGCAGGTGCCGCAGGTGGCGACGGCGGCGCAGGCGGACGCTGGCCACCGCGGCCACGCCCAGAGCCAGCAGGGCGGTGACGGCGACCCCGTGCAGCAGGCCACGGGAGAGGTAGCCCTGGTCGGTGTTGTCGACCGTCCAGGTGGCGATCTCCCGGCTCGACCAGAACGGCGTCAACCTCGCCCCCGACCCGGCCGGGTCGATCAGCATCTGCACCGTCACCACTGTGAGCAGCAGCAGCGTGCCCTCCAACTCGCGGGGCAGCAGCGCACCGATCAGCATTCCGAACGGCGCCGCCACCGCGACGGAACAGAGCAGCGCCGCGGCCAGGCCGCCGTACCGCAGGTCCGCGCCGTCGATCATCGGGAGCAGGAAGAAGGGTACGGAGATGACCAGTCCCACCGTCCACAGGCCGAGCATCCGACCGAGATAGAGATGGTGTGGGCGGTAGCCGGCCAGCCGCAGCCTCGGCTCCAGCTCGCGGGCCGCGGTCGTGGCGAACAGCGCGGCGGTGCTCACCGCCCAACCCACGCCGAGCAGCAGCGAGCGAACCGACTGCCCGAGGTAGGCGTCCCGCCGGATCAGGTAGAAGGTCAACGGCATCAACAACAACAGCAGGAGTACGCCTCGACGCCGCAGCAGCTCCCGCAGGGTCATCTCGGCGACGGTGACGAGCCGGTTCACGGGCGGCCTCCCTGGATGCCGGGCGCGTGCCACCCGGACTCGTGTGCCGGGGTCAGGTCGAGCACGATGTCCACCCGGTCGAGTTGGTTGAGCAGGTGGGTCACCACGACGATGGCCGCGCCGGCGTCGCGCAACCTGCTGAGCTGGTCCCAGAAGTTGACGTACGTGCCCTGGTCGAAGCCCTGGTACGGCTCGTCGAGCAGCAGCACGTCGGGGGCGCTGAGCGTGGACATGGTCAGGTTGAGCTTCTGTCGGGTGCCGCCGGACAGGTGGCGGGCCTGCACGTCGCCGCCCGCTTCCCAGCCGAGCTGCCGGGCCGCCGCCCGACCGGCGCGGCGGGCCGGGCCCCGGGCCACACCCTGACCGGCGCCGACCAGCACGAAGTGCTCGTCGGCGAGCAGGAAGTCGGCGGTGCCGCCAGACTGCGGGCAGTAGCCGAGCCGCCCGGAGACGGTCACCTCACCGGCGTCCGGTGACATGAGGCCGGCGCAGATCCGGAGGAAGGTGCTCTTGCCGCAGCCGTTCGCGCCGACGACGGCGGCGATCTGTCCGGCCCGGACGGTGAGCGTGGCGTCGCGCAGCACGGTTCGCCGTCCGTACCGCTTGGTGATGCCTGCCGCGTGCAGCCGGACCGGCCCGGGGCGCGGGCCGGGCGCGGTGCCGATGCTCTCCACGACAGCGCCCGCGTACTGCTGGGGTGGGCCGAAGACGACCCAGGGGTCGCCGCCGCCCTCGCGTAGGTGCGTGGCGGCCTCGGCGACCACGTGCCGTGCGGCGTCCGCTGCGACCCGGCGCTGGTGCAGCTCGGCTGTGAGCGTGCGCAGCCAATCGTCGGCGTTCACCGGGTGACCCCCTTCGTGACGATGTCGTTCACCGGCCGGACGAAGGTGAGCCAGGCGCTGCCGCCGGCGTGGAGCGCCGCGTGCCCGTCGTCGGTGAGCCGGTAGTACTTGCGGGCCGGCCCGGCGCTGCCCTCCCGCCACTGCGCGGTCACCAGGCCGGTCTTCTGTAGGCGCAGCAGCACCGGGTAGAGCGTGCCGCCCTGGATCGGCCCGACGCCCGCCGCGTCGAGCGCCTGGGCGAGTTGGTAGCCGTAGGACTCGCCTTTGGACAGCAGGGCCAGGACGCAGATGTCGAGCACCCCCCGCAGCCACTGCCCGCGCCGGTCGGAATCCACGCGTCGGACAGTAGCGGCGCTAGCTAGATGGCACAACCACCTACTGTGGCAGCGGTACCCGAACCAGTCGGTTCGGGTGAGCCGCCGAGGGAGCCGTACGGGGTCAGCGGGCGACGACGTCGGAGACCACGACTGTGACGTTGTCCGGTGCGCCGGCGTGGTGAGCCAGCTTCACCAACTGCTCACCGCACTGCTGGCGGTCGGCGTACATGCCCAGGGCCGCGGCGATGGCCTCGTCCTCGACGTAGTCGGAGAGCCCGTCGCTGCACAGCAGCAGCCGGTCACCGGCGACCACGGTGAGCACCCCGACCGCCGGTGGGGTGTCGGCGCCCTGCACGGCCCGGGTCACCAGGGACCGCTGCGGGTGGTGGCGGGCCTGCTCGGGAGAGAGGGTCCCCTGATCGACAAGCGCCTGCACGAACGTGTCGTCCCGGGTGAGCTGGGTCAGCTCCCCCTCACGCAGCAGGTAGCAGCGGGAGTCGCCTACCTGGGCCAGCACCAGCGTCTCCCCGGCCAGTAGCGCCGCGGTGAGCGTCGTACCCATGCCGTCCCGGCTCGGGTCGACGGTGATGGCGGCGTGGATGCGCTGGTTGGCGGTGCTGACCACGGCACGCAGCGCGTCGGCGGCGCCGTCGGGGTCGGTGGGGGGAGCCAGCTCGTCCAGGATCCGGATCACGATCTCGCTCGCCACCTCGCCCGCAGGCAGCCCACCCATGCCGTCGGCGACCGCGATCAGGCGGTCACCGGCGAGGGCGGAGTCCTCGTTGTTGGTGCGCACCAAGCCGATGTCGTTGAGGATGACCGAGCGGAGGATCAGCGTCATGGGGTCAAGCTTGCCAAGAACAACCGGCATTCGTCTCTACGCCTCCTACCTAGGTCGAGAAATGATTGCGATTATCGTCGACGAGGTCGACGGTCCGTGACCGATCGGCGCGGTCTCAGCGGCGCGGATAGCGCAGCAGCAGGCTAGCGGCGACCTCCTCGTCGCCCACCGCCGCGTAGCTGTGTGGCACGTCCGACACCCAGCGGAGGTGGCCACCGGCCGTGGCCGTCAGCGGTGCGTCGGCCGGCCCGGCGCGCAGCACCCCGGCGAACACGGTGACGTGCTCGGTGACTCCCGCCGGGTGGGCGGGGGAGAGCTGGCCCGGCCCGGGCGCGACCCGCATCCGGTACAGCTCGTAGGTCGCGTCGGTGTCGGTGAACACCTCCAGCAGGGTGGCGGTGACCGCGGTGCCGTGCACTGTGGGCCCGGCGGCCGGCTCCGCCAGCACCGCCGTCAGCGGTACGCCGAGCTGCGCGGTGACCGCCCAGAGCGTCTCCAGGGTCGGGTTGCGGGTGCCGTGCTCCAGGCCGGAGAGGGTGGCCTTTCCGACACCTGCGAGCCGGGCGAGTGTGGACAGCGACATCCCCTGCTCCTCGCGCAGGGCGCGGACGCGGCGCCCGACGACGGCGGGATCCACGTCGAGGCCCGGGCGCGGGGCTGGTGGTGGGTGCGGCACCCGGCTATCGTGCTACACGCTTCCGTTCCGTAAACGGAACAGTCGGGAGGGGTGTGGTGGCCGGACGCGTGCAACCGGTGCTGGCTGGGGTGGTGACCGCGCTGGTGGGCTTCGCCAGCTCGTTCACCGTCGTGCTGGCCGGGCTCCGAGCGGCAGGCGCGTCGGACGCACAGGCCGCCTCCGGCCTGCTCGCTCTCTGCGTGGCATGTGGGTTCGCCGCCGCCTGGCTGGGCTGGCGGTACCGGATACCGATGAGCGTGGCCTGGTCCACTCCAGGCGCGGCGCTGCTGGTGGCGACCGGGCCACCGCCGGGAGGATGGCCGGTAGCGGTGGGCGCCTTCCTCGTCTCCGGTGTGCTGATCGTCGCGGCCGGGTTGTTCCCGCCGCTCGGCCGCGCGGTAGCCGCCATCCCCAAGCCGGTGGCCGGCGCCATGCTCGCCGGGGTGCTGTTGCCGCTGTGCACCGCCCCGGTCCGCGCGCTGGTCGAGCTGCCGGTGGTGGCTGGATCGGTGGTGGTCGGTTGGCTGCTGCTGCACCGGTTCGCCCGACGCTGGGCGGTGCCCGGTGCGCTGGTGGTGGCCGTGGCGGCGATCGCACTGACCGCACCGCCGACCGGCCTTACCGCTGCCGCGCTGATCCCGTCGGTCACGCTGACCGCGCCAGCCTGGAACGCGTCCGCGCTCGTCGGGGTGGCCCTGCCGCTGTTCCTGGTCACCATGGCCGCGCAGAACGTGCCCGGCATGGCGGTGCTGGTCGGCTACGGCTACCGGCCGCCGTTCGGCGCCGCACTGCGGACCACCGGCCTGGCCAGTCTGCTCGCCGCCCCGGCCGGTGGGCACGCGGTGAACCTCGCGGCGATCACCGCCGCGCTGGCCGCCGGCCCCGACGCGCACCCCGACCCGGAGCGGCGATGGATCGCCTCGGTCACCGCAGGTGTCGGGCTGGCCGTGCTCGGACTGGGCGCCGGCGTGGCCACCACGCTGGTGGCGGTCGCCCCACCGATCCTCATTGAGGCGGTCGCCGGGCTGGCGCTGCTGGGTGCCCTCGCCACCGCGCTCGCCGCGGCGGTGACCGACCCGGCGACTCGGGAGGCCGCCGTGGTCACCTTCGTGGTGACCGCGTCCGGGGTGACGCTGATCGGCGTGGGCGGCGCGTTCTGGGGCCTGGTCGCGGGCTGCCTGATGCTGCTTCTCTTCCACCGCCGCCAACCCGCCCCGCCGGACGAGCCTGCCCCCGCCCCGCCGGACGAGTCCGTCTCCGCCGCGCCGGGCAGATCCACTCGGGTTTCATGAAGTCGGGCCGTCCCGAGGCTCCGGACACCCCGATTTCCGTGAACCCGAGTCGATCAGGGCGGTTGGGTCACTCCTCGGGCGGCAGGTCGGCCACCCCGACGGCCAGGAGGACCCGGCCGTCGGCCACCGACCCGATCCGGTCGGCCGGTACGTAGACCGCGCCCGTGCGGGTCAGGTCGGTCGAGACCTTCAGATAGCCGCTGTGCAGCAGTCGCGCCGCCAGATCGGCTGGGACGTCCGGCTCCTCGACCGCGGTCGCCTCGATCAGCTCGTCCAGGCTGCTGCCCGGGTCGGCGGTCGGTGTCTGGACGGTCACCGCGTTCGGGTCACCCCGCTGGACGAGGTCCACGGTGCCGACCTCGGTGCCAGCTGAGTCGATCACCGGCATCCCGGTGGTGATCCGCGAGATGGTCGCCTGCTGCTCGTCCTGCTGGTCCATCCCGGTGCGGTTCCCAGAGCAGCGCGCCGCTAAACGCCGCCGCCCACCCACCCCGTCCGTCCGCTGCCGGCCCGCCTGCCCGTCCCTCCCACCCGCCGCGCAGCGGCAGCGGTGGCCTCGGTGTGGTCGCACCTCGTTCCAGAGCAGTGGCTCGGAGGTGACCGGTCCGGAGGCGATGGGCTCGGAGGTGGCTGGTCCGGAGGCGATGGGCTCGGGAGCGTGATGACTGTGAGTCATATTGATGCCTCACAGTCATCACCGCCAAAAGCAATGCCGCCTCCACGGCCCGCGCAAAAGGTGGCGGCGGCGGGCCGCCACACCAGTGGCACGCAGCAGGCGGCCTCCAGCACCCAGCAGAGACGGCACGCAGCAGACGCATCCGGCACCCTCGCGCCCGTGCACGGTGTTCCGCGCACTCAGGTGTTCGGGAGGGTCCAGCCGCCGGGCGGGCGGGGGGACAGCTCCCGCCAGGTGTCCGGGCCGTCGAGCAGCGCCCGGACGGTGTCCTCGGCCTCGTCCGCACTGCCGTACTCGTAGAAACGGGAGATGCCCTCGGCGCCGCCGGCCCGCTGCTCGACGTGCCAGCGGTCGGCGTCCACCCGCAGGAAGACGTCCCGCCGGGCCAGCCGCCCCCACTTCCCGTTCCACCAGTGCTTTCGCTGCTCCATGGCGGGACTCTATCGAACACACGTACGAGAAGATGCGGCCCCTGCGGGAATCCCGCAGGGGCCGATGTGCATCCGTTCGGGTCAGCGCTGCGTCGGCGGCTCCGGGCGGCGGCCCAGCACGTCGTCCAGCGCCCCACGCTGCTGGCCGGGGGTGGTGTGGCCGGCGGAGACCAGGGCGTCCCGGATCTCGGTGAGCAGCTTGACCTCCTCGCTCGGCGCCGAGGGCGGCGGCTCCTCGCCCCGCTTGCGCCGCTCGGCCAGCCGGTTCATCGGGTAGACGACCAGGAAGTAGAGCGCCAGTGCGGTAAGCAGGAAGGTGATGGCCGCGTTGACGAACGCCACCCAGTCGAACGGGATCTCCCGGAACTTGGGGGTCGAACCGCTGAGGCCGTTCTTGTTCCCGGTGATCAGCACGATCATCACCCGGACCAGCGGTTCGAGGAACGACTTGGTCAGCTGGGTGACCACGCCCGTGAACGCGGCGCCGATGACGACACCGACCGCCAGGTCGACGACGTTGCCGCGCATGATGAAGTCTTTGAAGCCCTTGAGCATTCGTACTCCCGAGGTGTCCGCTTTTCTGTCGGGCACAACCTATGCCCGTTCGGCGGGTTCCAGAAAAGCGCCGGCTTCGAGCGCCGCCCGGCCGGGATCGCCGGCCCGGATCGCCTCGACCAGCCGGGTGTGGTCGACGTAGCGCTCGGGCGTGAGTTCATCGCCCATGGCCTGGGCGACTGTGCTGCGCAGGGCGGTGCCCACCGAGGCGTACAGCTCGGCGAGCATGGCGTTGTGCGCGGCGGCGACCACCGCCGTGTGCAGTGCCGCGTCGGCCTCGACGAACGCGTCGACCCGGCCGCCGTGCCAGGCGGCCTCGCGTTGGGCGAGCGCGCCGTCGAGCGCCGCCAGGTCCTCCGGGGTACGCCGCAACGCGGCGAGCCGGGCGGCCTCCACCTCGAACGCGCGGCGCACCTCGATGACCTCGGTCATCCGGTCGTCGCCGAGTCGGCGGGCGACCACCGGGGCCAGTTCGTCGGTGGACACCACGTAGGTGCCGGAGCCCTGCCGGCACTCCAGCACCCCGGCGTGCACCAGGGCGCGGACCGCCTCACGGACCGTGTTGCGCCCGACGCCCAGCGCGGCGACCAGTTGTGGCTCGGTGGGGATGCGCCCTCCGACGGGCCATTCGCCGCCGAGGATGCGGGCGCGGAGCTGCTCGGTGGTCTGCCGGACCCGGTGGCCGCGCGGTGGCACGGCGGGCTGGCCGCGGGGCGGTGCCGGCGGCGCGGAGGGGAATTCAACCGACGGTGGCACTGGTTACATCACCGGTCCCAAATTCATCCCATGATTGTAGGTTAAGGGTCATGACCCCGCCACCAACCGCCGCTCCGGCGCTGCCCGCCCCCGTCGCCATCGATAGTCGTCCGACGCGGGACCCCGGCACCGGCCGGCGGACGCACCCGGCGACCGGTGGCGCGCTGGTGCTGGTCGGGATGCTGCTGGTCGCGCTCAACCTGCGCGCCGTGGTGACGAGCCTCGGCGCACTGCTCGACGAGGTCCGCGACGGGCTGGGCCTCTCCGGCGTCACCGCCGGCCTCGTCACCACCCTGCCGACCATCGCGTTCGCCGGCCTCGGCGCGCTCACCCCGTGGCTGGTCCGCCGGGTGGCGCCGGCCCGGGTGCTGGTGGTCGCCATGCTTGCCCTCGCCGTTGGCCAGGTGCTCCGGGTCGCCACCGACTCGGCCCTGATCTTCGTGCTCACCAGCGCGCTGGCGCTGTCCGGCATCGCGGTCGCCAACATCCTGCTGCCGATGCTGGTCAAGCAGCACTTCCCGCACCGCACCGGCCTGGTCACCGGCGCGTACACGATGGCGTTGACAGTGGGTACGACGGTGGCCGCCGCCTCCGCGGTGCCGATCGCGCACGCCTTCGGGTCGTGGCGGGCCGGGCTCGGCGTGTGGGCCGCGATGGCCGCGGTGGCCGTACTCCCGTGGGTGCCACTGGCGCTGCGGGCCCGCGCCGCGGCGCGGCGGGTGACCCCGACGGCGGTCGTCGCCACGCCCACGCGGGTCCGGCCGGCGCGGACCCGGCTCGGTTGGGCGATGGCCGTCTACTTCGGGGCGCAGTCGCTCAGCGGGTACGCGATCATGGGCTGGCTGGCCCAACTGTTCCGTGACGCCGGCTACCAGCCGGAGTCGGCCGGGCTGCTGCTCGCCGGGGTGACCGCGCTCGGCGTGCCGATCGCGCTGCTGATGCCCACCCTGGCCGGTCGGCTCGGCAGCCTGCGGCCGCTGGTGCTCGGGCTGACCACCGCGTCGGCACTGGCCTACCTGGGGTTGGCGCTCGCACCGCACGGCGCCGCGCTGCTCTGGGTCGCCCTCCTGGCGATCGGGCAGGGCGCGTTCCCGATGATCCTGACCGCCATCGGCCTACGCGCCCGCACCGCCGAGGGCACCGTCGCGCTCTCCGCGTTCGCGCAGAGCACGGGGTACGTGATCGCCGCCCTGGGCCCGCTGATGGTCGGCATCCTCTACGAGGCCACCGGCGGCTGGACCGCGCCGATCGGGTTCCTGCTGGGTGCCCTCGCCGTGCAGACGACGGCGGGCATGGCGATCGCTCGTCCCCGTTACGTCGAGGACGAGTGACGCACGCCGACGGTCAGGTCAGGAGGAAGCCGGCGTCGGTTCGCCGGCGACTGCCTCATCCACCGTCGGGTAGGTGTGCAGCACCTCGACCAGCCCGCTCACCTCAAGGATGCGCAGCACGCCGCGCTGCGGGGCGGCCAGCCGGACCACGCCGCCGGCCTCGTCGCAGCTGTTCTTGGCGCGGACGAAGACCGACAGGCCGGTCGAGTCGCAGAACGAGACGTCCGCCAGGTCGAACACCAGCCGGTTGCGGCCCTTGTCGAGCAGGTCGGTGATCTGGTCCTGCAGCTGCGGTGCGGTGGCCATGTCCAGCTCGCCCGCGACCGCCACGACGACCACGTCGCCGCGTTGTTCCGTGTGCACCGTCAACGACATTCGCCAGACCTCCTGTTATCGGGGGAACGGTATCCCACGACCACCCCCGGAGGTAGAACGGGAGCCGTCCTCCGGTGGTCATCGTCATTCCGTTGCTACGGGGCAAGTAGTTGATCAGACCCCGGTGATAGAGTCCGCCCGGTCCAGGTCAAGGGGGTTCGAAATGGCGTTGAGCACCGAAGAAAGTGGTCGGCTCGCCGCGCTGCTCAGCGGGCAGGACGAACGGGTCACGACTCGGTGGACCGAGATCGTCACCAGTTCGTTGCGGGGCCGGCTGAGCCAGGCAGAGCTGCGCCGGCAGGTCCAGGATCTGCACGGCGCCATCGTCGCCACGAGCGAGCAGGGCACCATCGACCTGTCCGCCGAAAGCGCCGCCGAACTGCGCGCCGCGCTCTCCGAGCTGTCTCGTGGCCGGGCCCGGCAGGGCTTCTCCGCCACCGAGACCACGATCAGCGTCTTCGCGCTGAAGGACGTGCTGGCCGAACTGTTGCAGGAGGCCGGGGGCCCGAACGCGCTGTCGGACTACGTCGCCTTCTCCAGGCTCGTCGACGAGATGGGCCTGTTCACGTTCGAGAGCTTCGTCCGCACCCGGGAGAGCCTGATCGCCGACCAGGCCGAGCAGTTGCTCGAGCTCTCCACACCGGTGGTCAAGCTCTGGGAGGGCGTCGTCGCCGTGCCGCTGGTCGGCACCCTGGACTCGGCCCGGGCCCAGGTGGTCATGGAGCGCCTGCTGCAGACCCTCGTCGACACCGGCTCGCCGTACGCGATCATCGACATCACCGGCGTACCGGCGGTGGACACCCAGGTCGCCCAGCACATCCTGAAGACCGTGGTGGCCGCCCGACTGATGGGCGCCGACTGCATCATCTCGGGCATCCGCCCGCAGATCGCGCAGACCATCGTGGCGCTCGGCATCGAGTTCGGTGACATCGCCACCAAGGCGAGCCTCGCCGACGCGCTGCGCCACGTGCTGCGGCTCACCGGGGTGGAGACCGCCCGTCGCCAGCCGCGCCGGGGCTTCTGATGGAACGCGTACCGATCCTCAAGATCGGCGACATCCTGCTCGTCTCCATCCAGCTCGACATGTCCGACCAGACGGCGGTCCAGCTCCAGGAGGATCTGGCCGAGCGGATCGTGGACACCGGCTGCCACGGCGTCATCATCGACATCACCGCGCTGGACATCGTCGACTCCTTCGTGGGGCGAATGCTCTCCGCCATCGCGTCGATCTCCAAGGTGCTCGACGCCGAGACGGTGGTGGTCGGGATGCGTCCGGCCGTCGCCATCACCCTTGTCGAACTCGGGCTGTCGCTGAACGGCATCCGTACCGCGCTGAACGTCGAGCGCGGCATGGAACTGATCGCGGCTGCCCACGCCGACGAGCTCGACCACCAGCTCGACGACGATCCGGACGCCGAGACGGCCACGCCATGACCGCGGGCGTCGACCTGGGCCAGCCACAGGCGCAGTCGGTCCGCAGCGATGAGGACGTGGTGCGCGTCCGGCAGTTGGTCCGCGCCGTGGCGGTGGCCAGCAAACTGTCCCTCGTCGACCAGACCAAGGTGGTCACCGCGGCGAGCGAGTTGGCCCGCAACACCCTGGTGTACGGCGGCGGCGGTTCGGTCGAGGTGACAGTCGTGGACAACGGCCGACGCAAGGGCGTGCAGATCGTGTTCGCCGACTCCGGGCCGGGCATCGCCGACCTCGATCTGGCGATGACCGACGGCTACACCAGCGGCGGCGGCCTCGGCCTCGGGCTCAGTGGGTCGCGACGCCTGGTCGACGAGTTCCAGATCGAGACGTCAGCGGAGACCGGTACGCGGATCACCGTCACCAAGTGGTCCAGGTGAACGCCGACGCGGTCACCGACAGTGGCATCTGGTTCCGAGTGGAGTCCAGCAGCGCCGCGAGTGCCGTCCGGCGTGCCGCCGAACGGCTCGGCGCGCAGGTGGAGATGAGCGGGGCGCGCATCGCCGACCTGGCCATCGTCGCCGCCGAGCTGACCAGCAACCTGGTCAAGCACGCCGACGACGGTGTCCTGCTGCTCCGACCGGTACGCCGGGACGGGCTGGCCGGCGTGGAGCTGGTGGCGATCGACTCCGGGCCCGGCATGGCCGACCTGACCGTCTCCTCCCAGGACGGGCACTCCACCACCGGCACACTCGGCATCGGTCTGGGTGCCATCGTCCGGCAGGCCAGCTGGTTCGACGGATACTCGCTGCCCGGCCGGGGCACAGTCCTCGCCGTGCAGGTCTGGCCTGCCGAGGCACGGCCGTCCCCGTCCTGGGCGGGCGCTCTCACCCGACCGCTGACCGGCGAGACGGTGAGCGGCGACGGGTACGCCGTCCGGGTCGCCGACGGGCGGCACCAGGTGCTGGTCAGCGACGGATTGGGGCACGGCCCGCTGGCCGGGGCCGCCACCGACGCGGCGCTCGCCGCGTTCCGCAACGCCCCGGCCGGCCCACCGGCGACGGTGGTCGGTCACCTGCACCGCGGCATGTCGCACACCCGTGGTGCCGCACTCGCGGTCGCCGAGTTGGCACCCGAGGCCGGGGTGCTGCACTACGCGGGCCTGGGCAACATCTCCGGCGTGGTCGTCGATGCTGACGACAAGCGTCGCGGGCTGGTCTCGCTGCCCGGCATCGCCGGGCACCAGCGGCCGACGATCCGGGAGTACGCGTACCCGTTCGGTCCGGGCGCCAGACTGGTGATGCACAGCGACGGGGTGGCCGACCGGTGGCGGTTGGCCGACTACCCGGGCCTGACGGAGAAGTCACCACTGGTGATGGCGGCGACGCTGCTGCGTGACGCGGGTGTGCGGCGCGACGACGCCTGCGTACTTGTCGCAAGGTCCTTGGTATGACCGACGAACCTTCGGCCCAGCCGCTGCTGCAGATGGCGCTGCGGGTCGAACAGGACATCTTCGTGATCCGCCAGCGGGGGCGCGAGGTGGCCGCGGTGGTCGGCCTCGAACACCAGGACCAGGTGCGGATCGCCACAGCGCTCAGCGAGGTCGCCCGGGACCTGCTGCGGACGGCCGGGGGAGCGGACGTCTCCTTCCACGTCGACGCGGGCGCCGACGGCCGGTTCCACCTGCGCGCCGACCTGGCCCCGGTGTCCCCGCTGCCGGACGACCGCTACCAACCGCAGTCCGGCGCGGTGTCCCGACTGGTCGACACACTGAGCGTGTCGACCGTCGAGGGGGTTACGGTCGTACGGATGTCCCGACGAGTCCCGGCCAACGCGCCGATGCCGACCCCGGAGCGGCTCGCCGAGTTCCGTACCGAACTCGGCCGCACCGCGCCGAGCAGTGCGCTGGACGAGTTGACGGTGCAGAACGGCCAACTCATCTCCGCACTGGACGAGGTGCGCAGTCAGCGCGACGAGTTGGCCGTGCTGAACGAGGAGCTGGCCGAAACCAACCGCGGCGTGCTGGCGCTCTACAACCAGCTCACCGAGGAGTTGGAGGAGACCAACCGGGGCGTCGTCGCCCTCTACGCCGAGCTGGACGAGAAGTCGGCCCAGCTCCGCGCGGCGAGTGAGTCGAAGAGCCGGTTCCTGGCCAACGTGAGCCACGAACTGCGCGCGCCGGTCACCGCGATCATCGGCCTGGGGCGGCTGCTCACCGACTCCGCTTCCGACCCGCTCACCGACGAGCAGGGCCGCCAGGTCGATCTGATCCGCTCATCGGCGGCGGACCTGCTCAACCTGGTCAACGAACTCCTCGACCTGGCCAAGGCGGAGTCCGGTCGGATCGAGCCGGACGTGACCGAGGTCGACCTGCGGCCGCTCTTCGGTCAACTACGCGGCACCCTGCGCGCGCTGGCCACCCGCCCGGAGGTGGAGCTCGTCGTGGAGGAGCTCACCGGGCCAGCCCTGCTGCGCACCGACGAGGTGCTGCTCGGTCAGGTGCTGCGCAACCTGCTGCACAACGGGTTGAAGTTCACCGAGCGCGGCGAGGTGCGGCTGCGGGCCAGTCAACACGGCGACCGTTGGCAGTTCGAGGTCAGCGACACCGGGCCGGGCATCGCCCCGGAGCTGCACGACCGGATCTTCGAGGAGTTCTACCAGATCCCCGGCGCCACCCGGGTCGGCGGCACCGGCCTCGGTCTGCCGTACGCCCGGCGGTTGGTGACGCTGCTCGGTGGGTCACTGGAGCTGACCAGCGCGCAGGGCGAGGGCAGCACGTTCACCGTCTCCCTACCCACAGGCGGGGCGTGACGGCGTGGACGGCATGCCGACAACCATCCTGGTGGTCGACGACAGTCGTACCAAGCGTTACCTGCTGGTCAGCTGGCTGACCCGGGCCGGGTTCACAGTGCTGGAGGCCGAGAACGGCGCCGAGGCGTTGGCTCGGGTCGAGGTGGACCGGATCGACCTGGTGGTCCTCGACGTCCGGCTGCCCGACCTGAGTGGCTACGAGGTCTGCGAACAGATCAAGATGCGGCACCCGGCGATGCCGGTGATCCATGTGTCGGCGCACGCCGTGGACGTGTCCGACCGTGCCCAGGGGCTGACCCGGGGCGCTGACGCGTACCTGACCGAGCCGATCGAGCCCGAGGAGCTGATCGCCACCACCCGGGCGGTGCTGCGCTACTACCAGGCGCGGCAGCGTGCCGAACTGCTCGCCGAGCGGCTGCTCGGGTTGGCCGACACGACAGTCGCGGTGCACGCCGCGCCGACCTTCGCGCGTCTGCTGGAGGCCGCCGCCGAGGGCGCCGCCCAGATCTTCAGAAGCCCGGCGGCGGTGGTCGCCGAAACCTTCGACGGTGACTGCCTCGCGGGCGTCTGCGCCGGACCCGGCACGGCGGCCATCGTGGTGCCGTGGGTCGTCGACGACACCGGGGTACCCACCGGCGCCACGGTGCGGGTGGAGGCCCCGGAGAGCTGGGCGCTTGTCGACTGGCCGGCGGACGACACAGTGACAGTCGCCGCCGCCCGACTGCGCGAGGACCGGGCCCCGCTGTACGTGGTGGTTCCGACCGCCACCCAGACCGCGCAGACCCCGGTGCTCAAGCAACTGGCCCAGGCGGTGGCGGCGGCCGTCGAGGGGCAGCGCTCGTTCGACGAGGAGCACCGGATCGCTGTCACGCTCCAACGCAGCCTGCTCCCGCGAGGGCTGCCCAGGGTGGCCGGCCTGGACCTCGCGGTGCGCTACGAGCCGGCCAGCGCGCAGACCGAGGTGGGCGGCGACTTCTACGAGCTGGTGATGCTCGACGGTCACCTGCTGCTCGCGATCGGGGACGTCGCCGGCCACTCGCTGCACGCGGCGACAGTGATGGCCGAGCTGCGGCACGCGGTGCGGGCGTACGCGGTCGAGGGCCACCAGCCCGGCGAGATCCTGCACCGCGTCAACGAGCTGATGCGGACGCTGCTGCCGGACGAGTTGGCGACGCTCTGCGTGCTGCTGCTGCACCCGCCGACCGGACGGGTCCGGCTGGCCAGTGCCGGGCATCTTCCACCGTTGCTGGTCACGGACGGCAAGGTCGAGTTCGTGCAGCATTCCGCGCCGCTGCTCGGCGTCCGCGCCCCGCGCCCGGCCGACCTGGAGTTCGTGGTGCCGGCCGGGGCCACGCTGGTCTTCTACACCGACGGGCTGATCGAGCGACGGGACGCCACCATCGACGAGGGGCTGGCCGCACTGGCCGGGGTCGCCGCGACTGTCGACGGTGACCTGGACCAGTTCTGCGCCCGCCTGCTGGTGGAACTGGCCCCACCGGAGATCCAGGACGACGTCGCCGTGGTCGTCCTGCGGCGTCGCTGACCTGCGGCTTTCGCAGCTCTGCAAGCTTCCCGGCCTTCTCAGCGCACCGAGCGGGCGTACGCGGCGGGGGACACCCCGGCCACGGCGGTGAAGTCACGGACCAGGTGGGCCTGGTCGCTGTAGCCGAGGTCGGCGGCGAGATCGGCCCAGCTCAGCGGGCCACCGGTGGCCTGTTCGACCGCCTCCTGGAGCCGGTAGCGGCGGATCACCCACTTCGGCCCGACCCCCACGTACTCGATGAACAGCCGCTGCAACCGGCGGACCGGAACGTCGTGCCGCGCGGCGAAGTCGTCGACGCGCAGCACAGTGCGGTCGGTACGGATCGCCTCGGCCAGTCGGACGGCCTCCTCGGCCAGCGGGTCCGGCTCCGGCTGCCAGGCGGTGAGGAGGGTGTCCATCGCCCGGCAGCGCTCGTCGTCGCTGGCACCCGAGGTGGGGGATGCGCCCGCGCCCACCGGGACGTCCGGGTGGGCCAACCGGCCGAAGGGCAGCGGCTCCCTACGGCCGGTCAGTTCGCTGACCGACCGCCGCCAGAACGGGTGGAAGCCGCCGGGGCGGAACTGCACCCCGGACACCCGGCCGGTGCCGTTGAGCGTGATCCGGAACAGGTCGCGGCCCACCCCGGCCACCTCGCCGGACTCGGGCCCGTCGTCGTCCCGTCGGAACACCACGTTCACCGCCGGGTGCGGCACGACCCGTTGCTCGAACGGCGCGCTCAACGCCCAGTCGATCAACCAGTAGTGCTCGACCCACTGGCGCAGCGACTCCGCCGGCAGGTGTCGGCGGAAGCGCATCTCGCGCAGCAGGCGTCCGGGGTCGAGAATTCCCCGGCTGTCGCCACGCGGTCGCTGTCGCATTTGTTCAAGACCACCCTCATACGCTGGCCCTATGTCCACTCAGACTAGCGAGCTGCTGGCGGCCGCCGCGCCGCGAACCGTCGACGTCGTACGCGGTGTCTCCGACGACCAACTGGATCTGCCCACCCCGTGCAGCGACTATTCGGTCCGTGATCTGCTCAACCACCTCTTCCAGGTGGTGGTCAACTTTCAGGACCTGGCCGAGAAGCGACAGGTGGAGTGGGCCGAGAAGCCCGATCACCTGGGCGACGGCTGGCGGGACCGCTTCGAGGCGGAGACCGGCCGGTTGGTGACCGCCTGGTCGGATCCGTCCACCCTGGAGGGTGTGTCGCCGGGCATGGGCATGCCACAACCCGTCATCGGCGGCATGGCCCTGCTGGACCTGACCGTGCACGGTTGGGATCTCGCGGTCGCCACCGGCCAGCCGTACCAGCCAGCCCCGGAGGCGGTGGCCGAGCTGCACGCGCTGGTGGAGCGGTTGGGCCCCACCGCCCGCAAGATGGGCGTCTTCGCCGACCCACCCGCCACCCCGACCCCCGGCCCAACCCCCGACCTGGCACCCAACCTGGCCCACCTCCTGACCCAGACCGGCCGCACCCCCACCTGGCCCCAAACCCCCTAACCCCCCGGGGGTACGCCCTTCTCTCGTTGATCATGAAGTTATTGCCCTCGATCTCGGCGTGTCGGCGCAATAACTTCATGATCAACGGGGTGGGGGTGGGGGTGGGGGTGGGGGTGGGGGTGGGGGGCGGGGTGGGTGGGTGGGTTGTTGACTTGGGTATTCGCTGGGTGAATAGTGGGCGGGGTGTCTACGCCGCATGTTCTGCTCGGGTTGCTCGCTGGGGGCAGCCGGCACGGGTATGAACTGAAGCGTGCGCACGACGAGCGGCTGCCGCGCGCTCGGCCGTTGGCCTTCGGGCAGGTCTACGCCACTCTCGGCCGCCTCGAACGGGACGGGCTGGTGGCTGCCGCCGGCCAGGATCGGGTGGCCGGGCCGGATCGCACGGCGTACGAGCTGACCGACCAGGGGCGGGACGCGCTGGACCAGTGGTTGTCCACTGTGGAAGCACCAATGCCGTACGTGGCCAGCACGCTCTTCGCCAAGGTCGTGGTCGCGCTGCTGGTCGCCGATGTCGATCGGGCCCGGTCGTACCTGATCGCCCAGCGGGCCGCGCACACCGCACGGCTGCGTGAGTTGACCGCGGTCAAGGGCGAACCGGCCGCCACCCTCAGCGACGTGGTCGCGGCCGATTTCGCGATAGCCCACCTCGACGCGGATCTGCGGTGGCTGCACGCCACCCTGCTCCGGGTCGCCGACTGGCACCGGGAGGTGCATCCGTGACGCAACTCCAGGCTCGCGGCGTGGTTCGGGCGTACGGCCCGACGCCCGCACTGCGCGGCGTGACGCTCGACCTGGCCGAGGGCGAGATCGTCGCCGTCACCGGGCCGAGTGGCTGCGGCAAGTCGACACTGCTGCACTGCCTGGCCGGGATTCTCCGGCCGGACGCCGGCGAGGTCACCTGGCGTGGGCACCGCATCGACACCTGGTCGGAGGCGGCCCGGTCCCGGCTGCGGCGCACCGAGTTCGGGGTGCTGTTCCAGTTCGGTCAGCTGGTGGCCGAGTTGACCGCCGCCGAGAACGTCGCACTTCCTCTGCTCCTCGCCGGCACGGGGCGGCGAGAGGCACGGACGGCGGCGCTCACCTGGCTGGAACGGTTCGGGGTGGCCGAGGTGGCCGACGTCCGGCCGGGTGAGATGTCCGGGGGTCAGCAGCAACGCTGCGCCACGGCACGGGCGCTGGTGACCGAGCCTCGGGTGCTCTTCGCCGACGAGCCGACCGGCGCACTGGACACGCTCACCGGCGAGCAGGTCCTCACCCAACTGGTCCGGCTCGCCCGCGAGCAGCGCACCGCCGTCGTGCTGGTCACCCACGAGCCGCGGATCGCCGCGTACGCGGATCGGGAGATCGTGCTGCGTGACGGCCTGGTGGACCACACCGGCCTGGGGCTCGACGTGCCGCTGGCCGGCGGCGCCCGGTGAGGCCGACGACCCTGCTCCGCCTCGCGCTCGCCGGCACCCGCACCGACACCGCCCGGGTGGTGCTCACCGCGCTCAGCGCCCTGCTGGCCACCCTGGCCGGGCTCGCGGCGCTCACCGTGCTGGCCATCGAGAAACCCTCCGGTGACGCCTGGGAGCAGTCCGAGCAGTACCGCAACGCGTTGCTGCGGGAGCCCGGGTTGCGCGGCGGCACGGCGTTCGCGCTGCTGATGCTGATGATTCCGGTGCTGGCGCTGGCCGGTCAGTGCGCGCGGCTCGGCGCGCCGGCCCGGGACCGCCGGTTGGCCGCGCTGCGGTTGGCTGGCGCGACTCCGGGGCAGGTCACCAGACTGGTGGTGTTGGAGACCGGCGTGGCCGCGCTGCTCGGCACGCTCGTCGGGCTGGGTGTCCACCTGGTCGGCCGCGACCTGCTGCACCGCCCGGACGCGCAAGGTCGACTGGCCCTGCCCACCGACGTGCTGCCGTCGACCGGCGCGCTGGCCGGCGTGGTGCTCGGTCTGCCGGTCGTGGCGGCGCTGGCCACCGCCCTGATGCTGCGTACGGTCACCACCAGCCCGCTCGGGCTGAGTCGTAAGGCCGCCCGCGAGCGCGGGCCGGGCCCGTGGGCCGGGCTCCTGATCGGGTTCGGCGTGGTCTCGTTCGCGCTGATCCGCCCGGTGGTCAACAGGGTCGCCGACGTGCAGATGGCGGACCGGCTGGTGCCACTGCTGTTCGTGGTGGGCGCGCTCGCGGCGATGATCGGTGTGGTGATCGGCACCGGCTGGCTGTCGTACCACTGCGGGCGGTTGTTACGTCGGCACGCCCGCAGGCCGGCTGCCCTGCTCGCGGCGGGCCGGCTGATGGCCGATCCGTGGGCGGGCAGCCGCACGTTCGCGGCGCTGCTCGCCGCCCTGATCTTCGGCGCGGGTGCGGCAGCCCAGCGCGCCTACTTCGCCACCAAGGACCAGATCGAGCGGGAGCAGAGCCGACTCGCCGGGGCGGACGGTGGCGCCAACCCCTTCTACCTGTCGACGATGGATCTCGTCGACGGCGCGATCGCCGTGGCCATCCTGATCGCGACGGGCGGGCTGATCGTCGCGCTGGTCGAGGGGATCGTCGCCCGACGCCGCGCCTACGCCGCGTTGGTCGCCACCGGGGTGCCCCGCGCCACGCTGGGCCGTTCGGTGGCCTGGCAGGCGTTGGCGCCGGCCGTGCCGGCGATCCTGCTCGCGCTCACCGTTGGCACGCTGCTCGGCCGAGGGCTCGTCGCGGACGTGTCGGAGGGAGGCGGGTCGACGTTGATCTGCGATGCCCCGGCCGCGCTCTGCGACGACCCTGCCACCCGGGACCAGTACTCCCGGATCGTGTACTACCCCGCGGTGCAGCGAGCCGTTCCCGTACCTCTGGAGCACCTGGCGTGGCTCGGCGCCGGCGCCCTGGCGGCGGTGCTGGTGACGGTCGGTGTCGGCCTGCTCTTCCTGCGCGCCAGCACCGCGTTGGACGAGCTGCGGACGACCTGATCCGAACCGCCCCCGCCGGCCGGCCTGACCCAGCCCTCGGGTCAGGCGGCGAGCAGGCCGGAGGAGAGTGCGATCAAGGCGCCGACCACTGCCGAACAACAGCAGACCAGCAGCCCGGCGACCACCGCGAGGATCAGCCAGACCCGGCGGTCCCGCGCCACCGCCGCCACGCTCGGTCGGCGGACGTCCTCGGCCGCTCCGCCGTCACTATCCGTAGCCCCGGTCACCCCGGAAGTCTAGGCCGCGACATCCGCCGCGACCCGGAAAGGCCGGGCCGCGGCTGCGCGACCCGGCCATGAACCCGCCCGATCGTCGGAGTGGGTGGTCTCCCCGAGCCGCCGAGGGGACCACTCCCACCACCGAACGCGATCATGCCGACCCGTCGGGTCAGGCGTGGCCGATGCGGTCCAGGATCCAGGCGTTGATGAACGCCTCCTCGCGCCACGAGTCGTAGCGACCGCTCGGGCCGCCGTGCCCGGCACCCATCTCGGTCTTCAGCAGGTAGTCGCCGCCCGGGGCGACCGCCCGCAGCCGGGCGATCCACTTCGCCGGCTCCGAGTAGAGCACCCGGGTGTCGTTGAGGCTGGTCACCGCGAGGATCGCGGGATAGTCAACGGCGGCCACGTTCTCGTACGGGGTGTAGGACTTCATGTACGCGTACACCTCGGGGTCGTCGAGCGGGTTGCCCCACTCCTCCCACTCGGTGACGGTCAGCGGCAGCGACGGGTCGAGGATCGACGTGAGCGCGTCCACGAACGGCACCTGCGCCACGATCCCGGCGAACGCGTCCGGCGCGAGGTTGGCCACCGCGCCCATCAGCAGGCCACCAGCCGATGCGCCCCGGGCGACAAGCCGGTCGCTGGCCGTCCAGCCGGCCTTGACGAGGTGCTGTGCGCACGCCACGAAGTCGGTGAAGGTGTTCTTCTTGGCCAGCAGCTTGCCCTGGTCGTACCACCGTCGGCCCAGTTCACCGCCGCCCCGGGTGTGCGCCACCGCGAAGACCACGCCCCGGTCCAACAGGGACAGTCGGGCCACCGAGAACCACGGGTCCATGCTGGCCTCGTAGGAGCCGTAGCCGTACAGCTCGCAGGGCGCCGAGCCGTCCCGGGGGGTGCCGACGCGGCAGACCAGTGAGATCGGCACCCGGGTGCCGTCATCGGCAAGCGCCCAGTCACGGTGCTGCTCGTACTCGGCCGGGTCGTACGGTCGCCCGTCCGGACCGGGCAGCACCGGCTTCTGCTTGAGCAGCACCATCTGCCGGGTGACCAGGTCGTAGTCGTACACCGAGTCGGGGGTGATCAGCGAGGAGTAGCGCAGCCGGACCTGGCCGGTGCGGTACTCCGGGTTGGCGTCCAACCCGACGCTGTAGAGCGGCTCGGGGAAGTCGATGTCGTACCCGTCGTCACTGCCCACCGGCAGCACCCGCAGCCCGGTGAGCCCGTCGGTGCGCAGCGACACCACCAGGTGATTGGCGAAGGCGTCGACGGCCTCCAGTCGGGTGCCGGGGGTGTGTTCGATCAGCGGCACCCAGTCGCCCGGTACGTCCGCCGAGGTGAACGCCAGCGCGAAGTCCTCCGCGCCGTCGTTGTGCAGGATCAGGAAACGGTGGCCGTGGTGCTCCACCGTGTATTCGACGCCCTGTCGGCGGGGGGCGATCACAGCCGGCGCGCCGGTCGGGTTGCCGGCGGGGATCACCAGCACCTCGCTGGTCACCTTGCTGTGCACGTCGATGAGGATGAACTTCTCCGACCGGGTCAGCTCCACCCCCACCCAGAACCGCTCGTCGTCCTCCTGGTGGACCACCACGTCGTCGGCGGCGGCGGAGCCGATGGTGTGCCGCCAGACCCGGTTCGGTCGCCAGGCGTCGTCCACAGTCACGTAGAACAGCACCGAGGCGTCCGACGACCAGGCGGTGCCGTAGAACGTGTCAGGAACCTCGTCCGGCAGCAGCTCGCCGGTGGTCAGGTCCTTCACCCGCAGGGTGAACCGCTCGTCACCGGAGAAGTCGGTGGAGTAGGCCAGCCAGCGACCGTCCGGGCTGACGTCGAACGCGCCGAGCGAGAAGAAGTCGTGCCCCTCGGCCAGCAGGTTGCCGTCGAGCAGCACCTCCTCGCCGTCGAGCGGGGCGCCGTCCGCGCTGACCGGCGGGTCGGTCTCACCGTCGCGGACCGCCCGGCGACACTGCACTCCGTACTGTTGTCCCTCGACCGTCCGGGTGTAGTACCAGTGCCCGCCCTTGCGGGTCGGCACTGACAGGTCGGTCTCCTGGGTGCGTCGGCGAGTCTCCTCGAACAGGTCGGCCCGCAGGTCGGCCAGGTGTGCGGTGCGCGCGTCGGTGTACTCGTTCTCGGCGGTCAGGTAGGCGATCGTCTCCGGGTCGTCCTTGGCGGCGAGCCAGGCGTACTCGTCAACGACGGTGTCGCCGTGGTGGGTGCGCTCGCTGGGCACCCGCTTCGCCGCGGGCGGGGCAGTCTCGGTGGTCACGGCGGCCACGTTACCGGCCGGCAGCCGCAGCGCGCCGGACCAGCGGCATCCCGATACTCGCCGCCACGGCTTTCGAACACATGTACGATGGCCGGCATGGCGGCAGCAGCGAGTTCCCTAGGCCGGTCCGGAGCCCTCGAGATCAGCCGGCGGTTGGCGGCGATCTGCGGTCCACCGTTCTCCCGGCTGGCCGGGCCCGCCGATGAGGTGGCGGGGCGACCGGCGCGCTGGGTCGCCGTCCCGGGCGGCCCGCACGCCGCCGCCGAGGTGCTGCGGCTGGCCGCCGTGCACGATCTGACTGTGGTGCCCCGAGGCGCGGGCACGAAGATCGACTGGGGCGCCGCCCCCGTTCAGGTCGACATCCTGCTCGACACCGGCCGGCTGGCCGGCATCGGTCACGAGCCGGTCGACTCGCTCGTGGCCGACGTGGGTGCCGGCACTCCACTGCGGGCGGTGCAGGCCACCCTGGAGCGCACCGGGCAGCGGCTCGCCATGGACGCACCCTCACCCGGCGCGACACTGGGCGGTGTGCTCGCCGCCGGCGAGGCCGGCCCGCTGCGCCACCGCCACGGCAGCCCTTGCGACCAACTGCTCGGTGTGCGTTACCTCGCCGCCGACGGCGAGCTGATCAGCGTCGGCGGCGGCGCGCCCGGGCTCGACCTGGCCCGACTGCTCTGCGGCTCCCAGGGCGCGCTCGGCGTGCTGGTGTCGGCGAGCCTGCGGGTGCAGCCGGTGCCGGCGAGCAGGCTCTGGGTGTCCCGCCCGGTGTGGACGCCGTTGGAGGTGCACGACCTGGTCCGGACGATCCTCGCCGCTCGGCTGGAGCCGTCGGCCATCGAGCTGGACCTGCCCGGAGGCACCCCCCGCCCTCGTACGTCGTACCCGCCCGGTCACCCGGCCGCCACCGCCCGGGAACGCCACCCGTCGATGTCCGGCCGGGCCGGCGCCCCGTCCCGGGCCGGCAGCCTGGTGGTGCTGCTGGAGGGCGGTCCCGCCGACGTCAATGAGCGCGCCGAGCGGCTGGTCGGGCTGCTGCACGGGGAGGCGACGATCGCCCACTCCGCGCCGACGTGGTGGCGCCGGTACCCGTTCGCCCCCGGCGACACGGCGCTGCGGCTGGAGGTGCCGATCGGCGACCTGCACGCAGCCGTCTACGCGCTGCGCGACGCGGCCGGAGCGCCGGTGCCGGTGCGCGGCTCCGCCGGGCTGGGCGTGGTGCACGCGGCACTGCCCGGGGCGCTGGCAGCCGACCGGGTGGCGTCCATCCTGGCCGCCGTCAGAGGGGTGCTGTTGGCCCGGCAGGGTCGCTGCGTGGTGGTCTCCGCTCCGGCGGCGGTCCGCCAGGCGGTCGACCTCTGGGGCGAGTTGGCCGGCCTGGCCCAGTTGCGGGCCGCGAAGCGGCACCTGGATCCGGAGCACCGGCTCGCGCCCGGCCGGCTCCCCGGCGGCCTGTGAGGCCGGGCCGGCAGAGGGTCAGTCCATCCACCACCGGTGCATGTCCAGCAGCGGCGGGGTGAGACGGGCCACCATTACCAGCAGGCCGCCCACCGCACCGGCCAGCAGCAGTGACCGGGTCACCCGGGGCAGGACCGCGCGCTCCCGGGCGACCACCGCCCCCGCGACGATCGCCAACGGCAGCCCGAGCACCGCACCCGTCAGGTAGAGCACCGCCACCACGGGGTGGAGCACACCGAAGAAGGCGATGTCCTTCGGGTCGTACGCGCCGGTCAGCATCTCGGCCGGGCCGACGCCGGCGCTCGTCATCCGCCCGACGTAGAGCAGCAGCACGGCGAGGAACCCGCCGATGGTCGCGAACTGCGCGGCGATCAGGGCCCGGACCGCCGGCCGAGAGTACGACGTGACCTGCGCAACGCTCGTCATGGCCGTCAATCTACCCAGCGGGCCGACGCCCGGGGGCCCGTGCGGCGGTCAGGTCGCGTCGTTGCGGAGCACCAGGACGGCGATGTCGTCCCGGGGCGGCTCGACCGAGAAGTTGATCGCCGCGGCGCGCAGCCGGGCGGCCACCACGTCGGCCGAATATCCGGCCAGGGGCGCGGCGGCGTCCCGCAGCCGGTCGGTGCCGAACAGCTCCCGGCCGCGCCTCCGCTCGGTGACGCCATCGGTGTAGAAGATCAGCGAGTCGCCCGGCGCGAGCGTGATCTCCGCCGTCGGCGAGGTGATCGTGTCGAGCAGGCCGAGCGCGGTGCCACCCGTGCCGACGAACTCCGCGCCGCCCGCTGCGGCAAGCAGCACCGGCCGGTCGTGCCCTGCCAGGTGCAGCGAGACGTCCAACTGATCACCCTCGCCCGGCCCGACCGCTGCCAGCGCCAGCGTGCAGTAGCGACCGCCACCGCGCTCGACAAGTGTCTCGTTGAGCCGCGCCAGCGCCTCCGGTAACGGTTTGCCGTCGCCGACCAGCACCCGGATCACGTCCCGGACCAGCCCGGTCACCGCGGCGGCCTGGACACCCTTGCCCGAGACGTCACCGATCACCACCAGCCAGCGCCCGTCGGGCAGCGGCACCACGTCGTAGAAGTCGCCACCCACCTCGGCGTCGTCGCCGGTCGGGACGTACTCGGCGGCGAAACCGATCCCGTCCACCAACGGCAGCACCGGCGGCAGCAGAGACTGCTGGAGCGTCTGCGCCACCCGACGGCGTTCCGCGTGGATCCGGGCGTTCTCGATGGCCAGCGCGGCCCGCCGGGCCACGTCCTCCAACACGGCCACCTCGTCCGGGTCGTGCCGGTGCCGCTGGTGCCGCCCCACCGCCAGGGTCCCGAGTCGCTGCCCGCGCGCGATCAGCGGAACGGCGAAACCCTCCATCGGCCCGCCCAGGGGAATCTGCGCCGCGCTGCGGGACGCCTCGCGCAGGCGGGCCTGAATCGAGTCCGGACCGGTCTCGGCCAGCACCTTGTGCAGTTGCGGAAGCATCGACTCGTCGGCGTGGCTGGCCGCCGCCAGCCGGAGCCGACCCCACTCGTCGGTGGTGTGCACCGCGCACCACTGACCGAGTCGCGGCACCACCAACTGCGGCACCAGCGCCATGGTCAGGTCGACGTCGAGCGACTGGGCCAGCAGCTCGCTCGCCTCGGCCAGGAAGGTCAGCCACACCTGCCGGCGGACGTCGGCCCGGCGCAGCCGGTCGTTCTCCAGGTGCAACGACAGCCGCTCGGCGGTGAGCACCGCCAACGGTTGGGCGTACGCCGACGGCGCGGCGTCCAACTCCAACTCCCCGGCGTACGGGCGCTGCACAGTCAGTGGCACTCGGAGCAGTTCGCTGCCGGGGCGGGGTGGCCGACCGAAGCGGGCCAGCACCTGGCTGCCCTGCCCGTCGCCCCGGTCCAGGCGGATCGTGCCGCCGGCTGCGCCGACCATCTCGGCGACCCGGCTGAGCAGGCTGGTGGCGAAGTCGGGCAACGGGTCGTCCCCGTACAGGTCGGGGGCGGTCTGCATGAGTTCGCTCATCGCGCTGGCGCTCGGCGCGGACCCGTCGGTGCCCGTCCGGGGGCCGGCGTTGGCCGGCGTCGATTCGCTGATGGTTCCGCTGGTGGGCAGGTCGGTGCCGGGGCGGTCCAGCCGGAACCAGACGCCCTTGCCGGTGGGCAGGTACGTGGTGCCCCAGCGGCTGGCGAAGTGGTCGACGAGCAGCAGGCCCCGGCCGCGCACGGAGACCTCGTTGATCTCGGCGGAGTCGTTGCGGTCGCCGACGGTCAGCTCGTCGCCGGAACCGGGGGCGAAGTCGGAGACCGTGACGGTCAGCCCGATCTCGTCCGCGACGACCTCGATGTCCAGTTCGGTACGGGCGTGCTCGACGGCGTTGGTGGTCAGCTCGGTGGTGAGCAGCAGCGCCTCGTTGGCCAGCTCGTCCAGGTGTGACTCGGTCAACACCGAGCGGACCACGGCGCGGGCGGCGGCCGGCGTGCGCCGGTCGGCGGGCAGCCGGACACGCCGGACGGCCCCGTCCTGGGCCCCGGCCGTCGCGGGCCCAACCTCGCCTGACACCCCCGTATCCTCCACCGTCGCACTGCCGGGTGCCAAGCCGATCAACGATCCGGTGCTGTCGCGTCGCTCAGCGGCACCGCTTGGGGGCGGACGCGTCGAATCGATTGGCGCGGGAGCCGGGCGAGGTTTGCGGCGCGGCGTGCCGGCTCGACGCCGATCGGGCGGGTCGACGGGGCGATCGATGGCACCTGGCGGGTCGCACACCCTGGCACCACGGCGCGCGCGGGCACAATATGGGGTGCCGGTGTGTCCGCACGGACCGGCGCCCCCCGAGTTGAGCGAGGAATGATGACCACGTCGAAGCAGTCGGTGGCGGATCCGTCCGCGCTCGACAACGAGGCGCTCCTCGGTGAGTTGACCGAGGCACTGCGACGGATCGGGCGGGGCGACCTGAAGGTCCGGCTTCCCCGCCGGGCCGGCGCGGCCGGTGAGGTGGCGGACGCCTTCAACGAGGTGGTGTCGCTCCAGGAGCGGCAGTATCTGGATTTGCGGCGGATCAGCCGGATCGTCGGTCGCGACGGCCGGCTCACCGAGCGGCTCGACGACGAGGGGCTGGACGGCTCCTGGGCGGAGGGGCAGCGGGCGATCAACTCGCTGATCGACGACCTGGGTCGACCGACCACGGAGATCGCCCGGGTGATCGTTGCGGTCGCCGACGGTGACCTGTCCCAGCACATGGCGTTGGAGATCGACGGTCGGCCGTTGCGCGGTGAGTACCTGCGCATCGGGCGCACCGTGAACACGATGGTGGACCAGCTGTCGTCGTTCTCCAACGAGGTGACCCGGGTGGCCCGTGAGGTGGGCACCGAGGGCAAGTTGGGCGGCCAGGCCGACGTGCGGGGCGTCGCGGGCACCTGGAAGGACCTCACCGACTCGGTGAACACCATGGCGTCGAACCTGACCGGCCAGGTGCGATCGATCTCGCAGGTGGCGACGGCGGTGGCCAAGGGCGACCTGTCGCAGAAGATCACCGTCGGCGCGCGTGGTGAGGTGGCCGAGCTGGCCGCCACGATGAACTACCTGACCGACACGCTGCGGCTCTTCGCCGAGCAGGTGACCCGGGTGGCCCGTGAGGTGGGCACCGAGGGCAAGTTGGGCGGCCAGGCCGAGGTGCCGAACGTGGCCGGCACCTGGAAGGACCTGACCGACAGCGTCAACTCGATGGCGTCGAACCTGACCGCCCAGGTCCGTAACATCGCGCAGGTCTCCACGGCGGTGGCGCGCGGCGACCTGTCGCAGAAGATCACGGTGGCGGCGCAGGGCGAGATCCTGGAGCTGAAGGACACCGTCAACACGATGGTGGACCAGTTGTCGTCGTTCGCCGACGAGGTGACCCGGGTCGCGCGTGAGGTGGGCATCGAGGGCAAGTTGGGCGGCCAGGCCCAGGTGCGCGGCGTCTCCGGCACCTGGCGGGACCTCACCGAGAACGTCAACCAGTTGGCCGGCAACCTGACCAGCCAGGTCCGCAACATCTCCCAGGTCTCCACCGCCGTGGCGAAGGGTGACCTGTCGCAGAAGATCACGGTGGACGCCCAGGGCGAGATCCTGGAATTGAAGAACACCGTCAACACGATGGTGGACCAGTTGTCGTCGTTCGCCGACGAGGTGACCCGGGTGGCCCGTGAGGTGGGCACCGAGGGCAACCTGGGCGGTCAGGCGCAGGTGAAGGGCGTTTCCGGCACCTGGCGGGACCTGACCGACAACGTGAACTCGATGGCGTCGAACCTGACCAGTCAGGTTCGCAACATCGCCTCGGTGACCACCGCTGTGGCGAAGGGTGACCTGTCGCAGAAGATCACGGTGGACGCGCGGGGCGAGATCCTGGAGCTGAAGTCGACAGTCAACACGATGGTGGACCAGTTGTCGTCGTTCGCCGACGAGGTGACCCGGGTCGCGCGTGAGGTGGGCACCGAGGGCAAGTTGGGCGGTCAGGCGCAGGTGCGCGGGGTCGCCGGCACCTGGCGCGACCTGACCGACAACGTGAACTCGATGGCGTCGAACCTGACCGCCCAGGTCCGCAACATCGCCCAGGTCTCGACGGCGGTGGCGAAGGGTGACCTGTCGCAGAAGATCACGGTGGACGCGCGGGGCGAGATCCTGGAGCTGAAGTCGACTGTCAACACGATGGTGGACCAGTTGTCGTCGTTCGCCGACGAGGTGACCCGGGTGGCCCGTGAGGTGGGCACCGAGGGCAAGCTCGGTGGTCAGGCGCAGGTGAAGGGCGTTTCCGGCACCTGGCGGGACCTGACCGACAACGTGAACTCGATGGCGTCGAACCTGACCAGTCAGGTTCGCAACATCGCCTCGGTGACCACCGCCGTGGCGAAGGGTGACCTGTCGCAGAAGATCACGGTGGACGCCCAGGGCGAGATCCTGGAGCTGAAGTCGACAGTCAACACGATGGTCGACCAGCTGTCGTCGTTCGCCGACGAGGTGACCCGGGTGGCCCGCGAGGTCGGTATCGAGGGCAAGCTCGGTGGTCAGGCGCAGGTGAAGGGCGTTTCCGGCACCTGGCGCGACCTCACCGAGAACGTCAACCAGCTCGCCTCGACGCTGACCACGCAGTTGCGGGCCATCGCCCAGGTGTCCACGTCGGTGACCCGGGGCGACCTGACCCAGCGGATCGCGGTCAAGGCCCAGGGCGAGGTCGCCGAGCTGAAGGACAACATCAACCAGATGATCGTCACCCTCCGGGAGACGACCAAGAAGAACGCCGAGCAGGGCTGGCTGGACTCCAACCTCGCCCGGATCGGCGGCCTGTTGCAGGGCCAGCGCGACCTCGGCGAGGTCTGCCGCATGATCATGACGGAGGTGACCCCGCTGGTCGACGCCCAGCTCGGCGCCTTCTTCCTGGCCGACGACACCGACGGCAGCATGCGGCTGCGGCTGACCTCCTCGTACGGGTACGTGGCGCGGGGGCACGACGTCACCTTCGGGCCGGGTGAGGGGCTGGTCGGGCAGACCGCGCTCTCCCGTCGCACGATCCGGGTCAGCGCCTCCCCGAACAGTCGGCTCACCCTGCGGTCCGGCCTGGCCGAGACACCCCCGTCCGACCTGGTGGTGCTCCCCGTCCTGTTCGAGGGCGAGCTGCTCGGGGTGATCGAGTTCGCCAGTGTGTCGGCCTTCTCCGAACTGCACCTGTCGTTCCTGGAGCGGTTGGTGCTCACCATCGGCATCGCGGTCAACACCATCCAGGCCAACCGGCGTACGGAGGAGCTGCTGGCCCAGTCGCAGCGGCTGGCGCACGAGATGCAGGAGCAGTCGGCGGAGTTGCAGCGCACCAACGCCGAGCTGGAGGAGAAGGCCACTCTGCTGTCCGAGCAGAAGGGCAACATCGAGACGAAGAACCGGGAGATCGAGCTGGCGCGGCTGGGTCTGGAGGAGAAGGCGCAGCAGCTGACCAGGGCGTCGGCGTACAAGTCGGAGTTCCTCGCCAACATGAGCCACGAACTGCGGACTCCGCTGAACTCGTTGTTGCTGCTGGCCCGTCTGCTGGCCGAGAACTCGGAGCAGAACCTCAGCCCGAAGCAGATCGAGTTCGCCCGGACCATCCACGGGTCCGGCTCCGACCTGCTGCGACTGATCGACGACATCCTCGACCTGTCCAAGATCGAGGCGGGCCGGATGGACGTCGAGCCGACCGAGATCCGCTTCACCGAGCTGCGCGGCTACGTCGAGCAGGCGTTCGCGCCGCAGGCCGAGGAGAAGAACCTGGACTTCCAGGTACGGGTGAGCAAGGATCTGCCGCCGGCGTTGGTGACCGACGCGCAGCGGTTGCAGCAGATCCTGCGCAACCTGCTCTCCAACGCGGTGAAGTTCACCGACAACGGTGCGGTGACGCTGCGGATCGCCCCGGCGGCGGAGAACGCGGTGTTCGACGTGCCGGCGCTGACGAACGCTCAGCAGGTGATCGCGTTCACCGTGATCGACACCGGGATCGGCATCTCCGACGACAAGTTGTCGATCATCTTCGAGGCGTTCCAGCAGGCCGACGGCACGACCAGTCGCCGGTACGGCGGCACCGGGCTGGGCCTGTCGATCAGCCGCGATCTGGCCCGACTGATCGGCGGCACCATCACCGTCTCGTCCGCGCCCGGCCAGGGCTCGACCTTCACGCTGTTCGTGCCGCAGGTGCTGGCCCCGGACGCGGTGGTCGTGCCGCAGATGCCGTCGCCGCAGCGCGCCGGGCTGCCGTCGTCGCTGCTGATGCCGCCGCTGGAGCTGCTGCCGGAACGGCCGGAGGCGCCGGCCACCCGTCAACTGGACGGCGCCACGGTGCTGATCGTGGACGACGACGTACGCAACGTCTTCGCCTTGACCAGCGCGTTGGAGCTGCACGGGATGACCGTGCTGTACTCGGACAACGGGGCGGACGGTGTCCGTCTGCTGGCCGAGCATCCGGAGGTGGACATCGTGCTGATGGACGCCATGATGCCCGACCAGGACGGTTACGAGACCACCCGCCAGATTCGCCGCAACCACCGGTTCGCCGACCTTCCGGTGGTCTTCCTGACCGCGAAGGCGATGCCGGGTGACCGTGAGTCGGCGCTCGCTGCCGGGGGCAGCGACTACATCACCAAGCCGGTCGACCTGGACGACCTGATCGAACTGATGTCGTCCTGGATCAACGGCAGCCGGACCGAGGAGACTTCGTGACCCAGATGGCCAAAGCGCTGCTCGTTGACGACCGGCGGCAGAACCTGACGGCCCTGGAGGCGATTCTTCAGGGCCTGCCGGTCCAGTCCGTGGCGGTGGAGAGCGGCGAGGCGGCGCTCAAGCAGCTGCTGGTGGACGACTTCGCGGTGATCCTGTTGGACGCGCAGATGCCGGACATGGACGGCTTCGAGACGGCGAGCCACATCAAGCGCCGCGAGCGGACCCGGCACGTGCCGATCATCTTCCTCACGGCCGCCGACCGGGACGCCCAGCTCGCCCTCCGGGGTTACCAGGTGGGCGCGGTGGACTACCTCACCAAGCCGTTCGACCCGTGGGTGCTCCGCGCCAAGGTGTCGGTCTTCGTCGAGCTGTGGGTGAAGACCCGCCAGTTGGCCGCCCAGTCGGATCTGGTCCGGGAGCGTGACACGCAGTGGCGGCGGCTCACCGAAGCGGTCGACGAGGCGACCGCCCAGCTCCGCTCGGACGACCCGGAGGTCCGCGACCGGGCGGTGAGGCTGCTCGAACAGGCCCGCTGGGGCAACACCGCCTGACGCGGCGGGGCGGGGCGGCTCAGCCGGTGGGCTGGTCGTTGCGGATCATCAGGGCACTGCGCAGGCCGGTGATGTCCAGTACGCGGATCAGGAAGTCGCCCACGTGCGTCAGCATCAGCAGGCTCTGCGCGTGGCTGGCCTTGCGGCTGAGCACGACCAGGGTGCCCAGCCCCTGCGAGTCGCAGAAGGTGACGCCACCGAGGTCGAGGATGATCTTCGGGGGTGGGTCGGCCAGCACCTCGTTGACGACGGTGGAGAGCTGGGCCGCTGTGAGCATGTCGATCTCACCGGCCAGGCGCAAGACTGCTTCGTCGCCCGTCCGGTGTAGCGTGATGGACAGTTCGGCACGATCCACCCGGTCAGCCTAGCGCGATCCGACCGACCTGGCCTGTCGAGGCCGCGAGCCGTCACCGTCCAGGCCACGGGGCCCCCGTGTCGGCGCTGCCGACCGGCGCGGGTCACAGGTGAGCCGGGTAACCCCACCACGGGGTGGCTGCTGGTTGACCGTCCGGCGCTGTCACAATGGCGGCATCGTGACCGACATCTTCTCCGCCGGATCCGGCCGCTACCCAGCCGATGCGCCGGCCTCCGAGGCCCTGTTCGACCGCGCCCGCGCCATCGTGCCGGGCGGGGTGAACTCCCCTGTGCGCGCCTTCCAGGCGGTCGGCGGCACCCCGCGTTTCATGGTCCGTGGTGAGGGCCCGTGGCTGTACGACGCCGACGGTCGCCGCTACGTCGACCTGGTCTGCTCCTGGGGTCCGCTGATCCTCGGGCACGCCCACCCGGAGGTGGTGGAGGCCGTCCAGGCCGCCGCCGCCCGGGGCACCAGCTTCGGCACGCCCACCCCCGGTGAGGTGGAGTTGGCCGCCGAGATCGTCGCCCGGACCCCTGTCGAGCAGGTCCGCCTGGTCAACTCGGGCACCGAGGCGACAATGTCGGCGATCCGGCTGGCCCGCGGCTTCACCGGCCGCTCGAAGATCATCAAGTTCGCCGGTTGCTACCACGGCCACGTCGACGCGCTGCTCGCCGCCGCCGGCTCCGGCGTGGCCACCCTGGGCCTGCCCGACTCGCCCGGCGTGACCGGCGCGGCGGCCAGCGAGACGATAGTGCTTCCGTACAACGACATCCGGGCCGTCGAAGAGGCCTTCGCCGCCGAGGGCCCGCACATCGCCGCGGTGATCACCGAGGCCGCCGCCGGCAACATGGGTGTGGTGGCCCCCCGCGACGGCTTCAACCAGCAGCTCGCCCGGATCGCGCACGCCCACGGCGCCCTGCTGGTGGTGGACGAGGTGATGACCGGGTTCCGGGTCTCCCGCGCCGGGTGGCACGGCCTCGACGCCTCCGACGCGGACCTGTGGACGTACGGCAAGGTCATGGGTGGCGGCCTGCCCGCCGCGGCGTTCGGCGGGCGCGCGGACATCATGGCGCGGCTCGCGCCGGCCGGCCCGGTCTACCAGGCCGGCACCCTCTCCGGTAACCCGCTGGCCTGCGCCGCCGGCCTGGCGACCCTGCGGCTCGCCGACGACGCGCTGTACCAGCGCCTCGACGAGACGGCCGCCGTGGTGGGCAAGCTCGCGTCCGACGCGTTGGCCGCCGCCGGGGTCCCGCACCAACTGTCGTACGCGGGCAGCATGTTCTCGATCTTCTTCACCGACGCCGACGTGGTCGACTACGACAGCGCGCGCACCCAGCAGGTGCCCGCGTTCAAGGCGTTCTTCCACGCGATGCTCGCCGCCGGCGTCTACCTGCCGCCGAGCGCGTTCGAGTCGTGGTTCGTCTCGGCGGCGCTCGACGACGCCGCTCTGGAGCACATCGCCGCCGCGCTGCCCACCGCAGCGAACGCGGCGGCAGCGGCTGGTCACGGGGGGTAGACAACCTTGAGCAAGACTGTGGTTCACGTGCTGCGGCACGGCGAGGTGCACAACCCCGACCAGATCCTCTACGGCCGGCTGCCCGGTTTCCGCCTCTCCGAGCTGGGTGTGCAGATGGCCAAGGCCGCTGCGGAGGGCCTGGCCGAGCGGGAGATCGTGCACGTGGTGGCCAGCCCGCTGGAGCGCGCCCAGCAGACCGCCGAGCCGATCGCCGCCCAGTTCGGGCTGCCGGTCGGGGTGGACGAGCGGCTGATCGAGAGCGCCAACTGGTTCGAGGGCAAGAAGGTCTCCCCGGGTGACGGGTCGTTCCGCGACCCGCGCAACTGGTGGGTGCTGCGCGACCCGGTGACCCCCTCCTGGGGTGAGGCGTACCGGGTGATCGCCGAGCGGATGTTCGCCGCCGTGCACGCCGCCCGGGTCGCCGCCGAGGGACGCGAGGCGGTGCTGGTGTCGCACCAGCTCCCGATCTGGACGTTGCGCCGTCACGTAGAGCGCAAGCGGCTCTGGCACGACCCGCGCAAGCGGCAGTGCGGCCTGGCGAGTCTCACCTCGTTCCACTTCGACGGCGCGAAGGTGGCGGGCATCGGCTACAGCGAGCCGGCCGCGCACCTGATCGCCCTCTCCGCGACCGCCCGGACGGCCAAGGGGGCCTGATGAACGCCCGGAGGTGGACCGCCGGTCTGCTCGCCACCGTCGCCGCGGTGGCGCTGGTCGGCTGCACGTCCGGGGGCGGCGGGGAGAAGCAGTGCACCAGCGACGGCCTCACGATCACCTGCGCGCCGGACCAGCGGTCGAAGACGCCCAAGGTGGTCGGCGAACTGCTCACCGGTGGCCAGTACGACGTCTCCCAGGCACGCGGTCAGGTCGTCGTCGTCAACTTCTGGGGTTCCTGGTGCGCGCCCTGCCGCGCGGAGGCTGACGACCTGGAGGACACCTACCAGGCCACCAAGGCGTCCGGGGTGACCTTCCTGGGCATCAACGTGCAGGACAGCAAGGACAAGGCGATCGCCTTCGAGCGGGGGCGGGTCACCTACCCGAGCATCTTCGACCCGTCCAGCAGCCAGGCGCTGAACTTCGACATCCCGCCCAATTCCACGCCGGCGACGGTGGTCCTCGATCGCGACGGCCGGATCGCCGCGGTGATCCGTCGCGCCGTGACCAGGGACGAGCTACGGCCGATCGTCGAACGGGTCGCCGCCGAGAAGCCGGCGCCGAACTGATGGGCGAGACCTTCCGGGAGTTGGCCCTCAGCGGGCCGCTGCTGCTCGCCATCGGCGCGGCGGCGCTCGCCGGCCTGGTCAGCTTCCTCTCCCCGTGCGTCCTTCCGCTCGTCCCCGGCTACCTGTCGTACGTGACCGGTCTGGCCGGCGCCGACCTGGAGGGCCGGCGGCCGCAGGCCGATCCCGTGCCGGCCGGCGGGGGTGTCGCGGTCAAGGAACGGGTCGCGCGGGTCGGCGCGGTCAAGGGTCGGGTGCTCGCCGGGACGCTGCTCTTCATCGGCGGCTTCACAGTCGTCTTCGTGGCCACCGCGATCCTCTTCGCCAGCATCGGTCGGGTGTTCTTCGACTACAAGCGCGAGTTGCAGATCGGCGTCGGTGTGCTGATCATCGTGGCGGGGTTGAGCTACCTCGGGATGATCCCGGCCCTGCAACGGGAGTTCCGGATCTCCCGGTTGCCATCGGCGGGGCTGCTTGGCGCACCGGTCTTCGGGGCGGTCTTCGCGCTCAGTTGGGTGCCCTGCACCGGCCCCACCCTCGGCGCGGTGATGGGCATGGCCACCGCCAGCGGCCAGAGCGACCGGGCCGTGGTGCTCGCCGTGGCGTACTGCCTCGGGTTGGGGATACCGTTCGTCGTCTTCGGGCTGGGCTTCGAACGCCTGCTCGGGGTCTTCCGCGCCGTCCGGCGCAACAGCCGCTGGGTCACCCGGGTCGGCGGCGCCCTGCTCATCCTGATCGGTCTGGCCCTGGTCACCGGCGGATGGCAGAGCTTCGTGATCTGGCTGCAAACCACCGTCGGGGTGGGCGAGGTGAGCATCTGATGACGGTCGTCGACGACCGACCGGAGACCGCGGCGCCCGCGCCACGCCGCCGGCCGAACCGGCTGCTGGCCCTGCTGCGCAACTCGTGGCGGCAGCTCACCAGCATGCGTACGGCGCTGATCCTGCTCTTCCTGCTCGCGATCGCCGCCATTCCCGGCTCGGTGCTGCCGCAGCGCGGAATCAGCCCGGAGAAGGTCAACGAGTACTTCGTCGACCACCCGGACTGGGCCCCCCGACTGGACCGGATCGGCGCGTTCGAGGTCTTCGGGTCGGTCTGGTTCTCCGCGATCTACCTGCTGCTGTTCACCTCCCTGATCGGCTGCATCACGCCCCGACTGCGCGACCACGTCCGCACGCTGCGGTCCCGTCCGCCGGCTGCGCCGAAGCGGATGGCCCGGCTGCCGCAGCACACGGTGCTGCCCGCCCCGCCCGGTGGGGCGGCGGCGATCGCGGAGGTGCTGCGCAAGCGGCGCTGGCGCGTCGAGGTGCGCGGCGACGAGGTCTCCGCCGAGAAGGGCTACCTCAAGGAGACCGGCAACCTGCTGTTCCACACCTCGCTGATCGCGGTGCTGATCGGGGTGGCGCTCGGCTCCTGGTACGGCTGGAGCGGCAACCGGCTGCTGGTGGCCGGCGCGGACAACGCGTTCTGCAACACCCGCCAGCAGTACGCCGAGGCGAAGCTCGGCCCCCAGGTGGACAGCGCCGACCTGCCCGGCTTCTGCCTGCGGCTGGACGACTTCCAGGCCCGGTTCCTGGCGTCCGGCCAGCCGGAGTTCTTCAACGCCAGGGTGACCGTCAACGGTCCGGACGAGCCGACCCGCAGCGCCGACTTCTCGGTGAACTCGCCGCTGCGCCTGAACGACGCGAGCGTCTACCTGCTCGGCCACGGGTACGCCCCGGTGATCCGCTACACCGACCGGTTCGGCAACAGCCAGATCAGTGACGAGCCGTTCCTGACCACCGGCGACATGGGCCTGACCAGCGAGGGGCTGGCGGCCTTCCCGGACGCGAACGTCGACCCGGCGACCGGCCAGCGCGCACCGGATCTGCAGATGGCGTTCACCGGCATCTACCTTCCCACCGCGCCCGAGCAGGCGCCGTTCGTCCGCTCGCAGTACCCGACCGAGCGCAACCCTGCGCTGAACCTGGTCGCCTACCGCGGCAACCTCGGCCTGGACGCCGGTATCCCCGGCTCGGTCTACCAGCTCGACCAGCGGCAGGTGCGGGCCGGCAAGGTCAAGGAGGTCGGCACCAAACTGCTCCGCAAAGGCGAGACCTGGAGGCTGGACGACGGCACGACAGTCGAGTTCCTGGGCACCGAGCGTTACGTCACCCTCTCCGTCCGGCACGATCCCGGCTCGACGATGCTGCTGGTCAGCTGCGGCGTCCTGCTGATCGGGCTGATGGGTTCGCTGTTCGGAAAGCGCCGCCGGGTGTTCTTCCGGGTGGCGCCGGCCGACCCCGGGGACGGATCTCCGACGAGCGGTAGTAGCTTGATGGAGGTCGGTGGGTTGCCGCGCACCGACTATCCAGGGTTTGCCGACGAGTTCACCCAGCTGGTCGCCGCCGTCAGCGGTGCCGAACGGGCTGGTGCTGGCGCTGACTCCGCTGACCGGGCCGGCGTGCGAGAAGGAGCCGAGTGATGTCCGCACTCTCCGACAATCTGGTGACATTCGCGATCCTGGCGTACCTGGTCGCGATGATCGGCCACGCCGTCGAGTACGCGCTGGGCAACGCCCGTACCCGGGTCGCCACGGCGGCTCCGGTGCGCGAGTTGGTAGGTGCCGGTGGCGTCCCGACGCCGTCCGCGCCGGTCCCTTCGCCACCGACGGTCGACCGCTCGGCCGGGCGGGCCCGGCTCGCGGGCCTGATCGGGGTGGGCGCCACCGCGGTGGCCGCCGCGCTGCACCTGGGGGCGCTGGTCACCCGTGGGCTCGCCGCGGACCGGATGCCGTGGGGCAACATGTACGAGTTCGTGCTCACCGTGACGTTCATCGGGGTGGCCGCCTGGCTCGGGGTGCTCTGGAAGCGGCCGTCGCTGCGTAAGCTCGGGCTCTTCCTCACCCTGGTGATGGTGCTGCTGGTCGCCACCGCCGAGCTGGTGCTGTACGTGCCGATCGTGCCGCTGGTGCCGGCACTGAACTCGTACTGGTTCATCATCCACGTCTCGACGATCGTCTTCGCGTCCGGCATCTTCCTGCTCGGCGTGGTGCCGGCGGTCGGCTTCCTGATGCGCAGCGGGTACGAGCAGGGCAAGCGGAGTTTCCCGTACATCCTGGCGAAGCGGCTGCCCGGTGCGGCCGGCCTGGAGCGGCTGACCTTCGCGCTGCACGCCTTCGCGTTCCCGATCTTCACCTTCGCGGTGATCGCCGGTGCCATCTGGGCCGAGGCAGCCTGGGGTCGGCCGTGGGGCTGGGACCCGAAGGAGACCTGGGCGTTCATCTCCTGGGTGGTCTACGCCGGCTACCTGCACGCCCGCGCGACGCCCAGCGTGAAGCGCAACGTGGCCACCTGGATCGCGGTGCTCGGCTTCCTCACCGTGCTGATGAACCTGTTCGGCGTGAACATCTTCTTCACCGGCCTGCACTCGTACGGCGGGCTGGACTGATCTGGACGTGGAGCGCGGGCCGATCACGGATTCCGTCAGTGACCGGCCCGCGTCTACGGGGTGGGTCGCCAGGCCCGCGTGGCCCGCTCGACCTGGACGGTGACCTGGTAGGACACCTCCGGTAGATCAGCCAACTCGATCCGCTCACCGCGCATCGCCAGTTGGGCGTGCAGCTCCCGAGCGACGGCGTCACGAAGCTCGACCAGCAGGGGCGACAACCCGTCCGGGTCGCCGACGACGTACGCGTCCGACATGAATCCACTCTGCTCCTGCGTCCCGCCGTCCGGCCAGGCACGGTGAGATGTGTCTGCCGGGCTTGACCCGGCCCTGGGCGGCGAGGTGGCGGTGGCCCGCGCCTGGTCACCCATTGATCCACTCGGCTTTCAGGAAGTCGGGGTGTCCTGCGGCCCGGGACACCGCGACTTCGCGAAACCCGAGTGGATCTTGTGCTTGCCGGCCACCCCGGGGCGGGTCGCAGCTCGCGTTACCCCGATATGCGCGTCACGGCATGACGCAGCGTTGAGTGCTCGCTACCGTGCGGCAGGTGGGTCGCACGACCCGACAATTGCGGCGGAAGGTGGGGTGCGGTGACCACAGTGGTGTCCACGGCAGCGCTGATCCGGGAGCAGCTCCGGCGGTCCCGGCTCGCGGCCGGGCTGACCCAGGAGGAGTACGGCAAACGCGCGCACTACTCGCCGTCCATGGTGTCGGCCGTCGAGCTGGGGCACACGGCGCCCAACGAGGCGTACCTGACCCGGGCCGACGAGGTGCTCGACACTGGCGGCCTGCTGACCTCGCTGCGCGAGCTGGGTCGGCGCGACGGCGAGCCGATCTGGTTCCGCCCCTGGCTGGAGGTCGAACGGGTCGCCACCCAGCTGCGCTGCTTCGGCGCGACGATGATTCCCGGGCTGTTGCAGACCGCCGACTACGCCCGGGCGGTGTTCCGGCTCGACCTGGGGCTGACCGCCGACCGGGTGGAGGAGTTGGTGGCGGCCCGGCTGGAGCGGCAGACGATCCTCGACCGGGAGCACCCGCCGCAGCTCACCGCTGTGATCGACGAGGCCGCGCTACAGCGCTTCGCGGAGGGCTGCGCCGGGGTGCTGGCCGGGCAGCTCCGGCACCTGGTGGCGTGCGCCCGCCGCCCGCACATCAGGGTGCACGTGCTGCCGCAGGGTGTGGGCCTGCACGCCGGCCTCTTCGGGCCGTTCATCCTCGGCCGCACCGTCGACGGCAGTTGGCTCGGCTTCCTCGACAACCAGACCGGCGGCACCGCCGTGGACGACATCTTCGAGGTGGCGACCCTGCTCGGAAGGTGGGAGAGTCTGCGCAGTGACGCGCTGCCCCGGCAGCAGTCGATCGACCTGCTCGAGGAGATCGTGAAGCCATGGATCTGACCGGAGCCCGCTGGCGCAAGTCCACCCGGAGCGGCAACGACGCCGGCGCGTGCGTCGAGGTCGCCGACAACCTGCCCGGCCGGGTGCACGTCCGCGATTCCAAGGACCGCGACGGCGACCTGCTGACCTTCAGCCCGGCCGCGTGGCGGGCCTTCGTCGAGCTGGCCCGCACCCACTGACTGCCCGCCGAGCAGCGCAGCCGGTCGTCGGCCCGCGATCAGCCGCCAACCACGCAGTCGCGCGGCGGCCCGCGATCAGCCGCCAACCACGCAGTCGCGCGGCGGCCCGCGATCAGCCGCCAACCACGCGCAGCCGATCGGCAGCCGACGATCAGCCGCCGAACCAGCCGGGCACGTCGAGCCGGAACCAGTTGGCCGAGGCCATCGTGCCGAGGTCGTCTTCCATCGCGGTGACCCGTTCCGGGCCGAGCGTGTCCGCCCACTGTGCACGCAGCCGGTCGAAGATCTCGGCCGAGCGGCGTAGCCCGTCGGCGCCGCGCGGGGTCACCCGGACCAGCCGCCGTCGGGCGTCGGTGGGGTCGTCGACCCGTTCCAGGTAGCCGACGGCCACCAACCGGTCGACGGTCTTGCCGGCGGCCTGTTTGGAGATGCCCAGCCGCTGGCCCAGCTCGGTGGCGGTGGTGCCCTCCGCGCCGACCGCCTGGAGCACGAACCCGTGCAGCGGTCGCAGCTCCGGATGCCCCTCACGGGCCAGCTCGGCGTGCAGATCGTCGATCAGCGTCCGGAAGCCGGCCAGCAGCAACAGCGGCAGCGCGAAGCCGGGGCGCGCGGGATCAGCGCTTGCCATGTTCGACAACCACGTTTACTATTTCGTCAACCACGTTGACCATCCTACTGCACTGTGGAAGGTAGGTAACCATGCCCGTATTCACCGCTCACACCGCCGGGACCGCGCCAGCCGCCGCCCGACGAGCCATCGAGGGCGTACACGGCCGGTTCGGCTGGCTGCCCAGCGCAGTGGCGCTGATAGCCGACTCGCCGCAGTTGCTCACCGGCTTCCTCACCGCCAGCGCGGGCTTCGAGCAGACCGACCTCGCCCCGTTGGAGCGGGAGGTGGTCATCCTGACGGTCTCCACCAGTCACGAATGCCAATTTTGCGTCGCCCTGCACAGCGGCAAGCTCACCCAACTCGGCGCGACCGCCGAGCTGATCACCGCGCTGCGTGCCGGCTCGGCGCTGCCCGAACCACGCCTGGAGGCGTTGCGTCGGTTCACACTGGCCGTGCTCGACCACCGGGGCGCAGTGCCGGACGACGAACTGGACGACCTCCTGGCCGCCGGCTACCAGCCCCGGCACGCGCTGGACGTGGTGCTCGGCGTCGGTGCGTACACCATGTCCACCTTCGCCAACCGGCTCACCCGGGCACCGCTCGACCCGCCACTGGCCGCCCACGCCTGGACGCCCGCCGCCTGATCGCTGACACCTGCGGACCCCTGCTCAGGCCGCCTGGAGGAAGTCACGCAGCAGGGCGAGCATCTCGTCCGGACGCTCCTCGTACAGCCAGTGCCCGCAGTCCTCGATCACCTCGCCGCGGACCGTGTCGGCGTACCGGCGGACCTGCTCGGCGACCTGCCCACCAAGGCTGGCCGCCGATCCGACGGCCAGCACCGGCATGGTCAGCTTCGTGCCTCGGTACGCAGCGTTGGCCGCGATGTCCTGCTCGAACGCCCGGAAGTAGGCGAAGCTGGCCCGCAGATGTGCCGGATCGTGCAGATGGCTGGCGAACTCCTCGATGTCGGGTGCGCTGATGCTGCCCTTGCGCACCATCAGCGCGTCGGTGAACCTGTCCACCCAGAGCGACTCCCGCCCGTTGACCAGTGCCTCCGGAAGCCCGTTGCCGAGAGAGAAGTAGCCGAAGTTCCACACCCCGGGCCCGGCCGAGGTGAGCGCGGGGAACGTGTAGATGCTCTCGTCGGGGATCGGCGCCTCGGTGAGCGCCAGCCGGCTCACCCGCTGCGGATGGGCGGCGGCGTACGCGTACGCCACCATGGTCCCCAGGTCGTGTCCGACCAGTCGAAGGTCACTGACCAGGCCGAGCTGGTCGAGTAGGCCGTGCAGGTCGGCGGCGACCGTCTTCTTGTCGTACCCGGTGTCCGGGGCGTCGCTGCCCCCGAAGCCGCGCAGGTCGGGCGCTACCACGTCGAAGGAGCGCCCCAACTCGGGCAGCAGGTGCCGCCACATGTACCAGCACTGCGGGTACCCGTGCAGCAGCACCAGCGGCGGGCCGGCGCCGCCACGAACGTAGTTCATGGTGATCTGGCCGACCCGAGCCCGCTGCTCGGTGAACCCCGCCGGAACCCGTTCCACGCCCATCGCCGCCTCCGCCCGCCGTCCGTCTGCCCGGCTACCCGCTCAACCGCCCGCCATGCCCGCGAGGTTCGGGTTCTGCCGGTTGATCCACTCGCCTTCCTTGAAGTCGCGGTGTCCGGCGGCCTGGGACACCGCGACGTCCTGAAAGCCGAGTCGATCTAGGCGCGCCGCCCGCCGCCCGCCGCTGACAGGGGGGCGATCGCGAGCGTCACAGCACCCGGCTTGGGCCGTTCGGGAGCCCGTGCGGGAGACTGGGTGACATGGCGGCTCGTGGCTTCCCGTACACCGATCTCAAGGACTTCCTCGCGGCGCTGGAGCGCGCGGGGGAGTTGCGCCGGGTCGACGTCCCGGTCGATCCGACCCTGGAGATCAGCGAGGTGGTCACCCGGACGGTGCGGGCCGGCGGCCCGGCGCTGCTCTTCGAGCGTCCGACCCGGGGCGAGATGCCGGTGGCGATCAACCTGTTCGGCACCGAGAAGCGGATGGCGATGGCACTCGGGGTGGAGAACCTCGACGAGATCGGCGCGCGGATCGGCGAGATGCTCAAGCCGGAACTGCCGCAGGGCTTCTCGGGCATGATGGGCGGGCTCGGCAAGGTCATGCAGCTCAAGTCCATGCCGCCGAAGAAGGTCAAGACGGCCCCCTGCCAGCAGGTGGTCTACCGCGGCGACGACGTCGACCTCAACCGGTTGCCCGGGCTGCAGGTCTGGCCGGGCGACGGCGGGATCTTCCACAACTTCGGGCTGACCCACACCAAGCACCCCGAGACGGGCAAGCGCAACCTCGGGCTCTACCGCCTCCAGCAGCACTCGCACAACACCATCGGCATGCACTGGCAGATCCACAAGAACTCCACGGCGCACCACGCGGTCGCCGAGCGGCTCGGGCAGCGCCTGCCGGTCGCGATCGCCATCGGTGCCGACCCCGCGGTCGCCTACTCGGCCAGCGCGCCACTGCCAGCGGACATCGACGAGTACCTGTTCGCCGGTTTCCTGAGCGGCGAGCGGGTGGAGATGGTCGACTGCCTGACCGTGCCGCTACAGGTGCCGGCGCACGCGCAGATCGTGCTGGAGGGTTACATCGAGCCGGGCGAGCGACTGCCGGAAGGCCCGTTCGGCGACCACACCGGCTTCTACACGCCGGTCGAGCCGTTCCCGGTGATGCACATCGAAGCGATGACCATGCAGCGAAACCCCGTCTACCACTCGATCGTCACGTCGCAGCCGCCGCAGGAGGACCACGGCCTCGGCAAGGCCACCGAGCGGATCTTCGCGCCACTGCTGCGCTTCCTGATCCCGGACATCGTCGATTACAACCTGCCCGCCGCCGGGGTCTTCCACAACTGCGCGATCGTGTCGATCCGTAAGCGCTACCCGAAGCACGCCCAGAAGGTGATGAACGCGATCTGGGGCGCGCACATGATGTCGCTGACCAAGCTGATCGTGATCGTCGACGAGGACTGCGACGTGCACGACTACAACGAGGTGGCCTTCCGCGCCTTCGGCAACGTCGACTACTCGCGCGACCTGCTGCTCACCGAGGGCCCGGTGGACCACCTCGACCACGCGTCGTACCAGCAGTTCTGGGGCGGCAAGGCGGGCGTCGACGCGACCCGCAAGCTACCCACCGAGGGCTACACCCGCGGCTGGCCGGAGGGGATGAGCATGAGTCCCGAGGTCACGTCCCTGGTCGACAAGCGCTGGAAGGAGTACGGAATCTGATGGCCGTCATCGACGCACCGGCGGCGAAGCCGGGCCGGACCAAGTCCTTCCTGAAGCTCGTCGCCGTCGAGCACTCCGTCTTCGCGCTGCCGTTCGCGTTCCTCTCCGCGCTGGCCGCCATGCAGATCAACGGCGGCCGGGTACGGTGGCTCGACCTGCTGCTGATCACCGTGGCAATGGTCGGGGCGCGGACGTTCGCGATGGCCGCCAACCGGATCCTCGATCGCAAGATCGACGCGCGGAACCCGCGTACCGCCGGTCGGGAACTGGTCACCGGAGCGGTGAGCGTGCGGACGGCCTGGACCGGCGCGGCCGTCGCACTCGTGGTCTTCCTCGTCGCCGCCGCCCTGCTCAACCCGCTCTGCCTGGTCCTCGCGCCGCTCGCCGTGGTGCCGCTGGTCGTCTACCCCTACGCCAAGCGGTTCACCAACTGGCCGCACGCCATCCTCGGTATCGCCCAGGCGGTCGGCCCGGTCGGCGCCTGGCTGGCGGTCACCGGCACCCTGGACGGGTCCGGGCCGGCCTGGCTGCTCGGCGCGGCGGTGGGGCTGTGGATCGGCGGCTTCGACCTGATCTACGCCTGCCAGGACTCCGAGATCGACCGGGAGATCGGCGTGCACAGCGTGCCCGCCCGGTACGGTCGGCGCTTCGCGCTGCACGCCTCCTCTGTCGCGCACGTGGTGACCTTCGCGCTGTTCGTCTGGTTCGGTGCGCTGATCGGTCTCGGTTGGCTCTGGTGGATCGGGCTGGCGTTGACCGCAGTGGCGTTCGCCTACCAGCACCTGGTGGTCACCCCGACCGACCTCAGCAAGGTCAACCGGGCGTTCTTCACCGCAAACGGGTTCGTCGGCATCGCGCTGTTCTTCTTCGCCCTGCTCGACCTGGTGATCCGGCTCGGCCTACGGCCCTGAGGTCGGCGGGCTGGTGCTGACCGGGTAGCGGGCGCTCTCGAAGGTCCAGTCGATGGTCCCGCGCACGGCGTTCGCGATCCCGTCGAGATGGTCGGCGACCGTCTCGTCCAACGCCGGGCCGAACGAGGGCACCGCGGCTCGCAACGCGACGAAGCGCCCCATCGCCTCCCGCCAGTGCTCGGCAGCCCGCTCGGCCGCCTCCGCCTCCGTAACGCCCAGTTCGGCCTCGATGGCGAGGACCAGGTTGTGCCCGCCAGCGGTCACCCGGTCCCGTTTCAGCGAGGCCAGGTCGTTGTACCAGGAGAGCAGGTCGTTGCCGGTGCGGGCGATCTGACGCAGCAGCGGGTGGTGGTAGACCGGGTCGGGCAACGGTCGGCCGCTGACGAACTCCACGAGCGGGTACGACACCTCCGCCGCCGAGGTCGACCGACGTAGCTCGACGTACTCGTCCACGCTCGGACGGCGGCCGGTCTCCTTGCTGACGGCTTCCTGCCAGGTGCCGTCGAGGTGCCGGGCCACCGCGTCGGCGAAACGCTGCCGCCACCGTGCCGGCATCCGGCGGCGCGGCTCCCGCCAGGCCAGCACCAGCAGTCGGCGCAGCGGGCCGGTCAGCCCGGCCTGCCGTAGCCGGGTGCCGTCGTGCAGGAGCGCCAGGGTGCCGTTGCGCAGCGCCCGGATCTGCTCCGGCGTCAACCGGTCCGGCCCGTCGCAGGCGTCATCGACCAGAAAGAACCAGGTGAACATCGCGGCCAGCACCCGCAGGTCGGCTTCGGTCGCCGCCGGGTAGAGCCGCGCGGCGTACCGGGCGAAGGCGCCCTGGGACAGCCGGCGCAGCGCGGCGTCGTCCAGTGGAAGGCCAAGCTCGGGCAGCAGATCGAGCAGCCAGTCCTGCACACGATCGACGTGTGGTGGTGGAAGCCGGGGCGGGATCGGACATTCGGCACGCAGCGCCCGGAGGATCTCGCCGGTCGTCACCGATGCCTCCTCCTCGAGATGGAGCCGGTGCGAATCGCCAGCGGCAGCATGTCAGATCGGCCGGTTGCGCCGGTGCCCCGCCCGACATGTCGGACCGGACCAACCACGGGGGTGCCCACCAGCGGATCAGCCGGACCAGGCAGGCTGGGGGCATGCGGGAACCATGGGTGGTCGGGGTCTCCGGTGCCTCTGGCACGCCGTACGCGGCGGCCGTCATCGGCGGACTGCTCGACGCGGGCGAGCCGGTGGACCTGATCGTGTCCCGGGCGGCGCGACTCACAGTGCTCGACGAGACCGGCCGCCCCTTCCGTGACGGGCACTGGGCCGAGGACCTCGCCGCGTGGCTGGATCGGGACCTGACCGCGGCGGATGTACGGCACTGGCCGGCCGGCGACCTGGCCGCCGGGCCGAGCAGCGGCTCCTACCGGGTACGCGGAATGGCAGTGGTCCCGGCCAGCACTGCCGCCTGCGCGGGCATCGCGATCGGGCTCTCCAAGGATCTGTTGCAGCGTGCCGCTGAGGTCAACCTCAAGGAACGCCGTCCCGTGGTGCTGGTCCCCCGGGAGACACCGGTGACCCGCAGCCACCTGGAGCACCTCATCGCCCTGCACGACGCGGGCGCGGTGGTGCTGCCGGCCAGCCCCGGCTTCTACGGCGCCGGGGCGGCGGCCAGCGCGCAGCAACTGGTCGACTTCGTGGCCGGCAAGGTGCTGGACGCGCTCGGCGTCCCGCACACCCTGTTCCGGCGGTGGTCCGGCCAGCTCGGCGCAGCCCGGAGCTGAGCTGTCCCGTCGTGCTGTTCCGTCCCGCTCGCGCTGGGCATGGTTGTGCTGCTCAGCACGAGCGGTGTTGCCGCCCGGCGGTTGGCCGAAGCGGGACGCGGACCGGACTGGTGTCCGGTCCGCGTGGCGTTGTCCGCACCAGTTCAGTACATGCCGGCGTTGGCCGGACCCGGCCCCGTGGATGCTGCCGGCCCCACATTGCGTGGCTTACCGACCTCATCCACTTCGTCCAGCATGCCCTCCCCCTCAAGCAGGGCTCGCACCTCGGATTCCCGAAACCGGCGATGCCCGCCTGGAGTCCGGATGCTTCCTATCCGGCCGGCCGCCGCCCATCTCGTCACAGTTTTCGGGTCTACCCGAAACAGCGCGGCGACCTCACCCGGTGTCAGCAGGCGATCTCCAGTGTCCACAGCCCCCTCCTCGCGTCGACGAAGCCCCCGGCTGAACACACTGCCCCCGGCTGGTGCGTAGCCCAGAGCCGTCATGAGGGACGTATGGCAATTACAGCACCAGGGACATGGCCTGTCCGCCCAAACGCGAAAAATGCACTGAGTGGGGAGTTAGTAATGTTACTGGTGCTACCTCGGCCCTGACCGGCGGTTTATGAACAGTGACTCACCGCTCAGTCCAACGGGTGCCGAAGGCCGCACGTTACGCGTCAGCGGTTAAGGTGACTCTCTGTGGATGCCATCGACCTGAGCCTCGTCGACCTGCTGCGCGGCAACGCCCGCCTCTCGTACGCCGAGTTGGCCCGTCAGGTGGGTCTCTCGGCGCCGGCCGTGCACGAGCGGGTCGGCAAGCTGGAGAGCAGCGGCGTCGTCCGGGGTTACCGCGCGGATGTGGCCCCGGAGTCGATCGGGTTGGGTGTCACGGCGCTGATCGGCATCGTCGAGGACTCCGGTGCCGACAGCGACGACATGCTGGAGTCGCTGCGGGTGCTGCCCGAGATCGAGTCCTGCTACTTCATGGCCGGCGTGGAGTCGTTCCTGCTCAAGGCACGGGTCGGCACGATCGCCGAGCTGGAGCAGTTGATCGTGCGGTTGAACCGGACGCCGGGGGTGGCCTCCACCCGTACCGCCATCGCGCTCTCCACGAAGTGGGAGAACCGCCCCCAGCCGGTCGGGCCGCCCGCGGCCTGACCGCCGCGTACCCCTGGTGTCGCCCGGGCGGCCAGCGGTAGCGTGCGCCGATGACCCAGCCTGCGCGCCCCGTGGCCGTGGTGACCGGCGCTGCCGGCGGCCTGGGCCGTGCCATCGCCACCGCGCTGCACACCGACGGTTGGTCGGTGCTGCTCACCGACCTTGACCCGGTGGCGGTGCAGAGCGCCGCCGCGCCGCTCGGCGGCTGGTCGGCCGCCCTTGACGTCCGGGACGAGGCCGCCTGCGCCGCCGTCGCCGCGACCGCGGCAGGCCGGGGTGACCTCGCCCTCTGGGTCAACAACGCCGGCATCCTGGTCACCGGTGCGTCGTGGGAGCACGACGCCGCGACCCGCCGTCGGCTGCTCGACGTGAACACCCACGGGGCCATGAACGGCACCCTCGCCGCGCTGACCGTCATGCGCGCCCAGGGCCACGGCCACGTGCTCAACGTCGTCTCGCTGGCCGGGCTGATCGCCGCGCCCGGCGAGACGGTGTACGCGGCCAGCAAGCACGCCCTGCTGGCCTTCAGCCTCGGCACCCTGTCCGACCTGCGGATGGCCGGGTACCGGCGGGTGCACGTCTCCTGCCTCTGCCCGGACGGCATCTGGACCCCGATGCTGCACGACCGGCTGGACGACCCGGGGGCGGTGGCCTCGTTCACCGGATCGATGTTGACCGCGCAGCAGGTGGCGGCGCGGGCCGTCCGGCTGGCCCGCCGGCCACGTCCGGTGGTCAGCCTGCCCCGCTGGCGGGGAGCGCAGGTGCGCCTGTTGGACGCACTGCCCAGGCTGGCCGTCGCACTCACCCCGATCGTCCGGGCCGCCGGCCGCGCCGGTCAGCGCCGCCAACGCCGCAGGTCAACGCCGCCGGACCCGCGCTGACCACCGCTGGCCCGCTTGCTAGGTTTCCGAGCGTGACTCATCTCGACCGGTGCGACGAATCCAGCCGAACCTGGGTGACCGAGGCGATCGCCGCCGTCGAGGCAGACGCCAACCGGTCCGCCGACACCCACCTGCTGCCGTTCCCGCTGCCCAGGGAATGGGGGATAGACCTCTACCTCAAGGACGAGTCGTCACACCCCACCGGCTCGCTGAAGCACCGGCTGGCCCGTTCACTGTTCCTTTACGGGCTCTGCAACGGCTGGATCGGGCCGCGCACCACGATCGTCGAGGCGTCGTCGGGTTCCACGGCGGTCTCCGAGGCGTACTTCGCCCGGATGCTGGGCCTGCCGTTCATCGCGGTGATGCCCGCCTCCACCTCGCCCGAGAAGATCACCCAGATCGAGTTCCAGGGCGGCCGGTGCCACCTGGTCGACGACCCGGCGAGCGTGGTGGTCGAGGCCCGGTGGCTCGCCGAGGACTCCGGCGGGCACTTCATGGACCAGTTCACCTACGCCGAGCGGGCGACCGACTGGCGGGGCAACAACAACATCGCCGAGTCGATCTACGCGCAGTTGGAGCTGGAGCGGCACCCGATCCCCGCCTGGGTCGTGGTGGGCGCCGGCACCGGGGGCACCAGCGCGACCATCGGCCGCTACGCCCGGTACCGCCGGCTCGCCACCAAGCTCTGCGTCGTCGACCCGGAGAACTCGGCGTTCTACCCGGCCTGGCTGGCCGCCGACTGGTCGGTACGCACTGGGAAGGGCTCCCGCATCGAGGGGATCGGCCGGCCCACCGTGGAGGCGTCGTTCCTGCCCTCGGTGGTGGACCGGATGGTCCAGGTGCCGGACGCGGCGTCCCTGGCCGCCATGCGCGCCGGCTCGGCGCTGCTCGGCCGCCGGGTGGGCGGGTCCACCGGCACCAACCTGTGGGGCGCGTTCGGACTCATCGCCGCGATGCTCGCCGAGCGTCGGACCGGCTCGGTGGTCACCCTGATCTGCGACCCGGGCGACCGGTACGCCGACACGTACTACGCCGACGACTGGGTGGCCGCCCAGGGCCTCGACCTAACTCCGCACCTGGCCACCATCGAACGCTTCCTGGCCAGCGGGACCTGGCCCGCCTGAAGCGGTCAGCGGAGTCCGGCCCGCCCGGGCCGTCAGCGGGGCCCGACCCACTCAGGGCCGATCGGCCGAGCCCCTGGCCGTCACGAGGCTGATCAGCGCGGATCGATCCGTTCGGCCAGCCCGGGGTAGCGCACCACGTAGCCGCTGTCGTCCAGATCGATGTCGGCTGTGAAGGTGCCGCTGGCGAAGCGCACCCGACCGGGCCCGCGCCCGGTGTAGATCTGCTCGGCCGGCACCACCTCCAGGCCGGGCAGAAGCACCCAGGCGACTGTGATCCGGTGCGCCACATCGGCCGGCTCCGCCGCCATCCGAAGCCGGTGGACCGGCAGGGTGTTGAACAGCGGCGAACCGCTCAGGTCGACGTCGAGCGCGTCGGCCAGCCGGTCCGGGTCGTCCGTACCCGGCAGGCCGGCCCGGGGATGACCGGCCGCGACCAGGGCGGCGTCCAGGTCGCCCTGCTCGGCGGTGGTCACCCGCCAGCGGCCGGCGGCCCGATCCAGGGTCACCCGGCGCAGCCAGCCGAGACCCTCTGCCTCGACCTCGACGCGGGTGGTGGCCCAGTCCGGCGTGGTGGTCAGCTGATAGCGGGCGGTCCACGGGATCGGGTCCACGGCGAGCAGAGTGCCGCGGGCCGTCAACCCGTGGCCGTCGTCGAGCAGTACCTGCTCGCTGCCGGCGGTGTCCGTCCGGGACCAGAAGATCGACTTCGGCATGGTCGGCATGAGCCGGACGTTACGCGACCTGCTCGGTATCGGCAGGGCATGCGCGAACGCCGCCGCGAAGCCTGGGCTTCACGACGGCGTTCGGTGGATCAATCAGTAGGTACGAGCTGCCGGTCGCCCGCCGAAACCGCGCCGGTCGTCACGCGGGCGGTCCTCGCGGGGCCGGTCGTCGCGGGGCCGGTCGTCCCGGACCCGGCTCTCCGGGCGGAACCCACCCCGAGCGTCCCGGTCGCCGAAGCGCCGTTCACCCTGCGGCCGATCGCCGAAGCGCCGCTCGCCGGTCGGTCGGTCGCCCCGACCGTCGCGGTCACCGAACTGCTGCCGGTCGCCGAACCGGCGCTCGCCCTGCGGCCGGTCGCCGTACCCCCGGGTGTCCCGATCGGCGTAACGCCGCTCGCCCTGCGGGCGGTCACCGTAGCCCCGGTCACCCTGCGGTCGGTCGCTGTGCTGCCGGTCGCCGAAGCGGCGCTCGCCGGTGGGCCGGTCGCTGTAGCCCCGGTCACCCTGCGGTCGGTCGCTGTGCTGCCGGTCGCCGAAGCGGCGCTCGCCCTGCGGTCGGTCGCTGTAGCTCCGGTCACCCTGCGGGCGGCCGCCGTAGCCCCGGTCACCCTGCGGGCGGTCACCGAAGCGGCGCTCGCCGGTGGGCCGGTCGCCGTAGCGCCGCTCGCCCTGCGGGCGGTCGCCGTAGCGCCGCTCGCCTCCCGTGCGGTCGCCGAACCGACGCGGTCCGCCCGAGCGGTCGCCGTAGCCCCGGGGCTCCGCCTCGACGCGGACCGGGACGCCACTGGGCTCGCGGGCACCGACCAGCTCGGCCAACGCCGCGTCCCCGACCCGGACCCGGGTCTCGGCCGGCGCGACGCCGGCCTTCTCCATCATCGCCAGGGTGGTACGGCGCTGCTTGGGCAGCACCAGCGTGGCGACCGCGCCCGACTCGCCGGCCCGGGCGGTACGCCCCGCGCGGTGCAGGTAGTCCTTGGGGTCCTTCGGCGGGTCGACGTGCAGCACCAGGGTGACCCCGTCGACGTGGATGCCTCGCGCCGCCACGTCCGTGGCGACCAGCACGTTCATCCGGCCCTCACGGAACTCGGCGAGCGTCTTGGTGCGCATCCGCTGGGTCTTGCCGCCGTGCAGCCCACCGGCGCGTACGCCGACGGCCGCGAGCTGCTCGACCAGCCGGTCCACACCGAGCTGGGTGCGGGCGAAGACCATGGTCCGGCCGTCCCGGGCGGCGATCGAGGCCGCCACCGGGAACTTCTCGTGCGGCGGGATCAACAGCATGTGGTGGTCCATGGTGGACACCGAGGCGGTGGAGGGCGCCGTGGAGTGGGTGACCGGGTCGGTCATGAACCGCTTGACCAACGCGTCGACGTCACCGTCCAAGGTGGCCGAGAAGAGCAGCCGCTGACCGCCCGCGGGCGTCTTCGCCAGCAGATCGGTCACCTCGGGCAGGAAGCCCATGTCGGCCATCTGGTCGGCCTCGTCGAGCACCGTCACCTCGACGTCGTCGAGCTGGCAGATGCCCCGCTCGATGAGGTCGCCGAGTCGGCCCGGGGTGGCCACGATGATCTCCACACCGCGGCGCAGCGCGTCGATCTGACGGTCGTACGGAACGCCGCCGACGGCGGTCTTGAGGAAGATGCCCACGGACTTGCCCAACGGCACCAGGGCGTCGTTGACCTGCATGGCCAGCTCGCGGGTGGGCACCAGGACCAGGGCGCGCGGACGCATCGGCCGGGCCCGGTTGCGGTCGGCCAGCCGGGCGATCATCGGCAGACCGAAGGCGAGCGTCTTGCCCGACCCGGTCTGCCCGCGGCCCAGCACGTCGCGGCCGGCGAGCGCGTCCGGAACGGTGGCCCGCTGGATCTCGAACGGGCTGGAGATGCCCTGCTGGGCCAGCGCGCGGACCAACTGCTCCGGAAGGCCGAGAGCGGCGAAGCTCATCGGCTCGGCGGTCTCGCTCTGAGCGGTCGCTACCGCAGGGGTGCCGGCCTCGCTCGGGGCGACGTCGAGCTGCTCCCGGGAGGCGTCGGCCGCCGGGACTGAGTTGAAAACGGACGTAACGGTGCTGTGGTCAGCAGAGGTGGTCAACAAAAACCTTTCGAGCGGGGCGCATCTTCGCGATGGCCTGCCGCGGCTGTGCCGCCGGATCGCCCGCAAGATCGCCCAGGGGCGCACACCACGCGCGCCGGGTCAGTGATCTCAACCAGTGTACGGCGGTCTGGCGAAGCCGCCAGTCGGTTGACCGACCGTAGTGGGCGGACTCACCATCGCCGGCGCTCGCTGGCTCACCCGTTGAGCACGCTGCCCACCAGACCGTCCAGGGCGTCGCCGGCCAGCAGGACGACCATGACACTGATGGCGACCAGCAGCCCCAGAGCGGCGGCCAGGACGATCATCACCCGGGCGTTACTGGACCGTTCGGCCGGCGTGTCGGACCACCCCTGGGCCAGGATGTGCCCGGTCAGCGAGCCGGAGGTCTCCACCGCGTTGGCGGGTATCGCGACAGTGGTGAAGCCGGCGCCCTCGCCGTTGCCGTAGACGGTGCCAGCCAGGTCGGTGCGGTTGTCGCGCCGTCCACCACGGGCGGCGGCAGCGTCCCGTCCGGCGGAGCCAGCCGGCGGGCCGCTCGGCGGCGCGGTCACACGCGAGTTTCCGGCGTTCGCGGTCGACGAAGGTGTCCCGGCGGTGGACGGTGGCCAGCTCGGCAGTGCTGGTGCGGGCACCACCGGCGGCGCGGAGACGGCTGCACCGGCCCAGCCGGCACCGGACGTCGGGCGGGTCGCCCCAGCGGGGGACGACCACCCGGCCGGTGGTGCGGAGACCGAGGCGCTGCCCCGTACGCCGGGCGTGTCGATCATCGCGGGCGGCGGCGGAAACGGCGGTGCCGGCATCGGGCCGGGCGGGGCCGGCGGTGCCGGCACCGGCGGACCGGGTGGCGGCAGCGGCGGGCTCGGGACGGGCGGCGTCGGCGGACCGGGGATGGGCGGCATCGGCGAGGGCGGCGGGGACGGCGGGCCCGGAACGGGTGGAACCGGACCGGGCGGCGGCGTCGGTCGAGGACCCGGCGTCGGCGCCGGACCGGGCGGGTACGGACCCGGGGCCGGCGCGGGTTCCGGTTCCGGTGGCGACGGCTGGGTCGGCCCGGGGCCGGGTGGCGTGGGGTCCGGCTCCGGCTCCGGAGTCGACGGCGTCGGAGGTTGGGCCGGCTCGGCACCCACCGGCGCGGCTCGATAGACGGCGGGCGCGCTCTCGCGACGGTCCGGGGTGCCCAGGGCGCTGGCAGTGCCCCGGCTGCTGCTCGGAACCGTGGCGCTGGCCCGGGCCGGCGCGGAGGAGTCGCTTCGCTGGCCCGGCAACGACACGTCGGCTGGGCTGGCCGAGCCGGTCGCACGGTAGGTGGTCGCGGTGACCGGAGCGCTGGCCGGCAGGTCACTGCGGCGAGCGCCGGCGGTCACGACGCTGGCACGTGCGCGTACCGGTGCCGCCGCCGGGCTCTGGCGCTCGTCGCCGGCCGCCGCGTCGTCATCGGCGTCGGCGGAGTCGTCAGCGATGACCGCTGCCGTGCCACCGCCGACCTGACCGCTGACCGCTGTGCCGCTGACCGTTGTGCCGCTGACCGTTGTGCCGCTGACCGCCGGGGCGGCGTCGCTGGCGGCGGAGCCGGCGTCCGTCGAGCTGGTGTCGCTGCCTGTCGAGCTGGTGGCAGCCGGGTTGGCGTCGCTGGCAGCCACCGGCTCGGCGGTGTCCGGCCCCGGTGGGCCGGGCTGGTCGACGGTGTCCGGCCCTGGTGGGCCGGCCTGGTCGACCACGGGGTCGACAGTCTCCGCCGGATCTCTCTGCTCGGCCATTTCCGCCCTCCGCGCCGTGCTCGCACCCGGACCCGTGACGTCGGGTCGGATGTGCCTGGTTGTCACGGTGCCACAGATCTTCCCGAGCGGACAGCCGGAGCCGGTCGTGGCGGATCAGCCCGTGGCGCTGGGGCTGCCCGTCGCGCTGCTACTGCTCGACGCGCTCGTGCTGGCCTTCGGCGTGGTCGTCGCTGGCGCGCTGGTCGTCGGAGGCGTGCTGGCCGGCGCGCTGGTCGTTGCCGGAGGCTGGGTCGTCGGAGGGTTGCTCGCAGTGCTCGACGGCTTCGGCGTGGTGCTGCCTGTCGGAGTGGGCGTCGGGGTGGTCGTCAGCGTCGGCGTCGGCGTCGCGCTCTCGGTGGGCTTCGGGGTGGTGGTCTTCGTCGGCGACGGTGTCGGCGTCGGCTTGGTGGTCTTCGTCGGCGACGGGGTGGGCTTCGGGGTCGAGACGGGCGGGGTCGGGTTGGTCACGACCGGTGCCGGCACCGCGCCGATCACCCGGGTGGCGGCGTACAGCCGGGACCAGCGGACGACCGAGATCTTGACGACGTCGCCAGTGGTGGGCGCCTGCACCATCTTGCCGTTGCCGATGTACATGCCGACGTGGTGGATCGTCGTCCAGCTGCTGCCCGAGGCGAAGAACAGCAGGTCGCCGGGGAGCAGCGCGCTCTGCGGGACGGTGCGGCCCCGGGTGGCGGCGTACTGGTCGCGGGAGACCCGTGGCAGGTCGAAGTAGTCGGCGCCGGGGGACCGGTACGCCGCCCACATCAGGCCGGAGCAGTCGAACTGGTTCGGCCCCTCCTCGGACCATTTGTACGGGTCGCCGAGCTGGGCGAGCGCGTACCGGACCGCGGCCAGTGCCCGGGGGTGCGCGGCCATGCCGCTGATGCTCTGGTTGGAGACGTAGCCGGCACCGATCTGCTGCTCGGCGGCTTCCTGCTGACGTTCGATCTCGATCAGCGCGGCGGCGTTGTCCCGGCGCAGCTTGAGCAGGCTCGCCTCGGCGGTGCGCAGCGCCGTCTCACCGGCGGTGAACTCCGCCTCGGCGGCGACGAGCAGATCCTTGGCCTGGCTGTGCTTCTGGTACGCGGCCTGCTCGCCCGCGCGGGCCCGGAACAGCTCCCCGGCCACGCCGGTGGTGCCGCCGTCGACCTTCTCGCCACGGGTGATCGCCTGGAGGCGGCTGAGCCCGCGGATGTCCTGGGCAAAGTCGCCCGGCGGCAACGCGGCGGCGGCCTTGACGGCCTCGGCGGCGGCGGTGTCGGCCGTCTGCTGGGCCCGGAGCAGGGCGTCCTGCGCGGTCGCCAGCGCCTTGCCGGCCGCGTCGAGCTGCGCCTGGGCGTCGACGCGTTTCTGCCGCCTCACCAGCAAATCCTCGCCGAGCGCGCCGACCTGGACCTCACCGGCGGAGATCGCGGTGGCCAGCGGACCGTTGCCGATGTTGACCACCGGAGGGGCGGGCACGCCGGCGACCGGCGCGCCGCCGGGCAGTTGGAGCGAGCCGGTGACCGCCGGGCGCGAACCCGTGTCCGGCACTGTGGTCGGCACGCCGGGCTCCGCGTACGCGGGGGTGGCCAGCACGGCTGCGGCGATCGCGCCGAGCAGGGCGGCCCAGAGCTTCGGACGCAGGACCGGCGAGATCACCGGGCTCCGTCGTCGCTGCCGTCGCCCGCGCCCGCTGTAGATCATGCCGCTCCCCGTCCAACCACTCGTCGCCGCGCTCGGTGGGCGCGACCGCCGGGACGGTACCAGTGTGTGTTCCGCCCCACGTTGTTACTACCGCACCGCGCCACTCATGTCGATGTGTTGTCGGGTTACGGGAGGCTGAGAGTCTGGTGAGGTGGGTCGCTGCCAGCGACCGTGCCGCCGGGCCCGTCGGTGTCGCGACGTACGCTCGATCCGGACCGCAGGTGGAAGGGACGTGCCATGGACGCCGGACTCAAGCGTGAGCTCGAAGCGAAGGTGTACGCCGGTGAACGGCTGACCCGGGAGGACGGGGTCGCCCTCTACGAGAGCGACGACCTGACCTGGCTGGGGCGGCTGGCGCACCACAAGCGCACCGAGCTGAACGGCGAGCGGGTGATGTTCAACGTCAACCGGCACCTCAACCTGACGAACGTCTGCTCGGCGTCCTGTGCGTACTGCTCGTTCCAGCGCAAGCCGGGCGAGAAGGACGCGTACACGATGCGCATCGACGAGGCGGTCCGCAAGGCCAAGGAGATGGAGGACGAGCAGCTCACCGAGTTGCACATCGTCAACGGCCTGCACCCCACCCTGCCGTGGCGTTACTACCCGAAGGTGCTGCGCGAGCTGAAGGCGGCGCTGCCGAACGTCAAGCTCAAGTGCTTCACGGCGACCGAGGTGCAGTGGTTCGAGAAGATCAGCGGCCTGAGCGCCGACGAGATCCTCGACGAGCTGATGGACGCCGGTCTGGAGTCGCTGACCGGTGGCGGCGCGGAGATCTTCGACTGGGAGGTCCGACAGCACATCGTCGACCACGCCTGCCACTGGGAAGACTGGTCGCGCATCCACGCCCTGGCGCACAGCAAGGGCATGAAGACCCCGGCGACGATGCTGTACGGCCACATCGAGGAGCCCCGGCACCGCGTCGACCACGTGCTGCGGCTGCGCGAGTTGCAGGACGAGACCGGCGGCTTCGCGGTCTTCATCCCGCTGCGCTACCAGCACGACTTCGTCGACTCGGCGGACGGCAAGATCCGCAATCGGATCCAGGCGCGCACCACGATGGCCTCGCCGGCCGAGTCGCTGAAGACGTTCGCCGTCTCCCGGCTGCTCTTCGACAACGTGCCGCACCTGAAGAACTTCTGGGTGATGCACGGGCTGTCGGTCGCCCAGCTCTCGCTGAACTTCGGCGTGGACGACCTGGACGGCTCCGTCGTCGAATACAAGATCACCCACGACGCCGACTCGTACGGCACCCCGAACACCATGCACCGGGACGACCTGCTGCACCTGATCTGGGACGCCGGCTTCCAGCCCGTCGAGCGGGACACCCGCTACAACGTGGTCCGGGAGTACGACAAGGCCCCGTCGCTGGCCGAGCGGCGCGCCGAGCCGCAGCAGGTCTGGGCCTGAGCCACCACGTACCCTCGCAGTCGATGACCGAGCAACGAGGACCTGAGCCGCAGAGCGGGTTTCCCCGCCGGGACGCCGAGGGCCGCATCCGTACCCTGGGCGATCTGCTCGGGGTGTGCCTGGCCGGCCTGGTCATCGGCGTGCTCGCGTTGGTGTTGTTCGACTGGGCGTTCGCCTCGATCGGCGCCGGCGACTTCGGGCACACGAACGGTTGGCTGGCGGTGATCCTGCCGGCCTGGCTGTTCTGGGACGACTTCCGGGCCTGGGAGTTCGGCGCGGCCCGGGTGGTGGCGGCGGTGGTCGCCGCTGCCGTCGGGGTGTTCGCCGGTTTGCTGATCGCCGGTCTGGGTTCGGGGTTGCCGCCGCTGCTCTCCGGGGCGTTGGCGGCGGCGGCGTTCACTGTGGCGTACGCGGCCCTGTGGTTCCCGGGTGTCCGCTGGCTGGCCCGCCGGACCGGCTGACCGCGACCGCCCGTCGGGCGGCTCGACCCTTCCGCCGGCAGTGGCGGGCGACGGAGAGAACGGAGTGGTGCGGGTGAGTGCCGCGCTCAAGTACACGCTGGGCCGGATCGGGCTGTTCGTCGCAGTGCTGGCGGGCCTCTGGCTGGTCGACATGAACGTGTTCCTGAAGCTGATGCTGGCGCTGGTGTTCTCCGCCGCGCTCTCCTTCTTCCTGCTGCGTGGTTGGCGGGACGAGATGGCCGGGGAGATCGCCGAAGCAGCCGAGCGCCGCCGCACCGAGAAGGAACGCCTCCGCTCCGCCCTGGCCGGCGAAGACCAGACCGCAACCCCCACCCCGGACCCCCCCACCCAAACCCCCGACTCCCAGCGTTGATCATGAAGTTATTGCCACGACACGCCGATCGGCCGGGCAATAACTTCATGATCAACCGCAGGTGACCCGCCGGCCGGAGCTGATCCCGGGCGCGGGGCAGAGGGTTACCAGTTGGTGGAGCCGGAGCGCTTGGGCCAGGGCTTTGAGATCGGCTTGATCAGGTACGCGATGCCGCCCGAGCCGCCGGAGACGCCGCCGCTGGCGTTGGTGCGCTTGGTGCGCAGCCAGATCTGCTCGAACTGCGCACGCTTGTAGACGTTGCGCACCACGTCGTTGCTGGACGAGGCCGGGTCGTTGACGATCACGTCGCCGTCGGCGGTGAAGCCGACCACCACGAAGAGGTGCCCGGAGGTGCCGTAGTTCGCCCCGTCCAGCTCGCTGGCGAGGAATGACTGGCTGGTCACGACGGGGATGCCGGCGGCGATGAAACGCTCCAGCTCGTCCAGCGAGTGCAGCCGGGTCACCCGGCCCTCCAGCCCGGGGAAGCTGGCCGCGTAGGCGGTGTTGAACGGCCAGTTGCCCGCGCCGTCGTACGCGTAGTCGTAGGTCATCCGGGCGGCGTGGTTGACGGTCGGGTCGGGGTAGGTGGGGTCCACCCAGGAGGTGTCGGCCGCCGACGGTCCACGACCCCAGTACTCGACGACCATCTCCGTCGAGGTGGGTGAGCACCACGCCTCACCGCCGCCGTCGTACTCGGGGTAGTGCCCGGAGTGCACGTTCTGCGAGTAGCGCGGCACCGGCAGTTCCCGGCCCCAGGCGATGTGTCCGGCGCTCGGCGGCACCGTGAAGCGGTCCGGCACCGTGGAACTCATCGCGCCGAGCATCCGGACCACCGGGGCGGCGCTCTGCCCGGGTGCGCGGTAGAGGGTCAGCTTGAGCTGGTACGACCGCAGCAGCACCCCGGCGGTGGCGTCGTCGATGCTGAAGGTGTCGGTCCAGATCGTCGACCAGGGGTCGCCCTGCCGGTTGACGCTGGTCCGCTTGATGTCGGTGTCGCCGGACGCCCATCGACCCAGGACGTACCACGGGGTCTGGTCGCCGCTCGTGTAGCTGCCCTGCATCTCCACCTGGATCCAGGTGCCGGCGGGTGTCTCCGCGTTCCAGGATGCGATCAGTTCGGTGGCGTCGAACCCGACCCGGGTCACCGGCGAGGTCCAGGTGCCGTACTCCCAGGTGCGGGTGGTGCCGGTGTGCGGGTCCGCGTACTCGGTGGTGCCGGCCGGGCGGGCCAGGGTGACGCCCGATCGGGCGCCGGGCACGACGCGGGTGCCGGCCTGGCTGCCCCGGTGCCAGTCGGCGGGCCCGGACCAGTCCTGGTAGGTGATCTGCTCGTCGTGGGCGGGGGCGGGCGGGTGCGCCGCCAGCGCGGGTGTGGCGCTGGTGAGCAGGGTGAGCGTGGTGACGCCGGCGAGGGCGGCCGCGCGCAGGCGGGGTCTGGCCATGGGTGCTCCGCGGTGTCGAGGGGGCATCGTCGCTGGTCAGTTTTCCGCTTGGAGGGAAGTTTCGCCAGATGTTGATAGGTGGAAAATCATTGCCGCCATGATGATCCGCCTGGGATGGCCAACACAATGATCAATGTTGATATGACCATGTGACAGGTGGTGAAGTGTCCTTCACCGAGCGGGATCTCCCGCCCATCGAGGAGGTAGTCCATGGCCCTCCGCACGCCCATCTCCCTCCGCCGTGTCCTGGTGCTCGCTGTCGTCACCGGGCTGGGCATCGTCACCGTCGCCGCCGGACCGGTCGCCGCCCGACCGGCACCGGACCGCACCGCTGAGCAGGCCGCCACCGGCTACCGGGTGCTCGGGCCCCGGACCCTCGCCGACCGCAACGCGGTGGCCCGCACCGGAGCCGCCATCGACTACTCCGAACACGGCGTGCTGCACATCTCGGCCACCGCGGCCGAGGCCGCCGCGATCGGCAAGCTAGGCTTCCGGTTGGAACCGCTCGCCCCGCCACCCAACGCCGAGCGCGGCGCTGGCGACTTCGGCGCGCTGGCCTTCCCGCCGGCCGACTCGAACTACCACGACTACGCGGAACTGACCGCCGTCGTGAACCAGGTCGTCGCCGACCACCCGGCGATCGCCCGCAAGATCAGCATCGGTTCGTCGTACGAGGGCCGCGACCTGATGGCCGTGAAGATCTCCGACAACGTCGGCACCGACGAGAGCGAGCCGGAGATCCTGTTCAACTCCCAGCAGCACGCTCGTGAGCACCTGACCGTCGAAATGGCGATCTACCTGCTCAACCTCTTCACTGACAGCTACGGCAGCGACTCCCGGATCACCAACATCGTCAACGGTCGGGAGCTCTGGATCGTGCCGACGGTCAACCCGGACGGCAGCGAGTACGACATCGCCACCGGGTCGTACCGGTCCTGGCGCAAGAACCGGCAACCCAACAGCGGCTCGTCCAACGTCGGCACCGACCTGAACCGCAACTGGTCCTACAACTGGGGATGCTGCGGCGGCTCGTCCGGCACCACCTCGTCGGAGACCTACCGGGGGCCGTCGGCGTTCTCCGCGCCCGAGACGCAGGCGCTGCGCAACTTCGTCAACGGCCGGGTCGTCGGCGGTGTGCAGCAGATCAAGGCCAACATCGACTTCCACACGTACTCGCAGCTGGTGCTCTGGCCGTACGGCTACACCACGGCGAACACCGCGACCGGGATGAACGCGGACCAGTACAACACCTTCGCCACCATCGGTCAGCAGATGGCGGCCACCAACGGCTACACCCCGGAACAGTCGAGCGACCTCTACATCACCGACGGAGACAGCCTCGACTGGATGTGGGCGACCCACAACATCTGGGCGTACACCTTCGAGATGTACCCGGGCTCGTCCGGCGGCGGCGGCTTCTACCCGCCCGACGAGGTGATCCCGGCGCAGACCTCGCGCAACCGGGAGGCGGTGCTGCTCCTCAGCGAGTACGCCGACTGCCCGTACCGGGCCATCGGCAAGCAGGCGCAGTACTGCGGCGGCGGTGGCGGCACCACTGTCTGGTCGGACACCTTCGAGACCGCCACCGGCTGGACCATCAACCCGTCCGGCACCGACACCGCCACCCTCGGCGCGTTCGAGCGGGGCGCCGCCCAGGCGACCACGTCCTCCGGAGCCAAGCAACTCACCCCGTACGCCGGGTCCAACGACCTGGTCACCGGCCGGCTCGCCGGCTCGGCGGCCGGTGACTACGACGTGGACGGCGGAGTGACCAGCGCCCGGTCACCGGCGGTGACGCTGCCGTCGTCCGGCACGCTGACCCTCTCACTCGCCTGGTACCTGGCGCACGGCTCGAACGCCTCGTCGGCGGACTACCTGCGGGTGAGCGTGGTGCACAACGGCGGCACCACAGCGCTGCTCACCCAGGCCGGCGCGGCCAGCAACCGTAACGGAACCTGGGCGGTAGCCAACCTCAACCTCACCCCGTACGCCGGCCAGTCGGTCCGCGTGCTCGTCGAGGCGGCGGACGCGTCCGGAGCCAGCCTGGTGGAGGCGGCTGTGGACAACGTCACCATTACTTCCTCCTGATCGGGTGGGGCCCCGTCCCGCCCCGGCGGGGCCCCACCACCCGCTCCTGAGCCTCCAGATCCGGGACAAACCCCTCGTGCGCCAGGGCTCTGCGATCGACCCACGCTGATCGGCCCTTGATCGATCCGGCACGTCCCGGCGGTGCGCTACCGTCTTAGCGACCAGTCCGCAGCGAAGCCGGTGCTCATCCCGGCGCTGTCCCGCAACTGTGATGCCCCACCGGTCGGTGGGGACGAGCCAGGTCGCCTACGGATCGGTCGCGAAACGCGCTCTCGAGGAAGGGCGCCTCGTGGGCGGGCGTACGAAAGTCCCTGTCGGCGAAGCACCACACTCCTCGACCGACAGGAGGCCCCTATGAACAGACGTACCCCTCGGATCTTCGCGGCGACCCTCGCGGTTGCCGCGCTCGCCCTCGGTGCCTGCGCCGAGAAGGCAGATGACAAGCCGAGCGCCGGCACCGCTGCCGCCGCGTACCCGGTCACCGTCGGCGCGCTCACCCTCGACAAGCGCCCCGAGAAGATCGTCGTGCTGTCGCCCACCGCCACCGAGATGCTCTTCGCGATCGGTGCCGGCCCGCAGGTGACCGCCGTTGACGACCAGTCGAACTATCCGGCCGACGCGCCCAAGACCGACCTCTCCGCCTTCCAGCCGAACGCCGAGGCGATCGCCGGCAAGAACCCTGACCTGGTGGTTCTCTCCGACGACCGCAACAAGATCGTTGAGCAGCTCGGCAAGCTGAAGATTCCGGTGTACCAGACCCCGGCGGCGGTCACGCTCGACGACTCGTACCGGCAGATCACCGAGCTGGGCACGCTGACCGGTCACGCCGACCAGGCCACCGACGTCGCCACCCGGATGAAGGACGACATCGCCAAGCTGGTCAAGGACCTGCCGCAGCGCGCCGAGAAGCTCACCTACTTCCACGAGCTGGGCCCGGAGCTCTACAGCGCCACCAGCAAGACCTTCATCGGCTCGCTCTACAGCCAGGCCGGCCTGACCAACATCGCCGACCCGGCCGACGCGGACGGTAAGAACTTCGGCTACCCGCAGCTGTCCCAGGAGATCATCGTCAAGGCCGACCCGGACTTCGTCTTCCTGGCCGATGCCAAGTGCTGCCAGCAGAGCGCCGACACGGTCAAGGCGCGCAGTGGCTGGGCCGGCCTCACCGCGGTGAAGAACAACCAGGTCGTCGCCCTCGACGACGACATCGCCTCCCGCTGGGGCCCACGGGTCGTGGACCTGCTCCGGGTCATCGTCGACGCGGTCGCCAAGGTGCCCGCGTGACCGTCGTCCGTCGGTGACCGGGCCGCGACAGGTGTCCGATCCGGCACCAACCGGTCAGCCGACCGAGCCGCCGCCGTCAGCCCTGCGGGCCGAGCCACGTTCTCCGGCCCGGCCCGCAGGGCTGCGGTCCACGGCCCGGCCCGCCGGGCTGCCGTCCGGGGCCCGGCCCGCGGGGCTGCGCATGCGGTGGCTGGTCGCGGGCCTGGTAGCGGTGCTCGTCGCGCTCGTCGTCGGGGTATCGCTCGGCCCGGTGAGCCTGCCCCCGGGCAGCGTCGCCGCCGAGCTGCTCAACCTGCTTCCCGGGGTGCACCTCGACAGCGGGCTGACCGAACGTGAGATCGCGATCGTCACCGAGCTGCGCCTGCCCCGGGTGGTGCTGGGCCTGCTCGTCGGCGGTCTGCTCGCCCTCGCCGGTGGTTGCTACCAGGGCGTGTTCCGCAACCCGCTGGCCGACCCGTACCTGCTCGGTGTGGCCGCCGGCGCCGGCCTCGCGGTCACCGCGGCGATCGCCCTCGGCGGCGCCGGCCGGCAGGGCACGCTCTCCGGGTTGCCGATGACCATTCCGCTGGCCGCGTTCGCCGGTTCGCTGCTCGCCGTCACGATGACCTACGTGCTCGGCGCGGCCGGTGGGCGACGCGGGTCACCGGCCATGCTGATCCTGGCCGGGGTGGCGGTCTCCGCGTTCCTCTCCGCCGGGCAGACGTACCTCCTGCAACGCAACGCCGACACCATCCAGCCGGTGTACTCCTGGTTGCTCGGCCGGCTCGCCACCGCCGGTTGGCACGACGTGCTGCTGGTGCTGCCGTACGCCGCGCTGACCACCGTTGTGGTGCTGCTGCACCGCCGCGAGCTGGACGTCCTCGCGGTCGGCGACGACGAGGCGAGAAGTCTGGGCCTGCACCCGCAGCGCACCCGATACCTGTTGATCGCCGCCGCCTCGCTGGGCACCGCCGCGGCGGTCTCCGCGACCGGCCTGATCGGCTTCGTCGGCATCATCGTGCCGCACACCGTCCGGCTGCTCGCCGGGTCCAGCTACCGGGTGATCCTGCCGATGTCACTGCTGTTCGGCGGCGCGTTCCTGGCACTGACCGATGTGGTGGCCCGCACCGCCGCCGCTCCGTCCGAGCTGCCCATCGGAGTGGTGACCGCCCTGCTGGGCGGCCCGTTCTTCGTCCTCGTGCTGCGAACCGCCCGGCGAGCGCTCACGTGAGCCACGAACCCGCCGCCGGCACGCCGGCCGTCGAGGTGCGCGGGCTGCACGTCGACCTCGGTGGCACGCCGATCCTGACCGGCGTCGACCTCACCGTCGCCGTCGGCGAGTGGGTCACCGTGATCGGCCCGAACGGCGCCGGCAAATCCACCCTGTTGCGCGCCGTCGGCGGCCTGCTGCCCGCGCCGAAGGCGATCACTCTCTTCGGTACGCCGAGTGCCGCGCTGCGCCGCCGGGACCGCGCCCGGATAGTGGCCACTGTGGCGCAGTCCCCGGTGGTGCCGCCCGGCATGTCGGTGCTGGACTACGTGCTGCTCGGCCGCACCCCGTACATCCCGACCCTGGGCCGGGAGTCGACAGCCGACGTCGACGCCGTGCACGAGGTGCTGGGGCGGTTGGACCTCGCCGGCTTCCACCGTCGCGAACTGGCCACCCTCTCCGGCGGCGAACGGCAGCGGGTCTTCCTCGCCCGGGCGCTCGCCCAGGGCGCGACGCTGCTGCTGCTCGACGAGCCGACCAGCGCGCTCGACATCGGGCACCAGCAGGACGTCCTCGAACTCGTCGACCAGCTGCGCCGCGAGCACGGCCTGACCGTCCTGGCCACGATGCACGACCTCTCCCTGGCCGGGGAGTACGCCGACCGGATGGTGATGCTCGCCGGTGGTCGGGTGGTGGCCGCCGGGACCCCGCCCGAGGTGCTGACCGAGGAGCTGCTCGCCACCCACTACCGGGCCAGCGTCCGGGTGGTCCCCGGCTCCCACGGCCCCCTGGTGGTCCCCGTCCGCCCCACCCGCCCCTGAGCACGCGCCACCCGGCCCTGAGCACGCGGGCGCTGGGTCAGGGGCCCAGGTCGATGACGGAGAAGAGGGCGCCCTGGGGGTCGCGGAGGGCGGCGAAGCGGCCCGCGGGGATGTCGCGGGGCGGGACCAGGATCGTTCCGCCCAGCTCGGCGGCGCGGGCCGCGGCGGCGTCCGCGTCGGCAACCGCGAAGTACACAGTCCAGTACGCGGGCAGGTCGGCCGGGAAGTCGTCGGCCAGCGGCGGCATCATCCCGGCGACGATCTGCGTCCCGAGCCGCCACCCGGTGTACGTCATCGCGCCCACCGCCTGGTCGTCGGGCTGCCAGCCGAACACCAGCTCGTAGAAGACCTTCGCGCCCTCGGGGTCGGGGGTGACCAGCTCGTTCCAGCTCATCGCGCCGGGCACGTTGAACACCTCGGCACCGGCCATGGTCAACGGCTGCCAGACGCTGAACGTGGCACCGGCCGGGTCGGCGAAGACCGCCATCCAGCCCCTGTCGAAGACCTCGAACGGTGGGACGACGACCTGCCCGCCGGCCCGTTCGACCCGCCCGGCGACCAGCTCGGCGTCGTCGGTGGCGAGGTAGGTCGACCAGATCGGGATCTGGTCCGGGATCGCGGGCGGGCCGGCGCCGGCCACCGGCTTGCCGTCGAGTAGGAAGACCGTGTAGCCGCCCGCCTCGGGTTCCGGGGTGACCCGGCCGGTCCAACCGAACAGCTCCGGGTAGAAACGCCGCGCGTCGGTCAGGTCCGGGGTGGCCAGGTCGGCCCAGCAGGGCGTACCCGGCGGGACGGTGCTCACGTCAAGACCCCTTTCGGCCCGGCGGCCACGGCGGCCCCCTGCCGGAATCCTGGCACCGTCCCGCCGCGGCCCGGGGCGGAAACGGACGAATCGTCAGCTGAACCGGCGACCCTCGTCCCGTCGGTACGCCCAGGCGGCGAGCGCGGCGAGCAGCACCACCCAGACACCGAGCATGATCAGTGCCAGCGGTTCCACGTCGTAGTCGGCCACCGACGCCCACATCAGTTCGGCAGCGCCCCGGGTCGGCAGGTACGGCGCGATCGTCTCGATGAACCCGGGCGCGTCGCCCGGCGCGGAGAGCAGTCCGCCGCCGAACGCCAGTGGCAGGAAGATCAGCTGTGCCACCACGATCGCCGCCTTGCTCGGCAGCAGGTAGCCGATGGCGAGCCCCATCAGCGTGAACGGCACCGAGATGACGGCCACGGTGCCGAGAGCCAGCAGGAACGCCGCCGACGTGACCCGGGCCGCGGTCAGCGTCGCGCCGATCACCACGACCGGGATGAGCGAGAGGTAGGTCAGCGCCAGGCCGGCCAGCACCCGGCCGGCGAACCGCGGGGCCGGCCCGGTCGGCAGGGTCCGGGTGTACGGGTTCCAGGGCTGGTCGCGGTCCTCGGCGACACCGACGCCGTACTGGAAGATGTTGGCGCTCATCACCGAGAAGGTGATCATCGACGCGGTGGCGTAGGTGGCGACGACCGGATCGTCACCGGCGAACGGCACCACGAAGAAGATCATGGAGGCGGCCGGGAAGAAGGCGCTGCCGAAGACGGCCACCGGAATCCGGATGATCTCCAGGAGTTGGTAGCGGGCGTGGACCAGGGCGAGCTGCACTGTCGCCTCCTCAGACGGTGGTGGGTAGGCCGCCGGCAGCGGCGGTGGGTCGCCCGGCGCCGGTGGGCGCGTCCCCGGTGGGCGCGTCGCCGCTGGTGATGGCGAGGAACGCCTCCTCCAGCGAGGTGGGTCGTACCTCCAGGTCGGTGAACGGGGTCCGGGCCGTGACAAGCGCTCGGACCAGTTCGTCGGCGTCGGTGGTGAGCAGGTGCAGCCGACCGTCGACCCGTTCGGTGCGCACCACCCCCGGCAGGTCGGGCAGGTCGTCGGCGACCAGGCTGACCCGGCGTACGCCCACGATGCCGCGCACCGCGTCCACTGTGTCGTCGGCGAGCACCCGGCCCTGCCCGATGACCACCACCCGGTGGGCGAGTGCCTCCACCTCCTCCAGGTAGTGGCTGCTGAGCAACACGGTCCCGCCGTCGTCGTGGAATGCCCGGATCGCGTCCCAGAGGGTGCGCCGGGCGGCAACGTCCAGGCCCGTGGTCGGTTCGTCGAGCAGCACCAACCGGGGTCGGCCGACGAACGCCAACGCCACCGCCAACCTGCGGCGTTGCCCGCCGGAGAGCCCACCGGTCTGCCGTCGGGTCAGGTCGGCGAGGCCGAAGCGGTCGAGCAACTCCGCCCGGGGCACCGGGTCGGGGTAGTGCGCCGAGACGAAGTCGACGACCTCGCCGACGCGCAGTGTGCTGGGCGGGCCGGTCTCCTGCATCGTGACCCCGATCTGTCGCCGGCTCGCCGGGTCGCGGGGGTCGCCCCCGAACAGCTCGACGCGCCCCGAGCTGGGGCGGCGCAGGCCCGTCAGCAGTTTCATCAGGGTGCTCTTGCCGGCGCCGTTCGGCCCGAGCAGGCCGACCAGCTCACCGGCTTGGACTTCCAGGTCGACACGGTCGAGCGCGAGGACGTCGCCGTACCGGCGGCTGGCCTGGTCGGCGCGGGCGAGGGTCATGGCTGCTCCTTCGACGGGGTGGGATCGAGCAGGGCGCGGATTGCTTCGGTGTACTCCTCGAACGCCAGCCGACCTCGCCGGCTGAGCCCGACCAGGGTCATCGGAGTGCGTCCACGATGGGTCTTGCTGATCTCCACGTAGCCGGCGTCCTCGAGTTTGCGCAGGTGCACCGAGAGGTTGCCGGCGGTCATCGCGAGCAGCTCCTGCAGGCGGGGGAACGCGATCTTGTCGTTGACGTTGAGAGCGGAGAGGCTGGCGACGACCCGCAGCCGGGCCTGCGCGTGGATGACCGGATCCAGCTCGGTCACGGCTGCTGTCGCTGTCGCTGCCGCCGCCGGGCGATCGCGCCGGCCACCAGCATTCCGCCGCCGCCGGCCAACGCCACGATGAGCGGGTGCCAGCCCGGCCCGGCGAACGCCCCGACCAGGTTGATCACGCTGATCCAGACGCCCAGCCGGAACAGGTCCTGGTCCAGCCAGACCGCCCCGCCGGCCATGTGCAGCGCACCGGTCAGCCCGACGGCGGTCGCCGACCAGAGCAGCGCCGCCAGGTCGTGCGGCAGGTGTTCGGAGATCCGGCCCAGCCCCGCGTAGACGCTGACCGTTCCGAGCGCCCAGGCGTACCCGTACCACTTGCCGCGCCGGGCGGAGTCGCCGGTCACCTGGCCGTAGGCCCGCATGCTGACCACCGCCTGGGTCGCTCCGGCGGCCGCGAGCAGTACGAAGAGGACGGTCAGCGGCAGCCAGCTCGGCAGTGCGACCAGCGCCCGCTCATCCGGGGGGAATCGCAGGAAGAACAGCCCGAAACCGACAAGCCAGGCGACACCCCACGGCCAGTAGAGCAGGCGGGCGTCGGGGTCGAGCTGGCGTGCCGTCGCTGACCGCTGGTCCTGGATCAGCCGGAGCGCCGCCGCGGCGTCAGAGGGTGGTGAATCATCGTCGAGGTCCACGCAAACTACTTTACGACACAAAGTCGAGCGGGGTGACCCCGTCATCACCGACGGGACCCCCCGATGCCGGCGAGCATTGCCTATGGTGGTTCAGTCGTGACGACTGATCCGTCGCACAGGCCACAGGGGAGGGTTCGTGTCAAGCCCGAGCAATGAGCTGGAGGTCCAGCCGGAGGCTCTGACGGCGTTCGCCGCCGGGTCCAAGGATCGGGCGGCCCGTTTCCGCGAACTGCACCGCGCCTTCGGCGACGGGCACGTGCCACGGCACGCCTTCGGGGTGATGCCGGCGTCCTTCAACCTCGCGGCGACGTACGCCGAGCAGTTCGAGGCGTGCCTTCAAGGGCTGGCCGACGGCGCCGAGATGATGGCGGACATCGCCGAGGGGCTCACCGACACCGCCGCTGCCTACACCGGCACCGACGTGGCCAACACCGACCTCTTCGTGCCCGGCCGCCCGCCCGCTCCCGACCTCATCGCACCCGGCCCCTGGTCGGGTGGCAACGGCGCTCCGACCGGTTCGGTGCCGGCGTGAGCACCGAGGCGTTGCAGCGCAACAAGACCTACTTCGAGCAGATCGTCTCGGGCACGCCCGAGCCCTTCAAGCCGCTCTCCAACGCGGTGCTCTGGCCGTTCGAGCAGCTGTTGGAGCTGGTCGCCGGCGAACCGGACGACCTGATGCGGGCCGCGCAGCTCTGCCTGGACACTGGCGCGGCGGTACGGGAGATCGCCGGTGACCAGATCGCCGACCGGGCCCGCCTGCGTGGCGCCTGGTCGGGCGACGCGGCCGAGGGCTTCCACGCCTCCATGGAGTCGGTCGAGGCGGCGATCGAGGAGCTGGCCCAGGGGCTCGACGGCACCAAGGACGTGCTGGTCGAGGCGGCGAACGCGGCGGTGGACGCGTTCAATCTGCTGGTCGAGCTGATCCTTGAGTTCCTGCTCTGGTTCCTCACCGAGGTGATCATCGCGGCGGTGGCCGCGGCGCTGAGCGCCGGCGTCTCGTTGGCCGCCACGGTGGTCCGGGTGCTGGCCCGGCTGGCCACCACGGTGGGTCGGATGGTCAAGATCGTCGCTCGGTTCGCCGAGGTGCTCACCCGCCTCGCCGCCCGGCTGGGCAAGGTCGCCGGGCAGCTCCGCAAGTACGCGGAGACCGTCATGGAGATCAAGAAGCGAAAGAAGCAGTACAAGCTGCTCAGCAAGGGCGGCTGGACGCCCGAGGGGCGTGCCTTCCAGGTCGAGAAGTTCAAGACCCTCTTCCCGGGCAAGTTCGTCATCAACCAGGTCTCGCCGGTCAACATCCCCGGGTTCGGCGGCGCTCTGCTGGACACCGGCGTGGGCCTGCACGACATCTCCGACGGGCAGAAGGACCGCAACTACCTGGTGGACGGCACGTACAGCGAGGACCTGGGCCCGTATACCGCGGGTGTGCAGAATGTCTTCGACTCCATCGTGAACTGAGAGGCAGCCATGACCTTCCCCGCCCTGGACCGCATTGAGGCGCTGGCTCGCAACCTCGACGGATGGCAACGGCAACTCGCCGATCGGATGGCGGAGCTGGAGCAGACCAGCGCCGAGGGTGTGAGCGACTCTGGTCTGGTGCGAGTCACCGCCGCGGCCGACGGCAAGATCCTTTCTTCGGAGCTGAACGCGCGGGCGATGCGACTGGACTCCTACAGCCTGGCCGAGGAGTTCACCGCAGCCGCCAACCGGGCGCAGGAAGCCGCCGCGGCCCGCGTCCGGGAGTTGGTCGGGGAGGTCATCGGCGACGCAGGCGCCGGCCCGCGCCGGTCCACCGACTACGAGGGACACTGATGACCACCGAGGGGAGCCAGGCACGGTACGTCGAGGGGATCACCCGACTGCTGGCGGCCGGGGAGCAGGTGCGCGCGGTGGCCCAGGTGCGGGCGGGCGGCGGGCTGACGCCGGCGCCTCCTTCGCAGCCGTCGGCCCCACCCGCCACGGGTGGGCCGGGCTTCCTGGGTGTCCTGCTCAACGTGCTGTCCCCGAACATCACCTTCGGCCGGGCAGACAACGCGGTCGACTGGCTCTTCTTCGGTATCGGAGGTCGAGGCGACCCGGATTCCCAGGCATCCGTGCTGCACCACGCTCTGACCGCGGCGGCGAAGGGCCCCGGCCTCCGGACCCTCGTGCTGGGGGTCACCGACCAGCGGCTGCTGCTCGGCGCGACAGCACCCGTCGGCCTGCTCTCCAGCTCGACGGCTGACGAACAGGCGCAGGCCGACATCGAACTGCTCGGGTCCGTCCCGCGCACGACCGTCGCCGCCCGGGTCGGCAGGTACCGGTTGAACTGGAAACGGCTGCGGATCGACTTCGCCGACGGGTCGTGGCTGTCGTTCCACGTGCCGCTGGCCGACTCCAGCCGTCCGCTGCGGGAGGTCGCGGCAGCCCTGTCAGCTGGCTGAGCCACCGTCGAGCGGGGCGGGCAGCGGCGCAACGTGCAGCACCGCCAGCCGGGACACCGCCCGGGTGAGCACCACGTACAACCGGTGCAGCCCGCGCGGCTCGGCCGCGACGATCGCGGCGGGCTCGACCACCACCACATGGTCGTACTCCAGGCCCTTGACCAGCGTCGCCGGCACCACCGTGACCCGCTCCGCGGCCGCCACGTCGTCGGCGGTCGCGGTCTCGACACCGGCCTCGGCCAGCGCCGCGCGCAGGCTGTCGACCGCGTCGTCCGCGGCGATCACCCCGACCGATCCGTCGTGCGCGAGCGCCGCACGCACCTCGGCCACCGTCGCCGAGGTCAGGTCGGTCACCGTACGCACGTCCAGGCCGCCGTCGTGGCGCAGCGACTCAGCCGGCGGTACGTCCACCGCGAGCGCCGGGAGCAGCAGGTTCGCGAATGCGACGACTACGGCGGGCACCCGGAACCCGATGGTCAACGGGACCACCACCGCGTCCGGCTTGCCTAGATGGGCGAGAGATTCCCTCCAGTCCGTCGCCGCCCACGGCGCGGTGCCCTGGGCGAGGTCACCGAGGAGCGTGACCGAGCCGTGCTCACTGCGCCGAGCGATGGCCCGACACTGCATCGGGGAGAGGTCCTGCGCCTCGTCCACCACCACGTGCCCGAACCCGGAGAGCCGTTCCAGCAGCCCGGTCGCCTCGTCGATCAGCACCGCGTCGGCAGCGGTCCAACGGGTCGCCTTCGGCGTGCGGGCCGGCTTCACCCACGTCAACTGCGCCTGCTCAGCGTCGCTGAGCAGCCCGTCCGCTGCGGCGGCGAGCCGGTCCGGATCGGAGAACAGGCCGTGCACCAGCCCTTCCGGGGTGAGTGACGGCCAGACCGCGTCCAGGAAGTCGAGCACCGGCCGGCAGCGGCTCATCCGGCGCAGCCAGGCATCGCTGGGCGACTCCGCACGCCGCGCCTCGGCCTGCCGTTGCAGCAGACTCACCACCCGCGCCTGGACACGTTCCCGACCCGTGCCGTACGGCAGCCCCTCCCGGCGGGTCTCCTCGACGATCCGGTGCAACGGCTCCACCCCGATGCGCCAGCGGAACGAGCCGTCCGACACGGTGATCGACTCGGTCGGAGTGCCGATCTGCGCCTGCACGGCGCGTCGCAGCACGCTCGCCATCCGCACGTCGTGTTTGAGCGCGGCCACCCCCGGCGCCTCGACCGCCCGAACCGCCACCCGGGAAATCAACTCCTCCACGGTGGCCTGCTCGACCTCGACCTCACCGAGCGCCGGCAGCACCGCCGCGATATACGACAGGAACGCCCGGTTCGGCCCGACGATCAACACACCCGCCCGCCGCAACCGCTCCCGATGCAGGTAGAGCAGGTACGCGGCCCGGTGCAGACCGACAGCCGTCTTCCCCGTACCCGGCGCGCCCTGCACACAGATCGAGTCGGCGAGATCAGCCCGGACCAGTTCGTCCTGCTCCGGCTGAATGGTGGCGACGATGTCCCGCATCGGCCCGACGCGTGGACGCTCGATCTCGGCGGTGAGGATCCGACTGGTCGTACCGAGCTCTTCGCCCCGATCCAGCCGCTCATCCTCGAAGCTCGTCAGCACACCATTGCTGAACCCGAACCGTCGCCGAACCGCCACCCCCTGCGGATCCCGCACACTGGCCCGGTAGAACGACCGGGAGACCGGTGCCCGCCAGTCCAGCACCAACGGCTCACCACGATCATCGGTGACATGCCGCCGCCCCACGTGATACCGCCGACCGTGATGATCGCCGCTGACGTCAGGCGAGGTCGGCTCGCTGGCGGGCCTGCCGGCTGTGGTCCTGGTGTCGGTGGTGCTGTTGTCGGGGGCGCCGGCGAAGTCGAGGCGGCCGAAGAAGAGCGGGGTGGTCGGGTCGTCGGCCAGCTCGGCGACCCGGCGGGCCAGGGTGCGGCCGAGCGTCTCGGCCGCGTACGCGTCGCCGGCCACCTGGTCACCGGTGGCGAAGAGAGACTCGGCCCGCTCCCGCATCCGACCCAGTGCCGCCCGCGAGGTGCTGAGGTGTGCGCGTTCGGCGGCCAGGTCCGCGTCGAGGCCGGTATCGGTGTCGGTGTCAAGTGCGGGCATGCTGACGTCCCATCGTTCACATCTGCTGCGCGCTCGCGTGTCCGGGGGCGGATGGCCGGCCGCCCGGCGCGAAGACGTCCGTTCCGGTGCAGCTCACCTCGGCCGTCAAGCGGCCTGCAACCCTACGCTTCCCAACCCGCCACAGCCATCGAATTACCGACGCGACCACCCGTCCGAGACGGCGTGTCGCCCGGTCGGCTGTCGCTGGGCGATCACGCCCCGCCCCGCGCTTCTCATGCGTTGACCGCCGCCACGCCGGTGATCGACTCGGCTTTCAGGAAGTCGCGGTCTCTGGGCTGGTGCAACGCCCCGGTTTCCAGGAAGCCGAGTCGATCACGGGGACACGCGGCTTGCTGCGTCAGAGACGGCAGGGACGGCGCGGCCGACGCGCGGTGGCCCGGGAGACCCTGGGAGGCTCGGCGACCACGTACGGCCTGGTCAGCGCCGCATGGATGGCCGGCATGCTGCCGGGGACCTGGCTCGCCGTACGACTTGCCAGGCGGCTCGACGACGACGGCGCGTTGGTACGGGGGGTGCTGGCCACTCTGGCCGTGTGCAGCCTGATGGTGTTGCTGGCGGCGACGGTGCCGGCGGCAGGTGTGCTGGTGCCGCTCTGGCTGGTGGGTGGTGCGGCCAACGGTGGCGAGAACGTCTTCGCCAACCTGCTCACCGCTCGGCGGGTACCGGAGGCGATGCGCGCGCGGGCGTACGCCAGCTACGGCGCGGCGGTGCAGGGTGGCTCGATGGCGGGCTTTCTGATCGGCGGGGCGTTGCTCGCGGTCGTTCCGCCTCGGCCGCTGATCGCCGGTGCCGGTGTGGTCGGGCTGCTGGTGGTGCTGGCCTTCGTGCCGGTCTTGGCCCGGGCGGCACGACGGTCGTCAAGTGCGGGCTTGGCCACTCCGGGCCGGCCCGCCGAGCCGGAGCCGGCGGCCGGGGATACGGTCGGGCCATGGCTGAGCGCATCGCACGCCCGCGGGTCGGGCACATCCAGTTCCTGAACTGCCTGCCGATCTACTGGGGTCTGATGCGCTCCGGTGCCCTGCTCGACGTCGACCTGCACAAGGACTCGCCGGACCGGTTGAGCGCGGCGCTGGTCGCCGGAGACCTCGACATCGGCCCGATCACGCTGTTGGAGTATCTGAAGCACGCCGACGAGTTGCTGCTCCTGCCGGACCTGGCGGTGGGCAGTGACGGGCCGGTGCTCTCGGTCAACATGGTCTCCACCCGGCCGCTCGCCGAGCTGGACGGCGCCCGGGTGGCGCTCGGCTCGACATCGCGGACCGGGGTGATGACGGCCCAGCTGCTACTCGCCGAGCAGTACAACGTGCGACCCGAGTACTTCCGCTGCCCGCCGGACCTGACCCAGATGCTGCTGGAGGCCGACGCGGCCGTGCTGATCGGGGACGTGGCGCTGCGGGCGTACTACGAGGCACCGCAGAAGGGCCTCACTGTCACCGACCTCGGGCAGGCGTGGCGGGAATGGACCGGGCTGCCGATGGTCTTCGCCGTCTGGGCGGTCCGCCGCGACTTCGCCGCCGCCCACCCGGGCCTGGTGAAGGAGGTGCACGAGGCCTTCCTGCGCTCGCGGGATCTCTGCCTGGCCGAGTTGGACCAGGTCGCCGAGGCGGCTGCCCGCTGGGAGGCCTTCGACGCGGAGACGCTGGCCACGTACTTCCGGACTCTCGACTTTTCCCTCGGCGAGCGGCAGGTCACCGGGCTGCGCGAGTGGGCCCGTCAGGCCGCCGCCATCGGCGAGGCCCCGGCGCTGCCGGACGGCGGCCCGGAGTTCTTCGCCGGCTGACCGCCGCCAAGCCGGGCCCGGCAGAGCGCCGAGCTGCCAGCCGGGCCGCGCAAAGCGGCGAGCTGCCAGGCAGCTCAGGTGCCGGGGCGGAGCAGCGCCTCGGTGATCTTCTCGCAGTTCTTCATGCCGTAGTCGTAGCCCATGTTGATCGGGTATTTGACCATCACGCCCATCGTCCAGGTGTCACCGATGGCCAGGCAGTTGATGTGCATCTCCTGCTCCTTGGTCCGGTCGATCCACCCGTTCTTGATGGCGATCTTCTTCTGCTCGGAGGCCGGGAAGGCCTTGCGGATACCGAAGTCGCCGGCTCCGCGAACCAGTTTCATCTCGTTGAGCAGCCACTTGGTCCACTTCGGCCCGGCGGCGGTGCCGGTGACGATGCAGTTGCCCATTCGGGCAGTGTCCCGGGGGGAGAGCGCCGTCCGGCTCCAACCCTTGTCGGGGGCGACGCTGCTGTCGGTCAGTTTGCACATGGAGATGAGCCGCTTGATCGACGCTTCCCGGTCGACCTGGTTGTAGAACTGTTCGGCCCGGGTGTTGTCGCTGTCCCGGATGATCCGCGTCGCGTCGGCGAGCTTCGCGTCGCTCGGGGTCTGGCCGGCGTCGGCCGCGCGACGCAGGTAGTCGGCGACGATCCAGGCCTTGATCATCGAGGCGGTCGTGCTGGTCTCGCCCATGTTCTTCGAACCGATGATCTTTCCGGTTCGGCGGTCGAGGACGCTCCAGGAATACCAGCCCTCGATGTTCAGGTCGAGGTCCTTGGCAACGAACGGCAGCGGCTCCAGCGACGGGCTGGGCTTCGGCGACGGCGAGGACGGCTGGCGGGCGCTGCGGTCGGTGCCGGAGCCGGTGGGGCGGTCGCTGGTGCCGGAGCCCGCGTCGCCCCACTGGGCCGCGGCGGACGACTCGAACGGCGACCCGGGCAGCAGTCGCAGCGACACCAGGACCAGCCCGATGAGGATGACCGCGACGGCGATCAGCCGAACCGGGGAGGCCTCGCCGCCGTTGCGGCGGTCGACTCGGCGGTTGCCGGCCATCAGAGCTTTCCGACCGGCTGCTGCGGCACCTTGAGCGCGGCGCCCGGCTGCGGGGTGACCAGTTGGGTGGCCACACTGGCGCAGACCTTCGCGCCGTAGTCCAGACCGGTCCTGATCGGGTAGCGCAGCATCACCGCGAGGCTCCACTTGCTGGTGACGGCGAGGCAGTTGACGTGCCAGTCGCCGTCGCCGTAGATGGGGGTCCAGCCGTTCTTGATGCTGACCGGGCCCTGGGAGGTGATCGACTTGGGTAGACCGTCGATGATCCCCCAGCGGCCACCACCGGACGAGGGTTTCTGGTCCTTGGCCGCGGTGGTGCCCCTCACCTTGCTCATCTGGTCCAACACCCACTTGGTCCACTTCGGGCCGGCAGCCTTACCGTCGGCGATGCAGTCGCCGACGCGAGCCGCGTCGCGGGGGGACATCCGGGTGAAACTCCAGAAGCCGGTGTACGGCTTGACGTTGCCGCGCTTGGTGTCGGTCAGCCCACAGATCTTGATCGCCCGCTGGATCACCGCGTCGGGGACGCTGCTGGACGAGGGCTTGTAGGAGCCACCCGCAGCGGCGTGGACCTTGTTGGCCGCTCCGTCGTTGCTGTCGATGATGGCGAGTCGAGCCGCCTCCTTCAACGCTGCGGGCGGCTCCCTGTCGCCGAGCTGTCGCAGGTAGTCGGAGACGATCCACGCCTTGATCATCGACTCGGTGGAGCTGGTCGCGGTCATGTTCGGCGACCCGGAGATCTTGCCCGTCTTCCGGTCCAGCAGGGCCCACGAGAAGAACTCACCCTTGAAGCTCACCGACACCGGGCCGGCGGCCAGGGTGGGCGGCGGTGGTGGAGTGGGCGCGGGCGCGGCCACGCTCGACGTGCCGCCTCCACCGCCTCCGCCGCTGTTGTCGCTGGCGAGCCGGGCGTACGCGGTGGGGACCAGTAGGACGCCGCCGAGCACGACCGCCGTGATGGCGAGCACCAGGGTCACGCGAGATCGCATGAGTGGGTGAACTCCAGGTGTCAGGGCCGGGGGGACCGGCTTGTCGTCGGGACGAGTCGGGTGCGATCGCCGAGGCCGGGGGAGGTGGCCTCTGTGGAGATGTCGACGTCGGCAGCCGATCGGTTGTCCGGCAGAAGTCTACGTCCGGACCGACGGACCGCCAGGGTTCGACACTAGGCAACCTGGGATAAAGGCGGGATATGGGGCCGGTATGAGGTTTTTGCAGTGATTCATCTTTGTTTCGTGGCCTAGGTCACGGCGACGCAGCGGTCACCAGGTAGCGCAAAGCGCTCATCCGCTCACAGATGGGATGCCCGGATTCCTGTTACACCCCCTGGTGCAACGAGGCGCAAGCTGTAACACTTAGCCTCATGTATGGCAACGACTTCTTTGCCCCGGACGGCGCCACCGACGAGGCGCCCGGCGGCCTGCTGGGCGAGGTCGAGGCCGCCGAGGCCGAGCTGCGCGCAGCGGCGGCGCGCGGGCGGCGTGGCGGACCCGCGCCGGACGAGGACCTGGCGGCGTACTTCGCGGAGGTCGTCGACGCCGAGCAGAAGGTCGAGCCCCGCGACTGGATGCCCGACGCGTACCGGCGGACGCTGATCCGGCAGATCGCCCAGCACGCCCACTCCGAGATCATCGGCATGCAGCCGGAGGGCAACTGGATCAGTCGGGCGCCGTCGCTCAAGCGCAAGGCGATCCTGCTGGCCAAGGTGCAGGACGAGGCGGGTCACGGCCTCTACCTCTACGCTGCCGCCGAGACCCTCGGCATCAGCCGCGACGAGCTGGTCCAGCTGCTGCTCGACGGCCGCCAGAAGTACAGCTCGATCTTCAACTACCCCACTCTGAGCTGGGCCGACGTGGGTGCCATCGGGTGGTTGGTGGACGGCGCGGCGATCGTCAACCAGGTCCCGCTCTGCCGCTGCTCCTACGGCCCGTACGCCCGCGCGATGATCCGGGTCTGCAAGGAGGAGTCGTTCCACCAGCGGCAGGGCTACGAGATCCTGCACACCCTGGCGCACGGCACCCCCGCGCAGCAGGCGATGGCCCAGGACGCGGTGGACCGTTGGTGGTACCCGTCGCTGGCCATGTTCGGCCCGCCGGACGGCGACTCCACGCACTCCGCCCAGTCGATGGCCTGGAAGATCAAGCGCTTCTCGAACGACGATCTGCGCCAACGCTTCGTCGACATGTGCGTCCAGCAGGCCGAGATCCTCGGGCTGCGCATCCCCGATGCTGACCTGCGCTGGAACGACGAGCGGCAGGCGTACGACTACACCCAGCCGGACTATGACGAGCTGAAGCAGGTGATCTCGGGCGACGGGCCGTGCAACCGGGAGCGGATGGCCCACCGCCGGGCCGCGCACGCCGACGGCTCCTGGGTACGCGAGGCCGCCGCGGCGTACGCCGCGAAGCGGGCGGGACAGAAGGAGACGGTGGCCGCGTGAGCGAGCGTAGCGAGCAAGCCGGACAACCCGGCATGACGAGTCATTCGCCTTTGTGGGAGGTCTTCGTGCGGGCCCGGCGTGGGCTGTCGCACACGCACGTCGGCAGCCTGCACGCGCCCGACGCCGAGCTTGCCCTGCGCAACGCCCGGGACCTCTACACCCGCCGCCAGGAGGGCGTGTCGATCTGGGTGGTGCCGGCCGGTGCGATCACCGCGTCCAGCCCGGACGAGAAGGACGCCTTCTTCGACCCGGCCGCCGACAAGGTCTACCGCCATCCCACCTTCTACGAGGTGCCGGACGGGGTGGCCCACCTGTGAGCGAGCGGAGCGAGCGAACCAGCCAGCACAGCAACGTGGCGCTTCGCGTCGTCGCCGAGCGCAGCGAGGTGACGGCGTGAACGGGCCCTTCGACTTCACCCTCTCGCTCGCCGACGACGCGTTGATCGCAGCCCAGCGGCTGGCCGAGTGGACCACCCGCGCGCCGGAGATGGAAGAGGACATCGCGCTCGCGAACATCGCCCTCGACCAGCTCGGGGCGGCGCGGCTGCTGCTGTCGTACGCCGGCGAGTTGGAGGGCGCCGGCCGCGACGAGGACGCGCTGGCGTACCTGCGCGACGACCGCGAGTTCCGCAACGCGCTACTGGTCGAGCTGCCCAACGACGACTTCGCGGTGACGATGGCGAAGCTGTTCTTCCTGGCGGCGTACCAACTGCCGTTGTACACGGCGCTGGCCGGCTGCGCGGACGAGCGGTTGGCCGCGATCGGCGCGAAGGCGCGCAAGGAGTCGGCGTACCACCTGGACCACGGCGCGCTGTGGGTGAAGCGGCTCGGTGACGGCACCGAGGAGTCGCATCGTCGGATGCAGGCTGCCGTCGACCAGGTGTGGCCGTACACCCACGAGCTGTTCGCCGCAGACCCGGCGGCTCCGGTCGATCCGGCCACCCTGCGGTCCTCGTTCGATGAGGTCGTCGGCCCGGTGCTGGCCGAGGCGACGCTCACCCAGCCGGGCGGTTCCTGGGCCCCGGCCGGTGGGCGGGCCGGTGTGCACACCGAGCACCTGGCCTACCTGCTCGCCGAGATGCAGGTGCTGCACCGCGCCCACCCCGGAGCGAAGTGGTGAGCGCGCCGAGCGCGAGCCCGGCAATCGCTGACCGCGCCGGCAGGGCGAGCGCACGGGAGGCCGCCGCCAGCGTCGTGGACCCGGAGATCCGGGTCATCACCATCGACGAGCTGGGCATCCTGCGGGCGGTCGAGGAGGATCCGGCCAGTGGCCGGGTGACCGTCACCATCACCCCGACCTACACCGGCTGCCCGGCGATGGACGTGATCCGGGCCGACATCCGCCGCGCGCTCGCCGCCGCCGGCCACCCGGACGCGCAGGTCCAGACCGTCTACAGCCCACCGTGGAGCACCGACTGGATCTCCGAGGGTGGGCGGGCCAAGCTCGCCGCCGCCGGGATCGCCCCGCCGGCCCCGGTGCCCGCCGCCGGCGTCGTGTCCCTGACGCTCGCGGTCCGCTGCCCGCAGTGCGGTTCACCCGAGACCGAGCAGGTCAGCCGGTTCGGTTCCACAGCGTGCAAGGCGTTGTGGCGGTGCCGTTCCTGTTCCGAACCCTTCGACCACCTGAAGGCGCTGTGACTGTCACCATCACCCGCCCGGTTCGCCGCCGGCCGGTCTTCCACCCGTTGTCCGTCGCCGCCGTCGACCGGCTCACCGACGACTCCGTGGCGGTGACCTTCGCCGTACCCGAGGAACTGCGGGAAACCTTCGCGTTCCGCGCCGGCCAGCACCTCACCGTGCGGCGAGCCGCGGAGGACGGCACGGACGTGCGCCGGTCGTACTCGATCTGCTCCACCCCCGACGACCTCGCCCGGCACGGCCGGTTGCGGATCGGGGTGCGGGAGATCCCCGGCGGCGCCTTCTCGGCGTTCGCGTGCGGGGCGCTACGCGGTGGCGACACCGTGGAGGTGCTGCCGCCGCTGGGCACCTTCACCACGGCGTTCGCGCCGGGCCGGGCGCGGCACTACGGCGCGGTCGTCGCCGGCTCCGGCATCACCCCGGTGCTCGGGCTGGTCGCGACCGCCCTGGCCGTCGAGCCGGCCAGCACCTTCACCCTGGTGTACGGCAACCGCACGGCGAACACCGTGATGTTCGCCGAGGAACTGGCCGACCTGAAGGACCGTTACCCCACCCGGCTGCACCTGGTGCACGTCCTCTCCCGGGAACAGGGGGAGTCGCCGCTGCTCTCCGGTCGGATCGACGCCGAGCGGCTGGGCCGGTTGCTGGGCACCATCGTGCCGGGCGACCTGATCGAGGAGTGGTTCCTCTGCGGCCCGTACGGCATGGTGGTCGACGTCCGGGACGTGCTGACCGCACGTGGGCTGCCCGAGTCGGCGGTGCACACCGAGCTGTTCCATGTCGACACGCCACCGGAGCCGGTGCGCCGACCCGTCGACCAGGCGGGTGCCGGGGCCGAGGTGACCATCGTGCTGGACGGCCGGTCGTCGAGCTTCACCATGGGTCGCGAGGAACGGGTGCTGGACGCCGCGCTGAAGGTGCGGGGTGAGCTGCCGTACGCCTGCAAGGGTGGCGTCTGCTCGACCTGCAAGGCGAAGGTCGTGGACGGCGCGGTCACGATGGCCCGCAACTACGCGCTGGAGCCCGACGAATTGGCCGCCGGCTACGTGCTGACCTGCCAGTCCAGCCCGACCACCGACAAGCTCACTGTCGACTACGACGCCTGAGAGTTCTTCAGAGAGAGCTGCCTGAGCGGGTGGACAGCCTCTCTTGTGAGACTCGCCGTTGGGTGTTCCACGGAACGGCCCAATTCCTTGCCCGTCGGAGACGGGCAGAGGTAGCCTGCAACTGCCAGGAGCATTAGCTTCTTGGAAGTGGACCCGGCAGCCTTCCGGACGGTGGGTGGGCCGGGTCTCGCGTGTTGGGCGTTGTCAGACCTGCCGAGACTCACTGACGATCCGTTGCACGGATGTCTTCCATCGGCCACCCTTGGCCCAGCACCAGGCTAGTGCGTCGGGAATGGCCAGCAGGCACTCCTCGTGCGCTCGCAGGTGGTCGTAACGAAGGGTCCTCGAGATTCCCGACTTTCTCACCTGCTCGAAGAGCAGACGCTGGTCGGCTTGCAACGTCGAATCATCACGTTCCAGAACAAGGCGTCCAGCGCCTATCTTCGCTGCGTGCTCCACGAGCTCGATGAGGCAGGCCTCGCGTGCCGCCCTCGGGTCACGGTGTCTCTTCGCATCGAAGATCACCGCGTAAGCAGACAGCGTGACGACAGCAGCAACTATCTGCCGGCGTCGATCGTCTCTCTCCTTGTGAAAGTGGATTCGGCGCTGACCCGGGAGAATCAGGTCGCGGATGGTCCGCCGGGCAGCAGCCAGGTCAGCCGGCAGTACGACCGCAGCCGCGACGAGAAGCCCTCGCTCCTTGGTTTCGTCCACGAAGACATGCGCGTTCATCGCGCGCGGTCCCTTCCTCTGGCGGCCAAAGGGCTCGGGTCAGGCGTTGACGATGTCCCGGATCCGGTCAAGCCTCTGTTGGGGAGTCAGCGCTTCGAGGTGCTTGGTGTCGATGGCGTCGAGTTCTGCCCGAACGTCGCAGCTGTCAGGCTGAAGCACAGCGTCGATCACACGTGCCCGGGATCCCCCGTCTCGAACGTAGATCCACACCGTCTGCGACTGGCGTGGCTCAGTGTTGAGTTCGGCGTCGAGACGTTCCGGAGGGAAGAAGCCCAGGCCGGTCGCCCTGAGCCTGTCGGCGATCTCCACCAGGACCCAGCGGCCCAGCTTGCGGTAGCCCAACTCTCCCCGTAACTCGCCGAGGGTTGCTTCCGTTAGCCCGCCGTCGGCCCGGCATCGGGCGGCAATGCCCGGAGCGGTATCCATCTCGCTCATGTCGCACCTCTCCCGCACGTCGATGCCGTGGAGAGAATGTTCGCGTTCGACAGAACATCTTGTCAAGGCTGCATCAGCAAGTTATATGTGATCTTGAAATATAATAGAGACCCGGCTTGGGTCACATCCATGTCACCGGGTCGAGAGGTAGGCGAGGGGGCGACGTAGGCTCGGGGTGTGACGGTGAGCCGGGAGATCGACGACATCCTGCAGCGCGGTGCGGACGGCGGGCGGATCACGCCCGAGGAGGCGCTGCTGCTCTACACCGAGGCCCCCTTCCACGCGTTGGGCGAGGCGGCGGACGCGGTGCGCCGGCGGCGCTACCCGGACAACGTCGTCACCTACCTGATCGACCGCAACATCAACTACACGAACGTCTGCGTGACGGCGTGCAAGTTCTGCGCGTTCTACCGGGCGCCCAAGCACAAGGAAGGGTGGACCCACCCGACCGAGGAGATCCTGCGCCGCTGCGGCGAGGCGGTCGAGCTGGGCGCCACCCAGGTGATGCTCCAGGGCGGGCACCACCCGGACTACGGCGTGGAGTACTACGAGGAGTTGTTCTCCTCGGTCAAGCAGGCGTACCCGCAGCTGGTCATCCACTCGATCGGCCCAAGCGAGATCCTGCACATGGCCAAGGTCTCCGGGGTGAGCCTGGACGAGGCCATCGCCCGGATCAAGACCGCCGGCCTGGACTCGATCGCCGGCGCCGGCGCGGAGATGCTGCCCGAGCGGCCCCGCAAGGCGATCGCCCCCCTCAAGGAGTCGGGCGAGCGCTGGCTGGAGGTCATGGAGCTGGCCCACCGGCAGGGCATCGAGTCGACCGCCACCATGATGATGGGCACCGGCGAGACGCACGCCGAGCGGATCGAGCACCTGCGCATGATCCGTGACGTGCAGGACCGCACCGGCGGTTTCCGGTCGTTCATTCCGTGGACGTACCAGCCGGAGAACAACCACCTGAAGGGCCGCACCCAGGCGACCACCCTGGAATACCTGCGGCTGGTCGCGGTGGCCCGGCTCTTCTTCGAGACCGTGCCGCACCTGCAGGCGTCCTGGTTGACCACCGGCAAGGACGTCGGGCAGCTTTCGCTGCACATGGGCGTGGACGACCTCGGGTCGATCATGCTGGAGGAGAACGTCATCTCCTCCGCCGGTGCCCGGCACCGCTCCAACCTGCACGAGCTGATCGGCATGATCCGCTCGGCGGACCGGATCCCCGCGCAGCGCGACACCCTCTACAACCGGCTCGCCGTGCACCACACGCCGGCCGACGACCCGACCGACGAGCGGGTGGTCTCGCACTTCTCCTCGATCGCGCTGCCCGGCGGAGGCGCGGGCCGATCCCTGCCGCTGGTGGACGTCAGCTGACGGTCGACACCCGGCCGTTCGGCTGATCGACGCTCATGCTCCCGCCGGGTCACCCCGGCGGTACGGGTGGTCCCCGCCGCCGCAGCGTCAGCCTCTCCGGTCTGGGGCTGGTGGAGATGATCGTCGGCGGCTAGCGTCCCGGCTCATATTCGTCGCCACCGTCGACGGAAGAGGCTGTCCTCCATCGGCCCGCTGCGGGTCGTTCATATAACGCACGGCAGTACGGGCGGGATGGGTGACCATCCCGCCCGTACTGTCTGCGCAGCTTGGGCCGGACGGACGAAAACGGCTCCGCCCGCTGGCGTGGAAGATCGGCCTCCGATAGCGTCCGCTCGTTCCGCAACCATTCTTCCTTCCCTACCCCCCCGGGGGACTGATGACAGCGTTCCACCGCTCGACGCTGGTGCGCGCCAGCGTCGTGGCGCTGCTCGCGGCCGGCGGCATCGCCGCCGTGGCCGCCCCAGTGCTGGCGGCCGAGCAGGCCGATCTGGCTCTGGTGCCGCTCAGCTACAACCTGGCCAAGGGTGTCACGGAGGCCAAGAGCAAGCCGTTCAAGTTCTCCGTCGACAACAGCCGGAGCGAGGAAGACGCCAAGGGTGTCAGTTACACGGTGGACACCAGCAAGCTGAAGACGAACAAGGTCCGGGTCGTGGTGCCCGACGGCTGTCGGGTGAACGGCAAGAAGTTCACCTGCCGCCTCGGCGACCTGGCCGCCGGCACCAGCGAGGACTTCGGTATCCCGATCTTCTCCACCGGTGGCAAGGGCGCCGCGGGCACCCTGGTGGTCACCATCCGCTCGGCCACCGAGGACCCCAACAAGGAAGACAACAAGGTCGAGCACGACATCACCGTGACCGAGCCCGGGTACGACCTGACCAGTTGGGTGCAGGACGTCAACGCCAACGTCGTGCTGAACGGCGTCAACGGCGATGACCCCGACCTTCGGCCGGTGCGGCCGGGCGAGACGGTGCCGGTCGACTGGGCCGTCTACAACGACGGCAGCCGCAAGGCCACCGGTCTCGCCTACGTGCTGACCCTGCCGGCGGGCGTCACCTTCGACACCCTGCCCGACACGTGCACCACGCAGACGTTCGGCGTCGTTCAGGCGCTCTGCCAGGACGACGGCGCGGTGATCCGCCCCGGTGACTACTACACCGCGGACATCAAGGTGACAGTCGGCAAGGACGTCACCGAGCCCGTGCTGCGGGTCGGCGAGCTGGTGGCGCACGGCCTGGACGCGGCAGCGGGCAAGCCCGAGGAGCAGCCACGACGGGCCAGCACCGCCCAGCGGAAGGCCTTCACCGAGGTCGACGAGGGCGACAACCAGGCGATCTTCGACGTCTTCGTCGACCAGACCGTCGACCCGACGCCGACGCCCACGCCGACGGCCACTCCGACCGAGTCGCCGACCCCGACGCCGACGGTCACTCCGACCGAGTCGCCGACGCCGACGCCGACGGTCACCCCGACGGCGACGCCGACGCCGACGGTCACTCCGACCGAGTCGCCGACGCCGACGGAGACGCCGACGCCGACGCCGACGGTCACCCCGACCGAGACGCCGACGGCGCCGCCGACCCCGACGCCGACGGTCACCCCCACGGCGACGCCGACGCCGACGGTCACCCCGACCGAGACGCCCACGGTTAGGCCGACCCCGACCGCAACGCAGACGCCGACGGTCACCCCGACCGCGACTGCCACTCCGACGCCGATCCCCAGCGGTACGACGACGCCGGGCACGACCGTCTCGCCGGGTGCCGGTGATGGTTCCACCGGTGGTGGCTCGGGCGGTGGCGGCCTGCCGGTGACCGGTGTGCAGGTTGGCCTGATCGGCGGCATCGGCGTGATCATCCTGCTGGTGGGTGGGGCGCTGCTGGTGCTCACGCGTCGCCGCAAGGTGGTCCTGGTCTCGCCGACGGACGAGAAGTCGACCGACTGACACCAGTGTCCTGACCAGCGGCGCGCACGAGCGGCGCGACCGCGACGGGTGCGATGGCGGCAGGCGTTCTGACCGAGGTGTCACGGACGCGGGTACGACGCGAGGGCGGGGTGGGCGACCACCCCGCCCTTTCGCGTACGGGGCGGGCCGCCCACCCAGCGAACGTCGGTTGGCGGGCGGCTGGCAGAGTGAGGGGGTGAGCCGTACCCCGCAGGGCCAGCGCGCCAGTCTGGACAAGCAGCCGCACGAGGTCGCCGCGATGTTCGACGGCGTGGCCGAGCGTTACGACCTGACCAACACGGTGATCTCGCTGGGCCAGGATCGCTCCTGGCGGCGGGCCACCCGGGCGGCGCTCGGGCTGCGGCCGGGCGAGCGGGTGCTGGACGTGGGCGCGGGCACCGGCGTCTCGACGCGCGAGCTGGCCCAGTCCGGGGCGTACGCGGTCGGGGTCGACCTGTCCCTGGGCATGTTGCATACCGGCAAACGGGCCCGGCCCGAGGTGCCGCTGCTGGCGGGCGACGCGCTGCGGCTGCCGTTCGCCGACGCGAGCTTCGACGCGGTGACCATCTCCTTCGCGCTGCGCAACGTCAACGACACCGACGCGGCGCTGCGTGAGCTGGCCCGGGTGACCCGGCCGGGCGGCCGGCTGGTGGTCTGCGAGTTCAGCACCCCGGTCAACCCGGTCTTTCGGACGGTCTACCTGTCGTACCTGATGCGGTCGCTGCCGGCGGTGGCCCGCACGGTGTCGAGCAACCCCGAGGCGTACGTCTATCTCGCCGAGTCGGTCCGCGCCTGGCCGGCGCAGTCCGCGCTGGCCGGCCGGGTGGCCGCGGCCGGGTGGGGGCGCGTGGCGTGGCGCAACCTGACCGGTGGCGTGGTGGCCCTGCACCGGGGGATCCGCGAGTAGCGGGCGGACCGCACCAACCGGCACGGACATTATTCAGGTTCCGTAAATATCGGACTTGGTCCACTTTGCCCGGTACGCTCGATCGCATGACCGGAGCAGACCCGGCGGACCCGGTGGCCGCGACCGACGACGACGCGGCCGAGCTCATCTCCCAGTTGCGCCAGTTGGCCGGGGCCGACCCGGTGGAGGTCCGGCAGGTGGTCGCCGAGGTTCTGGCGGCACTGGACCGGGCGGCGGGTGGGGCGCTCCGCGAGCATCTACCGGAGACAATTCGGGTCGATGCGGGCTTGGACGCCTCCAGCCCGGCCTGACACTCGACCGCTGTGGACGGCGGTGAGGTGTCACATCGGCGAGTTAGGTACCCCTGATCCTGCGCTGGTATGACGCCGGTCATACACTCGTCCCGTCTGGCTTGTGAAGCATTTCACGAGCGTGCGGGAGGAGGCGCGGATGACCGCGGTGGAACATGACGCCGACGTCATTGTCGTGGGCGCCGGTCCCGGTGGATCAGCGACTGCGTACCACCTGGCCCGGCACGGCGTACGGGTGCTGTTGTTGGAGAAGACCGAGTTCCCCCGGGAGAAGGTCTGCGGCGACGGGTTGACCCCGCGCGCGGTGCGCCAGCTCATCCGCATGGGTGTGGACACCTCGCCCGAGGCGGGCTGGCTGCACAACCGCGGCCTGCGGGTCATCGGCGGTGGGGTGCGCCTCGAACTGGACTGGCCGGAGCTGGCCAGCTTCCCCAACTACGGTCTGGTGCGCACGCGCCTGGACTTCGACGACCTGCTCGCCCAGCGGGCGGTGGCTGCCGGCGCGAAGCTTCGGACCAGCGTCAACGTGCTGGGCCCGGTGCTCGACGGCGATGGCCGCGTCACCGGCGTCGAGGCGGAGGTCGGGCCGGGCAAGGAGCCCACCACCTTCCACGCCCCGCTGGTCGTCGCGGCGGACGGCGTCTCCGGCCGGTTCCCGCTGGCGCTCGGGCTGGCCAAGCGGGAGGACCGGCCGATCGGTGTCGCCGTCCGCCGCTACTACCGCTCGCCGGCCAAGCACGAGGACAACTACCTGGAGTCCTGGCTGGAGCTGCGCAGCAAGGACAGCGGTGACAACCTGCTGCCCGGGTACGGCTGGATCTTCGGCCTCGGTGACGGGCGGGTCAACGTCGGGCTCGGCGTGCTCAACTCGTCCTCGGCGTTCGGCAAGACCAACTACCGCCGGCTGCTGACCGACTGGCTCGCCAACACCCCCGAGGACTGGGGGATGACCGACGAGACCAACGCCGACGGCCCGATCCTCGGTGCCGCGCTGCCGATGGGCTTCAACCGGGTGCCCCACTACACCCGGGGAGTGCTGCTGGTCGGCGACTCGGGCGGCATGGTGAACCCGTTCAACGGCGAGGGCATCGCGTACGCGATGGAGTCCGGCGAACTGGCCGCGGAGGTCGTGGTCCAGGCCCTCGCCCGGCCGGCCGGTCCGGAACGCGAGCGCGCGCTGCTGGCGTACCCGAACGAGTTGAAGGCCCGGCTCGGTGGCTACTACCGGCTGGGCGGCATCTTCGTGAAACTGATCGGCCGCCCCGAGATCATGCGGATCGCCACCAAACACGGCATGCCACACCCGACGCTGATGCGTTTCGTGCTCAAGCTGTTGGCCAACCTGACCGACCCGCGCGGCGGGGACGCGATGGATCGGGTCATCAACGCGATGACGAAGGCCGCCCCAGCCGTATAAGTAGGACGGCATCGGTGCTGGTCAAGGCCCCGATGCCGACAAAGATCGACCCCCGCCGACTGCCACTGCGAGGGACGTGAATAGTGTGATTTTCGTCAAGCACCGAGGGCAGGGAAGGACGAGCAGGAGAAAACGATGTCGCTCTCGCCTTACGCACCGATCATCGGGCTGTTCGCCCTCGCCGCGGCGTTCTCGCTGTTTTCCGTCGGCGCCGCCCGCTTCGCCGGTCCCCGTCGCTACAACAAGGCCAAACTCGAGGCTTACGAGTGCGGCATCGAGCCCAGCCCGCAGCCGGTCGGCGGCGGGCGGTTCCCGATCAAGTTCTACCTGACGGCGATGCTCTTCATCGTCTTCGACATCGAGATCATCTTCCTCTACCCCTGGGCGGTCTCGTTCGACGCTCTGCCGATCTTCGGCTTCGTGGAGATGGTCCTGTTCATCGTCGCGGTCTTCGTTGCGTACGCCTACGTGTGGCGGCGCGGCGGCCTGGACTGGGACTGAGGAAGGAACGTCAGATGGGCATCGAGGAGAAGCTTCCCGCCGGCGTCCTGCTCACCTCGGTGGAGAAGCTGGTCAACTGGTCTCGGAAGTCGTCCGTGTGGGGCGCCACCTTCGGCCTGGCCTGCTGCGCCATCGAGATGATGGCCGCCGGTGGTCCGCACTACGACATGGGCCGCTGGGGCATGGAGGTCTTCCGGGCGTCGCCCCGGCAGGCCGACCTGATGATCGTGGCCGGCCGGGTGAGTCAGAAGATGGCCCCGGTGCTGCGCCAGATCTACGACCAGATGGCCGAGCCGCGCTGGGTGCTCTCGATGGGCGTCTGCGCCAGCAGCGGCGGCATGTTCAACAACTACGCGATCGTGCAGGGCGTCGACCACGTGGTGCCGGTCGACATGTACCTGCCCGGCTGCCCGCCCCGGCCGGAGATGCTCATCGACGCGATCCTCAAGCTCCGCGAGAAGATCATGTATGAGCCGCTGGGCCCGAACGGCCGCAAGATGCTGGCGGCCCGCCAGGAGCGCGGCGACGTTCCGATCGTCCCCTACGGCTCGATGCCCTCCTCGTACCGCAGCGACAAGGCCCGGCGCGCCGAGTGGACCCGGGCGGTCCGCGAGGGCCGCGAGGAGCAGCTGCGCATCGAGAACTGGATGAACGCTCAGAACCACCTCCACCCGCAGGCAGGCCCGAAATGACGTCACCCACCGACAAGCCAAACGACGGCGGGGTGCCGGTACCGGTCACTCCGGTCGGCGCCAGCAGCACCGCCCCGGCGGAGTACCCGCCGGCCAGCCCGGCGGGGCGCGGCATGTTCGGCAACCAGGGCACCGGCGACGTGTCCGGCTACGGCGGCCTGGTCCGCCAGCGCCAGCCCATCGAAGAGGCCTCCCGGCCGTACGGGGGCTACTTCGACGAGGTCCGCGACGCGCTGGAGGAGGCGTACCCGGCCTTCAACGACGCCATCGAGAAGGTGGTGGTCGACCGGGGTGAGCTGACCCTGCACGTACGCCCGGAGCGGATCGCCGAGGTGTGCCAGGTGATGCGGGACGACCTGGCGCTGCGCTTCGAGCTGTGCTCCTCGGTGTCCGGTGTGGACTACCTCGGCGCCGACGAGCGTCGGCTGCACGTGGTGTACCTGCTCACCTCGATGACGTACCGGCGGCAGGTCCGGCTGGAGGCCGCGGTCTCCGTCGAAGCCCCGCACCTGCCCAGCGTGACCGCCGTCTACCCGACGGCGGACTGGCAGGAGCGCGAGGCGTACGACATGTTCGGCATCGTCTTCGACGGCCACCCCAACCTGACCCGGATCCTCATGCCGGACGACTGGGAGGGCCACCCGCAGCGTAAGGACTACCCACTCGGCGGCGTGCCCGTCGAGTACAAGGGCGCGGAGATCCAGCCGCCGAGCGAGCGGAGGTCGTACCAGTGACGACGTCGAACTACGCCAGCGAGCGCGAGACCGACGAGGGTCGGGTCTTCACCGTCACCGGTGGGGACTGGGACACCATCGTCTCGGGCACCGACCCGATCAACGACGAGCGGATCGTCGTCAACATGGGTCCGCAGCACCCGTCCACGCACGGCGTGCTGCGGCTGATCCTGGAGTTGGAGGGCGAGACGGTCCGCGAGGCCCGCTCGGTCATCGGCTACCTGCACACCGGCATCGAGAAGAACCTCGAATACCGCAACTGGGTCCAGGGTTCGACGTTCGTGACCCGGATGGACTACCTCGCCCCGATCTTCAACGAGACGGCGTACGCCCTCGCGGTCGAGAAGCTGCTCGGCATCACCGACGACATCACCGAGCGGGCCACCACGATCCGCGTGCTGATGATGGAGCTCAACCGGATCTCGTCGCACCTGGTCTGGCTGGCCACCACCGGCATGGAACTGGGCGCGATCTCGATCATGTTGTACGGCTTCCGCGAGCGGGAGTACATCCTCGACATCTTCGAGACCATCACCGGCCTGCGCATGAACCACGCGTACGTGCGGCCGGGCGGTGTGGCGCAGGACGTGCCGGACGAGGCGATCGTCAAGATCCGCGAGTTCCTCAAGATGATGCCGAAGAAGCTCAAGGAGTACGAGGACCTCCTCTCCGGCCAGCCGATCTGGACCGAGCGGACGAAGGGCGTCGCGGTGCTGGACGTCACCGGCTGCGTGGCGCTCGGCATCACCGGCCCGGTGCTGCGCTCCGCCGGCCTCGCCTGGGATCTGCGCAAGACCATGCCGTACTGCGGCTACGAGACGTACGAGTTCGACGTGCCGACCCACCCCGACGGTGACGTGTGGGGTCGCTACCAGGTCCGGCTCGCCGAGATCCGGGAGTCGATGAAGCTGGTCGAGCAGGCGCTGGACCGGCTCCGTCCCGGCCCGGTGATGGTCGCCGACCGCAAGATCGCCTGGCCGGCGCAGCTCGCCATCGGCGTGGACGGCATGGGCAACTCGCTGGAGCACGTCGCGAAGATCATGGGTCAGTCGATGGAGTCGCTGATCCACCACTTCAAGCTGGTGACCGAGGGCTTCCGGGTCCCGCCCGGCCAGGTGTACGTCGCCATCGAGGCGCCCCGCGGCGAGCTGGGCGTCCACGCGGTCTCCGACGGCGGCACCCGGCCCTACCGGGTGCACTACCGGGAGCCCAGCTTCGTCAACCTCCAGGCCCTCCCGGCGATGGCCGAGGGCGGTCTGATCGCCGACGTGATCGCCGGCGGCGCCTCGTTGGACCCGGTGATGGGTGGGTGTGACCGATGACGACGACTTTCACTGACGAGACCCGGGAGCGGGCGCGCGACATCATCGCCCGTTACCCGGCGGACCGGTCCCGCTCGGCGTTGCTGCCGCTGCTGCACCTGGTCCAGGCCGAAGAGGGGTACGTCTCCCCGGCCGGGGTCGCGTTCTGCGCCGAGGTGCTGGGGCTGAACAAGGCCCAGGTCGGCGCGGTGGCCACCTTCTACACGATGTACAAGCGCAAGCCGACCGGTGACTTCCTGGTCAGCGTCTGCACCAACACGATGTGCAACGTGCTCGGTGGCCAGGAGGTCTACGACACCCTCGCCGAGCACCTGGGCGTCGGGCACGACGAGACCACGGCGGACGGCACGATCACGCTGGAGCACGCCGAGTGCCTGGCGGCGTGTGACTACGGCCCGGTGATGACCGTCAACTACGACTTCTTCGACGGCGTGGACGCCTCCACCGCTGTCGGTGTGGTGGACGAGTTGCGGGCCGGCGGTCGGCCGATGCCGACCCGGGGCGCCCGGCTCTGCACCCTCAAGGAGATGGCGGTGCAGCTCGCCGGTTTCGCCGACGAGCGCGACGGTGCGGTCGCCGACGGCGGGCCGGGCGAGCCCACCCTGCGCGGGCTGCGGCTGGCCCAGCAGCACGGCGTCTCGGTGCCGGGCTTCGACCCGAACACCCCGATCCGCAGCAAGGCCGAGGCCGACAAGGCCGCCGCCGAGGCGAAGGCGAAGGCGGAGGCCGCCAAGCCGGCGCCCGTCGAGGCCAGCGCTGCGCCGGTCAAGGGCGGCGACGGGGCGTCCGCCCCGACGGGGGCCGGAGTCACCGGGCCGGCAGAGGCCAGTGACAGCCCCGGCACGAAGGTCCCGACGGACGGCACCGGCACCGCGCCCGAGGCTGGCGACGCGCGGTCGGCCGAGGCCGCTGGCGTGGCGGCCAACGCGCCGGCCAGCGACGGCAAGCCCGCCGGCGACGAGGCCGGGGCGCAGGAGCGCAACCTCACCGAAGCGAAGGCTGGGACGGACGCCGACGGCGCCGGACCGGCGGACGCGAACGAAACGGGGGCCCAGAAGTGACCACTCCCCGCCCGGAGACGCTGGCCAAGCTGACGCCGGTGCTGACCAAGCGCTGGCTGTCGCCGGACGCCTGGCGCATCGGCACGTACGAGCAGTTGGATGGCTACGCCGCGCTGCGCAAGGCGCTCAAGGCCCACCCGGACGACCTGATCCAGCTGATCAAGGACGCCGGGCTGCGGGGCCGGGGCGGCGCAGGCTTCCCGACCGGCCTCAAGTGGGGCTTCATCCCGCAGGGCGACGGCAAGCCGCACTACCTGGTGGTCAACGCCGACGAGGGCGAGCCGGGCACCTGCAAGGACCTGCCGCTGATGACCCACGACCCGCACGCGCTGGTCGAAGGCGTCATCATCGCCTCGTACGCGATCCGGGCCGCCCGCGCCTACATCTACATCCGGGGCGAGGCGGTGCACGCCGCGCGCCGGCTGCGCAACGCGGTCCAGGAGGCGTACGACAAGGGTTACCTGGGCCGGAACATCCTGCGCAGTGGCTACGACCTGGAGCTGGTGGTGCACTCCGGCGCCGGGGCGTACATCTGCGGCGAGGAGACGGCGCTGCTGGACTCGCTGGAGGGGTTCCGGGGTCAGCCCCGGCTGCGCCCGCCGTTCCCGGCCACCCACGGCCTGTACGCGAGCCCGACTGTGGTGAACAACGTCGGCACCATCGCCAGCGTGCCGCCGATCGTGCTCGGTGGGGCCGACTGGTGGAAGAGCATGGGCACCGAGAAGTCCTCCGGGCCGATGATCTACTCGCTCTCCGGCCGGGTCGCCAACCCGGGCCAGTACGAGTGCTCGATGGGTGTCACGCTGCGCGAGCTGCTGGAGTTGGCCGGTGGCATGCAGCCCGGCCACAACCTGCGGTTCTGGACCCCGGGCGGCTCGTCCACCCCGCTGCTCGCCGCCGAGCACCTGGACGTGCCACTGGACTTCGAGGGGGTGGCGGCGGCCGGCTCGATCCTCGGCACCACGGCCACCCAGATCTTCTCCGACCAGGACTGCCCGGTCTACGCGACGTACCGGTGGCTGGAGTTCTACCACCATGAGTCGTGCGGCAAGTGCACCCCGTGCCGTGAGGGCAACTACTGGATGGTCCGGGTCTACCGGCGGATCCTCGCCGGTCAGGGCACCCACGAAGACCTGGACACCCTGCTGGACACCTGCGACAACATCCTCGGCCGCTCGTTCTGCGGTCTGGGTGACGGCGCGACCAGCTCGGTGACCTCCTCGCTGCAGTACTTCAAGCAGGACTACCTCGACTACATCGAGGGTCGGACCGCACCCAAGCTGTCGGAGAAGACCCTGGTAGGGGCGCACTGATGACCGACGTAGCCAAGCAGACCGAGACCGTCACCCTCACCATCGACGGCGTCGAGGTCACCGCCCCCAAGGGGACGCTGCTGATCCGGGTCGCCGAGCAGATGGGCACCGAGATCCCCCGGTTCTGCGACCACCCGCTGCTGGCCCCGGCCGGCGCGTGCCGGCAGTGTCTGGTCGAGGTGGAGGGCCAGCGCAAGCCGGTCGCCTCCTGCACCCAGACCGTCGCCGACGGCATGGTGGTGCGTACCCAGATCACCTCCCCGGTCGCCAAGAAGGCGCAGGAGGGGGTGATGGAGCTGCTGCTGCTCAACCACCCGCTGGACTGCCCGATGTGTGACAAGGGCGGCGAGTGCCCGCTCCAGAACCAGGCGATGTCCACCGGCCGCACCGACTCGCGCTTCCACGAGCACAAGCGGGAGTACGAGAAGCCGATGGCGATCAGCAGCCAGGTGCTGCTGGACCGCGAGCGTTGCGTGCTCTGCCAGCGGTGCACCCGGTTCTCCGAGGAGATCGCCGGCGACAAGTTCATCGACCTGATGGGCCGGTCGTCCGCCGAGGAGATCAACATCTACCGGGACGACGCGTACGGCGAAGAGGGCGACGCCGGGGACGTCCCGTTCAACTCCTACTTCTCCGGCAACACGGTGCAGATCTGCCCGGTGGGTGCCCTGACCGGTGCCCAGTACCGTTTCCGCGCCCGCCCGTTCGACCTGGTCTCCAGCCCGAGCGTCTGCGAGCACTGCTCGGCCGGCTGCGGGCAGCGCACCGACTGGCGGCGTGGCAAGGTGCTGCGCCGGCTGGCCGGCGACGAGCCGGCGGTGAACGAGGAGTGGAACTGCGACAAGGGCCGCTGGGGCTTCCAGTACACCCGGGCCGCCGACCGGCTGACCACTCCGCTGGTCCGGGACGAGCGCACCGGTGAGCTGCGGGAGGCGTCCTGGAGTGAGGCGCTCACCGTCGCCGCCGAAGGGCTGCACATCGCTCGGGAGAGCGGGCAGGGCACCGCGGTGCTCACCGGCGGCCGGCTGACCGTCGAGGACGCGTACGCCTACGCCAAGTTCGCCCGGGTCGCGCTGAACACCAACGACATCGACTTCCGGGCCCGCCCGGTCTCCCGCGAGGAGGCCGACTTCCTGGCCAGCTCGGTCGCCGGGGTCACCGACGTCACCTACACCGACGTGGAGAACGCGCCGGCGGTGGTGCTGGTGGGCCTGGAGCCCGAGGAGGAGTGCCCGATCCTCTTCCTGCGGCTGCGCAAGGCGTACCTGAAGAAGACCCTGACCGTGTACGCGCTGGCGCCCTTCGCCACCCGCGGCCTGGAGAAGCTCGGTGCCAAGCTGGCCCGGGTGGTGCCGGGCGAGGAGGCCAGCGTGCTCGCCGAGCACGCGACGGTCAGCGAGGCGCTCAGCGCACCGGGCGCGATCCTGATCGTCGGCGAGCGGCTGGCCAGCGTGCCGGGTGGACTGTCCGCCGCCGCCGATGTGGCCCGGCGTACCGGCGCGAAGCTGGCCTGGGTGCCGCGGCGCGCTGGTGACCGCGGCGCTGTCGACGCGGGCTGCCTGCCCAACCTGCTCCCCGGTGGACGCCTGGTCACCGAGCCGGCCGCCCGGGCCGAGCTGGGTGAGGCGTGGGACATCCCGGCCGGGGTGATCCCGAGCCAGGCCGGTCGGGACACCGACGGCATCCTTGCCGCGGCCGCCAACGGGCAGCTCGGCGCGCTTGTCGTCGGCGGTGTCGACCCGGCCGACCTGGCCGACCCGCGACTGGCCGAGTCCGCCCTGGACGCGGTGCCGTTCCTGGTCAGCCTCGAGCTGCGGGCCAGCGCGGTGACCCGGCGGGCGAACGTGGTGCTACCGGTCGCCCCGGTGGCCGAGAAGGCCGGAAGCTTCCTGGACTGGGAAGGCCGGCTGCGCCCGTTCGAGGCGGTGCTGAACACCTCCGCGATGACCGACAGCCGGGTGCTCGACGCGCTGGCCGCGCTGCTCGACGTACGCCTCGGCACGGCCGACGTGCTGAGCGTGCGTCGTGAGCTGGGCACGCTGCCGGCGACGCGGATGTCCCGGCCGGCCGCGCCGTCGGTCGCACCGGGCCGCGTGCCGCAGCCGAACGCCGGGGAGGCCGTGCTGGCCACCTGGCACCAGCTGGTGGACCTCGGCACCCTGACCGAGGGCGACGAGAACCTCGCCGGGACCGCCCGCCCGCCGGTGGTCCGGCTGGGTAAGGGCACCGCCGAGGCACTCGGTGTGGTCGACGGTGACGCGGTCACTGTCGGCACCGACCGGGGGGCACTGACCCTGCCGGCGGAACTCACCGAGATGCCGGACGGCGTGGTCTGGCTGCCGACCAACTCACCCGGCTCGACCGTGCGGCGCAGCCTCGGGGCGACGTCCGGCGCGGTCGTCCGGATCTCCGTCCCCGCACCGAGTACGGCCATCCCGGCCGGACGCGTGGCGGCCGACGAGACCGGTCTCCCGGGTCCGCTCCTCAACTCCGGGGGTAACCAGTGAGTCCGATCTACCTGGCCCAGGATCCGACGCTGGCCGACTTCGGCCGGGATCCGTGGTGGCTGGTCCTCGGCAAGATTGTCTTCGCGTTCGCCTTCGGTCTGCTGGCCACCCTGCTCGGTGTCTGGTTCGAACGGCGCGTGGTCGGTTACATGCAGGTGCGGCCCGGCCCCAACCAGGTCGGCCCGTTCGGCCTGCTGCAGACCCTCGCCGACGGCCTGAAGATGGCCTTCAAGGAGGACATCCTGCCGAAGGCGGCCGACAAGGTCGTCTACTTCTTCGCCCCGACCATCTCGGTGATCTGCGCTGTCACCGCCCTGTCGGTGGTGCCGTTCGGCCCGATGGTGAGCATCTTCGGTCACCACACGCCGTTGCAGGTCACCGATGTGCCGGTGGCGGTGCTGCTGCTGCTGGCCTGCTCCTCGATGGGCGTCTACGGCATCGTGCTGGGCGGCTGGGCCTCGGGCTCGACGTACCCGCTGCTGGGTGGTCTCCGGTCGAGCGCCCAGATGATCTCGTACGAGGTCGCGATGGGGCTCAGCATCGTGGCGGTCTTCATGACCGCCGGCACGATGAGCACCAGCGGGATCGTCGCCGCTCAGGGCGACGGCACCGAGCTGACCGTCTTCGGCCAGACCATCCCGGCGCCGGGCTGGTACGCGATCCTGCTGCTGCCGAGCTTCATCATCTTCTTCATCGCCACAGTGGGTGAGACCAACCGGGCGCCGTTCGACCTGCCCGAGGCCGAGTCCGAGCTGGTCGCCGGCTTCATGACGGAATACAGCTCGCTGAAGTTCGCGCTCTTCATGCTCAGCGAGTACGTCGCGATGGTGACCATGTCCGCTGTCACCACCACGCTGTTCCTGGGCGGTTGGCGTGCACCCTGGCCGATCACCATCTGGGAGGGCGCCAACTCCGGTTGGTGGCCGATGCTCTGGTTCTTCGGCAAGGTGATCGCCCTGGTCTTCGTCTTCGTGTGGTTGCGTGGCACGCTGCCCCGGCTGCGGTACGACCAGTTCATGCGGCTCGGCTGGAAGGTGCTGCTGCCGATCAACCTGGCCTGGATCCTGGTCCTGTCGGGCCTGCGCTCCATCGAGGACTGGGACACCCGCGGCAAGGTGATCGCCGTTGGCATCCCGGCCGGCATCCTGCTGATCGCCACGATCTTCTGGCCCAGCCGGCGCCCGACGCCGAAGCCGACGACGCAGGAACAGGTCGACAACCGGCCGCACGGGAGCTTCCCGCTGCCACCGATGGATCTTCAGGTACCACCGAGCCCGCGCATCACGCGCGTGGTCGCCGAGCGGGAGCCGGCCAACATCGTTGCCGGCTCGGACTCCAGGGAGGTGTGACGTGGGCGCGATCACCGGAACGTTCAAGGGATTCGGTGTCACCTTCTCGCACATGTTCAGGAAGGTCGTCACGACCGACTACCCGTTCAAGCCGCCGGTGTCGGCGCCGCGCTACCACGGGCGGCACATCCTCAACCGGCACCCGGACGGCCTGGAGAAGTGCATCGGCTGCGAGCTGTGCGCCTGGGCCTGCCCGGCGGACGCGATCTACGTCGAGGGTGGCGACAACACCGACGAGGAGCGCTTCTCGCCGGGTGAGCGGTACGCCAGCATCTACCAGATCAACTACGCCCGCTGCATCTTCTGCGGGCTGTGCATCGAGGCCTGCCCGACCCGGTCGCTCACCATGAGCAACGAGTACGAGTTGGCGCGGGACAACCGGCAGGACCTGATCTTCACCAAGGAGCAGTTGCTCGCGCCGTTGCTGGAGGGCATGGAGCAGCCTCCGCACCCGATGCGGCTGGGTGACAGCGAGAAGGACTACTACGTCGGCGCGCTGGACAACCCGGGCACCTCCGCCGGTGCGGAGACGTCCCCGATGGGCCCCGGCCGTTACCAGGTCGAGGAGCACCCCGGCGTGACGTTCCCGGGCGCCGAGCAGGCCGCCCAGCGCGTGGCGGCCGGCAAGGGAGAGGGAGCATGACCACGTCTACGGTGCTCGCCGCGGCGGGTTCGGTCTCCACCGGTGAGGCGGTCACCTTCTGGATCCTCGCCCCGCTCGCGCTGATCGGCGGGATCGGGATGGTGGCCGCGCGCAACGCCGTGCACTCGGCGCTGTGGCTGGTGCTGACAATGCTCTGCCTGGGCGTGTTCTACGTGCTCCAGGCCGGCCCGTTCATCGGCATGGTGCAGATCATCGTCTACACCGGCGCGATCATGATGCTCTTCCTCTTCGTGCTGATGCTGGTCGGCAGGGACTCCACGGACTCGCTGATCGAGACGCTGCGCGGCCAGCGCGTCGCCGCGATCGTGCTCGGCCTGGGCTTCGCCGGTCTGGTCGGCACCGGCCTCTACCAGGCGCTGGACCGGACCAACACGGTCGGTCTGGAGCAGGTCAACGCCGAGGGCAACGTGCAGGGCATCGCCCGGCTGCTGTTCACCAAGTACGTCTTCGCGTTCGAGCTGACCTCGGCGCTGCTGATCACCGCGGCGGTCGGTGCCATGGTGCTGGCTCACGTCGAGCGGCGGAAGCAGGACAAGGTCGACCAGGTGTCCACCATGAAGGCACGCTTCGCCCCGGGCAACTACCCCGGCCCGAAGCCGGGCCCCGGCGTCTTCGCGACCTCCTCCTCGGTGGCCACCCCGGCCCGGCTGCCCGACGGCCGCCTGACCGACCGCAGCACCCCGGCGATCCTTCCGCAGCGCGAGCTGACCGCCGAGGAGACCTCGCTGAAGGGGACGGACAAGTAATGGGATCGTTCTTCTCGGTCGAGCCGACCTACTACCTCGTGCTCGCCGCGGTGCTGTTCACCATCGGCGCCGCCGGGGTGCTGGTCCGGCGCAACGCGCTCGTGCTGTTCATGTGCGTGGAGCTGATGCTCAACGCGGCCAACCTGACGCTGGTCACCTTCAGCCGGATCAACGGTGACCTCAACGGCCAGATCATGGCGTTCTTCGTGATGGTGGTGGCGGCGGCCGAGGTCGTGGTCGGGCTCGCGATCATCATGTCCATCTTCCGGACGCGACGCTCGGCGAGTGTCGACGACGCCAACCTGCTCAAGTACTAGAGGGGTCCACCGGTGGAAGAGACTGTGGAATACGCCCAGGCCACGGGGCTGCTTGGGGGCGTCTGGCTGCTGGTGGCGATCCCGCTGCTCAGCGCGGCAATCCTGCTGCTGCTCGGCCGCCGGGCCGACCGCTGGGGGCACTGGTTGGGCGTTGCCGCCATCGGCGCGGCGTTCGTGCTCGGCCTGAGCTTCTTCTTCCAGCTGCGTGGCCTGGAGAACAAGTCCGTCGAGCTGAGCCTCTGGGACTTCATCGCCGTCGGTGATCTGCGCGTCGACTTCGGCCTGCTGTTCGACCCGCTGGCCGCGGTCTTCGTACTGCTGATCACCGGGGTGGGTTTCCTGATCCACCTGTACGCGGTGGAGTACATGTCGCACGACGCGGGCCGTCGTCGGTTCTTCGCGTACTTCAACCTGTTCGTCGCGGCGATGCTGCTGCTGGTCCTCGGCAACAACTACGTGATGCTGTACTTCGGCTGGGAGGGCGTCGGTCTGGCGTCGTACCTGCTGATCTCCTTCTGGACCGAGCGGCCGAGCGCGGCCACCGCCGGCAAGAAGGCGTTCCTGATGAACCGGGTCGGCGACGCCGGCCTGGCCATCGGCATCTTCATCATGTTCGCCACCCTGGGCACCACCCAGTACGACGAGGTGTTCAACGGTGTCGGCGCGCTGACCGGCACCACGGTGCTGGTCCTCGGCCTGTTGCTGCTGCTCGGGGCGGCCGGCAAGTCCGGTCAGTTCCCGCTCCAGGCCTGGTTGCCGGACGCGATGGAGGGCCCGACCCCCGTGTCGGCGCTCATCCACGCCGCCACCATGGTCACCGCGGGCGTCTACCTGATCGCCCGGTCCAACCCGATCTTCTCGGCCAACTCGACGCTGCAACTCGTGGTGGTCAGCGTCGGCGCGCTCACCCTGCTGATCGGCTGCATCATCGGTGCTGCCAAGGACGACATCAAGCGGGTGCTCGCCTGGTCGACGGTGAGCCAGATCGGCTACATGTTCCTCGGTGTCGGCCTCGGCGGCGCGGCGTACGCGCTGGCCATCGTGCACCTGCTGGCGCACGGCTTCTTCAAGGCCAACATGTTCCTGGGCGCGGGCTCGGTCATGCACGGGATGAAGGACCAGGTCGACATCCGCCGCTTCGGTGGGCTGTCCAAGTACATGAAGATCACCTGGTTGACCTTCATGATGGGTTGGCTGGCCATCATCGGCATGTTCCCCTTCTCGGGCTTCTTCTCCAAGGAGCCGATCATCGTGGCCGCCTTCGAGCGGGAGGACTGGACCGCCTGGCTCTTCGGCGGTGCGGCACTGCTCGGCGCCGGGCTCACCGCGTTCTACATGACGCGGCTGTTCGTCCTTACGTTCCACGGGCCGCAGCGGTGGACCGAGGACATCGAGCACCCGCACGAGTCGCCGAAGCTGATGACCATCCCGCTGATCCTGCTGGCGGTCGGGTCGGTCGGCGCCGGCTTCCTGCTCGCCACGTCCGTCCCGGACTGGCTGACGGAGACCGCCGGACTGGGCGGCGAGCATGCAGAGCACGAAGCGGTCCTCTCGCACACCGTGATCACCATCCTGTCGCTGCTGGTGACAGTGCTCGGTGCCGGGCTCGCCTGGTTCCTGTTCCGCGCCGGCACCGCCACCGCGCCGCAGCCGGCCGGGGTGCTGGTCACCGCCGCCCGGCGCAACCTCTACACCGACACGGTCAACGAGGCGGTCTTCGAGAAGCCGGGCATCTTCCTCACCCGGGCGCTGGTGTACCTCGACAACCGGGGCATCGACGGGCTCGTCAACGGGCTCGCCGCCGCGGTCGGCGGTGGCTCGGGTCGCCTCCGTCGGATGCAGACCGGCTTTGTCCGCTCGTACGCCACCTCGATCCTGGCCGGTGCGCTGCTGGTGATGGCGGCGTTCCTGGCGGTGCAGGCGGGGTGGTTGGCGTGATCGACCTCTTTCCGGCCGCCCCCGCCGGCGGACCACGCAGTGACGACGGAGGTAAGGCCGCATAATGTCCAACTTCCCGTTCCTCTCGGTGCTCACCGTGGCGCCGCTGGTGGGTGCCCTGGTGGTGGCCTTCCTGCCGCGCCACCGCCCGGAGCTGGCCAAGCAGGTGGCGTTCGCCTGGTCGCTGCTCGTGCTGGTGCTCTCGGTGGTGATGTGGGTCAGCTTCAACGCCGGCGGTGACCGGTTCCAGTTCCGCGAGTCGTACTCCTGGATCCCGAACTGGGGGGTCAGCTTCACCTTCGCCGCCGACGGCATCGCGCTGGTGATGCTGATGCTGATCGCGGTGCTGGTGCCGCTGGTGATCCTGGCGTCCTGGCACGACGCGGAGTCGTCGAAGCGGTCGGTGCCTGTCTACTTCGCGCTGCTGCTGGTCCTCGAGTGCACGATGATCGGCGTCTTCGCAGCCGCCGACGTCTTCCTGTTCTACGTGTTCTTCGAGGTCATGCTGGTGCCGATGTACTTCCTCATCGGCAGCTACGGCGGCCACCAGCGGCAGTACGCGGCGGTGAAGTTCTTCCTCTACTCGCTCGTCGGCGGTCTGTTCATGCTGGCAGCGGTGATCGGCCTATGGGTGGTCGGCGGGAAGACCTTCGACTGGCAGGCGCTCTCGCAGGTCGACATCAGCACCGGCACCGAGCGATGGCTGTTCCTCGGCTTCTTCCTCGCGTTCGCCATCAAGGCGCCGTTCTTCCCGTTCCACACCTGGTTGCCCGATGCCGGTGGCGCCGCCCCGGCGGGGGCGGCGGCGCTGCTCGTCGGCGTGCTGGACAAGGTCGGCACCTTCGGCATCCTGCGCTACTGCCTGCCGCTGTTCCCGGAGGCGTCGAAGTGGTTCGCGCCGTGGGCGCTGGCCCTGGGCGTGATCGGCATCGTCTACGCCGCGCTGCTGGCGGTCGGCCAGAACGACCTCAAGCGGCTGGTGTCGTACACCTCGATCGCGCACTTCGGCTTCATCGGCGTGGGCATCTTCGCCTTCACCACCCAGGCCGGCACCGGCGCGGTGCTCTACATGCTCAACCACGGGCTGGCCACCGGCCTGCTCTTCCTGGTGGTGGGCATGCTGATCTCCCGGCGTGGTTCGTCGCTGATCAGCGACTTCGGTGGCGCCGGCAAGCTCGTCCCGGTGCTCGCCGGTGTGCTCTTCTTCGCCGGTCTCGCCTCGCTCGCGCTGCCCGGCACGGCGCCGTTCATCTCCGAGTTCCTGGTGCTGATCGGCACGTTCACAGTGAACAAGCCGGTCGCGGTGATCGCCACGCTCGGCATCATCCTGGCCGCCGCGTACGTGCTGTGGATGGTGCAGCGCACCACCCAGGGCACCCTCAACCCGGCTCTCACCGAGGTCGACGGGATGCGCAAGGACCTCAACCTGCGCGAGAAGGTCGTGGTCGCCCCGCTGATCGCGCTGATCGTGCTGCTCGGCTTCTTCCCCAAGCCGGTCACTGACGTGATCAACCCCGCCGTCCAGGCGACAATGGACGACATCGGCAGAACCGACCCGGCGCCGTCCGTGGGCGGCACCGTCCAGGAGGCGGCAAAGTGACCGAGTTGAAGCTGCCGTCGATCGACTACGCGGCGATCTCTCCGATCCTGATCATGCTGGGCACCGCGTTGCTCGGCGTGCTGGTCGAGGCCCTGGTGCCTCGTCGCTGGCGGCACGTGGTGCAGTTGACGCTGGCGCTGCTCGCCGTGCTCGCGGCACTGACCATGGTGGTCCTCAGCGCCGACGAGCGGATCATCACGGCGGGTCAGGCGCTCGCGATCGACGGGCCGACGCTCTTCCTCCAGGGCGCGATCCTGGTGCTGGCCGCCATGGCGCTGCTGCTGATCGGTGACCGCTCGGTCGAGCGGGGCGGGGCGTTCGTCGCTCAGGCCGCGGTGACCGCGGAGTCGGCCGACGACCGGCGGCAGGCCGAGGGTCGCAACGGTCTCACCGAGGTCTACCCGCTGACCACGTTCGCGATCGGCGGCATGCTGATCTTCGTGGCGGCGAACGACCTGCTGACCATGTTCATCGCCCTCGAGGTCTTCTCCCTGCCGCTCTACCTGCTCTGCGCGCTGGCCCGTCGCCGGCGTCTGCTGAGCCAGGAGGCGGCGATGAAGTACTTCCTGCTCGGCGCGTACGCCTCGGCGTTCTTCCTGTTCGGTGTGGCCCTGATCTACGGCTTCACCGCCGGAATCCCGGGCCGCACGGCCGGCGTCGACTTCGCCACCATCCACGCGGCGGTGGGCGAGTCGCCGGCCAGCCCGGTGCTGCTCTTCGCCGGTATGGCGCTGCTCGCCATCGGTCTGCTCTTCAAGGCCGCGGCGGCCCCGTTCCACGTCTGGACCCCGGACGTCTACCAGGGCGCTCCGACCCCGGTCACCGGTTTCATGGCGGCCTGCACCAAGGTCGCCGCGTTCGGTGCCCTGCTGCGCGTCTTCCAGGTCGCGTTCGCCGACGCCAACTGGGACTTCACCCCGGTCCTCGGCGCGGTGGCGGTGCTGACCATGCTCATCGGCGCGGTGCTCGCGGTCACCCAGACCGACATCAAGCGGCTGCTCGCGTACTCCTCGATCGCCAACGCCGGCTACCTGCTGGTCGGTGTGTTGGCGCCGAGCCGCGACGGGCTGGCCGGCACGATGTTCTACCTGGTCGCGTACGGCTTCTCGGTGCTGGCCGCGTTCGCCGTGGTGACGCTGGTACGCGACGACGACGGCGAGGCCACCCACCTGTCCCGCTGGGCCGGGCTGGGTCGCCGGTCGCCGTTCTTCGCCGCGCTGTTCACGTTCATCCTGCTGGCCTTCGCCGGTATTCCGCTGACCAGCGGCTTCACCAGCAAGTTCGCCATCTTCGGGCCGGCGCTGGAGGGTGGCCAGGCCTGGCTGGTGATCGCCGGTGTGCTGACCAGCATGATTCTGGCGTTCCCGTACCTGCGGGTCGTGGTGATGATGTGGCTCTCCGAGCCGGGCGAGTCGACCCCGACCGTCACGGTGCCCGGTGGGCTCACCGCCGCCGCGCTGATGATCGGTGTGGTGGCGACCCTGGTGTTGGGTGTCGCCCCGGCGCCGCTGCTCGATCTGGCTACCGGAGCCGCCGAATTCGTTAGATGACCGAAGGATCGATCACCGGGGGTCGGCGCGTGTTCACGTGCCGGCCCCCGGTGCGTATCCCCGGGCCGGAGCAGGTCGAACGGGTGTGGCATGGTTGATAGCGTGGTGAATCCGGCGGGCGAGCGTTCAGGTGCCTCCGGCTCCGGCGGTCGACGGGGTCGGGCGAGCACGAGTCAGTTCGGCGCGCTTGGCCTGAGCCTCGCCGATCCCCGTGTCGAGGCGTCCGTGCTGGGTCTGCTGGACACGGTCGAGGTCGAGTTGCGGGCCAGCGTGGCCAGTGCCGACCCGTTCGTCACCGAGGCCGCCCGGCACCTCGTCGAGGCCGGCGGGAAGCGGTTCCGGCCGTTGCTGGTGGCGCTCGGCGCCCAGTTCGGCGATCCGACCGGTGCGCAGGTGGTCCCGGCCGCCGTGGTGATGGAGCTCACTCACCTCGCCACCCTCTACCACGACGACGTGATGGACGAGGCAGCCGTCCGTCGGGGCGCGCCGAGCGCGAACTCCCGGTGGACCAACTCGGTCGCCATCCTGGTCGGCGACTACCTCTTCGCCCGCGCGGCGGACATCGCCGCCGACCTGGGCCCCGAGGCGGTCCGGTTGCAGGCGCGCACCTTCGCCCGGCTGGTGCACGGCCAGATCGCGGAGACGGTCGGGCCGCGCGCCGACGACGACCCGGTGGCCCACTACCTGCACGTGATCGCTGAGAAGACCGGCTCGTTGATCGCCACGTCCGCCCGGTTCGGCGGCATGTTCGGTGGGGCCGCCCCCGAGCACGTGGAGGCCCTCGCCGGGTACGGCGAGACGATCGGCGTCGCCTTCCAGCTCTCCGACGACCTGCTGGACATCGCCTCCGAGTCGGTGCAGTCGGGCAAGACCCCCGGCACGGACCTGCGCGAGGGTGTTCCGACGCTGCCGGTGCTCTACGCCCGCGAGGCGGACGACTCCGACGCGTCGTCGGTGCGGCTGCGGGAGATCCTGGCGACCGGCCCGTTGACCGACGACGCGCTGCACGCCGAGGCGTTGGGGCTGCTCCGGGAGAGCCCGGCGCTCAAGCGGGCCCGGGAGACCGTCCGCAGCTACGCCGAGGACGCCCGCGCGCAGCTCGCCCCGCTGCCGCACGGCCCGTCCCGCAGCGCGTTGGAGTCGCTCTGCGACTACATCGCCGACCGCACCAGCTGATCCACGCCACGGCCCTTTGCAGCGCCGGCGCGGGTCAACAAGCGGCTGCCGACGAGCATGAGGGCGGCGGCGAGCAGCATCGCCACGGCCGCAACGGTCCACATCGCCGGGTAACCGAGGTGGGCGGCGAGCGGGCCCAGGCTCAGCGGGCCGAGGCAGCCGCCCGCGTACACGCCGGTCTGTGTGATTGAGGTGGCGGCGGCCGGTGACTGCGGGTGGAGCCGGACCACCGCGAAGTTCATCAGACCAGGCCAGGCCCAGCCCAGGCCGAAGCCGAGCACCACACCGACCACCAACGGCACCGAGCCGGTCAACGCGAGCAGGCCCAGCCCGACCGCGCCGACGAGCAGCATCGCGGCGATGACGGCGACGTGACCGGTCTCGCGGCGGTCGGCCAACCAGCCCGCGCCCACCCGGGCCGCCACGCAGACAGCGCTACCCAGGGTCAGGGTGAGGCCGGCGAGGCCCGGCGACAGACCTCGGGCCGCCGAGGAGTCCACCAGGAAGGTGCCGAGCGCGTTGGCCGCGCCCGACGCCAACGTCGCCGCCGCGCCGATCACCACCAGCGCCGCCGTCGCCCGCCCCGCGCGCGCGGCGCCGGCCCGACGGGCCAGGCCAGGCAACTGTCGGGGTACGGCGGCCAGCGTCGTCAGCGCCGCCACGGCGGCGGCCACGAACGCCCAGCGCCAGCCGGCGGTGAGCGCGATGGTGGGCACCGCCGCGCCGGCCAGCAGTGTGGAGACCGGGATGGCGGCCTGCTTGACACCGAACGACAGCCCCTGCCGCCGGGCCGGCACGTGCTGGGCCAGTGCCGCGTTGCTGGCCAACTGGCCGAGCGCGTTCGCGGCGGCGCTGAGCGCCAGCAGACCGACCAGCACCGGGTACGACCTGGCGAAGGCGGCCACGGCCAGCATTGACCCGGCGGCCAGCACGATGCCGCAGCGGGCGACCACCGCCGGTCCGTACCGCTCGACCAACCGCCCAGAGGGCACCGAGGCCAGCGCGCTGACCCCGAAGTAGACGGAGACGGCAAGGCCCAGGCCGGCCGGTGAGAAGCCGAGGTCCGTGCCCATCTGCACGGCGAGACCGCCGAGCAGGAAGACGGGGAGTACGCAGGCCACCGTGGTGACGACTGCGCCGGCGCTGGCCCGGACCGGATGGGGTTGGGCAACGGCCGGATCGGGGGTGTTCGAGGTGTCGGTCATCGTTCGGCAAACCTACGCGAGCCCCGCTCACCGCACTCCCGGTGACCGGCGGGCAACAACCTGTGGATGGTGATCTGGCATCCTCGACCCGAACAGGCATTTCGCACCGGGCCTGTTTTTCATATGGTGTAAGTCCACGGCGGCGGAGGTGGTTGTGCGCGACCCCTTGGCAGAACCTTCGGACCTGATTCGCAGCGTGTCCCGAGCGCTACGGGTGCTGGAGTCGGTCGGTCGTGCCCCGAAGGGCCTGACCGTCAAGCAGATCGCCAGACGCTGCGAGCTGACCGTGGCCACCACCTACCACCTGGTTCGCACCCTCGCCTACGAGGGCTACGTGATCCGTCGCGAGGACGGCACGTACATCGTGGGGTTGGAGGTGGCCGACCGGTACCGGGAGCTGGTGACGGCGTTCCGGGGCCCGCCGGCGGTCGGTGAGACACTGCGCCGGGCCGCCCTGGACACCGGCTACAGCCACTACCTTGGTCGGTTCGTCGGCGGCCAGGTCGCACTCACCGCCGTCGCCGAGGGCCACCGCTCGCCCTACCTTGAGGATCTGGTCCCCGGCTTCGACGAGGGTGCGCACGCGACAGCGCTCGGCAAGTCGCTGCTCGCCACCCTCACGACCGACCAGCGCTACCGCTATCTGCGCGAGTACGGCATGCGCCCGTTCACCACCGCCACGCTCACCACCACCGAGAGTTTCGAGGCGGACCTGGCCGCCGGCGACCGGCGCGGCATGCAACTGGAGATGGGGCAGTTCCGCCAGGGGGTGGCCTGCGCCGCGGTGCTCGTCGCGCCGGACAAGGACATGGAACGCCGGGTCGTGCTGGCCTGCGCGTTGCCGGCCAGCGAGATGATGACCTCCGCCCGGGTGGTACGCGCCAAGCTGCTCACAGTGGCCCGCAGCGTGGCCGACGGCATCGCCAGCGACAACTGACCGCCGAGAGGCCCTCTCCCGGGCTGGGAGAGGGCCTCTCGGGGCGGTCCACGCGGGACCGCCGGAGCAACGTCAGCGGCGGTCGTGCCGTCAGCTGCCCACCGGGCCGCCGTCGAGGCGCCAGGTGACCACCACGCCCGGCTTGGCGTAGTCACCGTCCGGCCAGTTCGAGGCCGGGTTCTCCACCGAGGCCCCGGTGATCTCGCCCGGGTGCTGCACGGCGACGAAGACCGAGCGGTTGTCGCCGGTGATGAACGGGCCGCAGGTCTCCGCGCCGAGCGGCACCGTCAGGAACTGCTTGAGGTGACCCCGCTCCGGACCCTCCACGGCGGTCGCGAACAGACCGTCGTTGCTGCCCAGCGCGTTGCCGTCGGTGGAGATCCAGAGGTTGCCGGTGGCGTCGAAGGCGACGTTGTCCGGGCAGGAGATCGGGGAGACCTTCGTCTTGTCATACCCGGCGAAGAAGGTCGACGGGTCGGTCGGGTCGCCGCACACGATCGGCAACGACCAGGCGAAGGTCTCCGAGGTGTTGTCGTTGCGATCCTCGACCAGTTCCAGGATCTGCCCGTGCTTGTTGGCGTTGCGCGGGTTGGCCTCGTCCGGCTTCGGGTTGCTGCCGACGCCCCGGTTGGTGTTGTTGGTCAGCGCCACGTACACCTTGCCGGTGAGCAGGCTCGGCTCGACGTCCTCGGGGCGGTCCATCTTGGTCGCGCCGACCTTGTCACCGGCGAGCCGGGTGAAGGTGAGCACGTCCGCCGCGGTCATCCCGTCGACGAACGACCGGTTGCCGCTGACCAGCCTGATCCAGCGGCCCCGACCGTTGAACGCGCCGTCGGTGGGGAGCTTGCCCGTACCGTCGATCTCGGCGGCGCTGGTCTGGTCGAGCTTCGCCACGTAGAGCGTGCCGGACTCCAGCAGGGTCAGGTTGTGCTTGCGGGCAGCCCAGGAGTTGCCCTTCATGAACTTCTTGTCCGAGACGAACTTGTAGAGGTAGTCGAACCGCTCGTCGTCGCCCATGTACGCGACCACGTGGCCGTCCTTCGCGACGATCACGTTGGCGCCCTCGTGCTTGAACCGGCCCATCGCGGTGTGCTTGCGCGGGCGGCTCTCCGGGTCGAACGGGTCGATCTCGACGACCCAGCCGAACCGGTGTGCCTCGTTGGGGTGCTTCGCCAGGTCGAAGCGCTCGTCCGCGCGCTCCCACTTGCGGCTGCCGCTGGGGTAGCGGCTGGCGGTGCTGATGCCGTAACGGTCCAGCTTCGGCTTCAGCTCGGCCGGGGCGGCGTCGGCTCCCACGAAGTATTGGTTGAAGTTCTCCTCGCCGGAGAGCACTGTGCCCCACGGGGTCACGCCACCGGCGCAGTTGTTCAGCGTGCCGACGACCGTACGGCCCCTGGGGTCGGCGGCGGTCTTCAGCCAGGCCGAGCCGGCCGCCGGGCCGGTCAGGTCGAACTTGGTGCTCAGGGCGGTGACCCGCCGGTTGTACGGCCGCGGGCCCTTGCCGACCGGCTTCCACTGCCCGGTGCCCGCGACCCGCTCAAGCTCCACCACCGACATGCCGTGCGCGGCCATGGCGGTGCGCACCTGCTCCACGGAGAGCCCGTCCAGGCCGGGGAAGCCCGGGAACATCAGGTCCTCGTTGGTGTACTCGTGGTTGACCACGAGCAGCGCCCGCTTGCCCTGCTTGTCCAGCGGCAGCACGCCCACGAAGTCGTTGTTGTAGCCGAACTGCCTGGACTGCGCGGCGGCGGTCTGGTGGTGCAGGTCGAACGCCGGCGCGCCCGGCAGCACCGGGTCACCCCACTTGATCACCACGGCGTGGTCGTAGCCGTTCGGCACGACCAGGGTGTCCAGCTTGTTCGGAGGGATCGGCTTGAAGGTCAGCGCGCCGCTGCCGATCCCGGTGCTCGGACGGCCGAACCCGAAGTTCTCCGGAACGTCCGGGGCGGTCGGGGCCGCCATGGCCGGAGCCGCCCCGGCGAGCGCGCCAGCCGCCGTGCCGCCGAAGCCGAGCACCAGCGCGCCGACCGCGCCGGCCCGGACCACGCCACGCCGCGAGACCTCGGCGTTCACCACGTCACCGAAGTACGCGTTGTCGGAGGTGTTCGGGACCGGGTGGTCACACGCGTTTCCGCACCGGTACAGACAGGTCATGGCATCACGGGTGCCATGGCGGGTGCCGTTCAACAGGGGGAGCAGCCGGGGACGGTCGCTCATGGGGGAGGCCTCCAGAGAAGTCGGTGGCACGACAGGCGGCGTACCAGCCGGACGCTAGGAGGACGTGGTGAGCGCTCGTCAGCCGCGATGTGAACCGGGCATGAACACCTATGCGGGCGGCACCCGTCTGACCTCGGGCTGAACCGATCGGCGTGACCGCACGTATTCCCGAGCGGACGCACCGCCGGACGCGCGCCGGAAGCGAGGAGACCGCCATCAGCGACCACGACGCCCAACTGCTCCGCGCGCTGCACGACGAGCACGCGGAGGCGCTGTACGCCCATGCCCTGCGGCTGGTCAACGGGGACCGGCAGCGGGCCGAGGACCTGGTGCAGGAGACGCTGCTGCGGGCCTGGCGACATCCGGAGTCACTCGACCCGAGGCGCGGATCGGTGCGGTCCTGGCTGTTCACCACCGCCCGTAACCTGGCCATCGACGCCTGGCGGCGGCGATCCACCCGGGTCGGCGAGGTGTTCACCGACGATCTGCCCGAACCGCCCGAGGTGATCGACGAGGCCGAACGGGCGGTGGAGGCGTGGACCGTCGCCGAGGCGCTGAACCGGCTCAGCCCGACCCACCGGGAGGTGCTCGTCGAGTGCTTCTACCAGGGGCGATCGGTGGCCGAGGCGGCGTCCCGCCTGGGCGTACCACCAGGGACCGTGAAATCCCGCACCCACTACGCGCTGCGGTCTCTACGGTTGGTCCTGGCCGAGATGGGGGTGACGGGATGACCCGGTGCGAGTTCGCGTACGACGACGGCGCGTACGTGCTGGGCGCCCTGGCCCCCGCCGAACGGGCGGCCTACGAGCGGCACCTGGGCGGCTGCGGCTCGTGCCGGGAGGCGGTCGCCGAGATCGCCGTCCTGCCCGGGTTGCTCGGGCGCCTCGACCCGGCGGGGTTGGAGCAGATCCTGCCGCCGCCGGCCCCGCCCCGGGTGCCCGCGTTGCTCGACGAGGCCCGCCAGCGTCGTCGTCGGGAACGCGCCGCGGACCGGCGACGGTACGCACTGACCACACTGGCCGCCGCCGGGCTGGCGTTGCTGGTCGGTGTGGGCACCGCAGTGGCGCTGCCTCGACCGGTCGACCCGCCCAGCGTGCAGGGCAAGCCCGCCCCGCAGGTGTCGATGGTGGCCATGCGACCGGTGGCTTCCGCCGGGCCGGTGCACGCCGACCTCGGGTTGACCGGCACGAAGTGGGGCACCGAGGTGAGAATGCGTTGCGGGTACGACGCGCGGACGAGCTACGGCAAGGCGTATCCGTTCCGGCTGGTGGCGCGGGGCCCGAACGGTGCCACCGAGCAGATCGGCTCGTGGTTGGCGGCCCCCGGCGACGATCTGAGCTTCACCGGCACGACGAGGTTCACCGATGCCGAGCTGGTCAGCGTGGAGCTCCAGAAAGCCGACGGCACGCCCCTGTTGACCTACGCCGTCCCGTAACCCACCCCACCCCGTCCCTTTCGCGATCTTGCACTTTCTGTCCTTCCACAAGGGGCATGGAGGGCATATCGGTGACAGAAACTGCAAGATCGCGGGGTGGTCAGGGGGTTGGGACGGGCGTTGGGAGAGGGGTGGGCCGGCGGGTATGGCGGGAGGCTCGGACGGCGTCGGCAGTGAAGACGATCAGGGCCAGCCAGACCAGCGCGAAGCCCGCCAGCCGGGCCGGCGGCATCGGCTCGTGGAAGATCAGCACCCCGCAGCCGAGCTGAAGGATCGGCGCCAGGTACTGGACCATGCCCAGGCTGCTCAAAGGCAGTCGGTTGGCCGCCCCGGCGAACAGCAGCAGCGGAATCGCCGTGGCCGCGCCGGCCAGCACCAGCAACGCGGTGTGCCCGGCCGAGACATGCCCGAAGGTCAGGTCGGCCTTCGCCGTCAGCCAGCCCAGGTAGCCCAGCGCCGGCAACGCCAGCACCGCCGACTCGACGAACAGCCCCTCCGCCGCCGGCAGCCCGAGCCGCTTCTTCACCAGGCCGTAGCCGGCGAAGCTGAACGCCAGGGTCAACGCCAGCCAGGGCAGCCGTCCGTAGTCCACGGTGAGCACCGCGACCGCCGACGCGCCGATGCCCAGCGCCACCCACTGCGCCGGGCGTAGCCGCTCCCGCAGCACCGTCACCCCGAGCAGCACCACGACCAGCGGGTTGATGAAGTAGCCGAGCGCGGTCTCCACCACCCGGTCCGAGTTCACCCCGTAGATGTAGGTGCCCCAGTTGACAGCTATCAGCGCGGCGGCGGCGACGATCCCCGCCACCGCCCACCGGCGGCGCAGCAACGCCCGCAGGAAGCCGATGTTGCGCAGCGCGCCCAGCAGCAGAGCCACGAAGACCACCGACCAGACGATCCGGTGGGCCAGGATCTCCAGCGGGCCGGCGGGTCGCAGCAGCTTCAGGTAGAGCGGAAAGAAACCCCAGAGCAGGTACGCGCCGAGGCCGTAGAGGTATCCCAGGCGAAGTGGCGTCACGTCTCCACCGTAAGGGGCATAGTGCTGCTTTGTTCCTTTCCGGTGAGCGGGGTCACCGGGGCTCGCCGGTCCAGCTGCATCCACCGTTGCGGCGCGTCCAGCGGGGTGAAGCCCACCCCCGCGTACACCTGGTGGGCGTCGTTCGTGCAGAGCAGGATCCGGCGTACGCCCAGCTCATCCAGGTGGTCCCGGACCGCGCCGGCCAGCCGTCCGCCCAGCCCGCGACCCCGGGCGGCGCGGTCGACGTACACGTCGCAGAGCCAGGCGAAGGTGGCACCGTCGGTGACGACCCGGGCCACGGCGACCTGGCGGCCGTCCTCCGGCCGGTAGATGCCGAACGGCAGCGAGCCGGCGAACGACCGCTCGGTGGTCGCCCGGTCCCGTCCGAGCGCCCAGTACGCGTCGGTGGACAACCAGTGGTGCACCAGATCGAGGTCGATCCGCTCCGGATCGGTGCTGAGCAGGTGGCCGTCGGAATAGGTCAGCGAGAACATGCCGCGACGCTAACCACCGAGGTGGGCGGTAAGGCCGCAACATTCCCGAACTCTGGTCATCGGCCCGCCGGGGCCCCGGCCGAGGTCGGAGCCCCGGACGGACCGGGTCGGTGCTTGCTGGTCGGCGGTCAGTCCCGGTCGAGGACGGCGCCGAGGATCCAGGTCACGATGCTCACGAAGAGGGCGCCGAGCACTGCCGCCGGCCAGAAACCGTCCACCGAGAACGGCAACCCGGCCTGGTCGGCGATCCAGCTGGTGAGCAGGAAGAGCAGCCCGTTCACCACCAGGGCGATGAGACCCAGGGTCAGCAGGTAGAAGCCACAACCGACGGTCTTGATGATCGGCTGGAGAACAGCGTTGACCACACCGAAGATCACCGCCACCAGGAGCAGCGTGGTCACCGTCTCGGTGGCCGAGTTCGAATCCAGGGAGATGCCCGGGATGAGGAGCGTGGCCAGCCAGAAAGCCAGAGCTGTGCTGGCCAGCCGAATCAGCAGACCTTTCAGAAAACCCATGGCGGGGATCGTGCCACGGACACCGCACGGACGTAACCCGCCGGCTGGCGGGTCCGGTGGCATCAGCCGCGCGTCGGCGGGCCGATCAGTTCAGCCGCGCGTCGGCGGGCCGATCAGTTGCGCCTCGATCGGTGTGGGGGAGAGCAGTGCCCAGCGCAGCGCCCGACGGTTGACCACCGCCACCATGTCCTCCCGGATCCGGGTCAGCCACTCGGCCGACCCGCCCAGCCCCAGCGCGGCTCCGGCCAGGGTGGCCTCGGCGGAGGTCAGTGGCTGGAGCAACGCCAGGTCGGCGCGGCTCAACGCGTCCACATCGGCTGGGGTCAGCTCGTCGCGTACCACCAGGGTGGCCCGCCACGGCGGACCCGGCACGGCCTCGGCCGCCACCGGCCCGGCGTCGACGATCAGCAGCAACGGACGCAGCGCGGTGCCCACCCCGTCGGCGACCGCCCGACCGGGAGGGAGCAACGGGATCGTCCCGCCCGGTGCGCCAACCCCACGGACGAACGGCTCCCAGGCCCGTGGCCGGGCGGTCTGCACCACCACCAGGGCGCCGAGTGCCAGGGCGCGCAGGGCCACCAGCTGGGCTGCCCGTACCCCGCCGACCAGCAGCACGCGGGTGCTCTCCGGCCGGAACAGTCGCACTGTGACGGCGCGACCGTGCCGGTTGGTGCCGACCATCATTCCCGCGTCGCCCAGGGACAGCTCCCAGTCCTCTACGGTCGGGCCGGGTCGCTGCCCGGGCCCCAATGGGCGGGGCTGCGCGCCGGGTGCCGTCAGCGCCAACGGCAGCGTGGCGGCCAGCCCGCTCAGATGCGCGCCGTCGAGTCGTCGCAGCTTTCCGCCCAGGTCGCTCACCAGGCGGACCAGCGCCTCGCCGGCCGCCGCCAACTCGGCCGCCGTCCCGGCGGCCAGGCGTACGGTCAGCTCGGTCGGCACTCCGCCGGCAGTAGGCGGAGCCGGCGACGGCGGCATCGTCGGCGACGGGCCTGAGCAGATCGACACTGTCGTGGCCGTCGCCGGCAGCGCCAGCAGGCGGGGTACCAGCCGGCGTCCAGCCGCAGCGCCCGTGTCGGGCCAGTGGAGCAGACGGAAGGTGGCCTGGACGAGACTGCCGGACCGGATCGCCGGCCACGACTCCCGGACCGGGTCGCCGTCGTGGTGGGCCAGCTCGCCCAGTACGCGCAGCGCCGCCGGCACCCCGAGCGGTCGCGCGGCCAACGGCCCGAGCCGGCGGACGATCCGGCGGACCGTGCCGGCGAGTACCCGGCGCAGGTCCTCCTCGGACCAACCATTCACCCGCAGCACCCGGACCGCCACCACCGCCCGCTCGCGCCCGGCGAGCCGTCCGTCGGTGAGCTGCCGGTACGACGTGCCGACCGTGCCACCGGCGCTCGGCACCGGCGCCGGCGCACCGGCGAGCAGCAGTTGGACCAGCAGCGGGGGCTGGTCCGGCCCGGTCGGGGGAAGCAACGCGGCCGGGGCGGGGATCGCCTGGGACACGTCACCCAGCAGGTCGCCGGGGTCGCCGAGCTCCAGGAGCGCGACCATGCCGGTGGTGTCCTCCAGGAGGGCCGCCGGCCCGCCGGTCAACTCGGTCGAGCGGACCACTGTGCCCGGGGCTACCAGGTCGAGCAGTTCGGCCGCGTCGGCCGGCCCGGTCAACGCCCGCCGGTGGGTGAGGTGCCCGACGGCGGTGCCGAGCCACTCGAACAGCCACCGGCCCCGCACCGGCACCCAGGCGGCGGCCACCAGCAGCACGGCCACCAGTACGGCTGCCGCGACGACCGGCGCGGGTCGGCCGAGGGTGACGAGCACCAGGGCCGCCGCGACCTGTGCGGTGACCAGTTGGCCGGCTCGCGCTCCGGCAGCCGCACGACGGCCGAGTGCGACCCAGTGGGCCGCCGGCGACCGGCGACGGGAGGTGCGCTGCTCGACCGGCAGCGGACCGCTGTCGGTGGATCGGCCCGGCCCGCCCACCCGTGGGGAGGCGCCTGCCTCGGACCCGACCGGGGTCGGCGGGTGAGGCCCTCCGGTGGTGATCGCCGGCACCGTGCCTCCTCGACCAGTGGGGACCGGGGTCGGGCGGCCGGCCGCCCTCCGGCGGCCCGTCACGCGCCGCGACGTGGCTGCGGCACATCGTAAGCGACCGATGGCCGCCTCGGTTGTCCACAGGGGAAGCCGGTGGGGGTAGCAGAACCGCTACGAGGTCGCTACCGTCAGCCACGAAGTCCTTCGCTGACCCGTGTCTCAGTGCTCGAAAGACCGGGCCAAGCGACGACGCGTCGCCCCGGGATGGGCGCGTCGACGGCCAGGTGCGATCCGAGAGACGAGGTGACGTCCGGATGTCCCAAACCAAGGCAGAAGCAGCGGTGATGCAGCAGACTGCCGCGAAGTTCGAGCAGGTGGACCAGTCGTTGCAGTCCATGCTGACCGGCCTGCTGGCCGAGCTGGAAGTGTTGCAGCAGGCCTGGCGTGGCGCTGGTGGCCGGTCGTTCGAGCAGGTCAAGCAGCAGTGGTCACAGGACCAGGCGGCGCTGCACCGCGCGCTGCGCGAGACCGCCGGTGCGATCCGCACCGCCGGTCGGCAGTACCACGCGTCCGACGACGAGGTGGCCAGCCGGGTGGCCGGCACCAACCGCGGCGGCATCCAGCTGCCGCTCTGATCCCACTGGGGAGGGAATCCGATGGACCATGGTGTGCTGGTCGTCAACTTCGCCGCGCTGCAGCAGGCCGGCGCTGACATTCAGAAGGCGTTGAACACCCTCGACGCGCAGCTCGGTCAACTCGAACGCGACGCCGCCCCGCTGGTGGCGAGCTGGACGGGCGACGCGCAGCAGGCCTACGAACAGCGGCAGGCGCGGTGGCGTTCGGCCTCGCAGGACCTGCAGGGGATGCTGCGTGACATCAGGTTGGCGGTGAACGACTCCGCCACCGACTACCTGGACACCGAGAAGAAGAACACCGGGCTGTTCCAGTGAGCGATGTGGGCCGGGAGCGCTGACCGTGTCCGGGTCAGCGCCCCGCCCGCAGCCGGTCGGCGGCGAGGGCCCTGTGCGGGCGGCCTCAGGCCGGGCCGGCCGGTCGCCAGCGCCGACGGGTGCCCCGGGGCACCACCAGGGCGAGCAGCGCCACGGTGACCGCCGTGATGCCGGCCACCGCCCCGACCAGCAGGGCTCGGTCCCGTGCGGCGACCCGACGGGCCTGATGGGCGAGCTGCGCCGGGTCGGCCCGGTCGTCGGCGAGCGCGGCGACCGGCGGCGCGCCGGCCGCACGGCCGCCGCTGGTCTCGGTGACCGCCCGGTAGGGGTTCAACACTCCGGCGCCGTACCCGCCGCCCCGGCCCGCGCCCGGAGCTGGGTCGGCGGTGGCGATGATCCGCTCCGCCACCTGGGCGGCGGTCAGCTCCGGCCGGTACTCCCGCAGCAACGCGGCGGTGGCGGCCACGAAGGGCGCCGCGTAACTGGTCCCCTCGACGCGATGGTGGCCGACACCGGGTGCGGCGGTCAGGACCTCGCTGCCCGGAGCGACGAGATCGACGTACGAGCCGGTCTGCGAGAACGCCGCCCGCCCGCCGTCCGCCCCGATCGCGCCCACGCCGAGCACCCCGTCGTAGCCGGCGGGGAACGGTCGGGGGTCCCCACCGTCGTGCAGGTTGCCGGCGGCGGCCACCAGCACCACGTCCCGCTCGACCGCGTACCGCACCGCCGACCGGACCTCCGGGTCGTCCGCGTACAGCACGACGGACAGGTTCACCACGTCGGCGTCATGGTCGACGGCCCACCGGATGGCCCTGGCGAACTCGTCGGCGCTGACCGTACGCCCCGACTCCCGCCCCTGCACGACCTGCTGTTCGCTCACCCGCACCGGCAGGATTCGGGCACCCGGTGCCAGGCCGCGGAAGGCGACGTCGGGGCGGGGTGCCGCGGCGATGATGCTCGCCACACCGGTGCCGTGCCCGGCGCAGTCCCGACCGCCGTCCCCGCCGGGGTCGAGCAGGTCGGTGCCGGCCAGCACCCTCCCAGCCAATTGCGGGTGCACCCGGTCCACCCCGGAGTCGACCACCGCGACCGTCACCCCGTCGCCGGTGGCCAGCGGCGCGAGCCGCGCCGGGTCGTACCGTTGCTGTGGCCAGGGCCTGGCGGCGACCGGCCGGACGGGGGCGAGTGGGGTCGCGCAGGCCGGTGCCGACGCTCCGAGCCCGGCGGTGGCGGCGACGGTCGGAAGGGCCGGTACGGTCAACAGGCTGGCGGCCAGACCTGCGAGGACCGGGCGCGTGATCGATTGGGACATCGACACCCTCCGTATCGTGTCGGCTCCGAAACGGGATGTTATCGCCTCCCTCGGGCCCTGGCAGGCCGCCGCCGGCCAGCCATTGTGATCTTGGTACCACCTTGTAGGTTGTACGCGATACCTGTGGCCTGTTCTCGGAAGGGGAGGTGGCCGTGACCGCATGGGAACCGGCCACGGAGGCCGAGGTGGCGATGCGCGACGCTCTGCGCGCGAACGACCAGGAGCTCTACTTCCGGCTCCTGTCCCGCACTGATGTGCTGCTGCCGGTCTCCGCGCCGACGCAGCCCGGCCAGCCACCTGCCGGGTGGGGCACCTGGACCACCGGCGGCCGGACCCACGTCCTGGCCTTCACCTCCGCCGCCGCACTGCGAGCCTGCCTCGGCGATCACGCCGGCAGCAACCGACGCATCCCCTTCGCCGACCTCGCGGCCAGCTGGCCCAACCACGAGTGGTGGCTCGCCGTCAATCCGGGTCTGCCGGTCGAGGGTTACCTGCCGGCCTGGTTCGTGTCGCAGTTGTCCCGAGGTGACGTGCGGCTGCCCGGCCGTGCCATGGGTGCCCGCGCTCGCCTGGAGCGGGCCGAGACCCTGGCCCGCACCCGGCCCGGCGCGCCACCGCGGGACACCGCCACAGCCGCTGGATCACCTCCCGTGACGGGGGTGGCCCCGTCCGCGCCCGAGAGCGCTCCGCTCGCACCCCGAAGGCCCGCGCGGAGCCCGGGCCCTCGAGTGGGTGCCCCGCCGGTGCCGGGTCCGGCGCCCCGGCCACCCGCCTCTGCTGAGCCGCCGCGCCGACCTGGCGAGGAGGACCTGCCCGCCGCCGGTCAGCGGCACCCGACCGAACCGCCTCGGCCCGCCCCAGGCGTCGGAGCACTGCCCCGCACCGGCCGGCCGTCCCGGTTCACCCCGTTGGCTACCGCCGGCCCCACCACCGACCAGGCTGGGCCGGGTGCGGGCTGGCCGGCAGCGACCCGGCCGGGCGACGTCGACGGCCCCGCCCCGGCCAACGGCAACGGTGGCCCCCAGGCCGCGCCTCGGCGCTCCTTCTTCGACCCCACTCCGGCCCGCGACCCGGCCGCGAGCGGGGGACGCCCCGGTGACCGGGCGGCCCCGCCGACCCGGTTCGGTCGAGGCAGTCAGCCCTTCCCTCGCCGCCGCCCAGCCGATGCGCCGGCCGACGAGACAGCGACGCGGGCCTTTCCGATGGCGGCGGACCCGGCCGCCACTCAGCCGGTACGACGGCCGGAGGGCGGCCTCGGCGCGCCTCGCGGGATGGACGCGCCGCCGTCCGGCGAGGAAATCACCCAACCGCTGCCGCCGCGCCGGCACAACCCGCTGGCCGAGGAGCCCACCCGCGCGTTCCGGGTGACCGGCGAGCCTCGCCCGACCGGTGGGCTCGGTCGGCCATCGGCGGAGGAGACGCAGGCGATTCCCCAGGACCGGCCGGGCAGGTTCGAGCCGGCCGAGGATCTGCCGGTGTCCGTCGCGGAACCGGTCTCCGCCCCGCCTGCGCCGCGCCGAGGCTTCACGCCCATCGTCATCGAGGGCACCATCATCGAGTCCCGCGACCTCACCGACCCGGTCGAGAGCATCTCGCCGGTCGACGCGCCCCGGCGGCCCAGCCCTGCCGAGGCCGCCCCGCCGCCGTTCGGCTCGACGCCCCCCGGTCCGGGCCTGTTCGGTCCGTCGTCGCCCAGCCCCACCGAGGCCGCCGCGCCACCGCCGTTCGGCCCGGCGTCTTCCGGTCCGGGCCTGTTCACGGCGTCCCCCAGCCCCGCTGAGGCCGCCCCGCCGCCGTTCGCCAGCCCCGGTCCGTTCGCACCCCCGTCCTTCAGCCCCGACCAGCCCGCTCCGAGCCCGTCCGTCCCGCAGCCCGTGATTCCGGCGGAGTCCGGCGCTGTCGGCGATGGCCTGGGCAACCTGGGGGCCGACGCCCCGCTCAGTGACGATCGCTCCGACAGCGGGGGCTCGTCGGGAAGCCCGGCCGGCGGCGAGAGCATGACCGCGGCTGACGGCCCCTACCCGCCTGCCGACGAGCCGCCGCCGGTCGAGTTCGAGCCGGCGAACACGGTCGAGGAAGACCTGCTCAATGCCGCCGGCTCGGGCAGCACCGACACGTTCCTGTCCACCCTGCTGCTGGCTCGGGTGCTGCTGCCGGCGGCACCGGACTCGGCGCGGGGAAGCCGCCCCGGGGATCCCGGCTTCGTCTGGCGTACCGGGCAGCTCGACGGCGAGACGTACGTGGTGGTCTACACGTCGTCGGAGCGCCTCGCCGACCATGTCGAGGGAGACATCGACACGGTCCGGGTGAAGTTCGCCCAACTGATCCGGCGCTGGCCCGACGAGGACTGGTCGTTCGCCGTCAACCCGGGCACGCCGGTGGGTGCCAAGTTGCCCGGCGAGCAGATCGTCGCGTTGGCCAACTGGGCCGCCGAGGTGGGGCTCGGGGACGACCTGGAAGTGGACCAGGTGGAAGCGCCGGCCGTGGCCGAACCCGCCGCCCGTCCCCGGTACGCCCCCGCAGCGGTCGACCCGACCCGGCCGACGGTCATGCAGAAGGCGATCGCCCCCAGCCAACTCGCGTACTACCTGGATCGCGGGTACGACCGGGTGTCCGGGTTCGTGCACCGGGCCGGCGAGCTGTCCCACCTGACCACACCGGCTCAGTTGCACGAGGCGCTGGGCCTGAGCTACCCCGGCTCGCCGTTCGCCCAGGACGCCGAGGAGATCTACGTGCTGCGCTGGCCGGCGCACCGACCGAGCCTCTACCGCATCCCGTACGGCGGTCAGAACGAGCCGGCGATGCGGGCCATGGAGGGCTGGGTCATCGAACGTCCGCCGTTCCGGGGCAACGGCTTCGCCCCGGGTGAGAGCAGCGACGTGGTGGCGGAGTTCAAGGTGGACAGCGCACGGCTGCCGCACGGCGCCCAACTCTGGCGCATCGGCGCGGACGGCAGCGAGCGGGTGGTCGCCGAGCTGGACACCGACTCGGTCACCTGGCGACGGGTCGGGGAGGCGTGATGCGCGACGGCTACGTGGCCCGTTGGCAGGGCCGGGAATACCAGGCCAGCCCGGACGGCGACGACATCCGCCTCTACCAGCCCGAGCCGGGTGAGGGCTTCGAGGAGGTCCGCGCGGGCCGCTACGTCCGGGTGCTGCCGGCGAGCGAGATCGAGGATCTGGCGTACGTGCGGACCACCTGCACCTGGCAGGGGCAGCCGTTCATAGTGCTCGGCGAGCACGACGCCTGGCTGCGGGTGGAGTACACGGGTGGTCGCTGGCCGGTGGCCGAGGCGATGCGGCTGGAGGTCTTCGACTTCGGCGTCTACCAGGGTTGGGCGCCGGCCGCCGAGGTCACCGACCTGCGGGAGCAGCGGGTCTGACCGGTCAGGTCTTCGCCCATCGCAGAATTTCACCGAGCACCAGCTCCGGCGCCTCCAGGTGCGGGAAGTGCCCCACACCGTCGAGCAACCGCCACTCGTAGGGGGCCACGACGTATCGGCCGGAACCCAGCGCGGTGCGGGGCAGGGAAGCGGTGTCCAGGGCGCCGTGCAGTTGCAGGGTCGGGGTGGACAGCGGCTTCTGCATCAGGCGGACGAACCGGTAGCCGTGCAGTCGCAGCAGCGAGCGGAATGCCCAGCGGTAACCCTCCAGCGCGCAGAACGCGGCCTGCGGGATGCACATCGCCTCCCGGCACCGCTCGGCGTACGCCTCGAAGTCCGGCCCGGCGACCCACTGTGGGCCGCCCCAGCGGCGCATGATCTCGCCGACGGCCGCGGCGCCGTCGCGGGTCAGGACGTGCTCGTAGCGGGGTAGCTGGAACTTCAACGCCGGAGTGGAAGCGGTGAACTGCCCGCGCGGGTCGGCGAAGATGGCGGCGCGCAGTCGCAGCGGGTGCGGTGCCCCCAGCACGACGAGCCGGCGGACCAGGGACGGGTGGAACGAGGCCACCGTCCAGGCCACCATGCCACCGAGGCCGCTGCCGACGATCGTCGCGGACCGTTCACCGAGCGCGCGGATCAGTCCGGCGATGTCGGCGGCGAGGGTGTAGCCGTCGTACCCCCGGGGTGGTTTGTCGCTCGCCCCGTAGCCGCGCAGGTCGACGGCGACCGCCCGGAAGCCGGCGTCGGCGATCGCCGGCAGCATCTGGTGCCAGGCCCACCAGTGCTCCGGGAAGCCGTGCAGGAAGAGCACCATCGGCCCGGTGCCGCCCTCGACCACGTGGAACCGGCTGCCGTTGGCGCCGACGAAACGGTGCGTCCACGGCCCCTCGGTGAGGACACAGGACTCGTCGACGGCCCCGCCGCGCTGGTCGGTCATGGCAGACAGCCTAGGACCCGGTTGCCGCAGGCGACCCTGGCGGTCACGTTGAACAGGGGAAAGCCCCGGGTTGCCCCGGATCGGGCCCGGGGGAGTTGGCTCGGCCGTCCCCGGAAACAGGGTCCGGGTCATCCGGGAGGGTGGCGCACAAAGCGCGACGCCCGGGCAGATGACCTGCCCGGGCGTCGCTGTTGGTGCGGGATCAGTGGTCAGCTGACCCGGATCTTCATCGAGGTGCCGTCCTGCTCCAGAACCTTGATCTTGACACCGGTAGCGGGGAGCTTGACGCCGTGGTTCGGCAGCTCCTCGTAGAAGTACTTCTTGGTGTCGTCGAACAGCGGCTCAGCGGCCTGGCCACGGATGTACTGCGGCTGGCTGTTGAGGTGCAGGGTGAACGAGTCCGCCTTGTTCAGGCTGAACGGTGCGTCGTACATCTGGACGCGGGCCCGCCACGGAGCCCCCGTCAGGTTGTAGATCGGGCGCGGGTGCGCGTCGATGTACAGGTTGCGACCCTCACCCGGGTGACCACCCGGGTTGGTCGGCGACGCCGGGGCGGTGTTGTTGTCGTCCCAGCGGGTGTTCCAGTACGAGATGAGCAGGCCCTCCTGGTACGCGTAGTGGTCCACCCAGTCCGGGCGGGTGTTCGCGTAGCCGAAGAAGTACGGGCCGGTCTTCAGGTACTTGTCGTACGAGACGTACGACCGGTTGCCGGCGATGTAGAAGTTGTCGAACTCGTCGGTGTAGGTGGCACCGACGACCTCCCACTCGTCGAGCGCCCAACCGGCGTCGGTCTCGGCACCGTCGCTGAGCACGGTCTGACCGTCGGCGGTCACGGTGATCGCGTCACCGAAGAAGCCGCCCTCGGAGACCCCACCGTCGGTGACGTAGTGCAGGCGGACCTGCGCCACCTTGCCGGCCAGCGAGTTCAGCGGGATGTTGATGTCGGCCCACGCGCCGTTGCTGCTGCCGTCGAGAGCCGGGCGGCCGGCTCCGTCGACGCCGATTGGCTGGCCGTTGACCGTGCCGTCCAGGTCGGCCCAGGTCTGACCGCCGTCCGTCGACGCCTCGAAGTAGAGGTAGTCGTAGGTCTCCTCGATGCTGTACTTGCCCTTGAGCGACAGCGCCGCCGCGGACTTACCGGTGAGGTCGAACGTCCTCGTCATGGTGCCGTCGAGGTTGTCCTTGTTACCGGAGAAGTACTGCTTCGAGCCCTCGAACGGCGCGCCGTAGTTGAAGGTGTACTCCCGCTTCGGAAGCACGACAACGACGGCCTGTGCCTTCTTCGAGTTGTATTCCTGCGGGCCAAGCTCCATCGTGCGCTTCTGCCCCGCCACGACCACCTCGTAGTCGAGCCAACCGAGCTGGAACTTGTTCCATGCGCCGAGGTCGCCGCCCCGGTCGCCGATGCCGACGTCGTTCTTGGCGCCGAGCCTGCTCTGGGCCATCAGGGTCCAGTGCTCGTTGCTGTTGTCCGCCGGGCCGTAGTCGTCCGGCAGGCCCAGGTCGTGGCCGTACTCGTGGTAGAAGACGCTACGACCGCCGTTTTCCGGCTGGATCGTGTAGTCGCGGATCCAGACGCCGGTGTTGCCGATCTGGGTGCCGCCGATCGGGAAGTTCGGCGGGCCCACGGGCGAGCTGTTGAACGCCGACCAACGGTGGCTCCAGATCGCGTCCTCACCCTGCTGCGGGTCACCGTCGGCCTGGTCGCCGCCGGAGTGGACGATCTGGAAGTGGTCGATGTAGCCGTCCGACTCGTTGAAGTCGCCGTCACCGTCGTAGTCGAAGCGGTCCCACTGGTCGAAGGACTTCATCTCGGTGGCGATCTGCGCGTCCGTCCGGCCCTTGGCCTTCTGGTCGGCGACCCACTGGGTGGCGGCGTCGCGGATCAGGTTCCAGGTGTTCGGGCAGACGTTGTCGGCGCAGACGGCGGGGTCGCCGGTCGGGTCGTCGTCGGCCTTCGGGTCGTCGGAGCGGCCGTAACGGGCCTCGTTGTACCGGACCTTGACCCAGTCGGTCACCTCACCCTCGACGGTGTAGCGACCCGAGGACTGCGCCTCGTAGTACTGCTTGAGCGACTCGTCGCCCGGGTTGGTGCCGAAGTAGAGCTGGCGGAAGTGGTCCGGGCTGAAGTCCGGCTGCCAGATGGTGGAGTTGTCCACGGCCCGGTTGGGCTCGGGAATCTTGTTGTGCAGCGGCCCATCGAACGTCGCCGGACCGGCGACATCCGGGTTCATGTCCTTGTCCGGGTAGGACGGGTGCCGCTCGTCACCGAACTCGGCCAGGATCACGAAGATCTTGTCGGTCCGCTCACGCTTGAGCTCGACGTACTGATCCCTGGACTGCGTGCCGGCGCCGGCACGCGCGCGGGCGTTGGCACCCGCTCCGCCCGCCTTGCCGACCTCGCCGACCTTGACAACCGTGCTTCCGTTGCGCTCGATCGGCTTGCTGCGACCGCTCAGCACGTCGCTGAGACCCTGCTGACGCAGCGCGCGGCGCTTCTCCTCGAGCTTGTCGGGGAGCTCATCCTGCAGTGCCTGCGGTTCGGCAGCGGCCGGTGCTGCTGCCGGCAGTTTGGGCTGAGGCGCCGCCGAGGCGGACGGGCCGAAAGCCAGGCCTGTCGCCGTCAGTGAGAGCCCGAGCAGACCCACTGCGACTTTGCGCACGTGGTACCTCCGGTGTGAGGGAACCGGCCCAACGGGGGTACGGGGCCGGTGGGAGATCGATCCCACTAGTGGGACCATTGGTGAACATAGTTACTGGCGGGACAGGTGGGAAGACGAACGCGTCGATTTGTTGCAAGATTTTGTTGGGAATGCTTTTCACCGTCACACCCCGCCGGTTCATCAGCCGCGCTGAGCAGCGCTGGTGCGGCCGCGACCGTATACAACGACATTTCTCGATCGATCTGACCACACGCAAGACAGTGGGGCCGGCAGCGTCTCCGCCACCGGCCCCACAGTCAGTTGTCGAGCAGTGAAACAGTTACTTCTTTGCCGGGGTCACGTAGATCTGGGCCGACGAGTTGTCCCCGGCAGCCTTCTTGATCGTCAGCGAGACGCCGTAGTTCACGCCGGCGTCGCCCGGGTTGCCGGTACCCAGCACGATCGCGCCACCGCCCAGGGTCACGCCGTAGAACTCCGGCGCAGGGCTGCCGTCCGGGTTGGTGACCCGGGTGGTGTAAGGCGCGTTGTTACGCGACGGCAGGACCACCGACGCGTCGTTGTCGCGGGCGTAGGCAGCACCGTCGCGCATCTCGATGCCCGGGTACCAGCCCTTGGCGTCGGTGAACGCCTTCACCGGCGGCAGCCCCTTGAACTTCGTGCAGTACGCGCTGTACGGCTCGTCGGCCGCCTCCAGGCACTCGGTGAACGGGTACGTCCGGTTCAGCGTGAACGCAGCGTTCGACGACTGCGGGCGGCTGGGCAGGTTGTCGGTCACCGACGGGTCCTTCACCGCCGCCTCGCCGGTACGGCGCAGCGGGTCGAAGTGCGAGTCGACGATGAGCAGGCCGCCCTTCGCGCCGTAGCTGGGCAGCGCGGTCATCTGCCCGGTGACGTGGTTGACGTCGCCGAGCGCGGTGTCCCGGTACCACACCAGCATGCCCGGAGCGTTGTAGGAGATCCGGTCGACCTTCCACGCCTCGTGCGAGTAGATGGTGTCGTAGGCGTACTGCAGGCCCTTGTCGAAGCCGTCGAAGTTACGCCACTCCGCCAGGTAGTACTGGGCGTGCACCTCGGTGCCGCTGGAGACCTTCCAGCCCGCGCCGGTGGTGTCGACGAAGGTGCCGCCGGTGGCCGTCCAGCCGTTGGCGCCGCCCTCGACGTCGTCACTCCAGGTGGTGGCGCCGCCGCCGGTGACCGAGAAGTCGTCAACGAACCAGTTGCGCTCCTCGAACGCCTCGTCGGTGGCCAGACGCAGCCGCACCTGAACCGTCGTCCCGGCGTACGCCGACAGGTCGACGTAGTCGTGCCGCCAGCCGTCGGTGCTGCCGGTGAGGCCGTACTTCTTGCCGCCGAAGTCGTTCATCCGGCCGTTCGGGTCCGGGTAGCCGTCCGGCGTGGTGACCACCGTGCCGCCCTCGTCGTACACCTTCTGCTCGGTCCAGGTCGTACCGCCGTCGGTGGAGAGCTCGACGAAGCCGTAGTCCCAGTCCTCCTCGATGATGTAGTTGTTCCACATCCAGAACTTCGAGTCGGCGGCTGCCGGAACGTCGACCGAGCGGCTCAGCTTGACGTCGGCCCACTCCTGGTCGTTGTTGCTGTGCCACATCTTCGTGCCGCTGTGCGGGGTCGCCAGCGTCGTCACCTTGTCCGGCAGGTCGACCTTGATGCCGTCCTCGGAGTCGATCGGGGTGCGCGACGTCTGGCCGAGCTTGACCTCGCGCGGGTTCGACCCGGGGCGGATGGTCAGCGGGTCGGCCCAACCGAGCACCCACTTGTCCCAGATGCCCATGTGCGTGGGCAGCGCCTGGAAGATCTCACCGGAGTGCGAGCCCGAGGCCATCAGGTCCCAGAAGTCCACGTCGGAGTCGGCGTTGCCGGACGTATCGTAGAGGTCCGGCAGACCCAGGTCGTGGCCGAACTCGTGGGCGAAGACACCGACGCCGGCGTCTTCCGGCTGCACGATGTAGTTCGACGCCTTCAGGTTGGTGCCCGGGATGGTGTAGCCACCGGCGACAGTGGAGGAGTGCGCCCACACCGCGTACACGCCCTGATCGCCGCCGCCACGGGACTTGCCCTGGCCGGCGTGCACCAGCACGAGGTGGTCGATCACGCCGTCCGGCTCGAAGACGTTGCCGTCACCGTCGCGGTCGGCCTGGTCCTCGATGTCGTAGTCGGCCCACGGGAAGTTCGGGTCCTTCGCGACGAGCGCGTCGATCGCGTCGGTCGCCAGGCGGCCCGCGCCGGCCGGGTTGTCCGGGTGGCCGTTCATCGACTGCTCACGGCCGGGAACCCACGCGCCGGTCTCGTCCTGGAAGCAGCGGTTGGCCGCGTACCAGCCCTCCGAGTGCGGCACGGTGATCCACGGGCTGGCCTGCCCGTCCACCGTGTACGCGTTCTTGGACATCTCCAGGTACATGTTGTGCATCGTGCGACCGGACAGGTCGATGCCCTTCTTGCCGTCCGGGCCCTTCAGGTCCGTACGGACCCGCTCGGTGATGCCCTTCTTGCTGTAGAGCATCTTGTTGTAGTGCTGCGGCGAGAAGTCCGGCACCCACATCGAGTTGTTGTCCTCGTGGGGCAGGCGCGCCGGGTCCGCGATCTTGTTGTGCTTCGGGCCGTTCTGGACCGTGCCGGGGACGCAGGTGCGGTCCTCGAACACCGTCTTGGGGACCATGACGTTCGTGAAGTCGTCGTTGGCCTTGTCGTTGAACTCCACCAGCAGCGTCAGCAGCTTCGCCGTCTGGGTGGTCGGGGCCTTCTTGAACTTGCGGGGGTTCTGACCCGTCTTCAGCGACTTGGCCTCGTCCTTGGCCAGCTGCCGTGCGGTCACCGGGTTGCCCCGGGCGTGCTTCTGGTCGAACGCGCGCGCGGATTCCGCGGCAGGGGTGTAGATGCCACCCTTGCCCTTCACCTCACGGCCGGTGGTGTCCGGCTGCACCTCGGGCTCGGCGTAGTTGATGTAGTGCTCGTCCGCGCCGATCACCGCCTGGGGGGTGCCGGACGACGGCTGGGCTGCCGCACTGCCACTCACGGTCAGTGACGTGGCCGCGAGGGCGATGACGGGCAGTGCGACGAGTAGTCGTCGCCGCGCCCTGGACTGCGGTTTGTGGTTCATGCCGCTCCGTTTCTCGGGCATGGGGAGGAGGACGTTGGGGTTGCCGACCATCGAAGCGATGTCTGTCGAACTCTGCCAACCTGCGTGAACCTAAAGCACAACCGGCCGAAAGGACAGTGGTGGCCGACGCCTGTGCCCGTTCAGCTTTTCCCGACTCCCCCGACCGACCGATGTGACACCGGCAGGGCGGCGCGGACCGCATCCGTAAGACATGGCAGAGGGTGGCGGCCCGAACGGACCGCCACCCTCCAATGAGTACGCCTACCGTCAGTCCTCGTCGGACTTCGTACCGCTCATCCCCGAGGAGATCAGGTCCATCACCGAGGAGTCCTGCAACGTCGTCACGTCGCCCAGCGAGCGGTTCTCCGCCACGTCCCGCAGCAACCGTCGCATGATCTTGCCGGAGCGGGTCTTCGGCAGCTCCGGCACCAGCATGATCTGCCGCGGCTTGGCGATCGGGCCGAGCGTCTTCGACACGTGGTTGCGCAGGTCGGCGATGAGCTGCTCACCCGCCTCGCCGGCGATGTCGGTGCTGCCCCGCGGGATGGCGAACGCGACGATCGCCTGACCGGTGGTCGGGTCGGTCGCGCCGACGACCGCCGCCTCGGCCACCGACGGGTGCGACACCAACGCCGACTCCACCTCGGTCGTCGAGATGTTGTGCCCGGACACCAACATCACGTCGTCCACCCGGCCGAGCAGCCAGATGTGCCCGTCGTCGTCCTTCTTCGCACCGTCGCCGGCGAAGTACATGCCCTGGAAACGCGACCAGTACGTGTCGATGAACCGGTCGTCGTCACCCCAGATGGTGCGCAGCATCGACGGCCACGGCTCGCGCAGCACCAGGTAGCCGCCACCACCGTTCGGCACCGACTGGCCCTGGTCGTCCACCACGTCGGCCACGATGCCCGGCAGCGGCGTCATCGCCGAGCCCGGCTTGGCCGCGGTCACCCCCGGCAACGGCGAGATCATGATGGCGCCCGTCTCGGTCTGCCACCAGGTGTCCACCACCGGCAGCTCGCCCCGGCCGATGTGCTCCCGGTACCACATCCACGCCTCCGGGTTGATCGGCTCGCCGACGCTGCCCAACAGGCGCAGCGACGACAGGTCGAAGCCCGCCGGGAGGTCGTCGCCCCACTTCATCATCGTCCGGATCAGGGTGGGAGCGGTGTAGAGGATGCTCACCCCGTACTTGTCGACGATCTCCCAGAACCGGCCCTTGTGCGGCGTGTCCGGGGTCCCCTCGTACATCACCTGGGTGGCGCCGTTGGAGAGCGGGCCGTACACGATGTAGGAGTGCCCGGTGACCCAGCCGATGTCGGCCGTGCACCAGTAGACGTCCGTCTCCGGCTTCAGGTCGAACACCGCGTGCGTGGTGTACGACGCCTGGGTGAGGTAGCCGCCGGTGGTGTGCAGGATGCCCTTCGGGCGGGCCGTGGTGCCACTTGTGTAGAGGATGAACAGCGGGTGCTCGGCGTCGAACGGCTGCGCGGTGTGCTCGGCCGACGCGGTCTCCACCGTCTCGTGCCACCAGTGGTCCTTCTCGGTCCAGGCCACGTCCTCGCCGGTGCGGCGGACCACGAGCACGTGCTCCACCGACGGGGAGTTCGCCACTGCCTCGTCCACAGTGGGCTTCAATGCCGACGGCTTGCCCCGCCGGTAACCACCGTCCGCGGTGATCACCACCTTGGCGCTGGCGTCCTGGATCCGGTTGCTCAACGAGTCGGCCGAGAAGCCACCGAAGACCACACTGTGCGCGGCGCCGATCCGGGCGCACGCCAACATCGCCACCGCCGCCTCCGGGATCATCGGCAGGTAGATCGCCACCCGGTCGCCGGCTGTCACCCCCAGGTCGGTGAGCGCGTTCGCCGCCCGGCAGGTCAGCTCGTGCAGGTCCGCGTACGTGATGGTGCGGGTGTCTCCCGGCTCGCCCTCCCAGTGGATCGCGACCTTGTCGCCCCGGCCCGCCTCGACGTGCCGGTCCAGGCAGTTGTACGCGACGTTGAGCTGCCCACCCACGAACCACTTGGCGAACGGCGGGTTCGACCAGTCGAGCACCTCATCCCACTTCTTCGACCAGGCCAGCCGATCGGCCTGCTTCGCCCAGAAGGCCAGCCGGTCGGCCTCAGCCTCGGCGTACGCGTCGATGGTGACGTTGGCGTGCGCGGCGAGTTCGGCCGGCGGGGGGAACTGGCGCGTCTCGTTCAGCAGATTGGCCAATGCCTCGCTCATGCCGTGACTCCTCATCCTCGGGGTGACCTGGGTCTCGATGGCACGAGGGTAGTCGCGGGGCCTGCGACCGGCCACGGCTGCCCACTGCCTCGCGCCGAGCGGCCCCCGGGGCGCGCCCGGCGGCCCGTCCCCGGCCGTGCGGCCCGGCAAGGGCGCCGTGGGTGGGCGCGGCGCGAAGCGCCTTGATCAACACGGGTTCTTTGAAAACGCGCTGTCTGGGCCTGGCGGACACCCCGGATTCATGGAACGCGTGGTGCCCCCACGCGCCGCGCCGGGAGGGTGGTCCCTGTCGCGTTGGAGGCGGGTGCGGCCCGCCGCGCCGGGCCGGGTCGTTAGCGTGGCGGGGTGACCACCGACCCGCTCGCCCCGTTGCTCGCGCTCGCCGACATCGCCGCCGCCGTCGATCAGGCCCGCGCGCGTTTCGACCAGGCGCTCGGGCACCGGGCGCTGCGCCGGCACGGCGGACAGGTCGCCGCCGAGGTCAGCCTGCGCTCCGCTGTCGCCAGCGCGGCCCTCGAGGGGGCCGGGCACGAGCGTGAGGCGGTCCGGGCCGGCACCGTCACCGACCCGGTGCTCCAGGGGGCGCTGCGGGTCGCCGGAGCGCTGCCGGGCCTGAGCGAGCTGTGGCCGAAGGCGCCCCGCCAGGCGCTCGCGAAACTGCACGTGCTCGCCGCACGGGACCTGGTGACGGAGGCCGAGCTGGGCCGCCCGGTCGCCGACCCGGTGGTCGCCACCCGACTGGACGGGCTGGCCGGCCTCGTCGCCGGCGGCACGAAGGTCTCCCCGTTGGTGCTCGCCGCTGTCGTACACGGGGAGTTGTTGAACCTGCGCCCGTTCGCCGGGCCGTCCGGCGTGGTGGCCCGGGGAGCGGCCCGACTGGTGCTGCTCGCCAGTGGCCTCGACCCGCGTGGCCTGCTCGCCGTCGACGTCGGGCACCGCGAGCGGGAGCCCGAGTACGTCGGCGCGGCTGGTGCCTTCGCCACCGGCACCCCCGACGGGCTGCGCTCCTGGCTACGGCACTACATGGCCGCCGTCGAGGTCGCCGCCGACCAGCTCACCGCCATCGGAGACGAGATCCTCGCCGCCGCCTGAGCAGTTGGACGGGTGGTGTCAGGCGGTGGTGGCGGCTCGGGTTCGGCGGTGGCGGCCATACCAGGCGATGCCGATGGCCACACCCACCCCGACCCCCAGAGCCGCCGCGGCCACCGGGACAGCGGGCCGTTCCCGCCACCGCCGGCCCAGCGGGATCGGATGGCGGAACTCCAGCACCGGCCACGCGTTCTCCGAGGCCAGCTTGCGCAGCTGCCGGTCCGGGTTGACCACACTCGGGTGGCCCACGCACTCCAACAACGGGCGATCGCTGTACGAGTCGGAATAGGCGTACGAATCAGCCAGGTCGTAGTCCCGGGCGGCGGCCAACTCGGTGACCGCCTCGACCTTGCTCGGCCCCGCCGCGTAGAACTCGACCTCGCCGCTGTACCGGCCGTCCTCCACCGTCATCCGGGTCGCGATCACGTCGGTGACGCCGAGCAGCTCACCGATCGGCCGGACCATCTCCTCGCCGGACGCCGACACCAGCACCACGTCCCGCCCAGCCGCCTGGTGCTCCACGATCAGGGCGGCGGCCTCGGCGTACACGTAGGGGTTGATCAGCTCGTGCAGCGTCTCCGCGACGATCTGGCGGACCTGCTCCACCTGCCAGCCCTTGCAGAGCGCAGCCAGGTAGTCCCGTGTTCGGGCCATGGTCTGCTCGTCGGTGCCGCCCAGCCGGAACATCAGCTGCGCGTACGCCGACTTGACCACGTCCCGCCGGGTGATCAGCCCATCCCGGTAGAACGGCCGACCGAACGCCAGGGCGCTCGACTTGGCGATGACGGTCTTGTCCAGATCGAAGAAAGCGGCACTTCGGCCCACGGCGCGAAAGTCTAGCCGGATGGTCTATCGTCGGCGGGTGCCCGGGGTCATGCCACCCCTCAGACCTGCGGGCTCTCCGCTCCGCGTGATCACGCTCACACTCTGCGAGGAGATTTTCGCAGTGAGTGGAGGCAGCACCACTCGACGTGACGGGCCCGCTCAGGCAGACTTGTCCGTACGACGAGCTTTCACATCCCCGAAACAGGCAGACCCTCAGCGGTTGCACCCCCCGTGACCGCTGAGTGGTTCGGCTCGACCCCCCCGGAGCCGAACCTCCGACGACCCCCGTCTCCCCCCGACGGGGGTCGTCCCTTTCTGCTGGAAGCGCTCCACCCGACACCACTCGGCACCATGAGGCTCGCTCGTGCCCTGGAAGCGGGGCCTGCTGCTCGGTCGGGCCTCCACCCCCGCGTCGTCACGGGCCGTGCGACCGCCGTCTGGCGTGTAATTTCCCAGCGGGACGAGCTGAGGAGGAACGCGTGGCTGCTGGTGGCTTCTCGTCGAAACGGCTGGCCCGGGTGCGGGGGTTTCTTGAGCACCACGTCGAGTCCCGCTTCGTCCCGGGCATGGTGGTCGTCCTCGCCCGGCACGGTGAGGTGCACATCGAAGCGACGGGTCAGCTCGCGTTCGAGGGTCCCGGGTCGCAGACGCCGATGGCGGCCGACACGATCTGTCGCCTGGGCTCGATGTCGAAGCCGATCGTCGCCGCGTGTGCGATGACCCTCGTCGAGGACTGCACGCTCCGCCTCGACGACCCGGTCGACGATCTTCTCCCGGAGTTGGCGGGCATGACAGTGCTCGTCGATCCCCACGGTCCGCTGGACGACACCGTCCCGGCGGAACGCCCGATAACGCTGCGGGACGTCCTGGACGGCACCCTTGGCACCGGCATGGTCCCTGCCGAGCCGGGCACGGTGCCGATCGCCGACGCGTTGGACGCACTCGAATATCAGTCGCCGGACGCGTGGATCCGCCAGCTCGGTGACCTTCCGCTCGTCCACCAGCCGGGTGAGCGCTGGATGTACGACACCGCCGCCAACGTGACCGGCGTGCTCATCGCCCGGGCCACCGGCATGTCCTTCGGGGATGCGATCCGTGCGCGGGTCTGCAAGCCACTGGGGATGGTCGACACCGCCTTCAACGTGGGTAGCGAGAGCATCGGCCGGTTCGCTACGGCGTACGAGCAGGACAACGCCGCCACCGGCGAGCCGGTTGTCGAGGACGGTCCCGACGGGCGGTTCAGTCGACCGCGCCTGTTCGAGTCCGGTGGCGGCGGGCTCGTCTCGACCGCCAGGGACTACCTCGCCTTCGCCTCGGCGCTGCTTGCCGGAGGTGTCCACGGCGGCGAGCGGGTGCTGTCGCGGCCTGCGGTGACGCTGATGACGAGCGACCACCTGACCGCGACCCAGAAGGCCGTCTCCGGGTTCTGGCCCGGCTACTTCGACGCCATCGGCTGGGGTTTTGGAATGTCGGTCCGGACCCGCCGCACACACCTCGGGCCCTCGGTCGGCAGCTACGGATGGCCTGGCTTCTACGGCACGGCCTGGTACAACGACCCCGCCGAGGACCTGACGGCGATCGTGTTCATGCAGCGGGCACACGCGGGCGACCAGCGGCTGCCGATGTGGCACGACTTCTGGACCACCGCCTACCAGGCGATCGACGACTGACCGCGTCCTTCGTCACCGGTGGGCGGCACTCGCCCCAGGCGGCGCGGTAATCCCTGGGCCCTCAGCGACACAAGCCATTGTGAGAGTCGCCGAGGCAATGGGGGTTCGGGTGGGTCCACCGAAGAAGCGGGACGAGGGCTGGTTCACCAGTCTCTACGCCGCCGAGTACGAGCACATAGTTCGGTACGGCCTGCGTCGGCTCGCTGACCGGGATGCCTCGGCGGAGCTTGCCCAGGAGGTCTTCGTCGTCGCCTGGCGTCGTCGCGCCGAGGTGCCGGAGCGCAGCCTGCCCTGGCTGTACGGGGTGGCCCGACGCCTTCTGGCGAACCAGTGGCGGTCGCGACGCGGCGCACCTGACCTCCTCCCGATCACCGATGTCGACCTTGAGCGACTGGCCGGATCGTCGGGTGCCGACACGAACGTCGGGGTCGCCGACATCTGGACCGCGCTGGCCGACCTCAACGATCTCGACCAGGAGATTCTCCGGCTGGTCGGCTGGGAGGAGCTGACGGTGGCCGAGGCGGCCAAGGTTCTCGGTTGCACGGGGGCGACCGCCGCAGTGCGCCTGCATCGCGCCCGCCGTCGCCTTGCCGAAGCGATGTCGGCCCGGCCTGCGCAGACCGGGCGTCGACCGGTGTTGGCGACCCTTCGAGAGGATCTGTGATGTTCGGAGCAGAGCGAACCCGTACTCTTCTCGGCCCGGCCGACCCGGCCCGCAACGCCGCCGTCGGGCCACCGCCGGTCTCGGCGCGCGAGCTCATCGACCGCGCCAGCGCTACCGAGACGGTCGCCGGGCGTCGTCGCGTACACCCGACCCGCCGGCTGGTCCTGACGGCCGGGACGCTGGCGGTCGCGGCCGGTGCCGTGGCGGTGCTCCAGCCGCTCGGCAGGCGCGCACCGGAGGCCCCGGGCGGGCCTGGAAACGCGGCGGGGTTGGTGCTCGTGCCGGTCGCGTACCAGTTCGACGCGGATCCGCCGGCCGCCGGCCCGCAGCTGCGCATGCTGGCCGACAAGATCAAAGATGCGGCGTACGACCACCAGCGCGGCCGCTACATGTATCACCACACGAAGGTGTGGGGCGATCCGGTGATGACCTCCGCCGACGGTCGCCACCATGTCGCCTTCGCCGGGGCCTCCAAGGTCTGGCAGGCCGCAGACGGGACCGGCAGTCAGATCAACACCCAGTTGGAGCCGCAGTACCCCGACCAGGAGTCCCGGGACTACTGGCAGCGAGCCTTCGATTCGCGTCCGGCGGTCGAGGGCACCCCTGCTCCGACCATGATCCCGCTGCCGCCGCAGGAACTCAGGCCGCCGTCGGCCGTCCCGACCGAGCTACGGGAGCTGCTGAAGGTCGAATACGGCGCAGGGGCGGCGAGCAAGCAGGTCAGCGCACTCTACGGCCGGTACGTCGTGCCGCGTGCGACCCGAGCGGCGGTCCTGCGGGTCCTCGCCGACGTGCCCGGCTTCCGCTGGCGGGGGCAGGTCACGGACCGTGCCGGTCGGACCGGGGTCGCCGTCACCTTCGACGACCGCGAACACGACGCGCAATCTCTTCTGGTCTTCGATCCGACGACGGGCGAACTGCTCGCCGATGAGCGGTTGACGCTGTCGCCGGTGCGGATCAGCTCGTACCAGGTGATCCTCGATGCCGGCTGGACCGACCGGGTCGGCTGACCGCGACCTGCGGGGCCGCTCTTTCCGGGAGCGGCCTCGCTGTTTTCCCCGTAGCGCCCGTAGCTGCGGCGATGCCCGCGCCCGTAGCAGATCAACTGTCTCGGCGGCGGTTTTCCACAGGCCACCAGGTTGTCCACAGGCGACGACATCGGGACGGCTCGTGGGGTGGATTCCGAGCACTGTCGGCGGCATACCAGAGCCCGACCGCTGGAGGCCGCGATGCCACCCCGTACCACGGTTCCGCCGATCCGCCGGCTCCCGCTGGTCGTCACCGGCGACGACGACCTGCTCGACGATGTGCTCCGGCTCGCCGCCGTCGGCGGCACGGAGGTGGAACTCGCCCGCGACCCAGCGGCTGCCCGCACCCGATGGCTTCCCGCGCCCCTGGTGCTGCTCGGCGCCGACCAGGCGCAGGCCTGCCTGCGCGCCCGGTTGCCGCAGCGCCCTCGGCTGGTGCTGCTCGGCCGGGCTGGTCAGCTCGACCCTGGCTGGCAGATCGCCGAGCTGATCGGGGCCGAGCATGTCGCCACGCTGCCGGCCGCAGAGCCGTGGTTGGTGGATCGGTTCGCCGAACATCATCCGGATCGTCCGGCCGGCGTCGGCGCCCGTGTCGTCGCGGTCCTCGGTGGTCGGGGTGGGGCGGGCGCGAGTGTGTTCGCCGGTGGTCTGGCGGTGACCGCTGCCCGGGCCCGGTTGCGCACCCTCCTGGTCGACGCCGACCCGCTCGGTGGTGGCCTCGACCTCGTGCTGGGCTGGGAGCAGTTGGAAGGCCTGCGCTGGCCGTCGCTCACCAGCGCAGACGGTCGGGTGGACGCCCCGGCGCTGGTGCAGGCCCTGCCCAGCCGGGGTGACCTCGTGGTGCTCTCCTGGGACCGCGGCGAGATGCTGCCGCTGCCGGTGACGGCGATGGCGGCGACAGTCGACGCGGCCCGGCGTGGGCGCGACTTCGTGGTGATCGACCTGCCCCGACAGTTGGACGATGCGGCTGTGGTGGCGCTGCAAGCCGCCGACCAGGCGTTCGTCGTCGTGCCGGCCGAGTTGCGTGCCACCGCGGCGGCCACTCGGGTGGTGGCCGCGGCCGCCCCGCACTGCGCTGCACTCTCGGTGGTGGTGCGCGGCCCCGCACCCGGGCGGTTGCGGGCGTCCGAGGTGGCACGAGCGCTGGGCCTCCCCCTGGCCGGCACGCTGCGCCCCGAGCCGGAGCTCTGCCGTCGGCTGGAACGGGGCGAGGCGCCGGCCGCCGGGGGCAAGGGCCCACTCGCCGTGCTCTGCCAACGGATCGTCACCGACCTCACCGGCGCGCCGGCTGCGGGTGCGGCGTGACCGCCGGGCCGGAGGACGGCACGCTCGCCGCCCGGGTACGGCAGCGGATCGCCGCCGCCGCCACCCCGGTCACCGCGGCGGCCATCGTCTCCGCGGTACGGGCCGAACCCGCCGCCGCAGTGCTCGGCGACACCGCCATGCTGCGGATCGCCGACCGGGTGCGCGACGACCTGGTCGGCGCCGGGCCGTTGGCGCCGCTGCTCGCCGACCCGGAGGTCACCGACGTCCTCGTCAACGGCGTCCGGGTCTGGGTCGACCGCGGGTCGGGGTTGCACCAGGTCGCCGTCCCGGTGGGCTCGGTGGAGGACGTCCGTCGATTGGCGCAGCGGCTGATCGCCAGCGCGGGGCGGCGGCTCGACGACGGCTCCCCGTACGCGGACGCGCGGCTACCTGACGGCACCCGACTGCACGCCGTGCTGCCGCCGGTGGCGACCGAAGGTCCCTACCTCTCGCTGCGGACCTTCCGGCATCGGCCGTTCACCCTCGACGAGTTGGTGCGCCAGGGGACCGTGCCGCGACCGCTGGCACCACTGCTCGCCGCAGTTGTGGCGGCCCGACTGGCGTACCTGGTGACCGGGGGCACCGGGTCGGGCAAGACGACCCTGCTCAACACCCTGCTGGGGATGGTGCCGGCCACCGAACGGATCGTGCTGGTGGAGGACGCCGCCGAGCTGCGTCCGGGGCATCCGCACGTGGTGGGGCTCCAGGCACGTACCGCCAATGTGGAGGGGACGGGCGTGGTCAGCCTGGCGGACCTGGTCCGGCAGGCGTTGCGGATGCGCCCGGACCGGCTGGTCGTCGGGGAGTGCCGGGGCGGTGAGGTGGTCGACCTGCTGGCCGCGCTCAACACCGGCCATGACGGGGGCGCGGGCACCCTGCACGCCAACACACCGTCGGACGTGCCGGCCCGGTTGGAGGCCCTCGGCATGTTGGGTGGGCTGCCTCGCGCCGCGCTGCACGCCCAGGTGGCCGCCGCGTTGCAGGTGCTGTTCCAGGTACGACGCGGCGACCGGGGTCGCGTCCTGGAGTCGGTCTGCCTGCTGCTGCCCGAGGGGCCCGAACGCATGGTGACGGTGGTGCCCGCCTGGGTGCGCGGCAGCGGGCTCGGGCTCGCCGCCCGTGCCCTCGGGGCGCTGCTGCGGGAGCGCGGGGTGGCGGTGCCACCCATCCTCAGCGAACCATGGCCCGGATCGGCGGGTCCGGCATGACCGCCGAGACGATGCTGGTTGCGGCGCTGCTCCTTGTCTCCGCTGCCCTGGTGGCGTGGCCCGTGCGGAGCATTCGGTCCCGTCGCCGTCGCGTGCTGGCACCGGAGCGGATGTCCGGCCGTGTTGATCCGGATGACGCCCTGGTGCAGTGGATCAGGGAACTCGGTCGTACGCCGGACGGGCCGGTCGACGGCACCGGAGCTGCTCCGACCACGGGTCATCCGGTCGGCATCGCGGGCGAGTCGGGTGCCACCGTGGGTGCCAACGAAAGACGGACGGCACTCGGCTGGCCCGACCGGGACGTCACCCGCAGCCCGAGGTGGCCGGGAGCGGCAGACGGGTTCACACGTCCGGAGGGGCCGACGCGCCCACCGGCCCGGCGGGATCTCCGGCGCCCGACCGGCACCGCCCGCCCGGGGGTGGCCCCCGCGATGCTCGACGCCGAACGGCAGCCGGGCGCGTCGGCGGCCACGATCACGATCGGTGTCAGCGGCGTGGACACGGCCGGTCGGAACGACGTCTCCGGCCCGGCAACCGCAGACGGGCACGGCGACCTGGACACCGGCTGTCGAGGCGGCGCGTCCGCCGAGGCGGCGTCCGACGGGTGCGCGATCGTCGATTGCCGCGCCCACGGGCGCGTCGGCGCGACCGGGAGAAGGCCGGGTACGCCTCCGTCGGTGCGCATCTCGCGATCGACGACCCGCGTGCTGCCGGTGGTCGGTCTGCTTGGCGGCGGGGTGGGTGCCGTGGTCGGCGGTCCGGTGGCTGCGGTCGCGATGGCCGGGTACGGCACGCTGGCCGTGCGCGCCGCGCTGCGTTGGCGAGTGAACCGGAGCGCCGAGCGGGACAGACGACGTGGGCTGGACCAGCTCTGCGGCCTCGCGGCGGACCTGCGGGCCGGCCTGCCCGTCCCACACGTGCTCGACGTCACGGCCGTCGGGAGTGACGGGGGGAGCCGCCTACGTCAGCTGGCCTCGGCGGCGGTGCGCTTGGCCGACGGGACCGGTGCGCCGCTGGCGGAGCTTCTGGAGCGGATCGAGGCGGACGCACGGGCGACCGACCGGGGTCTGGCCGCAGCGGCGGCCCAGGCAGCCGGTGCCCGGGCCACTGCCTGGCTACTGGCGGCCCTGCCGGTTGGCGGGATCGGGCTGGGGTACGGCATCGGCGTCGACCCCATGGCGGTGCTCCTGCACAGCACTGTCGGCGGCGCCAGCGCGGTTGTCGCGGTCGCCCTTCAGGTAGTGGGCCTCCTCTGGGCGGAACGGCTGGGCGCGGCACCGGGGCGGGCTGGATGACCGCCCAAGGCCCAGCCAGGCGGCGACCGGACGTGATCCGGCTCGTGGCGGTGCTGGCTGGGCTGGCCGTGGCCATCGTCGTCGAGGGCTGGCTCGGGTTGCTCGGCGCTATCCCTGCCGCGTTCCTGCTCGACGTCCTGATGCGGCGGATCGAGTCGCCCGCTGTGCGTCGGCGGCGGCAGCAGGAGGCCGCCGACCTACCGCTCGCCGCCGATCTGCTGGCCGCGGCGATGCGGGCGGGCGCCCCGGTGGATCGCTCGGTACTGGCCGTCGCCGAGGCACTGGACGGGCCGCTCGCCGGCCGGCTGGCCCGGGTCGGCCGCACGCTGCTGCTCGGTGGTGGCCCAGCAGAGGCATGGTCCGCGCTGGACGGAGTGCCCGGCGCGGAGCGCCTGACCGCAGCGGCGTTGCGGTCGGCAAACAGTGGTGCCGCCCTGGCCGGCGCACTGACCCGGCTCGCCGACGACCTGCGCGCCGACCGGGCCACCGCTGCCGAGGCATCGGCCCGCCGGGCGGGTGTGCTCATCGTCCTGCCGCTGGGGCTCTGCTTCCTGCCGGCCTTCATTCTCGCCGGACTCGTGCCGGTGATCGTCGCCGTTCTCGGCGACGTGCTCTGACCCATCGAGAAGGGAAACAGTCATGCGCAAACTCATCGCCCGCCTGCGCGGCGATGCCGGAATGAACACGGCCGAGTACGCCGTGGGCACCCTCGCCGCGGTCGCCTTCGCCGGGATCCTGTTGAAGGTGCTGACCTCCGGCAACGTCCAGTCGGCACTGACCGCCGTCATCGACCGGGCACTGAAGTGATCGAGCGCCGGCAGGCCGGCCGCGATCCAGGTTCGAGCGTTCCCGGGCCGGCGGCACGCGGCGGGCGGAGACTTCGCGTCCTTTCGCGGACCGTTGGCGGGGACCGGGGGTCCTTCACCGCCGAACTGGCGGCCGGCCTGCCGGCGCTGCTCCTGCTCCTGCTGGCCGGCCTGACCGCTGTCAACGCCGTCAGCGCACAGGCGGGTTGCCTGCACGCGGCCCGGGAGGCTGCGCTCGCCGCCGCCCGGGGCGCGGACGGCGGCGCGGCGGGTGACAGCGCGGCGCCGCCGGGCGCGGCGGTTTCCGTGTCCGTCGACGGCGACCGGGTGCGGGCGACGGTACGGGCACCCGTCCGGACGTTGGGCGGCCGGCTACCGCGGATCACCGTGGTCGCCACCGCAGTCGCCGCCGTCGAACCGGGCGCTCACGAGGGGAGTTGGTAGTGCGAAGGGATCAGTCACCCCGCGCCGGTCACCCACCGGCTTCCGGGGAGCACGTTGACGGCCGGCCGGACCGGCAGCGAGGTGGCGCTACGGTCCTGCTGCTGGCGATGGGGCTCGTCTTCGTGGTGTTCGGGACGTTCGGCGCCGCCATCGTCGCCGCCGGAATGGCGAGCCAGCGGGCGGCGGTAGCTGCCGACCTCGGCGCGCTGGCCGGGGCGGCGCGGGTGCTCGACGGCGACGCCGCGGCGTGCGCGTCCGCATCCGACCTCGCCGGTCGCAACGACGGCCGGCTGGTCGGCTGTCGCCTCGACGGGATGGACGTGCTGGTGACGGTCGAGGTGGCGTTCACGCCACTACCCGGCCTGACCCGGGTGGCTGCGGCGAGCGCCCGCGCCGGCCCGGTACGTGGTTGAGCCGGGTGGTTGCCCGCCTGACCGGCGGCGTCTCTGCTCACCATCGCCGCAGTGCCAGACGTAGCGCGAGGAGGGCTGGCCTGTGGCTTGCCGGATTGCCAAGGCACTCGGGACTGGTGAGCGCTACGGAGCTGAATCGTTTACGACGCCGGGCGTGATGCGTTTACGACATCAGCTCCAAAGGGGGAGCGGACCACATCCGGGGGCAGGGGGTCAGGTGCCGCGGCCCGCCGGCCGGGACTGGTTGAGGTCCAGGTCCCGGCCGGCCGCCGAGGATTGGGTGGCCGCTACGGCGACCGTGGAGGGTCGCCGCGCTGCCGTGGCCCGGGCCGGGTGTGTCAGCGGGCCTGGAGCGCGTCGAGGGCGACGGCCATCGCGATGACCAGGCGACGGTCGATCTGCGGGTTCTGCACCTCGACGACGTACTTGTCGCGCAGGCCCCACTTCTTGACCACAGTGAAGACCGGCTGACCGCCTGCGGTGAAGTCGAAGTGGTACGGCAGCCAGGACAGCGAGTCGACGAATCGACGCAGCAGTGCCACCGGCATGCTCCGCTCCTGGCCCGTCACCTGCGGCAGACCGGCCTGCTCGACGTGCCAGGTGGAGCGCAGCAGCGACTGGGCGAAGTCCTTGCGGAACAGCCCGATCGGGTTGCCGGCCGCGTCGGTGACGTCGTACGTGGCGCCGAGGTCGATGCGCTGGCGGGCCTTGAAGCCGAGCAGAGGCTGCTGCTTGGAGTCATCCGTGTAGATGGTCACCTGCTCCTTGAAGGCGAGCCGCTTCTGCTGCGCGAACGCCAGCAGCTCACCTTCGGTGCCGTCGGGGGCGACCGCCCGGACCTCGTACTGGTTGACCATCATGCGCAGTCGCTGGCGGATGTGGAACTGGTGCTGGCCCTGCAAGTTGTCGAGCTGCATGTGTACTCCTCCGGGGTTGGTGCGCCGGAGTCTCGCACAGCCCGACAACCGTCGCGTCCCTGCCGCCCTTGTTCAGCTGCTGCTGGGTAGCCGTCGAGGTCGTCGGACGACTACCCAGCACGGAGTGGTCACTGGTGCCCGGGCAGGACCACTCCGAAGGACGTCAGCGACTGTCGACGGAGTTCGCGGCCCGCAGCGCCGCGGTGTTCAGCACCTGGTGGATGCCGCGCAGCCGCTCGTTGATCTGTTCCAGCCGTTCCGCCTGGGCCAGGGCGGCCAGTGCCGACCCCAGCGCGATCTGCTGGTCGAGGGTGAGATTGTCCTGGTCGATGGTGTAGAGCAGGTCGACGGTTTCGGCGATGGTGTCGGCCACGGCTTCTCCTCGGGCACGGGGGCGGTCGGCAACATGGGCATCGATGGAAGCGCTCCCACACCATTGTGCCCCGTGCCAGGCCGATTCATGCAAGCCGCTCAGTCCGGCAGGTTCGCCAACACCACGTCGAGCACCCGGATCGCGTCCGGTTTGGAGAGGGGGTTGTTGCCGTTGCCGCATTTCGGTGACTGCACGCAGGACGGGCAACCGGCCTCACAGCCGCACTCCGCGATCGCGTCCCGGGTGGCCCGCAGCCACGCCGCCGCCGTCCCGTACGCCCGCTCGGCGAACCCGGCGCCACCCGGATGCCCGTCGTAGACGAAGACGGTCGGCGCCTCGGTGTCGGGGTGCAGGGCGGTGGAGAGCCCGCCGATGTCCCACCGGTCGCAGGTGGCCATCAGCGGCAGCAGGCCGATCGCGGCGTGTTCGGCGGCGTGCAGCGCACCCGGCACGTCGGCCGGCTGGACCCCGGCGAGGGCCAACGACTGCGGTGACAGGGTGAACCAGACCGCCACCGTGCGAAGCTCCCGGGCGGGCAGGTCCAGCGGCCGGGTGTCGATCACCTCGCCGGTGGCGATCCGCCGCCGCTGGTACGACACCACCTGACTGGTCACATCCACCTCACCGAGGAACATGCCCACCGGGCCGGCGTCCACGTAGGAGCGCACCGACACCACCGACAGGTCGGTGACGTCGCGGGCGTGAGTGGACCAGTCCGGTTCCTCGGCGCGTACCAGCGCGCAACCGTCGGCCAGGTCCAGATGGTCGACCACGTACGAGACGCCCTGGTGCAGGTAGACCGCGCCGGAATGCAGCAGAAAGTGCGACGAGCCGCCGTCGACAGTGCCGAGCAGCCGGCCGGTCGACGACTCCACCACCGCGACCGGGGCGCCGCCCTCGCCGCGCAGGTCCACCTCTGGCCGCTCGCGGTGCCGCCAGTACCAACCGGTGGGCCGCTGCCGCAGCGCCCCCGCCGCGACCAGCTCGTCGACCGCCTCCTTCGCCCCCTCGCCGAAGAGCGCCAGGTCGGCGGGTGTGAGCGGCGCCTCCACCGCGGCGCAGGCCAGCTGCGGTGCCAGCACGTACGGGTTGGCCGGGTCGAGCACCGTCGCCTCCACCGGAGCGCCGAAGATCGCCTCCGGGTGGTGCACCAGGTAGGTGTCCAGAGGGTCGTCCCGGGCCACCAGCACCGCGAGGGCCTCCTGCCCGGAACGCCCGGCGCGGCCCGCCTGCTGCCACAGCGACGCCCGGGTGCCCGGGTAGCCGCAGATCAGCACCGCGTCGAGCCCGACCAGGTCCACGCCCAGCTCCAGCGCGTTGGTGGAGGCCAGGCCGAGTAGGTCGCCGTGCAGCAGCGCCCGTTCCAGCTCGCGCCGCTCCTCCCGCAGGTAGCCGCCCCGGTAGGCGGCCACCCGGTCGCCGAGCCCTGGAACCGCGTCGTCCAGCGCTCGACGCGCGTTGGTGGCCACCACCTCGGCGCCCTTGCGGGAGCGGACGAAGGCGAGGGTGCGCACCCCCTCGGCGACCGTGTCGGCGAGCAGGTCCGCGGTCTCGCGCAGCGCCGACCGGCGGACCTGGTGGAGCTCGTCGTGTTCGCCCGTCGCCTGCGGCGGCACCGGGGTCGAGGCCGACGAGTCGGGTGGCAGCAGCGGCGGTTCCCAGAGCGCGAAGGTGACTCCGCCGCGGGGGGAGGCGTCCTCGGTGACCGCCGTCACCGGCAGCCCGGTCAGACGCCCCGCCGCGGTGGCCGGGTCACCGGACGTCGCCGAGGCGAGCACGAACACCGGGGTGGCCCCGAACCGGGCGCACTGCCGGCGCAGCCGACGCAGCACGTGCGCGACGTGCGAGCCGAACACGCCCCGGTACGTGTGGCACTCGTCGATCACCACGTACGCGAGTCGGCGCAGGAAGCCGGACCACTGGGCGTGCCCGGGCAGGATGCCGTGGTGCAGCATGTCCGGGTTGGTCAGCACGAACCGGGAGTGCCGCCGGATCCACTCCCGCTCGGTGCGCGGAGTGTCCCCGTCGTAGCAGGCGGGGCGTACCCCTTCCAGCTCCAGCGCGGAGACGGCGCGCAACTGGTCCGCGGCGAGGGCCTTGGTCGGTGCCAGGTAGAGCACCGTGGCCCGGGGGTCGGCGAGCAGGGTGGCCAGGGCGGGCAGTTGGTACGCCAGTGACTTGCCGGACGCGGTGCCGGTGGCGACGACGACGTGCTGGCCTTCGTACGCCAGGTTGGCAGCCTCGGCCTGGTGCTGCCACGGCGCGACCACGCCGCGTCGGGTGAACGCCGCGCGCAACTCCGCCGGTGCCCACGACGGCCACGGCGCGGGCACCCCGGCGCGGGCCGGCACCCGCTCGACGTGGGTGACCGGGTCGGCGGCGCCTCGGGCGCGTAGCCGGCGCAGCAGGTCGGCGGGCGCTGGCCCGGTGCCGGGAGCAGCGGATACGGTGGCCGCGGACGACGACTCCAGGTCGTGGCGCGGCGTGCCGCGCGCGGAGCTGAAGTCGTTGGAGGTCACGCCCTGCACTCTCGCACTGGTGTTCGGAGATGAAAAGTCGGACACCGGGGTAAGGGGAAGCCTCCGCTGGCGTCCGCAGGCCGCCCCGGCGGTAGTGGTTAGATGCCCACGAGAGTTTACGGCTCTGGCGAGGAGGACCGATGGAGCTGTCACTGGCGACCCGCACCGTGGGCGAGCACACGGTGCTCGAGGTCGGTGGTGAGGTGGACGTCTACACCGCGCCCCGGCTCCGTGAGCGACTCCTCGAACTGATCGACGGTGGCGCCCGTCACGTGGTGGTGGACCTCGGTCGGGTGGACTTCCTCGACTCGACCGGGCTGGGCGTGCTGGTCGGCGCGCTCAAGCGGCTCCGCTCGGCCAGCGGTTCGTTCGCGCTGGTCTGCGACAAGGAGCCGCTGCTCAAGATCTTCCGGATCACCGCGCTGGACCAGGTGTTTCCGCTGCATCCGACGGTCGACGCGGCGGTCAGCGCCGACTCGGCGGGCGCCGACGCGTGATGGCGACAGTCAAGCTCTCCTTTTCGCCCGCTCCGGTGCACGTGCGCACCGCCCGCCTGGTCGGCGTCGCCGTTGCCCGGCGGGCCGGGGTGCGGGAGGACCTGCTGGACGAGGTGCGCCTGGCCATCGGTGAGGCGTGCACCCGCGCGGTGGCCCTGCACCGGCAGTACGGCCTGGCCGACCCGGTGCTGGTCGAGATGTCCGACGGTGGCTCGTACGCCGTGCGGGTGGTGGACCGGGCGCCGATCGAGGCGGGTATCGGTCTGACCGCGCTGCCGCCGGACGAGCTGGCCAACGAGTCGCTGACCGATGAGGCGCTCACCACCGGCGTCGGCTTCGCGCTGCTCGCCGGTTTCGTCGAGGACCTCCAGGTGCGCCCGGTCGACGAGGGCATCGGCACCGAGGTGCGGATGGTGTGGCCGGTCGGCCGCTGACCAGTTCCGCTGCGTAGGCCGCGTCCCCTGCTGGGGATGCGGCCTTCTTTGCATGGATCGGGCCCTATATCAGATTTCGTTTCATAACACAGCGACGAAGATCATCGCGACACGGTGCCACCTGGGTGTGACCTCCAACACTGTGGAGGGCTACAGTACCCGGGTTGTCAGCAAGTGACCTATCCCGCAGCCAGCGGGTATGGGTGTTCATCGCTGGTCCGCTGGTGGGTTGGCGCGCGCTTGCGAGTCCGCATCCAGGCGTCGGTCAGTGCGTCTCCACTCACCGGCGCGATTGTTCGGTAACAGGAGGACACAGATGTCCGAGACCTTGGCCGCCGACGGCGGCGGGCTTTCCCTTACCGGAAGCAATGTCACCTACGTCGTCATCGCCGCGGTTGTCGCGCTGGTGGCACTTGGTTTCGCTGCCGCCCTGACGAAAACGGTGCTGGCCGCTGGTAAGGGCACCGAGAAAATGCAGGAGATCTCGGGGGCCGTCCAGGAGGGCGCCTCGGCCTACCTGCTCCGACAGTTCCGCACCCTGGCGATCTTCGTGGTCATCGCCGTCGTGCTGCTCTTCCTGCTTCCGGTGCACGACACCGACGGCAGCGAGCTCGCGGTGAAGCTCGGCCGGTCACTCTTCTTCGTGGTGGGCGCCCTGTTCAGCGCGTTCATCGGCGGTGCCGGCATGTGGCTGGCCACCAGAGCCAACCTGCGGGTGGCCGCCGCCGCGAGGGAGCGGGCAGGCGGCCGCGAGGCGGCCATGAAGATCGCGTTCCGGACCGGCGGTGTCGTCGGCTTCTTCACCGTCGGCCTCGGCCTCTTCGGTGCCGCGCTCGTCGTTCTGATCTACCGGGGTGACGCGCCGACAGTGCTGGAGGGCTTCGGCTTCGGCGCCGCACTGCTCGCGATGTTCATGCGGGTCGGTGGCGGCATCTTCACCAAGGCCGCCGACGTCGGCGCCGACCTGGTCGGCAAGGTCGAGCAGGGCATCCCCGAGGACGACCCGCGCAACGCCGCCACCATCGCCGACAACGTGGGCGACAACGTCGGTGACTGCGCCGGCATGGCCGCCGACCTGTTCGAGTCGTACGCGGTCACGCTGGTCGCCGCGCTGATCCTCGGCCGCGCCGCGTTCGGCGAGGAGGGCCTGGTCTTCCCGCTGATCATCTCCACCATCGGCGTGCTGATCGCGATCGTCGGCGTCTTCATCACCCGGCTGCGTGCGACCGACCGCAACGCCCTGACCGCGATCAACCGGGCCTTCTACCTGTCGGCTGTGCTCTCCGCGGTGCTGGTGGCTGTTGCCGCCTTCGCGTACCTGCCGGCGACGTTCGGCGAGTTCGACAGCGGGCTCACCGACGCGCCTGGCAACCCCCGGCTGGTCGCCATCGGCGCGGTCGTGATCGGCATCGTGCTGGCCGCCGCGATCCAGGCGCTGACCGGCTACTTCACCGAGACCAACCGGCGACCGGTGCAGGACATCGGCAAGAGCTCGCAGACCGGTGCCGCAACCGTCATCCTGGCCGGCATCAGCATCGGTCTGGAATCGGCGGTCTACTCGGCGCTCCTGATCGGCGCCGGCGTCTTCGGGGCGTTCCTCCTCGGCGGCAGCTCCATCACGCTGTCGCTGTTCGCGGTGGCGCTGGCCGGCACCGGCCTGCTCACCACTGTCGGCGTCATCGTCGCGATGGACACCTTCGGGCCGATCTCCGACAACGCCCAGGGCATCGCCGAGATGTCCGGTGACCTCGACGAGCACGGCGCTCGCACGCTCACCGAACTGGACGCCGTCGGCAACACCACCAAGGCGATCACCAAGGGCATCGCGATCGCCACGGCGGTCCTCGCGGCGACCGCGCTGTTCGGCTCCTACACCGACTCGCTCCGCAGCGCGTACGAGGACGCCGGCGTGGGCGACGTCGGTACGGAGATCCTCAACTCGCTGAACGTGGCGAACCCGCGCAACCTGGTCGGCCTGATCATCGGCGCGGCGGTGGTCTTCCTCTTCTCCGGGTTGGCCATCAACGCGGTGTCCCGCTCCGCCGGTGCCGTGGTGATGGAGGTCCGCCGGCAGTTCCGTGAGCTGCCCGGCATCATGGACGGCACCCAGCGCCCGGAGTACGGCAAGGTCGTCGACATCTGCACCCGGGACGCGCAGCGCGAGCTGATGACCCCCGGCCTGCTCGCCATCCTGGCGCCGATCGCTGTCGGCTTCGGCCTCGGGCCCGGCGCGCTCGCGGCGTACCTGGCCGGTGCGATCGGTGCCGGCACCCTGATGGCGGTGTTCCTGTCCAACTCCGGTGGGGCCTGGGACAACGCCAAGAAGCTGGTCGAGGACGGCGCGTACGGGGGCAAGGGCTCCGAGGCGCACTCCGCCACTGTCATCGGCGACACCGTCGGCGACCCGTTCAAGGACACCGCCGGCCCGGCGATCAACCCGCTGATCAAGGTGATGAACCTGGTCTCGCTGCTGATCGCGCCCGCCGTGGTGGCCTGGAGCGTCGGCGACGACCGCAACGTCGGCCTGCGGGTCGGCATCGCGCTGGTCGCGACGCTGATCATCGTGGCGTCGGTGGTGTTCAGCAAGCGCAAGGGCATCGCGATGTCCGACTCGGACGCCGACGGCAACACCGGCGCGGGCAGCACCGACCACCGCCCGGAGACGGTCAACGCCTGATCCAGGAACGGCCCGGGGTCCCCGGTCGACGTGGCTTGTCGACCGGGGACCCCGGCCGTCCGGCCCGATGCCACACCTGGCCAAAGGCCGTACGCTGCAACGCATGCGTACGTGCCGGGCGTCTGCCGCCGGAAAGCTCACGGTGGTCCTGGCCACGATCGTCGTTCTGGCCGGCTGCGGCGGCGGCCCCAGCCCACGGGCCTGGGCGGCCTCGGTCTGTGGCGCCCTCACCCCGTGGCGCTCCGAGATCAACAAGTTGACCAGCAGCACCGACGAGCAGATGACCGCGCAGACCACGCCGGCGCAGGCCAAGGAGAACCTGGTGCGGCTCTTCGACGGGGCGGAGCAGGCCAGCGAGGCCGCGCGCAGCAAGGTCGAGAAGGCGGGCATCCCGGAGGCGGAGAACGGCGAGGCCATCTCCGCGGGTTTCCGCAGCTCCCTGGGGAAGATGCGGGACGCGTACGGCCGTGCCCGGGACACCATCGACGGCCTGGGCACCGGCGAGCCGACGGCCTTCTACGACGGCGTGCGGGCCGCCGTGGAGACCCTCAACAAGGAGTACGACGCCGGCGCGCTGGACACCAGCAAGCTCAACTCCGAGGAGTTGAAACAGGCATTCGACGAGGTGCCGGAGTGTCGCTGAGCGGGCTCGGTGACACCGGGAAGGCACAGCCGCCTCCGGCGCTGTTCCCCGCGCCCGAGTCCGACACGCCCACTCCCGGGCGACGCCGTGGCGGCGCGTCGCAGGACCGCTCGTCGCCGGACGGCCCGGTTCGGAACGGCCCGCCCCAGACGGACGACGCGGGCCGGCAACTTGTCTTCTTCGGCGCGGATGCGGCCGAACCGACAGTCGCCGACCTGGCCGGGCTGCTCGCCGGGCCGGCCGAGGTGGTCCGGATGGGCGGCACCGCCCGGCTCTCGGTGCAGGTGGACGCCGCCTGGCGGGTGCACGTGCTCGTCGCCGAGCTGGCGTCGCGTGGGCTGGCGGCGAGCTGGGAGCCGACCGAGGGCGCGCGACACGCCGTTCGTACGTCGTACACCCGGATCTTGAAGCCGCTGGCGGCCGCCTGGCTGCACGGTACGACGAAGCGTCCGCCGGCCGCGTTCCACCTGACCGGTCGGCGGTTGCGGCTGTGGCTCGCCGCTGCCGGGACGCCGGAGCCTCCGGACTGCTTCCTGTTGCGCCTGGGCGTCGACGACCAGGAGTGTTGGGAGCCGATCGGCGTGGCGCTCGCCTCGGCGGGGCTGGCCGGGGCGCTGCTCGGCCCGGGTGAGGGTGGCCCGGCGTACCGGATCACCGGCCGTCGCCGGTTGGCGCGGCTCGCCGAGCTGGTCGGCGGGCCGCCGCCCGCGACACCACCCGAAGCCTGGCCAACCTAATCCACCCCTCATCGCGTCGATCATGGAGTTGTGGTGGGGGACGTATTGCTCGTCCGGGGCCAAAACGCCCACCATAAGTCCATGATCGACGCGGTTGGGCGGCGGCTTGAGACGGTGTGTCCGGGTGTCTGGTGCCGGACAGACGGCGGGTCGATCCAGGCGGAAAACGGGCGGGTCGTGGGCCCGCCATCGTCACAGTGACCCGCTTCGAGCCCTACCCACGGTGTACGGTGGCGCCGTCCGGCAGTGCCGAGCGCGGCGGAGTGGCGTCGACAGCCGCGTCGAAGCGGTTTGCGGCCCGCGAAACCCGAAACGCGGGCGGCGCGTTACGTTGGACATCCGGACCGCCGGTGCGACGGCGGGGTCGAAAGCGGTCGCTGTCCGGGCGCCAGCAGGCCACGAGCAGGAGTGAGGTCGGGGAGAGACGTGCCGAGCAACGCTGGAACCACCCGTCTGGTCATCGTCGAGTCACCGGCGAAGGCCAAGACGATCTCGGGCTACCTCGGCCCGGGGTACGTCGTGGAGGCCAGCTTCGGTCACGTCCGCGACCTGCCGCGCAACGCCGCCGATGTGCCGGCCAAGCACAAGAAGGAGCCCTGGGCCCGTCTCGGGGTGGACGTCGACAACGGCTTCCAGGCGCTCTACGTCGTCTCCGCCGACCGCAAGCAGCAGATCAGCAAGCTGGTGAAGCTGGCAAAGGAAGTCGACGAGATCTTCCTGGCGACGGATGAGGACCGTGAGGGCGAGGCCATCGCCTGGCACCTGGTCGAGACGCTCAAGCCCAAGGTCCCGGTCAAGCGGATGGTCTTCCACGAGATCACCAAGCCGGCAATCCAGGCGGCGGTGGCCAACCCCCGGGAGATCGACCGCGATCTGGTGGACGCCCAGGAGGCGCGCCGGATCCTCGACCGCCTGTACGGCTACGAGGTCTCCCCGGTGCTGTGGAAGAAGGTCATGCCACGGCTCTCGGCGGGCCGGGTGCAGTCCGTGGCGACCCGCATCGTGGTCGAGCGGGAACGGCAGCGGATGGCCTTCCGCACCGCCGAATACTGGGACATCCTGGCCAGCCTCGCGGTGGCCAACGCCGGTGAGGGCCCGCGTGCGTTCAACGCCACCCTGATCGCTCTCAACGGCGACCGGATCGCCACCGGTAAGGACTTCGAGCCGACCACCGGTCGCGTCCGGGCCGGCGCCGGCGTCGTGCACCTCGACGAGAGCGGCGCCCGGGGTCTCGCGGCCCGACTGGAGGGGCGGCCGTTCACCGTCACCCGGGTGGAGGAGAAGCCCTACCGCCGTCGCCCGTACGCGCCGTTCATCACCTCGACCCTCCAGCAGGAGGCGGCCCGCAAGCTGCGCCTGTCCTCGCAGCAGACGATGCGCACCGCGCAGCGCCTGTACGAGAACGGCTACATCACCTATATGCGTACCGACTCGGTCAACCTGTCGGAGACCGCCATCTCGGCGGCCCGCCGACAGATTGTCGAGCTGTACGGCGAGCGCAGCGTTCCGCCGGAGCCGCGCCGCTACACCGGCAAGGTGAAGAACGCGCAGGAGGCGCACGAGGCGATCCGCCCGGCGGGGGACAACTTCCGTACCCCGGGCGAGGTGGCCAAGGAGCTGTCCGCCGAGGAGTTCAAGCTCTACGAGCTGATCTGGCGGCGCACCATCGCCTCGCAGATGACCGACGCGGTCGGCTCCAGCGTGTCGGTGCGCATCCGGGCGGTCTCCACCTCGCAGGAGGAAGCCGACTTCGGCGCGACCGGCAAGACCATCACCGACCCGGGCTTCCTGCGCGCCTACGTCGAGTCGAGCGACGACGAGAACGCCGAGGCCGAGGACGCCGAGCGTCGGCTGCCCACCCTGGTCAAGGACCAGCGGCTGACCGCCGACGAGCTGGCCGCGCAGGGCCACCACACCCAGCCGCCGTCGCGCTACACCGAAGCGTCGCTGGTCAAGGCCCTGGAAGAGCTGGGCATCGGCCGCCCGTCCACCTACGCGTCGATCATGCAGACGATCCAGGACCGGGGGTACGTCACCAAGCGCGGCCAGGCGATGATCCCGACCTTCCTGGCCTTCGCGGTGATCGGGCTGATGGAGCGGCACTACCCCCGCCTGATCGACTACGACTTCACCGCCACCATGGAGAACGAGCTGGACGAGATCGCCGGCGGTGACCACGCGGCGGTCGACTTCCTCACGGCGTTCTACTTCGGCAGCGCCAACGGTGCCGGCGACCAGGACATCGCTCGTTCCGGCGGGCTCAAGAAGCTGGTCACCGAGAACCTCAACGACATCGACGCCCGCAGCGTCAACTCCATCCCGCTCTTCACCGACGACGACGGCCGCGAGGTCGTCGTGCGGGTCGGCCGCTACGGGCCGTACCTGCAACGGGAGCTGCCCGGCGGCGAGCAGCCGGCACCGGCCGCGGCTTCCGGTGAGGGCGAGGAGGGCGGCACCCAGGGTGACCGGGCGCCGATCCCCGAGGGCCTGGCCCCGGACGAGCTGACCCCGGAGAAGGTGCACGAGCTGTTCCTGGGCGGCAGCGGCGAGCGCAAGCTCGGCGACGACCCCGGCACCGGCGAGCCGATCGTGCTCAAGTCCGGCCGGTTCGGCCCGTACGTGTCCAGCGGCGAGCGCAAGTCGTCGCTGCTGCGTACGCAGACCCCGGACTCGCTGACTCTGGAGGAGGCGCTCAAGCTGCTCAGCCTTCCCCGGCTGATCGGTGTCGCGCCGGACGGCGTCGAGATCTTCGCGAACAACGGTCGCTACGGCCCGTACGTCAAGCGGGGCGAGGAGTTCCGTTCGCTGGAGTCCGAGGACCAGATGTTCACCGTCGGTCTGGACGAGGCGCTGGCTCTGCTGGCCGCCCCGAAGGCCCGTGGACGGCGAGCCGCGGCGCCGCCGCTGCGCGAGATGGGCGTGGACCCGGCGACCGAGAAGCCGATGGTGATCAAGGACGGCCGGTTCGGTCCGTACGTGACCGACGGGGAGTTCAACGCGTCGCTGCGGCGCGGGCAGACGCCGGAGGCGCTGACCATCGAGGAAGCGTCCGAAATGCTGGCCGAGAAGCGGGCCAAGGGTCCGGCGCCGCGGAAGAAGGCGGCGGCGAAGAAGGCGCCCGCGAAGAAGGCGACGGCCACCAAGAAGACGGCCGCCGCCAGCAAGTCCACGGCCGCGAAGAAGACCACCACTGCCAAGGCGACGGCGGCGAAGAAGGCTCCGGCGAAGAAGGCCGCCCCGCGCAAGGCCGCCTCCAACACCGACTGACCACGCCTCGGGTCACCTGATCGTCACGCGTCGGTCCGACGCGAGCCGTCAGACCCCGAGGACGTGCGTCAGGTGGGGGTTGGTGAAGACGCGGTGGGGGTCGAGCCGGTCGCGGACGGCCTGGAAGTCCGCGAATCGGGGGTACGCGGTGGCCAGCGAGGCGGCGTCGCGGTAGTGCAACTTGCCCCAGTGCGGGCGACCGCCCAGCCCGGCAGCCACCTGCTCGAAGGCCCGGAAGTACGGCTCGTACGGCATGCCGACGTACTGGTGCACGGCGATGTAGGCGTTGTCCCGGCCGTAGCCGTGCGACAGCCAGATGTCGTCGGCGGCGGTGAATCGCACCTCCACCGGAAAGAGCACCTTGAACGGCAGGCCGTCCACGATCCGCTGGAGCGCGGCGAGCGCCTCGGGCAACGCCTCCCGGGGCAGGCCGTACTCCATCTCCACGAAGCGGACCCGGCGCGACGTGCAGAAGACCCGGTCGGAGCGTCCGGTGTACTGCCGTTCGGTGAGGGCGCGGGCGGACACCGCGCTGATCCCCGGGGCCAGCGCGGGCACGGCCCGGCCGAGTCGGCAGGCGCCGGCGAAGACCCGGTTGGGCAGGAATTCGTCGTCCAACCAGCCGCGCCAGCGGGACAGCGGCCGGTCGTTGGCGGGTACCCGGTCGTTGGCCTTGACCTGGACCCGGGACGTGTACGGGAACCAGTAGAACTCGACGTGGTCGTGTCGGCCGATCAGCTCGGGTAGTTCGCCGAGCACGTCGGCCAGTTCGGCCGGTCGTTCGTGGGCGCGCAGGACGAAGGCGTCCACGCAACGCAGGGTCACCTCGACGAGAACGCCGAGCGCGCCGAGCGACACCCGGGCGGCAGCGAGGACGTCGGGATGCTCGTCGGCGGAGCAGCGCAGAACCTCGCCGGTGCCGGTGACCAGTGTGATCGCCTCGACGAAGGTGGAGAGGCACCCGTAGCCGGCTCCGGTGCCGTGGGTGCCGGTGGAGATCGCCCCGGCGACGGTCTGCGCGTCGATGTCGCCGAGGTTGGGCAGCGCGAGGCCGTGGCGGGCGAGCAGGCCGTTGAGCGTGTGCAGGGTCATGCCCGCCGGCACGGTGACCAGTCGGTGTGCGACGTCCACGCTGACGGTGGTGTCCAGGTCGGACAGGTTCATCCGACGGTCGTCGGCGAGCGCGACGGCGGTGAACGAGTGGCCGCTGCCCGCCACCCGGATCCGACCGCCGTCGTCGGCGGCAGATCTGACGGCTTCTACGACGTCGGTCGGCGAGCCGGGGCGCAGGATCGCGCTGGCGCTGCCACGCTGGTTCCCGGCCCAGTTGGACCATCCAGCCCCGAGCGGTGCGGTGCGGACCATGCGCGCTCCTCATTCATGAATATGAACTGACTTCATATCAGGAACGTTCTAGCTGGTAAATACCGCAATTGCGATCCGCTCGTTGTACCGGTAGTCACGGACTCGTGACGTGGAGATATGTTCATCCGTCGAAGGGGGGTGGCGCAGAGTGTCCACACCAGCCGCCACGACCGGGCCGCTGCGCCGCGTACCGGTGCAAGGTCGAAGTGTCGCGCGGGTACAGCGCATGTTGGATGCCTGCGCCGAACTCGTCGACGAGGTGGGGTACGAAGGGCTGACCACCACCCTGCTCGCCGAGCGGGCCGAGGTGGCGATCGGGTCGGTCTACCAGTTCTTTCCGGACAAGCGAGCCATCGTGCAGGCGTTGACCCTGCGGACCATGGAGTCCTACCTCCAGCGCCTCGACGAGCGGTTCGCCTCCGACGAGATGACCCACTGGTGGGACGGCGTCGACGCGGGCATCGACGAGTACATCACGATGCACCGCACCGTCCCCGGCTTCCGTACCCTGCACTTCGGCGACGTGGTCGACCTGCACCTGCTCGACGAGCAGCGGGACAACAACGGCGTGATCGCCGACCAGTTGGCCCGGGTGCTCACCGAGCGTTTCGGGCTCACCGACGTGCCCAAGCTGCGCTTCGTGCTGGAGATCGCCGTCGAGGCGGCGGACGCGCTGATCAAGCTCGCGTTCCGTCGGAAGTCCGACGGTGACGAGCGGGTGCTGCTGGAGGCGAAGGCGTTGATCCGGGAGTACCTGCACCGCCAGGTCGACGGCCCGGACAACGGCAGGTCCGCAGTCGGCAAGCAGGCCGAGGCGCCCCAACCCGCCTGAGTCGGCGTGGGGCGCCGGCCCCGGCCGGCGGTGGGGGCGGTTGCCCGATCTCAAAGGAAGGCCTGCCCCTCACCCCGGTAGGTGGGGACGGTCGCCACGACCGTGTCGCCCTCGATCAGGTGCAGCTCGTTGACCCGTTCACACAGCTCACCCGCCTTGGCGTGCCGGAACCACACCCGGTCGCCGACGCGCAGCCCGGCTGCCGCCGCTCCGGACAGCGGAGTCTGCACCTCGCCGGCGCCCTCGGTGCCGACCAGCTTCAGCCCTGCCGGTAGCCACGGCCGGGGCAGTCGACTGTCGGCGGCCGGGCCGGAGGCGATCCAGCCGCCGCCGAGCACCGTCGCCAGCTCCGGCGTCGGTCGGCGGACCACAGCGCAGGCGAAGAACGCCGCCGGGGTGGGCCGCCAGGCGCGGTACGCGTCGAACAGCGTCGGCCCGTACAGGCCCGATCCCGCGGTGATCTCGGTTACCGCGGGATCGGCGCTGGTCGCGGCCATGCTGCCGGTGCCGCCGCCGTTGACGAATTCCAGGTCGGCGTGCTCGCGTACCGCGGCGACCGCCGCGCCACGGCGGGCCAGCAACTCGCGGTACGACCCGCGCTGGGCCAGCCTGATCGCGCCCGCTAGCAGCGTTTTGCCCGGCGGCGCGTCACCCAGGCCGGCGATCTGCGCCTCGTACGACATCAGCCCGACCAGCCGGAAGCCGGGCCGATGGGCGACGGCTGCGGCGAGCGCGCCGGCAGCCCGGGCGCTGTGCACCGGTGAGCGGCGGACGCCGACGTGCACCCCGCGTACTGGTCGCCAGGAGGCATCCAGATCCAGGCAGAGCCGTAGCTGGGCGCGCTGCCCCGGGGCCTTGATGGCGTCGATGAGGTCGAGTTGGCCGGCGCTGTCGATCATCAGGGTGATCGCCGCGGCGAGTGTCTGGTCGGCGCCCAGCTCGGCGAGGGCGGCCCGGTCGGCGCTCGGGTACGCGACCAGCACGTCGTCGCTGGCGCCGGCGCGGACCAACCAGATCGCCTCGGGCAGTGTGAAGGCCATCACGCCCTGCCAGTCGGGCCGGGCGAGGGCTCGACTGATCAATTCCCGGCTGCGGACCGACTTGCTGGCGAGCCGGACCGGTTTTCCCGCTGCGCGGTCGGCCAGGGCGGCCGAATTGGCGTCGAAGGCGGTGAGGTCGACCACCGCGTACGGGGGGTCGAGGTGGGCAGTCGCCCGATCCAGGCGCTCGCGAAGTTTGTCGCTTTCGATGGCCACGTGTGCACGCTAACTGTCTGACGGAAAATGCGAAATACCCTCGCGTACGTCCGGGCTGCGGTCGGTAGCTCCGGCGGCCTAGGCTCAGCGAGCAGGAGAATGTCGCCCGGGGGGTGGCCCCCACCGGGTCTAGAGTGTTGCACCGGAGGTGCCCAGCGATGGGCCGGCACGTGGAGGTACGGCCATCGAAAGCCAGAACAGCGGCGAGTCGCCCGGCGTGTCGCGCTCGGGTGACCAGTCGGGCAACGCCGCCAACCAGTCCAGCTCCGGTCAGGTCGATCCGTCCGGTTATGCCGCGATCCGGTCCGTGCTGCGCATCCGGCCGTTCCGCCGGCTCTGGATCGTGCTCGGCGCGGCCTCCTTCGGTGACTGGCTCGGCCTGCTGGCCACCGCCCTCTTCGCCGCCTCGCAGGTGCAGGGCAGCACCGCCCAGGGTGCCGCGTTCGGCGGGGTCACCGCGATCCGGCTGCTGCCCGCGCTGGTGCTCGGCCCGGTGGCCGGCGTCTTCGCCGACCGGTTCGACCGGCGCTGGACGATGGTGATCTGCGACCTGCTGCGCTTCGTGCTCTTCGCGTCCATTCCGCTCTACGCCCTCAGCGGGGCCGCGGGCGGCCTGGTGGTCGGCTGGGCGCTGATCGCCACCTTCCTGATCGAGTCGCTCACCCTGCTCTGGATCCCGGCCAAGGAGGCCGCGGTCCCGAACCTGATCCCGCGGGCCCGGCTGGAAGCGGCCAACCAGCTCACCCTGATCACCACCTACGGCCTCACCCCGGTCGCCGCCGCCATCGGCCTCGCCGTGCTCGACCGTGGCGTCCGTGGTGCCGTCGGCGGCGACCTGCCCTCCTGGGCCGAGCCGGCCCAGCTCGCACTCTGGTTCAACGCCTTCTCCCGGCTCGCCACCGCACTGGTGGTGGCGTTCGGGATCAAGGAGATCAGCGAGGCGCAGCGCGGCGAGGCGGAGCGTGCCGAGCAGAGCATGTTCCGGCAGTTCTCCGAGGGCTGGAAGTACATCGGCCAGACCCCGCTCGTCCGCGGCCTGGTGCTGGGCATCTTCGGCGCGTTCGCCGGCGGCGGCATCGTGGTCGGTACCGCCAAGTTCTTCGCCAACTCACTGGGCGCCGGTGATGCCGCGTTCTCGCTGCTCTTCGGCGCGATCTTCGTCGGCCTGGCGCTCGGCATCGGGCTCGGCCCGATGGTCGTCAAGGAGATGTCCCGGCGTCGCTGGTTCGGCATGAGCATCGTGCTGGCCAGCGCCGCGGTGATGACCCTCGCCTTCGCCATTCACCTGTCCATGGCGATCGTCGGCGCGGTGCTGGTCGGCGCCGGTGCCGGGATGGCCTTCCTGGCCGGCACCACGCTGCTGGGCGGGGAAGTGGCCGACGAGGTGCGCGGCCGGGTCTTCGCGGTGGTGCAGATCGGCACCCGACTGGTGCTGATCCTGGCCATCGGGCTGAGCAGCGTGTTGGTCGGCGTCGGTGGCTCGCGCAAGCTGGAGATCGCCGACCTCGGCATCTCCGTCTCCTCCACCCGACTGCTGCTGCTCGCCGCCGGTGCTGCCGGCATCTTCGCCGGGATCAGCGCGTTCGGCCAGATGGACGACAAGAAGGGCGTCCCGGTCCTCGCCGACCTGTGGGGCTCCATCCGGGGCCGTCCGCTGATGCCCGCCGAGCCGTTCGTCTCCGCCGGGCTCTTCGTGGTCTTCGAGGGCGGCGAGGGCGCGGGAAAGTCCACCCAGCTCACCGCGCTCTCCGAGCGGCTGCGCGGTCACGGTCGAGAGGTGGTGCTCACCCGCGAGCCGGGGGCCACCGGCGTCGGCCGGCGAATCCGGTCGCTGGTGCTGGACACCTCCGGCGACGACGCGCCCTCCCCCCGGGCCGAGGCGCTGCTCTACGCCGCCGACCGGGCGCACCACGTGGCCACCGTCGTCCGGCCCGCGCTGGTTCGGGGCGGTGTGGTGATCAGTGACCGGTACGTCGACTCGTCCCTGGCGTACCAGGGCGCCGGCCGGACACTGCCCGTCGACGAGGTCTCCTGGCTCTCCTCCTGGGCCACCGGTGGGCTCAAGCCCGACCTGGTGGTGCTGCTGGACGTCGAACCGCGCACCGGTCTGTCCCGGGTGGCCTCGCGCAACACCGGCACCGACCGGCTGGAGGCCGAGTCGGTCGCCTTCCACGAGCGCGTCCGGTACGCGTTCCTCGACCTCGCCGCCGCCGACCCGAAGCGCTACCTGGTGCTCGACGCGTCCCGGCCGGCCGACGAGATCACCGGGCTGGTGGTCCGGCGGGTCGAGGAGATGCTCGGCAAGCCGGGTGGCATCGTGCACCCGCGACCGGCGCAGGGCCCGGACACCTCGGTGCAACCTGAGTTATCCGACGCGGAGCTGGTGACGATGGAGCACAAGACCTGATGCCGGACGTCTTCGCCGACCTGGTCGGCCAGGACGAGGCGGTGGTCGAGCTGCGGCGCGCCGCAGCGGCGGCCGCCGCCGTCCTGCGTGCTGGCGCAGCCGCGTTGGTCACCGCCGGCCCGACCGGCGGTGACGAGTCCGCAGCCGACGAGGCGGGGACCGCCGTGGACCCGTCCGCCGGGATGACGCACGCCTGGATCTTCACAGGGCCTCCCGGTTCCGGCCGCTCGGTCGCCGCACGCGCGTTCGCCGCCGCACTCCAGTGCGTGCACGGCACCGGCTGCGGTGAGTGCCCCGGCTGCCACACCACAATGGGTGCCACCAACGCCGACGTGCGGATGGTGGTGCCGGAAGGGCTCTCCATCGGCGTCGGCGAGATGCGCGCCCTGGTGCTCCGCGCGGCCAGCACCCCGTCCGGCGGGCGCTGGCAGGTGGTGGTCATCGAGGACGCCGACCGGCTCACCGAGGCCGCCGGCAACGCGCTGCTCAAGGCGATCGAGGAACCACCGCCGCGCACGGTCTTCCTGCTCTGCGCCCCGTCCACCCACCCGGACGACATCTCGGTGACCATCCGGTCGCGCTGCCGGGTCGTACCCCTGCGGCAGCCGCCGGCCGCCGCGGTGGCCGAGGTGCTGGTTCGTCGGGACGGCATCGCGCCCGACGTGGCGCAGTGGGCGGCGTCGGCCGCGCAGGGTCACGTGGGTCGGGCCCGCCGACTGGCCCGCGACCCGGAGGCCCGCAAACGACGCGAGGCGGTGCTCGCGGTGCCCCGCCGGTTGACCGGTGTCGGCGCGGCGTTCGACGCGGCGTCCGCACTCATCGAGGCCGCCGAGGCCGAGGCTGAGGCGTCGGTCACCGAGGCCGACACGACCGAGCGGGCGGCACTGGAGACCGCGCTCGGCGCGGGCGGCACCGGCCGGGGCGCGGCCGGCGCCCTGCGAGGCGCTGCCGGGCAGCTCAAGGAGCTGGAGAAGCGGCAGAAGTCCCGGGCCACCCGGGCCCAGCGGGACGCACTGGACCGGGCGCTGGTCGACCTCGCGGGCTTCTACCGGGACGCGCTCACCATGGCGCTGCGCGCACCCGTCGCCCCGGTGCACACCGACACGGCCGCGCTCGCCGGTGCTGGCGCGCAGAAGTGGGACGCCGACGGGGCGCTGCGCCGGCTGGAGGCCGTGCTCGCCTGCCGTGCCGCGATCGAGGCGAACGTCAAGCCGCGGATCGCGGTCGAGGCGATGATGCTCGCCCTCTGGAAGGGCTGACCCGCACTTCCCGGCCGTTGTCCACAGGCATCGACAGGCCCGATTGCGGTGCGGTACGGTCCCTGTGCCGTGGTGACGGTGGCACCACACTGAGTGATGAATCACCCGGGAGGAGTCGGCCGATGCCGCGGGGGGAGATCGACGAGGCCTGGATCGAGGAAGCGGTGCGACGCTACCGCCGGATCGAGTCCCTCCAGGCCGAGTTCGACCAGGCGGTGTCGACCGTCGAAGTGACCGTCCGCTCGCCGGACGGCCTGGTCGAGGTGGTGGTCACCGCCGGTGGACGCATCACCGACGTCCGGTTCCTCGGGCCGCTGCACAGCCGCAGCCCGCGCGACGTTGCCGGTTCCGTGCAGGCTGCGGTCACCGCGGCGGCCGACGCCGCCGAATGGGCCCGGGAAAAGCTGCACAACGAGACGTTCGCCGCCTACCGACCGCTCGCGGGGGCCTGAGATGGACACACTGCGCGCGCTCTCCGCCCGACTGGACGAGGCGAGCGCCACGCTCACAGTCGTTTCGCACACCGTCACCGCCAGCGATCCGGCCCAGGCCGCGTTCGGCGCCGACGCACCGGGCCGCCCGGGCGAGATCGGTCGGGCGCTGCACCGGCAGTGGACCAACGCCACCGACGACCGGGCCCGGGAGGCCCGCGCTGCGGCCGGTCGACTGGCCGCCGCCGCGGCTGCCGTGCGGGAGGCCGCCGACCGCTACGCCGAGGTCGACCGGGCGGCCCGCCGCCGGCTCACCGGGGAACCGTGATGGACGCGCTGGACCGGCTCGCCGAGCCCGGCCTCGACCTGCTCCGCCGGGTGGACAGACTGATCGCGGCCGGTGTCCCCGAGGGGCACCGGGTCTGGCCGCTGCTGCGCCGCATGCAGGTGCTGCCGGGCGACGCGGTCCGCGGCTTCCTCGACCTGCACCCCGTGCCGCTCGCCAGCGCCGGCCACGCGGTGCGCCGGCTCGTCCGGGGGTACGACGACGTCTCCGCCGCGCTCACCGACCCGGTGCTCTGGTCCGGTCCGGCCGCCACGGCGTACGGGCAACAGCGGGCCGCGCTGCTGCGCCACCTCGACGAGGGGCCGGACAGCCTGGTCGGGCGACTCGAATCCACCGCCGGTTACGCCGACGCCCTCGCCGACTGGGTGGAGGGCAGCCGACTCGCGCTGGCCCGCACATTGGCCGACGTGCTGCGCTCGGCCGAAGCGGTCGCCGTGGTCGCCGCCACCGCCGCCGGTGCGTCGACCCGCCCCGGGCCCGTCGGGCCCGGTGTGGCCGACGCCGCCGAGATCGCCGCACGGGTGCTGGCGGTGCTCTGCGTCGCGTACGACGGTGCGGAGACGCTGCTGCGTCAGTGGGGGCCGAGCCTGGCCGAGACCGCGTGGCGTCCGCCAACGGACGGGCGTCCCCACTACGACCAGCCCACCCGGGTCGGCTGGTAGCTGAGCCCGGCCCTCCGGCCGTGGTCGCGTCGCCCCGCCGTTCGGCCCTCCGGCCGTGGTCGCGTCGCCCGCCTCTCGGCCTCCGGCCATGACCGTTCTGCCTCGGACAGGCCACGGCGTCGCTCGCGGGCGCCTGACCTGAAGCCGTCGCCCACGGCGACGCCGTGGTCTTCCCCCTGCACCCCCCGCAGGTATGCCTCCACTCAACGCCGCCGAGGCACGTCTTGTCTCCTGCCCGGCCCCGGATTCAACCGTCCGGGCGAGCAGCAACGGCACGACGGGACGCCAGGCAATAGGTCGAGTCGACGGTCATGAATGGCAGCGGGGCGTAGCCGGCCGGTGCGCCTTGCGCCGTGACCCGTCGTAGGGTGGGGGGATGGGCATGCTCTGCGCGGTCAGCTTCAACCGGTACGGGCGGCTCTACTACCTCGACCCGGGCGAGTTGCGTCCGCAGGTGGGCGACCGGGTGCTGGTGCCCACCGATGACGGGCCCGAGGTGGCGGAGTGCGTGTGGGCCGCGCAGTGGGTGACCGAGGAAACCGACGGCTTCCCCCGCCTGGTCGGGTTGGCCGGCGACGACGACCTCCGCCGGGACGAGGCGTTGCGTCGCCGCAAGGCCGAGGCCAAGGTGGCCGCGAAACGGCTGATCCGCTCGCACGGCCTGCCGATGAAGGTGGTGGCGGTCGACCATGTGCTCGGCTCCGCCGAGAGCGGCGGTGAGCGCAGCACCGTCTACTTCACCGCCCCGCACCGGGTGGACTTCCGGTCCCTCGTCCGCGACCTGGGCGCGACCCTGCACTGTCGGGTGGAGCTGCGTCAGCTTTCCGCCCGCGACTCAGCGCGGGTGCAGGGCGGCATCGGCTCCTGCGGTCGGGACCTGTGCTGCGCCACGTTCCTCACCGACTTCGAGCCGGTGACCATCCGGATGGCGAAGGACCAGGACCTTCCGCTCAACCCGCTGCGCATCTCCGGCGCGTGCGGGCGGCTGATGTGCTGCCTCAAGTACGAGCATCCGCTGTACCAGCGCTTTCAGGAGACCGCCCCGGCGGTCGGTAGTCGGGTCTCCACCCCCGAGGGTGACGGCCGGGTCGTCGGCCACAGCGTCCCCCGTGACGCGGTGACCGTACGCCTGGATGCCGACGGCTCGCGCTCCATGTGCTCCCGCGCCGACGTCTGCGGCTCCCGCCAAGCCCACAACCAGCAATACACCCCCTAACCCACCCACCCCCACCCTCCCACCGCCGGTCCGCCTCTCCGGCGTTGATCATGAAGTTATTGCCATCCCGAACGGCGTGTCGGGACAATAACTTCATGATCAACGGTGGTGAGGTTGGCAGGTAGGTGGGGGTAGGGGGTGGGGTGGGTGGTGGGGTGGGTTGGTCAGCGCAGGACTGTGGGGGGTTCGGTCAGGCGGGGGGTCAGGGGGGACTTGGGGGTCAGCCAACTCTGGGTGGGGGACTGGTCGGGGTTCACCTGCCAGTCGCGGGAGACCCGGTCCACCCCCAGCGGGTAGATGGTCAACGTGCCGTCCGGGTCGATGCGCAGTCGCAGGAACGACTTCGAGTCCTCGATGCCTTGGCCGGCGAAGAGTTCGTTGACGTTCACTCCGAACGAGCCCGCCACCAGCAGGTACGCCGCCACCAGTTGGCTGGCGACCAGTCCGATCACCGGGCCGTAGAGCACCGCCGCGGCGACCGCCGGCAGCGGCCATGGCCAGTCGTAGAACGGCAGCGCCAACCAGACCCACGTGCCGCCCGCCGCCAGGGCCACCTGCGCCACGCCGTGGCCGACGCCGAGGATCCAGTGCCGCACGTGGCGTTTGCCGCTCGCGCTCGGCGGCTTAGCGAACAGGGCCGCCGCGATCACCGTCACGAGCACCATCACCACCAGCGGGACGCTGAACAGCCGCTGGTCGGTGCTGTCGGCCCAGTTTGCCGTCGCACCGGCCATGGCCAGCATCAGCAGGGTGTGCAGGGTGCCGAGCAACGTGGTGAAGCCGGGATTGCGCAACGGCAACCGGGGGAAGATGCCCCAGCCGTAGCGGCGCGACCGCGCGGCGTCAGGGTAACGGGCCACCAGGTCGTACGGCTGGGCGGTGCTGGCCTTGCGGGTCAGCGTGTCCCGCGGCGGCACCTCGATGCGCTCTGGCAGCTTGTGCGTGGGGTAGAGGTACGCGCCGCCCCCACCGCAGGTGATCAGCTGCCGGTCGGCCCCCGAGTAGCGGGCGTAGTGGTGCAGGTCGCCCGAGAGCAACAGCCGCACCCGCGCCCCGGTCGGGTCGATGATCGTGCGGATGAAGTAGTCGATCGAGTCGTACGCGGTGGGGTCGTCGGCGGCCTTGACCCAGGTCGGCGCCGGCGCCGCGATGATCACCTTGGACTCCGGCCCGAGCCGGCGGGCCACCTCGTCGAAGTAGGCCAGCTGCGGGTCGTCCAGGTATGAGCCGGACTGGTCGTCCACGCCGAGCAACCACCAGTCGGCCGGCAACTCCACGGCGAAGTAGGAGCGGGACTGCCCGGTGCCCCAGCCCGCGAAGTTGCGGTCCCGGGAGCGGACGAACAACCGCAGGAACGCGGTGAGGCCGTCGTACCAGTCGTGGTTGCCCGGCACCGCGAAGAGCGTCGGCTTCTCGGCCGGCGCCACCGGAAGGGCAGCCTGGTAGGGGCCCTTGCACCGGTCCTCGTACGCGGCGTAGGCCGCCGACGGGTACACCTGGTCGCCGCCCATCACCAGCGTCTGCGCCCGGGGTAGGCGGTGCCCGTCGACGGTCAGCTCGGGTTGCGCCAGCAGGTACGCCACGGAGTAGGTGGCGTTGAAGCCGTCGCCGAGGTCGGCCACGTAGTCGAGCCACAGCCCGCCGTCCGGCCCGACCTGGCGGAAGACGTCGTCGCCGAACGCGTTCTGCAACTCGCGCTTGTCGAGGTACGCCCCGAAGAGCACCGCCAGCAGCGTCCGGATGCCGGTGCTGATCAACAGGAACGGCGCCAGCCACGGCACCGGCTTGCGCGGCGTGAAGCCCAACTCCAGCGGGTCGGTGCTACGCGGCCGGTGGGCGGCGCGTTCACCGGCCGGCGCACGGTCAGGACGCTCCGGGTGGGGGGAATCGTCGCGTTCGTCGCTCACCCGCCGCAGCGTAGTCCCGGACCCGATCATCCGCTGTCTGGTAATCGTCCAGATGGCAGCCGATGTCCGGTTGGTGCTGGCCGGCGCGACGGGGGTATCCCGTTCGGTCGGTGGCGCCGGGGTGCCGTACACTTGCTGATCGTTGCCGCCTTAGCTCAGTCGGCTAGAGCGACGCACTCGTAATGCGTAGGTCGACGGTTCGATTCCGTCAGGCGGCTCCATGGAAAGGCCCAGGTCACCGGCTTGATCGCCGATCATGACCTGGGCCTTTTGCTTGCCGTCCCCAAGGCGAGCAGCCAACCTACTCACCGGACCACAGCGCCCCTGACCACGCGGGCGGGCACGCCCGGGCGAGAAGGGTGGGCGGCAGCGGAAGAGTTCGGCGAGACCGGGCAGTCTTGGTTTCCACGAAGAGCGAACCCCCGTGTCAGGGTCACGCTGCAACTGTCCCCGCACACGCAGCGTTCCAGCGATGAGGTCAATGTCATCCCACCGCAGCCCCAAGACCTCGCCTGGGCGGAGCCCGAGTGCGATCCCGACGCGGGTGACAGGTCCGGCTAGGGCGTGTCCTGCCGATCTGTGAGTGGGGGTTGTCAAGAGGTGCGGTGGTGGGTGGTGATGGTGCGGTATAGCTGTCGGGCGATGTAG
>NZ_JBNCKJ010000009.1:0-79290 GCF_049841475.1 Micromonospora sp. DT15
CCAAGCAATCATCGACGCCGAACCTAGCGGCAACCAGCCGAACCGATCACCACGTACATAGAAGCGTCTTGCAGTTTCGGTTGTCGAGAAGCGTGGAATGCCACGGATGTCGGGACAGTAAGTGCAAGATCGCGGCCAGACCCGGTGGATCATGGAGTTATGGTGCCTGGTTTGGCGTCATTCGAGGGCTTTGTCCCCCACCACAACTCCATGATCGACGGAGCGGGCCGGGGCAGGAGCGGGCCGGGGCAGGGCGGGGCGGGCCGGAGCGGGCCGGGGCAGGAGCGGGCCGGGGCAGGGCGGGGCGGGCCGGGGCAGGGCGGGGCGGGGTGAGGCCGGGGCGGTCGGGCCGGGGGTGGGGCGGGTCGGGTTAGTGCGGGGTGTGGTTGTGACTGGTTAGGCCGGTGGTTATGCGGACGGTGGTGCCGGCGGTGCCGGTGACCACCTCCATCGCGTCGGTCAGCTCGCGGGCCAGCCACAGGCCCCAGCCGCCGGCGGTGTCCGGGGCGGGCCGACTGCGGTCGCCCAGTCGTTGTGGGCTGATCCCGTGCCCGTGATCGGCGACCTCGCAGACCAGCGCACCCGACTCGTGCCAGAGTCGCAGCCAGCCGCGCCCGCCGCCGTGCCGCACCGCGTTGGTGATCAATTCGTTGATCGCGAGCACGAAGTCGTCCAGCCGTTGGCCCCTGAGGCCGGAGGCATGCGCGCAGGAGGTGACCGAGTGTCGAATCTCGGTCACCTGGGCCTGGTCAAAGGCTTCGGCGATCAGGAGGGCAGGTTCGATGGGCACAACCGTACGCGGTGCGTGCGGATCTGCGTTTGTCATGGGCCCGTCCCGGCGGCACATCTCGGAGTAATTCGCGGCTTTTCCACCGTACGTCAGGGTTTCCTGAACCGCACTCGCTGCTCGCCGTGTGCCGGCCCGGTTGTGGCATCCTGACCGCCATGCCGTCGCCGCCGGGTGGGTTCGAGGTGCCGCTGTGGCGTGCGCTCACCGTGTTCAGACTGGCCTCCCTGGCGTACGTCTGCGTGCTCGCGGTGCGCGACGCCGACCGGTACGCCCACCCGTACGCCGTCGGTGCCCTGATCATTTTGATGATCGCCTGGACCGGCGCGACAGCGGTCGGGTACGCCCGGCCGGCCTGGCGGCGCTGGCCGCTGCTGCTGGCCGACCTCGGGGTGGTGGTGGCCATCGTGCTGGCCACCCCGTGGGTGGTGGGCCGGACGGCGCTCGCCCACGGCGTACCCACCCTGGGGGTGGCCTGGATGGCCGGCCCGGTGCTGGCCTGGGCCGTCTCCGGTGGCCGGCGGCGGGGCACCGTCGCCGCGCTGCTGGTCGCCGGCGCGGACCTGGCCACCCGGGAGCGCATCGGTCAGTCCTCGTTCACCGGGGTGATCCTGATGCTGCTCGCCGGGGTGGTGGTCGGGCACGTGGCCCGGCTCGCGGTGAGCGCCGAGGAGCGGTTGCAGCGCGCGGTGGAGCTGGAGGCCGCCACCCGGGAGCGGGAGCGGCTGGCCCGGGACATTCACGACTCGGTGCTCCAGGTGCTGGCGCTGGTGCAGCGGCGCGGCGCCGACCTGCCCGGGGAGGCCGGCGAACTGGCCCGACTGGCCGGTGAGCAGGAGGTTGCTCTGCGGGCGCTGATCGCCGGGGCCGGCCCGGCCGCCGCGAGCCTCCCGGACGGCGGCGAGGCGGTGGACCTGCGGACCATGCTCGGCCGGTACGCCTCGGCGGCGGTGGCGCTCTCCGCCCCGGCCAGCCCGGTGCCGCTGCCCCGACGGGTGGCCGCGGAGTTGGCCGCCGCGACCGGCGCGGCCCTGGACAACGTGGGGCGGCACGCCGGCGGGCGGGCCTGGGTGTTGATCGAGGACGAGGGGGCGACGGTGACCGTGTCGATCCGCGACGAGGGGCCGGGCATTCCGGATGGCCGGCTGGACGAGGCGGCCGCCCAGGGTCGGCTCGGCGTGACCCAGTCGATCCGGGGACGGGTGGTCGACGTGGGCGGCACCGTGCGGATCGTGTCCGCCCCCGAGGCGGGCACCGAGATCGAGCTGAGCGTGCCGAGGTGACGGCGGCGAACCCGGTCCGGGTGATGGTGGTGGACGACCATCCGATGTGGCGGGAGGGCGTGGCCCGCGACCTGACCGAGGCCGGTTTCCTGGTGGTGGCGACCAGCGGCGAGGGACGACAGGCCATCCGCGTGGCCGCCGCCGCCCGGCCCGACGTCGTCGTCCTCGACCTGCAACTACCCGACATCTCCGGCGTCGAGGTGATCCTGGGGTTGCGCGCGGCGCTGCCCGCCGTACGGGTGCTGATGCTCAGCGCCAGCGGCGAACAGCAGAGCGTGCTGGACGCCGTGAAGGCCGGGGCCACCGGTTATCTGGTGAAGTCGACAGCGCCCGCCGAGTTCCTGGAGGCGGTGCACCGCACCGCGGCCGGCGACGCGGTCTTCACTCCGGGCCTGGCCGGGCTGGTGCTCGGCGAGTACCGCCGGCTGGCCGCCGGACCGGGGCGGGGGCCCGGCCCGGCCGGCGTTGCCGAACCCGCGACGCCCCAGCTCACCGAACGGGAGACGGAGGTGCTGCGGCTGGTGGCGAAGGGGATGTCGTACAAGCAGATCGCCCAGCGGCTCGGCCTGTCGCACCGCACCGTGCAGAACCACGTGCAGAACACCCTGGGCAAGCTGCAACTGCACAACCGGGTCGAGCTGACCCGGTACGCCATCGAACGCGGTCTGGACGACTGAGCGGACGTCAGACCGAGCGGGGCGGCTCCGTCTCGTGGATGGCCAGCTCCTCGGCGGTGGCCCCGCCCCCGGCCGATCCGGCGTCGTACGCCACCGAGTCGGTTTCCTGGTCGGTGTGCGCCCCCTCGTCGGGTTCCACCAGCCGGCCCACCGTGGCGTCGGCAACGGTGCCGAGCTGACCGTGGTCGTAGAGGGAGACCGGTGAGTTCGGGTCCGAGGTCGGCCCGGGATCCATCACGTCGGCGTCCAGCTGAGCCTCCGCCGCGGCTTCCAGGTTGTCCGCCTCGAAGGCGATCTTCGGGTCGATGGTGCCGGCCAGCGGGTCGTCCGCCGGGCGCTCGTAGACCTCGCGGTCGAGCTTGTAGTCCAACGACTCACCGTCGAGCTGCTCCTCGGCGGTCGTGCCGAACCGGTCCACCGCCACCGGCGTCCGGTCGCCGGGGAGTTGGGCCGGGTCCGGGCCGTCCGCCTCGCGCCCGGTGAGGACGTCGTCGTTGGCGGTCGAGTCGTCATCGGCGGTGTCGGGCAGCCCTTGCGCCTCGGTGTCGGACACGGGGGTCGGGTACTCGTTGTCGCGCATGTCTGATCACTACCCGCTGCCCTGCCGCCGTAACCGGGCGGCAGTCGACGGTACGGCGCCGAATCGGGCGCCGACGGCGAAAGCCCCGTCAGGCGGCCTCGTCGTCGGGGTGCAGCACACACCAGACGACCTTGCCGTCCGGTACGGCAGTGCTGCCCCAGCGGCGGGTCACCGTGTCGATCAGCAGCAGTCCCCGACCGCCGGCCCGGTCTGGTGGGGACATCCCGGCGAACGTCGGCTGACGCGCGGAGTGGTCGCGAACCGCCAGGTGCAGGGTGGTCTCCCGGGGCGCCAGCCGAACCGTCATCGGGGTCCGGGCGTGCGCCACCACGTTGTTGACCATCTCGGTGATCGCGATGCACGCCGGGTCGGTGAGCGTCGGCATGCCCCAGCGCTCGCAACCGGTGCTGACCAACTCGCGTGCCTGCCTGGCGGCTCCCACCGCCGGAATTAGCTCGGCGCTGAGGACCGCCGCCAGTGGTGTCGCCGCCACAGCGGCCAGGGCCCCGTCGAGCGTCGGCCAGGCCGGCACACCGTCGAGCGCGGCGTCCGGGTGGGCGGGCCCGTCGACCGCCGGATCACACAGCAGCAGATCCGCGGCGGGCCAGTCGGCGACCTCCCGGCGGACCTCGGCGAAGACGCTCCGCCCGGCCGGGTCGACGACCCGCAGACCGGTGACGTCGGCCACCACCGGGCCGGGCCGGTCGGCCAGGCGGGCGAGCAGCGCGCCGCGTACCTCCTCGGCGCTGGCGGCCTCGAGCACACCGGTCAGCCGGACCACCGCTGACGAGTCGTCGATTTCCACGAGACAGCTCGACATGATCGCCCCATTGTGCGCGCCGGTGACGGTCAGCGCATTCGGGCGCTCGACATCCGCCATCAGCGGTCCGACCGGGAACGGCGGTTGATGGCCGCCAGGGTGCCGACAGCGGTGCCGGCGGCGGCCAGACCGAACGCGGCGGTCATCCGCGCCAACTGTCGCCGCCGACCGTGCCAGCCACCGTCCTGGCGCGCCTGAGCATCGGGGTGGAACACGTTGCCGCTGCTGTCCACCCGGGCGCCCGGGCCGAACTGGGTCCGGTGGGCGTACCAGCCGAGGGTGCGCTCGACCAGCGCGGGCGCCAGCCGCCACTGGAGGCCGATCAGCCGGGCGGCGCCGCCGGCGTACGCCTCGCGGCGAGGCCGGCGCAGCAGCCGGACGATGGTCTCGGCCACCACCTCCGGCGGGTAGATCGGAGGAGGTGGCACCAGCTCCCGGCCGCTGTGGTTGCCGGTGTGCCGGAAGAACGGGGTGTCGATCGTGGCCGGCAGCACGGTGCAGACGGAGACGTGACCGCGACCGGTGACCCGCAGCTCCTGTCGGACGGTGTCGGCCAGCCCACGGATGCCGTGCTTGGTGGCGTTGTACGCCGACTGGTACGGCATTGCCACCTCGGCCAGCACCGAGGCGTTGTTGACCAGCACACCGCCGCCGGCGGCACCCAGGTAGGGCAGGGCCGCCTTGATGCCGTGCACCGTCCCGAGCAGGTTGACCTCCAGCACCCGGCGGAACTCGGCGACCGGGATCTCGTCGAACAGCCCCACCGCGCTCACCGCGGCGTTGTTCACCCAGGCGTCGATCCGGCCGAACTCGGCCGCCGCCTGGTCGGCCAGCCGCCGCACCGACTCCAACTCGGTGACGTCGGTCGGTACGACCAGCGCCCGGCCGCCCAACTCCCGGCAGCGCTGCGCGACCTGTAGCAGGGCCGGCTCGCTGCGGGCGGCCAGCACGACGGCGGCACCACGGCGGGCCAGCGCGTACGCGGTCGCCGTGCCGATCCCGCTGGACGCACCGGTGATCACCACTGTCGAATCGGCGAGACTGCGGGTCAGCGGCATTTCTGAGCGGTACCCCCGGCCGGGCCTGGTCACACCGACGACGGCTTGTCGATCATCGTCGAAGTGCTGTCGCGTGTCGCGTGTGCTTGCCGTGGCGCAAGTGTCGGTGGCACTCGCGGGGACTCTTCCTGATCTGCCAGGTTTCGGCTCAGCGTCGCGGGGTTAATGGGACGCTCTGACCGGGAGGACCACCGCCGAGGAAAGATCGCAGGGAGGTGACCCATGCGCGTCGGCCTCGTCTGCGCGCACGCCAGTTCCTACCGCCACGCCGACGGCCCGCCGGTAGGCACCCGACAGCACACCGCGAGGGTCGCCGCCGAGCTGGCCGAACGAGGCCATGACGTCCGGCTCTACGTGCGCCGGGACGACCCGACGCTGCCGGCGACGATGAACGTCGACGGCTACCAGGTGCACCAGGTGCCCGCCGGCCCGCCCACCCCACTGCCCACCGCCGAGCTGATCCCGTACGTGACGGAGGTCGGCCGCTGGCTGGCCGACGAGTGGTCGGGGTCCTGGCGGCCCGAGGTGGTGCACGGGCACTACTGGGTCGGTGGCCTGGCCGCCGCGCACGCCGTCCGGGAGACCGACATTCCGGTGGTGCAGACGTTCCACTCGCTCGGCATCGAGCAGCTGCGTCACCTGGGTGGTCACTACGACGGGCCGGGCCAGCGGATCACGCTGGAGCGCGCGTTGACCCGCGCCGTCGACATCGCCGTGGCCCAGTCCAACGACGAGGTCGACGAGCTGACCCGGATGGGTCTGCAACGCAGCTCGGTCGCGTTGGTGCCGGCCGGCGTCGACATCGACCTGTTCCATCCCGACGGCGAGGCGGCCCCGCGCGAACAGCGGTCCCGGATCCTCTCGGTGGGCTCGCTGGCCGCCGGGCACGGCCAGGAGGACCTGATCCGGGCGATGCGCCTGGTCGGTGACGCCGAGCTGGTGATCGCCGGCGGGCCGCCGGCCGACCAGTTGGTCAACCACGCCGAGGCGCGACGGCTGCGCGAGTTGGCCGAACAGCTCGGCGTCGTCGACCAGGTACGGCTCGTCGGGGCGGTGCCGCACGACCAGATGGCCACCTGGTACCGGTCGGCGGACGTGGTCGCCTGCACGCCGCACTACTCCTCGGCCGGACGGGTCTCGCTGGAGGCAATGGCCTGCGGTGTGCCGGTGATCGGCTACGCGATGGGCGGTCTGGCGGACGCCGTCGTCGACGAGGTCACCGGCCGCCTGGTGCCCCCCGGTGACGTGCGGGCACTCGGAGTGTCGCTGCGCCGGCTGCTCGGCGACAACGCCGGTCGGTTCGCGTACGGGCACGCCGCTGTGGACCGGGTGCGCAGCAGCTACACCTGGGAGCGAACCGCCGGTGCGCTGGAGCGTCTCTACGAACGGGTGGTGAGCCGGCGCAAGCCGGTCGAGGCGTGAGTCGGCGGAGCTGCGGGACCTCAACCGTGGTGCGGTGCCGGACGGTCAGCCCGGCTGGCCGGCACCGACCATGGCGGGGTCCCGACGGCGTGTCACCGAACGGTGCTGCTGCGGTTCGGCGTACCGGGTCAGGCCGATGACCGCGGCCAGGGTCACCAGGAAGCCGACCGCGGCCAGCCACTCCCGCCCCGGCCAGATCTTGTCGTTGAGCAGCAGCAGGCCGACGATCGCGGCCGGCACCGCGCCGGCGGCGTCCATCGCGGCGACCGCGGCGGTCGTCGAACCGCGCTGCATGGCCAGACCGAGCAGCAGCTGACCCACTATCGAGTGGGCGATCAGCAGGTAGAACAGCGGGTCGGCGAGGAACGCCTCGGCGGACGGCGCGGATGCCAGTGGCCGGGCGGCGACAGCGGCCGAGCTGAACGCCAGCCCGGCCAGTGAGCCGAGGGCCACCGAACCCGGCGCCCCGTGCAGCCGGACGGCGAAGAACCCGAGCACCGCTATCACGCCCAGCGCCACCAGCAGGGCGATCGAGCCGGCGGTGCCGAGCTGCTTCGACGGCGCCGGCCGGGCGGACAACACCAGCGCGGTGATCCCCGCGAAGAGCAGCGCCAGCAGCACCACCTCCGCCGCCGGCAGCCGCCACTTCAACACCAGCACCCCGAGGATGGCGGTCACCCCGAGCCCGGCGGCCACGCTGGCCTGCACGAGGAACAGCGGCAGGTCCCGCCGGGCCAGGAAGGCGAGCACGAAACCGGCGATCTGACAGCCGAGACCGACCAGGTACGTCCGGTGCCCGGCGAGGCGCAGAAGCAGGCTCGGATCGAAGGTGTGGTGGACGGTGGTGCGGGCCGCCGCCACCGACTGGAGCAGATTGGCGAAGCCGTACGCGACGATCATCGCCGCGAGGAAGCACCAACCGGAGGAGACCACCTGGCGAGGATAGAGGTTGCCGGGGGTCAGCGCTCGGCTGGTCGGTTGAGGCGCACGAGGATGTCGGCGTGCAGCACACCGTTGGTGGCGACCACGCTGCTGTCGGTGCCCGGAGCGCCGGCGGGAGCCGGTTGTCCGGCCAGATCCGTGACCGTGCCACCCGCCTCCGTGACGATCGGCACCAGCGCCGCCACGTCCCACAGTGACAACTCCGGCTCGACCATCACGTCCAGTGCCCCCTCGGCCAACAGCATGTAGCCGTAGAAGTCGCCGTACGCCCGGTTGCGCCAGCTGTCCCGCATCAGGTCGAGCACCGCGTCGAGCCGCCCGGCTTCCTCCCACCCGTTCAACGACGAGTAGCAGAAGCTGGCATCCGCCACCCCGCGCACCGCGGACACGCCGATCCGCTCACCGGCCGTGGGGCCCGGCCCGGCGTACGCGCCCGCGCCCGCGCTGGCCCACCAACGTCGTCCGAGCGCTGGTGCGGACACCACGCCGACCGCCGGCCGGTCGCCGTCGTAGAGCGCGATCAGGGTGGCCCAGATCGGCACGCCACGGACGAAGTTCTTGGTGCCGTCGATCGGGTCGATGATCCACCGGCGGCCGTTCGGGTCGGCGGACGGCTGCGCGCCGAACTCCTCACCGAGCAGCCCGTCGGCCGGTCGCTGCTCGGCCAGCAGGGCGCGGATCTCCCGCTCCACAGCGGTGTCCGCGTCGGAGACCGGGGTCAGGTCGGGCTTCGCCTCGACGCGCAGGTCGAGCGCACGAAACCGGGCCGTGGAGATGGCGTCGGCCCGGTCGGCGAGCAGGTGGGCGAGGGCGAGGTCGTCGGCGTACCCGGTCATGCCGGCAACCTAGCCCACGCCCGTCGCGTCACTCGTCGGGGCCGCGCCGGTCATCCTCGCCGGGGCCGCGCTGGTCGCTGTCGCCGCGCGAGTCGCCCTCGCCGGCCCGGGAGGCGAGCAACCGACGGTACGAGGCCAGCCGGCGCGGGTCGGCCTTACCGGCGGCCACCCAGGCGTCCAGCCCACACTCGGCCTCGTCGGCCGTGTGGGGGCAGTTCGGTGGGCAGTCGACGGTGCCCTCGACCAGGTCCGGAAAGCCGTGCAGCAGGCTGTCGGCCGAGACGTGCGCCAACCCGAAGCTGCGGATCCCGGGCGTGTCGATGATCCAACCCGGGTCGGTGTCGATCCCGGGCACCGGTGGCAACCGCAGCGCCACCGCGCTGGTCGAGGTGTGCCGGCCCCGGCCGATCGCGCTGACCACGCCGACCGCCCGCAGCGCGTCCGGAACGAGGCGGTTGACCAGCGTCGACTTGCCCACGCCGGAGTGCCCGACCAGCACCGACACCTTGCCGCTGAGCAGCGCGCGGAGCGCGTCGAGGTCAGAGTCGGGGCGGTTGAGCACGTACGGCAGCTCCAGCTCGGTGTAGTAGCCGAGCACCTCCTCCGGCCCGGCCAGGTCGGCCTTCGTGAGGCAGAGCAAGGGCTCGACGTCCGCGTCGTACGCAGCCACCAGGCAGCGGTCGATGAACCCGGTGCGCGGCGGTGGGTCGGCCAACGCGCTCACGATCACCAACTGGTCCGCGTTGGCCACCACGACCCGTTCCAGCCGACCCTCGGCGGTGGTCTCGTCGTCGTCGGCGGTGCGTCGCAGCACCGAGCGACGTTCGGCGATCCGGACGATGCGGGCGAGCGCGCCCTCCGCGCCGGACGTGTCGCCGACCAGGCTGACCCGGTCACCGACCACCACCGACTTGCGGCCCAACTCGCGGGCCCGCATCGCTGTGACAGTGGGCAGCTCGGCGCCGACCACGCCGCGTTCGGCCCCGGAGAGCACACAGGTGTAGCGCCCTCTGTCGACGGCGATGACGAACCCGTCGACCGCGTCGGCGTGCTGCGGGCGGGTGCGCGTACGTGGGCGCGACGACTTTCCGGGCCGGACCCGCACGTCGTCCTCGTCGTACTCCCGCCGTTTGGTCGCCAGGACCTGTCCTCTTCTCGCGTCAGCTCTTGCCGGTCACCATCGCTGACCATAGTGCCGGGAACTCGGGCATGGTCTTGGAGGTACACCCCACGTCGTCCACCTCGATGCCCGGAACGGCGAGCCCGGCCACCGCGGCGGCGTGCGCCATGCGGTGATCGTGGTAGGTGCGGAAGACGCCGCCGCGCAGCGGTCGGGGCCGGATCTCCAACCCGTCAGGTGTTTCGGTGATGTCCGCTCCGAGCCCGCCGAACTCGCGCGCGAGCGCGGCGAGCCGGTCGGTCTCGTGGCCGCGGATGTGCCCGACGCCGGTGAAGACCGACGGCGAGTCGGCCAGCATGGCCAGCGCGGTCAGCACGAGGGTCAGCTCGCCGACGTCGGAGAGGTCGGCGGTCAGACCGTGCACCACGCCGGTGCCACGGACGGTCAGCCCGTTGGTGGAGAGGGTGACCTCGCCGCCCATCCGCTGCAGCAGCGAGCGGAGTTTCTCGACCGGCTGCGCGCTGCTGTGCGGCCAGCCTTGCAAGGTGACCTCGCCGCCGGTGACCAGTGCGGCGGCGAAGAACGGCACGGCGCCGGAGAGGTCCGGTTCGATGTCCCAGCCGCGTCCGGTGAGTGGGCCGGGCTCGACGGCCCAGACATCGGGGGTGCTGTCGTCGACCGCCGCGCCGGCGGCCCGCAGCATCTGCACCGTCATCCGAAGATGCGGCGCGGAGGGCACCGGCAGCCCGACGTGGCGGACCACGACGCCCCGGTCGAAGCGCGGGGCTGCCAGCAACAGCCCGGAGACGAGTTGGCTGGATGCGGACGCGTCGATCACGACCTCGCCGCCGGTGACCCGGCCGGTGCCGAGCACTGTCAGCGGCAGGCTGCCCGTGCCGGTGACGTCGATCCGGACGCCCAGTGAGCGCAGCGCGTCGACCAGCGGGCCGAGTGGGCGGGTGCGTACGTACGGGTCACCGTCGAAGGTGACCTGCCCGTCGGCAAGGCCCGCCACCGGTGGCACGAACCGCATCACGGTGCCGGCCAGCCCGACGTCGACGTGGGCGGGGCCGGCCAGCGGGTGCGGTCGGACCAGCCAGCGCTCGTCGTCGCTGATCGAGACGTGCGCGCCCATCGCCCGCAGGCCCGCGGCCATCAACTCGGTGTCACGGGCGCGCAGTGGACGGGCCAGCGTCGACGGGCCGGCGGCCAGCGCGCTGAGCACCAGGGCCCGGGCAGTCATCGATTTGGAACCGGGCAGGCGCAGCGTCGCCGCCACCGGGTCGGATGCGGTCGGTGCGGTCCACGGCTGCGGCGGCCGGGTCGCGGTCAGGTTGCCCACCGTTACATTCTGCCGTGTCGGCGGGCGGGCGGCGGTACCCGGCGTTCGTACTCCCGGTTGGCGGGACAGCCGACAGGGCCTCCGACGCGTTAGCGTGTGCCCCATGTGCGGCAGGTACGCGACGACCCGGAGCTCCGGCGAGCTGAGCGCGCTGTTCGAGTCCTCCGACGACTCCAACGGCCTGGTTCGGGCGGACCACAACGTCGCGCCGACCGACCCGGTGCCGCTGGTCCGGGTCAGCCCGGAGGGGCACCGCAGCCTCTGCGTCGGCCGCTGGGGTCTGCTGCCGCACTGGTCCCGGTCCCCGTCGGGAGCCGCCCGGATGATCAACGCGCGGGCGGAGACGGTGGCCACCAGCCGGGCGTACGCCGGTTCCTTCTCCCGTCGCCGTTGCCTGGTCCCGGCCGACGGCTGGTACGAGTGGGTCCGGCTGCCCGACGGCGGACGACAGGCGTACTTCATGACCCCCCGGGACGGCTCGGTGCTCGCGCTGGCCGGCATCTGGTCGGTCTGGGAGTCCGACGCCGAGACCCGGCTCACCTTCAGCGTGCTGACCACCATGGCGCTCGGCGACCTGGCCGAGGTGCACGACCGGATGCCGGTGCTGCTGCCGCCTGAGCGGTGGTCGTCGTGGCTCGCGCCGACCGAGGAGCCGGGGCGGCTGCTCACCGAGGCGTCGGCGGAGCAGTTGGCGGGGTTGGAGATCCGGCCGGTGGGTGCGGCGGTGGGGGACGTTCGTAACGACGGGCCGCAGCTGACCGCGCGGGTGGCGGTGGCGCCGACGGTGTCACCGCAGGAACTGACCCTGTTCTGACGCTGCGGCGCATAGTCGGCCGCCGATTTGCCAGGGTTCGCGCGATTCGTCTCCTGGCTGTTCAGTCATGTTCCCGGCAGACCCTTGTCCCGAGGTTGCTAAGTGCGATAGAACACAGCGCCGGTAGTGGCTGTCGGTCCGCACGGGGCGGACGACGTCCACAGCTTTTGCCGGTCCCACGGGGGAGGTGGGCGGATGACACGGGCACGTATGCCGCGCCCGCACGAGGTGGCAGCGGCGCGGCGAGATCCGCGACTGCTGCGGGCCGTGCGAGAACGGCGACAGGACGACGCGTGGCGCACCAGAGGAACCTGCCAGAGCGTCGATCCAGAGACATTCTTTCCGGCACCGAACGAGCCGGCGGACGCCGCCGTCGCGCTGTGTCGCAGTTGTGATGTGCAGGGGTCCTGCCTGGCGTGGGCCCTCGACGTCGGTGACTGCCACGGCGTGTGGGGCGGCACCACGCCGCGGGAACGACGGGCGATGCTGGTCGCCTGGCGCGGCGAGGTCGAACCTGATCCGGACGCCATCGACGACGCCGGCCCGCCGGTGCGCGATCGCCTGCTCGCCCTGGTCCCGCTGAGCTGATCGGCGGCCCGGTTCGCACCCGACACCCGTCCGGCGGCGCAGAATAGGTCGGTGCCAGCCAGCAACGAGATCGACACCCCGCGCGGCCCGGCGTGGATCGACACCGACCTGCCGGTCCGCCCGGCCACCGCCCTGCTCGTCCTCGGGCACGGCGCGGGCGGCAGCGTCGACGCACCCGACCTGCTCGCGGTCCGGGACGCGTCGGTGGCGGCCGGCCTGGCCGTGGTCCGGGTGACGCAGCCGTACCGGGTCGCCGGTCGACGTGCGCCGGCACCGGCAGGTCACCTCGACGAGGCCTGGACGGCGGTGCTCGCCGAGCTGCGCGCCCGGCACGCCGACGTGCCGACGGTGGTGGTCGGTGGGCGTTCCAGCGGCGCACGGGTGGCCTGTCGGACGGCCCGTGCGGTGGGCGCGGTGGGCGTGGTCGCACTGGCCTTTCCACTGCACCCGCCCGGCCGGCCGGAACGCTCGCGCGCCGACGAGTTGGGCACCGGCCTGCCGACGTTGGTCGTCAACGGCGACCGGGATCCGTTCGGGACGCCGGAGCCGGGACCGGCCGTGCAGGTGGTGAGTCGTCCCGGTGAGACGCACGACCTGCGCCGCGATCCGGCCGGCACCGCCGCCGTCGTACGCGACTGGCTGTCCGCCCAGGGCTGGGCGGCCGGCTGACCCGTCGTGCCCGGCTCGCCGGGTCGACCGTTTCCGGCGCGGGCACGGGTCGTTGCATCCGTTGGTGCCGCCGGCCCGAGCAGGGCCGGTGACACCAGTCCTCCCAGGCCCTTCCTGGTCCCAGCGCCGGCCGCCGTCGGGGCCGGGACCAGGAACGGGGAGGGGCGGCCGGAATGCCCCAGTGGTCATCTCGCGTTACTACCCCCGGACGACTTTTCTGCGAGGGGGGTGACCGGTGCCAACCGAGACACGAAGCCTGGAACGGGACGAGCGGGACGCCCGGCAGCTGAAGCGGCTGCTGGACGGCCCGGAATGGCCCGCGACAGCGGGACCGGGCGGGGTGGGTGCGGTGAGCACGGGCACACCGGCCGGAAGTGAATCTGCGGGCAGGTCCGTGCGCGTATCCTCGGCGGGAAAGCATCCGACGCGAGGGGATGTGCGGTTGACCACCGAGAAGACGGACGAGCGCAGGGCCCGATTCGAGCGGGACGCGATGCCATTCGTCGATCAGCTCTACGCTGCTGGGCTGCGGATGACACGCAACCCGGCGGATGCCGAGGACCTGGTCCAGGAGACGTACCTGAAGGCGTACGCGGCCTTCCACCAGTTCGAGCAGGGCACGAACCTCAAGGCCTGGCTCTACCGGATCCTGACCAACACCTACATCAACTCCTACCGCAAGCGGCAGCGTCAGCCGATCCAGGCGCCCACCGAGGAGATCACCGACTGGCAGCTCGCCGAGGCCGAGTCGCACACCTCCAGCGGGTTGCGCTCGGCCGAGACCGAGGCACTGGACCGGCTGCCGGACAGTGACGTCAAGGAGGCCCTCCAGCAGTTGCCGGAGGAGTTCCGCCTGGCCGTCTATCTCACCGATGTCGAGGGCTTCTCCTACAAGGAGGTCGCGGACATCATGGGCACGCCGATCGGCACCGTGATGTCGCGTCTGCACCGGGGCCGTCGTAATCTGCGCAAGCTGCTCGAGCGTTACGCGGGCGAGCGGGGCTTCAGTGCGGCCCGCTCGGCGAAGGGCTCGACCGCCGCTGCCGGCCGGGAGGTGTGACGTGAGCTGTGGGGAGCCGCACGAGACGGACTGCCGCGAAGTGCTCGCGGAGGTGTATCTCTACCTGGATCTGGAGTGCGCCGACGAGCGTCGCTCGCTGATCCGGCACCACCTGGACGAGTGCGGGCCCTGCCTGCGCGAGTACGGGCTGGAGCAGGAGGTGCGGGCGCTGGTGGCGCGTTGCTGTGGCAACGAGACCGCGCCGGATGAGCTGCGTGAGCGGCTGCGGGTCAAGCTCACCGAGCTGGTGGTCTTCGAGACCAGCGACTCCCGTGAGCTGGCCGACTGATCGTCTGAGGAGGCCGACCGAGCGTCGGCACCAGCTGGCAAGACCGGTGGCCCGGGTCGATGTCGACCCGGGCCACCGGTGTACCCGGCCTCGGCCGGCTGAGCGACGACGGGCAGTTGGCCCGCCGACCCGTTCAGGAGTTGGGACGCTTGCCGTGGTTCGCGGCGCTCTTCTTACGAGCCTTCTTCTTCCTGGACTTCTTCGCCATGCTGACCTCCTCGTGATGGGTCGGATCCGTCCTGCGCACGACCTCGGCGCGGATGCGGCCACCGGCGGTCCGGCGTCGGGTCCGACCCGCTGATGGTAGTGCGGTCGACACCCGCCGCCTTCCCCAGGGCGGGCCTGTCATCCCGGCTGCACCGCTGCCCGCCCACCGCCGGTCGACGCATGATTGGATACATCGGCAGGCACGTCGCGAAGAGGGAGGGCCTGGACATGGCCGAGGAGATCCGCGCCGAGATGGTGGCCAACGTCTGGAAGGTCGTCGCCACGGCGGGTGACACGGTGACCGAGGGCGACACCCTGGTGATCCTCGAGTCGATGAAGATGGAGATCCCGGTCGTCGCCGAGTCCGAGGGTGTGCTCCAGCAGCTCGTCGTCAACGAGGGCGACGTCGTGCAGGACGGTGACCTGATCGCCGTGATCGCTTGACCGGGCTGCGCGTCCGTTCGGCCGAGTCGGTCGACTTCCCTGCGGTGGCCCGGCTGACAGTTGCCGCGTACGAGGCGGACGGCCAGCTCAAGGGCGAACACGGGTACGGCGAGGTGCTGGCCGACGTGTCGACCCGGGCGGCCAGCGGCGAGGTGCTGGTCGCTGTCGACGAGGTGACCGGGGCGGTGCTCGGCTCGGTCACGTTCGTGCTGCCGGGCAGCCCGTTCGCCGAGCTGGCCGGGCCGGGCGAGGCCGAGTTCCGGATGCTCGCTGTCGACCCGGGCGCTCAGGGGCGGGGTGTGGGTGCCGCACTGGTCGAGGCGTGTGTCGACCGGGCGACCGAGTTGGGTTGCACGGCGGTGGCGATCTGCGTCCGGGCGGGGATGGCCGATTCGGCGCACCGGCTCTACTCGCGGCGCGGTTTCGTCCGTTCGCCGGAGAAGGACTGGTCACCTTTGCCGGGTGTGGACCTGCTCGGCCTCCGGCTGGAGCTGACGCGCGGCTGAGCCGGCGACCGGCGGGCTCAGGTCGGCCGGCCGGCGGACCACCGACGGGCCGGACCGGCCACATCGATCACGAGATGGTCAGGCGTCAGGTTGCGTGCCGATGGCGGCCAGCAGTTCGTCGGCCACCTCCAGGGCGAGCTTGCGGCGTTCGTCGTCGCTGATGTGCGGCGCGCGGACCGCGAACCAGCTGGTGTGCACCGCGAACAGGGACAGCGCGGCGCGTAGCTGGGCGGCGGGGGAGTCGTCGCCCCGGCAGAGCGCTTCGGCCAGCTCCATCATCCGGCCGCGCATCTTCTGGCCGGAGGAGAGGCTCTTGAGCGCGGTCTGGTTCTGCTCGAAGAAGCGCATCACCGACGGCTGAGTGCCGTCGAACATCGTGTCGGCGTAGCGGGAGATCAGTTCGCGCCGGGTGGCCAGGGTCGCGGGCTGGGTGGCGGCCCAGGCGGTCAGCGCGTCCATCCGCTCCAGCCGGTCCTCGACGAAGCTGGCGACGATGTCGTCCTTGCTCTTGAAGTGGTAGTAGAGCGCGGCCTTGGTGACGTTGAGACGCTCGGCGATCTCCCGGAGCGAGGTCTTCTCGTACCCCTGCTCGGTGAAGAGTTCAAGCGCGACGGCCTTGATCCGTTCCCGCGTTCCGCCGCCTGTGCTCTCGCTCACCCACGCCCCCCAAATGGCTTGACCGTTCCTCGTACCCAACTTACCGTGCGGCTAGTAAGGTGACTAGCCGGGCGGCAAGTAAGTACGGCAATCCTCGGGGGGAGCTTACCTATGACTCAGGCAACCCAGGCCGGCACGCGACCCAACAACATCAGGGTCGTGCTGTTCGGGCTGATGATCGCGATGATGCTCGCGATGCTCGACAACATGATCGTCAGCACCGCGTTACCGCGGATCGTCGGCGAGTTCGGCGGGCTCAACCACTTCACCTGGGTGGTTACCGCGTACGTCCTGGGCACCACCGTCTCCACCCCGATCTGGGGCAAGCTCGGTGACCTCTACGGCCGCAAGTCGGTCTTCCTGACCTCGGTCGTCGTCTTCCTGGTCGGCTCCGCCCTCTGTGGCATGGCCGGCTCCGGGATGTTCGGCGGTCCAGAGGACGGCATGGTCCAGCTCATCGCCTTCCGGGCCGTGCAGGGCCTCGGCGCCGGCGGCCTCATGGTCGGCGTGATGGCGATCATCGGTGACCTGGTCCCGCCCCGCGAGCGCGGGCGCTACCAGGGCATGATCGCCGGCATCATGGCCATCGCCATGGTCGCCGGCCCGCTGGCCGGCGGATTCATCACCGACCACCTCTCCTGGCGCTGGGCGTTCTACGTGAACCTGCCGCTGGGTGGTATCGCGCTGCTCGTGCTGATCAGCACCATGCACCTGCCGAAGTACCGCACCGAGCACCGGATCGACTGGCTCGGTGCCGGGCTGCTCTCGGTCGGCATCACCGCGATCGTGCTCATCACCACCTGGGGTGGCAACGAGTACGACTGGGTGTCACTGCCGATCCTCGGCCTGGCCCTGCTGGCCGTCCTCGCGTTGGCGGCGTTCGCAGTGGTGGAACGCCGGGTCCAGGAGCCGATCCTGCCGCTGGCGCTCTTCGCCAACCGCAACTTCGCGCTGATCTCGGTGATCGGCTTCCTGCTCGGTTTCGCGATGTTCGGCGCGATGAACTTCCTGCCGCTCTACCAGCAGACCGTGCAGGGTGCCTCGGCCACCAACAGTGGTCTGCTGCTGCTGCCCCTGATGTTCGGCATGCTGGTCGTCTCGCTGGTCATCGGCCGGGCGATCACCCGCAACGGCAGGTACCGGGCGTACCCGATCATCGGTGGCGTGGTGATGACCGCGGGCATGGCGCTGCTGTCCATGCTCGACACCGACACCAGCAAGCTGATGTCCTCGCTGTACATGATCGTGCTCGGCGTCGGCATGGGCTTCCTCATGCAGACGTCGATGCTGATCGCGCAGAACAGCGTGGAGCAGAAGGACCTCGGCGCGGCCAGCGGCGCTGCCACCTTCTTCCGGTCGATCGGCGGTTCGTTCGGCATCTCGCTGTTCGGCGCGATCTTCGCCAACCGGCTGGCCAGCTCCGAGGGCGGTCGGGCCTTCGGCGGCGAGTCCGGCGGCGCGGGGATGGACCTGGAGAAGCTCAAGGAGCTGCCCGCCCAGGCGCGCGAAGCGGTGCTCGGTGGTCTCTCCGACGCCATCTCGCACGTCTTCCTCTGGGCGGTGCTGTTCACCATCGTGATCCCGGTGCTCGCCTGGTTCATCAAGGAGATCCCGCTGCGCACCGCGAACGAGGCGCCGCCGCAGGCCACCCCGGAGGAGGACGCCGAGGTCGCCCTCGGCAAGGCCCCGGTCGCCTGACCCCCAAACCCCGCGATCTTGCACTTTGTGCGCGTGCACAAGCACTGTTTCCGACAAGACGGCGACAGTAAGTCCAAGATCGCGGGGTTGCGGGGAATCAGCGGCGGAGCAGGCGTTGCCAGAGGCGGCGCAGGGGGTTGCGGGGGCGGGGAAGCCGGGGGGCATTGGCTCTCAGCAGGTTGGTGGCCAGTGCCGCCGTCGCCGGATCCAACTGCGGGGCGGCGAGTGCCAGGTGAGCCAGCGAGGCGGCGATCGGGACCGGTCGGCTCCGCGCCACGTCAGCCGCGTCGGCCAGCCGCTCCGCCACCACCCGGGCCACGTCCGGCCGCACCGAAGGGTCCACCCAGGCTGCGGTGACCAGGGCGAACAGGGCAGCCTCGGTGACCCAGTCCTCGACGCCCCAGATCAGATCGAGCAGCACCCGGCGTCGGGTCGAGCCCTCCCACGGCTCGTCGGTGCGGTGGTGCAGCAGCCCCAGACAGGCCCACACCTGGACTCCACGCACCCAGACCGACGGGTCGTGGGCCGCCAGCAGCCGACCCACCGCGTTCGCCGGTGCCGCCGGCGGGTGCACCAACAGACCGAGCAGGTCGTCCACGTCGAGGCCGGCCAGACCCACTGCCGCGTCGTACGCCGCCGGCGGGTGTGCCCACGCCGGATGGGCGATCTGCCCGATCCGTTCGACAGCCGTCGCCGAGGGCGCCGCCAGCGCGGGTGTGGGCACCGTGTCCGCGTAGTGCCACAACCGCTGAGCGGACTCCCGCCGGGGCTCGCGCGGGTCGGGCTCGGGCGCGCCGACGACCTCGATCCGCAGCCCGGGGGCTGTGGAGATCGCCGTCCCGACCGCGCTCGGCGGGGCGGCGGCGGAGAGGCGAACGGCACCGCCGAGACCGTTGTCGTCATCGGCCACCGCCTGCCGCATCGCATCGACCAGGGGCCCGCCGGCCGGCGTGAGTTGGCCGAGCCAGGGCCGACCCCGGCAGCACTGGGCCAGGTCGCCGTGCTCGTGGCTGTCGTCCGGGTGGTCCCGTACGAAGTCGGCGAGCGCGACCAGGTGGGCGAGGTCGCCGTCGCGCAGGTGCCGCAGGCGGTGAGCGGTGTGCACCGCGCAGTCGAACGACGGATCGCGCGCCAGCGCCCGCTCGGTCCACTCCAACGCCTCGTCCAGCCGGCCGATCTCGGCCAGGGTGCCGGCGATGTCCGCGTAGATCGCCAGGTCGTCGGGGTCCAGCTCGACGGCCCGACCGAGGGCCGCCAGGCCGTCGCGGGTCCGGCCTGAGCTGCGGTACGCGTACCCGAGCCACACCTCGCCCATCTTCGAGGGCTGTGCGCGTACTCCCCGGGTGGCCCAGCGGACCGCCAGCTCGACCTCGCCGAGGCGCCTGGCCAGCGCGGACGCCGCGCCCAGCAGTAGGCCGTGTTCGAGGTGCACCGTCGCCGCGTTGCGGGCGAGCGTGAGGTACGGGGTCAGCGGAGCCCGGCCGATCCGTGGCACCGGGTCGGGCAGTGCGGCGCAGACCTGCATGAGGACGCGGGCGATGTGCTCCGGTTCCAGTCGTTCGACCAGCTCGGGCGCGGTGACCCAGGGCACGCCGGCCCACTCGGTGCCGGGCGCGTAGGACGTCGCCGCGGCCAGCAGTTCCAGCCCTTCGGCGGGACGCCCGGCGGTGGCGAGGAGGTGGGCGCGGGCGACCACCGCACCGACGAAGGTGTGGTGATTGATTGGGAAGAGGTCGAGGCCGCCGCCGCTCGACACGGCGAGCCGGGCGAGGGTCTCGTGCACCTCCGGCAGGGTGGGGGCCCGTGCCAACGCGCCGGCGAGGTGGCCGGCGGCGTGGTGCAGGTCGCCCTCGTCGAGTGCCAGCCGGGCCAGCGCCAGCTCCTCCGTCGCGGAGAGCGCGGGATCGTCCGTTCCCTCGGGCACGTCGTCCTCTCGTGGCAGTTAGACCGGATGCAACGGGTAAAGCGTAGTTGATATTGAGATCAACTGGTGATCAGCTGCGCAGTCCTGCTCGTTCGATTGCTGAGATACGCTTAAAAGTGCAAGACTGAGCAGGAATCGCGCGGCAACCGCGCAGGGGAGGGGTTTCCGTGACACGTGCAGGGGCTGGAATGGCCGCCGACATCGACGAGCAGCCGGCTGGCTACGCGCGCCTGCTCTCCGCCGCCAACGCCGCCGAGATCGCCCGGGTGGCGGCGGTCATCGCCGAACGTCGGCCACGGCACGTGGTCTTCACCGCGCGGGGCACCTCCGACCACGCGGCGCTCTACGGGGCCTACCTGACCGAGATCCGGCTCGGCCTGCCCGCCGGGCTGGCCTCGCCCAGCGTCGTCACCCTCTTCGGGGCCCGCCCCGACCTCTCCGACGCGCTGGTCGTCGGGGTCAGCCAGAGCGGCGGTTCGCCCGACCTGGCCGAGGTGCTGCGCGCCGCCAGGGCCTCCGGTGCGCTGACCCTCGCGGTGACGAACGCCCCCGACTCGCCGCTGGTCGACGTGGCCGAGCTGAGCGTCGACATCGCCGCCGGGCACGAGCGGGCGGTCGCCGCCACCAAGACGTACACCGCGGAGCTGCTCGCCCTGCTGATGCTGGTGGAGGGGATCCAGGCCGGCGACGGCGTGCTCCCGAACGCCGAACGGGAGGCGCTCGACGCACTGCCCGAGCTGGCCGCCCGCACCCTTGCCGACGGCACCCCGGCCCAGCTCGCCCCGCGCTACCGGTTCGCCCGTCAGCTGGTCACCACCGGCCGGGGGTACGCCTACCCCACCGCCCGGGAGGCTGCGCTGAAGCTGATGGAGACCTCGTACCTGCCGGCGCTCGCCTTCTCCGGCGCCGACCTGCTGCACGGCCCGCTCGCCATGACCGACCCGGAGGTCCCGGTGCTCGCCGTGGTCGGCTCCGGCCCCGGCGGCCGGTCGATGGGTGAGGTGCTGCCCCGCCTCGGCGAACGCCGCGCCGACGTCGTGGTGGTCGGCTCCGCCGACGTTCCGGGCGCCACCCGGCTGGCCGTCCCCGAGGTCGACGAGCGGTACGCCCCGCTGCTGGACATCCTGCCGATGCAGCGCTTGGCGCTGGCCCTGGCGCTCACCCGGGGCGAGGACCCGGACGCGCCGCGCGGGTTGAAGAAGGTCACCGCGACGATGTGAGGCGTGGCGTGGCACCCTGGTCACCGTGTCCACGCTGCGCGACCTCGCCGAGGAGCACACCCATCTCCGTCCGGCCGACATCGACCACCTGCACCGGATCGCGGGCGACTGGCAACTGCTCTCCGATCTGTCCTTCGCTGACCTGCTGCTCTGGGTGCCGGTCGACGCCGAGGGCACGTTCCTCTGCGTCGCCCAGGTGCGCCCGACCACCGCACCTACCGCCTACCAGGACGACCAGGTGGGTCGGATCGTCGGCGGGCCGGAGGTGGCCCACCTGGGGGTGGCGTACTCCCAGGCTCGGATCTGGCGTGAGGGCGACCCGGTCTGGTACGGCGACGTGCCGGCCCGGCACGAGGCGATCCCGGTCCGGCTGCGTACCGCCGAGGGGGAGGCCGGCGAGGTGATCGCCGTGGTGGGGCGGGACACCAACCTCTCCACCGCGCGTACGCCCAGCCAGCTGGAGCTCAACTACCTCACCACCGCCGACGACCTGGCGCAGATGATCGCGGACGGCACCTTCCCGCCGCCGCGGCATCCGGGCGAGACCACCTCGGCGCCCCGGGTCGGCGACGGACTGGTCCGGCTCGACGCCGGCGGCAAGGTCACCTACGCCAGCCCCAACGCGCAGTCCGCGTACCGCCGACTGGGCTACGCCTCCCACTTGGTGGGGGAGGACCTGGCCGCGTTGCACCGCCGGTTGGCCGGTGACCCGCTGGACGGCACCGAGGCATCGAACGGCATCCTGGCCGCCCTGCGTGGTGAGGCGCCACCCCGGCGGGAGATCGACGCACGAGGTGCCACGATGCTCACCCGGGCGCTGCCGCTGATGCCGGCCGGGGTGCCGATCGGAGCGTTGGTGCTGGTCCGGGACATCACCGAGGTCCGCCGCCGGGACCGGGCACTGATCACCAAGGACGCCACCATCCGGGAGATCCACCACCGGGTGAAGAACAACCTCCAGACCGTGGCCGCGCTACTGCGGTTGCAGGCCCGCCGGGTGGCCATGCCGGAGGCGCGGGTCGCGCTGGAGGAGTCGGTACGCCGGGTCGCGTCGATCGCCCTGGTGCACGAGACGCTCTCCATGTCCAGCGACGAGGCGGTGGAGTTCGACGGCATCGTCGACCGGGTGGCCAGCGCGGCGACCGAGGTCGCGGCGACCGAGGTGAGCGTCGGTATGCGTCGGCGGGGCAGCTTCGGGGTGCTGCCGGCGGAGATCGCCACCTCGCTGGTGATGGTCCTCAACGAGTTGCTGCTCAACGCCGTCGAGCACGGCTTCCCGCCGGCCGACGAGGCGGAGGAGGAGGCCCCGGTGGCCTCCGCCTCCGGCATGGTGCCTGTCGCCGCTCCCGAGGTGGACCCGTCGCTGCGGCCCGAGGTCGTGGTCTCCGCGCACCGGTTCCGCAAGATGTTGCACGTCTCGGTGACGGACAACGGGCGCGGCCTACCCCCGGACTTCGACGCCGAACGCGGGAGCCGGCTCGGCCTCCAGATCGTCCGAGCCCTGATCACCGGGGAACTGCGCGGCACCATCGAACTGCGCGCCGGCGCCAACGGTGGCACCGAGGCCATGCTGGTAATCCCGCTGGCCCGCACCACCACCCACGACGGCCGCTCGCAGACCTGACCCGCGCTGCCGCCTCCGGAGGGGCGGGCGACCGGGCCCGCCCACCTCGATGCGCCTGATGACGGTGAGTCATCGTGATGACTGAGAGGCATCACGCCCATCCTGATGTCCGCTCCCGCCGCAGACCCCCGCCGGCACCTGGGGGTCGGGTCAGCGGTCGGGGCGGCTGGTCAGCAGGGCGACGGTCAGGCCGGGGCGCTGCCAGACCTGGGCGACGGTGAAGTCCCTGCGGAGCGCGTCGCCCTTGGCGTCGGGCACGGCGGCCAGCGGCTCGGCGTGCCGGCCGGAGACGACGAGCCACACCCGTGTCGTACCGGCCAGGCACGGTGCCGGCTGGGGGCACTCGGCGGCCCACAGATCGCCGCGGCGGACCTCGTCCTCGGTGACCAGCACGTCGCGTGGTGGGTCGCTGAGGTGGTACTCGATGCCGAGATCGAGGAAGAGCCAGCTGTGCCGGGGTGAGTAGACCACCGCGTCACCGGGGCGTTGACCGTCGGCGATCACCCGGGCCGCCCCCGCGTAGTCCACCGGCGCGCTGCGCGGCCACTCGTGGGTCCGTCGCAGCGCGGCCTGATCGGGCAGGCCGAGCAGCCCGGCCAGCACCACCACGACGAGCGCCGCCGGAGCCGCCACGGCGGCCAGCGCCGCGCCCGCCAGCAGGCACGCGAAGGGCACCACGAAGACCAGATACCGAGGCACCCACAGCGGTACGACAGCGCCGGCGGCGAAGAGCAGCAGTACGGGCAGCAGCACCGCGCTGACCGGCAGCAGGGCGCGCCGCCCGAGCCGGGCCGCGCCCAGCGCGGCGACCCCGAGCAGCAGGCCACCCACCACGCTGCTCTGTGCCACGCCGCCGGGCAGCGCGGTCAGGTCGTCCAGCCGGGCCAGGTGGACCCAGTTCAACTGCCGGGACTGCTGGGTCCGCGCCTTCACCAGCAGCGGGCCGGCCAGCAGCGCGACCGGCAGCACGGCGACCAGCCACCGCCACACCCGCCGGTCCCGCGCGGCGTCGGGCTGCGCCGGGGTGACGATGCCGGCCGGGGTCGGGCCGCGCCACCAGGCGACGAGGACGACCAGCGCATGGGCGGCCAGCAGTGTGAGCGCGATCAGGTGGATGAGCCCGAGAGCGGCGACGGCGGCCGCGTAACCGGCCCAACGGGCCCAGCTCGGTCGGCGCAGCGCGCTCACCAGCAGCAGTGTGGCGAGCACGGCGAGCATGGTGGCCAGCGCGTACGGGCGAGCCTCCTGCCCGTAGCGGGAGGTGCCGGGGAGCACCGCGAACAGCAGCCCGGCGAAGAGGCCGCCGCGCCGGTCGACGAGCCGCGCGCCGAGCACGGCGAGCAGCCCGGCGGCCACCGTCATCGCCAACACCGCCGGTACGCGCAGGGCGATGGTGGAGTCGCCGAAGACCCCCGTCCAGAGGTGCATCAGCAGGTAGTACGGCCCGGTGGCGGCGTCGATGGTGCCTGCCAGTCGGGCCAGGTCGCCGGGCGACCGGGTGGCCGCGCTCCACGTCGCCAACTCGTCGCGCCAGAGCTGGGCGGAGCCCAGCCCGGTCACTGTCACCGCCAGTGTCACCAGCGCCGGGGGGAGCCAGACCGGCAGGCGGCGCAGGTGCTCCCACGCCGCCCCGGCCGACCTCTCGGACAATTGCCCCACGGTTCGAGCCTGCCACGGCCGGCCGGAGAACTCGGCCCGTGATGTGGGATCCAGCACGCGGACATTGGCCGGCCCCCATGGGGTGTGGCAGCATGGGGCCCATGACCGCCGCAGTCGTCCGCCGCTTCGTGGCACGTCGCCACGTCGATTACGGCCGCGTGCGCAGCGCGATCTGTCCGGCCTACTGACGACGCCCGACCAATCCGTCTCGGGCGCGCTCCGCGCCGGCTGTCTGAAGACACCGTTGTCCCGCCCGCTTCGCCGGGCCGGCCGCCGCGCCCCGCGTATCCCGAGGCACAGCAGACAACGGAGGACGCCGCGATGGCGGTCAGCAGCATCCCGGCCCGTTCCGAGGACCCGACGGCTCGTCCGACCCGAGCGCCGCGCCGGCCACGGGGTGAGGGTCAGTGGGCGCTCGGCCACCGCGAGCCGCTCAACCCCAACGAGCGGATCAAGAAGGACGACGACCCGCTCAACGTCCGGGCCCGCATCGAGACCATCTACGCGCACCGGGGCTTCGCCTCGATCGACCCGCAGGACCTGCGGGGCCGGTTCCGCTGGTGGGGCCTCTACACCCAGCGCAAGGCGGGCATCGACGGCGGGCGTACCGCAGTGCTGGAGCCGCACGAGCTGGAGGACGAGTTCTTCATGCTCCGGGTCCGCATCGACGGCGGGCAGCTCAGCCTCGCCCAGCTGCGGGTGATCGCGGACATCTCCCGGGAGTTCGCGCGGGACACCGCCGACATCACCGACCGGCAGAACATCCAGTACCACTGGATCCGGGTCGAGGACATGCCGGAGATCTGGCGTCGGCTGGAGTCGGTCGGTCTGCAGACCACCGAGGCGTGCGGCGACTGCCCGCGCATCGTGCTGGGCAGCCCGGTCGCCGGGGTGGCCCGCGACGAGCTGCTCGACCCGACCCCCGCGATCGACGAGATCGTCTCCCGGTACGTCGGCGACAAGCAGTTCTCCAACCTGCCCCGCAAGTTCAAGACGTCGATCTCCTGGCTGGTGGACACCCCGTACGAGTCGAACGACATCGCCTTCCTCGGCGTCGACCACCCGGAGCACGGGCCCGGTTTCGACGTCTGGGTCGGCGGGGGCCTCTCCACCAACCCGATGCTCGCCAAGCGCCTCGGCGTCTGGGTGCCGCTGGCCGAGGTACCGGACGTGTGGGCCGGGGTGGTCGGGATCTTCCGCGACTACGGCTACCGCCGGCTGCGCAACCGGGCCCGGTTGAAGTTCCTGGTGGCCGACTGGGGCGTGGAGCGCTTCCGTGAGGTCCTGGAGAAGGACTACCTCGGTCGTACGCTGCTCGACGGCCCGGCACCGGTCCTGCCGTCGAAGCCGGTCGACCACGTGGGCGTGCACGAGCAGGCCGACGGGCGGCACTACGTGGGCGCCGCTCCGGTGGTCGGGCGGGTCTCCGGCGCGCAGCTCAGCCAGCTGGCCGACGTGGTCGAGGCACACGGCAGCGACCGGGTGCGGCTCACCCCGTACCAGAAACTGCTGGTGCTCGACGTGCCGTCGGAGCGGACGGAGTCGCTGATCGACGGGCTGCGCGCGATCGGTCTGGAGGCCCGGCCGTCGGCCTGGCGGCGCGGCACGATGGCGTGCACCGGCATCGAGTACTGCAAGCTCGCCATCGTCGAGACGAAGGCCCGCGGCGAGGAGTTGGTGGCCCGGCTCGAGCAGCGGCTGCGCGACTTCGACGCGGACATCTCGATCCACATCAACGGCTGCCCGAACGCGTGCGCACGTACCCAGGTGGCCGACATCGGGCTCAAGGGTCAACTGGTGGTCGGCCCGGACGGCCGACAGGTCGAGGGCTTCCAGGTGCACCTGGGCGGCGGGCTGGGCATGGCCCAGGGGCAGACCGCCGGTTTCGGCCGCAAGCTTCGCGGCCTGAAGACCACCGCCGACGAACTTCCGGAGTACGTGGAACGGCTGGCCCTTCGCTACCTGGCCGGTCGGAGCGAGGGCGAGACGTTCGCCAACTGGGTGATCAGAGTCGACGAGGAGGAACTGCGGTGAGCAGCGAGAACCGAGCGGCACCCCTGTACTGCCCGTACTGCGGCGAGGAGGACCTGCGGCCGCACGAGGCGGGTCACGGCGCCTGGGAGTGCCACGCCTGCACCCGGGTCTTCTCGGTGAAGTTCACCGGGCTGCTGAGTCGGGCGGTGACCTCATGAGTCTCGTCTCGGCTGCGAACCTACGCCTGGTGGGTCCGGGCGGCTCGACGTCGGTCGACCCGGCCCGGCGCGACCCGGACGAGCTGCGGGCCCTGGCCGAGCAGGCCGCTCGGGACCTGGAGGGCGCCCCGGCACTGGAGATCGCCCGCTGGGCGGCGCAGACCTTCGGTGAGCGGTTCTGCGTGACCAGCTCGATGGCCGACGCCGCGCTGGCGCACCTGGTCTCCCGGGTGGCCCCCGGGGTGGACGTGGTCTTCCTCGACACCGGCCTGCACTTCCCCGAGACGCTGCGGGTACGCGACGAGGTCGCCCGGACGCTGCCGGTGAACGTCCGGTCGATCCGGCCCCGGCTCACCGTCGGTCAGCAGGACGGCCAGTACGGCCCTCGACTGTTCAACAAGTCGCCGGACGACTGCTGCCAGTTGCGCAAGGTGGAGCCGCTGGAACGGGCGCTGACCGGGTACGACGCCTGGGCTGCCGGGCTGCGCCGGGACGAGTCGCCGAGCCGGGCCAACACACCGGTGGTGACCTTCGACGCGCGTCGGGGCAAGGTCAAGGTCAACCCGATCGCGGCCTGGTCGCAGAAGGATGTGGACTCTTACATCGCCCGTTACAACGTGCCGGTCAACGAGCTGTTCAAGCAGGGTTACGGGTCGATCGGCTGCTGGCCGTGCACCCGCCGTACGAAGGCCGGCGAGGACGCGCGGGCCGGCCGGTGGGCCATGTTCGAGAAGACCGAGTGCGGGCTGCACGTCTGACCTCCCCGGCGACGACCCCGACCAGCCTCGGTGCGGCCGGCGGGGCGGATCCGGTGGTGTTGGTCGCGCACGGCAGTCGTGACCCACGGGCGGCCGATGCCACCCGGGCGCTTGCTCGGGCGGTGTCGGCGGCCAGGCCGGGCACATCGGTGTGGGCGAGTTGGCTGGACCACACCGAGCCGGGGCCGACCGAGGTGCTGCGCGACCTGGCCGTGGTCGGTCACCGCCGGGCGGTGCTGGTGCCGCTGCTGCTGACTGCCGCGTACCACCATCGGGTGGACATTCCGGCGGCGGTCGCCGCGGCGGCGCGGTCCGGGCCACCGCTGTCGGTACGGGTCACCGATGTGCTCGGGCCGGCGGACGACACGCCCGATCCTGGGCTGCTGGCCGGGCTGTGTCGGCGGCTGGGCGAGACGCGTGAGGGCCGCTTCGACGCGTTGGTGCTGGCCGCGGCGGGCACCCGGGACGCGCGGGCGCGACGGTCGGTGGGCCGGGTCGCCGATGCGCTCGGTGTGGAGTTCGGGGTGCCCTGCCGGGTGGCGTACGCCTCGGCGGCTCCACCGGCTGCCGGTGTGGCGGTGTCCCGCTTGCGGGCGTCCGGCGCGCGACGCGTCGCGGTGTCCGCGTACTTCCTGGCGCCGGGGCTGTTCCACGACGCGGTGACCGAGGCGGCCGGGGCGGCGGGTGCGGTGGCGGTCGCCGCGCCGTTGACCGACGCGCCGGAGCTGGTCGACCTGGTGCTGCGTCGGGTCGACGACCGGCCCGCGCTGGCGTCCACGGGCTGACCCGTGCCGGCCGGCACTGTGGGATCCACGGTGCCGACACTGTGTGATCCGGTGCCGGACGGCAGAACGCCCCGGCGGGCGAACCCACCGGGGCGTACAGCTGTGTCGTTGGGGATCAGGCGGAGTGAGCGCGCAGCACCCGGAGACCGCCGCGCCGCTTGACGGCGCGCCGCTCTTCCTCGCTCATTCCGCCCCAGACGCCGGCGTCCTGACCAGACTCGAGTGCCCACTGAAGGCACTGGTCGGTCACGGAGCAGCGCCTGCAGACGGCCTTGGCCTGCTCGACCTGCAGGAGAGCCGGACCGGACGTCCCGATCGGGAAGAACAGCTCGGGGTCCTCGTCGCGGCAGACACTATGGTGACGCCAGTCCATGGCGGCAACACTCCTCATTCTGGATGGGTGGCGAACAATTGCTTGTCGTGCTTTTCCTATATGCATCCGCAGTGCCGATGGTGACAGTTAGCGTCTGTCCATTCGGCAGTGCGTGAGCAGGCGTTCAGCGCCGGGGACCTGCTGGAACAGCTCAACCTGACGAGCATATCCAGGCAATGTCCCGGTAACTCAAGTTCGCTTGTGAATACTTTCACGAACAGTCGCGATGTCAAGGGTGACGCTCGGAAAAACTCCGGGCGGTGAGCAAGCCCACAACCCATTTGTCCGGGTTCCAGTGCTTTCCTGGTTACCCGCCGTGCCACAGTCGAGGATCAATATAGTACAGTCCGCGTGACATTGCTGACATTTCCGGCACCTGCTCCTCGGTGTGGCGGCGACCAGGTCGATCGGTTGTGGCCACCGTGTCGACCAAGGGCAGTACCCGAGACCTAGCAGATTACTCTCAGTGCGGCGGGAACGGAGGTGAATCTGACTTTCTCCCGCTCGCCGAGATAGTCCCCGTCCAGCTGGAACGCCTGCGGACGGCCTGAGACCAGCGTGAACTCCGGCGTGTCATGGAGTCGTAACACCTGCCGACCGCGTGGATCCGGTTGCCGGGACAGGAACTGCGTCACTGTCCGTGTTGTGCTAGCCACCCGGAGCTGACGCAGCGCCAGCACATCGAGCCCGAGATCGAACGACGCCGCCGGGTTCGGGTTGACCTCGCGGTCGCCCAGGTACGTCCACGGCGCCGTGTTCTGGATGATGACGGTGGCCAGCTCGGCCTCCGCCGGCTCGCCCGGACGCTCCAGGACGATCGCCGGGTGCCGGCGGTCCGAGGCGAAGAAGTACTGATTCATGATTGAACGCAGATAGAGCGACGGCGTCGAGACCCGACCCTTCCGCCGGGCCTGCTCCACCCGGTGGATCACCGCGGCGTCCAGGCCGAAGCCGGCGCAGAAGGTGAAGTAGCGGTCGTCGGCGAGGCCCAGCCCCACCGTCCGGCTCCGGCCCAGCCGCAGCCCTTCCAGGATCATGCTGGTCGCCTCCGGCCACTCCCGGGGCAGACCCACCGCGCGGGCGAACACGTTGGTCGAGCCACCGGGGACGGTCGCCAGCGCGGGCAGCCGCTCGGCCATCGGCGCGTCGTCGGCGCGAGTCGGCGGTTCGGCCGTCATCAGGCCGTTCACCACCTCGTTCACTGTGCCGTCGCCACCCAGGGTGACGACCAGGTCGACGCCCTCAGCGGCTGCCTCCCGGGCCAGCGCCACGGCGTGCCCACGCCGACGGGTGTAGCGCACGCTGAGATCGACTTCGCTGCGCAGCGCCCGGACGAGCACGTCCCGGCTGCGTTCGCTGGTGGTGGTGGCCTTCGGATTGACCACCAGGACGGCCCGCATGGGCGGCACTGTACCTTCCGGCAGCCCGGGTATCGTGGCGCGCGTGACCATCGACTCGGCCCCGATCCCCGTCACGCTCCGCTGGGCGGTCCGGCTGCTGTGGGCGGAGGCCGCCGTCGTCGGGCTGATCGCCGTCTGGCTGGTCTGGGCCGACCTCACCGCCACCCGCACCGACCTGCTGGCGGCACTGCTGGTGACCGTGTTCGCCGTCGGGGCGGCCGTCGCGCTCTGGGCCCTGGGTCGGGCGCTGCTACGGCGTCAGGCGGGCGCACGAGCCCCCGCGATCGTGCTTCAGCTGATGCTACTGCCGATCGGGTGGTTCATGATCCAGGCCGGCCTGGGCTGGCTGGGCGTGCCGCTGATGGTGTTCGGCCTGGGCGTGGCCTGGCTGTTGATCTGCCCACCGACGACCCGCGCCCTCGGCTTCGAGTGACCGCGCCGGTGCGTCGGACCGGTCAGTAGCCGCCGGAGCGACGGGTGAGCAGTGCGATAGTGGCCCGATCGCCGGCGGAGGTGGCGGACGCCGAGGTGGTCAGCGCGGTGAGCACCTTCCAGGCGAAGGACGACTCGGCGGGCAGGGTGGCACCGCGCACCGTCGGCACCGTCACCTCGACCGTCAGCGCGTCGTCGGTGACCGCGAAGCGGCACTCCAACTCGGCGTCGCGGGTGGCGATGGCGAGCAGCATGGCGCACGCCTCGTCGACAGCGATCCGCAGATCCTCGATCTCGTCGAGCGCGAACTGCAACCGGGCCGCGAGACCCGCGGTGGCGGTGCGGAGCACGCCGAGGTAACCGCCGTCGGCAGGCACCGTGAGGTGCACCACGTCGTCGTCGGTCGCTGGCTGGCCAGTCAGTTGAGTCACGCCTCATCCCCCCGGTCGGGGACTCTACCCGGTCGGTCGCCCATTACGCGTGCCGGCGGTAGTGGCTTGCTCGGCCAGCTCGCGGAGCGCGGTGCCGCTGAGCCGGTAGGCAACCCACTCGCTCATCTGTTCGGCGCCGATCGAAGCGTAGAAGCCGGCAGCCGGATTCCAGTCGATCATCTGCCACTCCAGCCGCTGGTAGCCCCGCCGTACGCAGATGTCGGCCAGCGCGGCGAGCAGCAGTCGACCCGCTCCGGTGCCCCGGGCGGACGGCCGGACGTAGAGGTCCTCCAGGTGGATGCCGTGCACGCCGGCCCAGGTGGAGAAGTTGAGGAACCACAGCGCGAACCCGACCGGCTCGTTGTGCTCGTCGACCGCGACGTGACCGAAGAGCGCCGCAGCGGTCGTACCACCGCTGCCGCTCGGCGTGCCGCTACCTGGAGCAGCCGCGAAGAGCGCCGAGGTCAGCTGCTCGTTGGTGAGGTGGCACTGATCCGGGGCACGCTCGTACTCGGCCAACTCGTGCACCATGGCGACGACGGCCGGCACGTCCTCGGGACGTACCGGCCGGATCGTCGGAATGACCGGGGAGGTCACGCCTTCTTGGTCTCCCAGAAGATCTTCGAGATCTCGTCGATCTTCGCGAGCAGCTTGTCGGCGGTGGCCGGGTCGAGGCTGCCCTTGACGCCGCCGGCGCCGGCGAGCTTGGTGGCCTCGTTGAACAGGCTGTGCAGGTTCGGGTACTTCTCGAAGTGCGGCGGCTTGAAGTAGTCGGTCCACAGCACCCAGAGGTGGTGCTTGACCAGCTCGGCGCGCTGCTCCTTGATGATGACGGCGCGGGTACGGAACTCCGGGTCGGTGTTCGACTGGTACTTCTCGCAGATCATTTTGACCGACTCGGCCTCGATCCGGGCCTGTGCCGGGTCGTAGACACCGCACGGCAGGTCGCAGTGAGCGCTCGCGGTGACGCGGGGCGCAAGGATGCGCGGAAGTCGCATCAGGATCCTCCATGGGAAGTTTGCGATGATCAAAGGCGACATTACTCCTGGGAATGCTCCCCGAACCGGGTGGAGGTGAAACCAGTGGCCGCCGATCACCCGGCTGAGGTGCCCCGGTTGCGGAGGCCGCTGACCGCCGTCCTGGTGACCGGCCCGTCCATGGCCCCGACCCTGCGCCACGGTGACGCGGTGCTGGTTCGTCCCGGTGGCCGCCCGATCCGAGCCGGCGACGTGGTGGTCGCGGTCTTCCGGACCCGGCCCGATCTGCTGGTGGTGAAGCGTGCGGTCCGGCCACAGGACGGCGGCTGGTGGCTACGCGGCGACAACGACCTGATCACCGATGACTCCCGGGCGTACGGGGTGGCCGACGTACGTGGACGGGTGGTGGCCCGCTACTGGCCGCGCCCCGGACGGGTGCCTCGTCGTCAGTTATGACCCTGCTCACATCCGGGGGGTGGTGCCGACACTATGCTCGGAAAGTGCCCGGGTGACCCCCCGCACCGCGTGCCACCGCTCGCCGCCCACCTCGCGGCGGGGCAGGCCGCCTCACATCTGCTCGACAGATCCTGGAGTCACCACCATGTCTTCGTCCACCGTGGACCCCGCTGATCCCGTCTTCCTGCTGCACCGGGGCGGCAAGATGGCCGTCACCTCGACCGTGCCGCTCACCAGCCGGGAGGACCTCTCTCTGGCGTACACCCCGGGGGTGGCCCGGGTGTGTGAGGCGATCGCCGCCGACCCCGCCCTGGTGGACGACTACACCTGGGTGTCGCACACGGTCGCGGTGGTCACCGACGGCTCGGCGGTGCTCGGGCTGGGCAACATCGGCCCCCGGGCCGCGCTGCCGGTCATGGAGGGCAAGGCGGTGCTGTTCAAGCAGTTCGCCGGGGTGGACGCGGTGCCGGTGTGCCTGGACACCCAGGACGTGGACGAGATCATCGCGGTGGTGCGGGCACTGGCGCCCTCGTTCGGTGGGATCAATCTGGAGGACATCAGCGCGCCGCGCTGCTTCGAGATCGAGCGCCGGCTCGACGAGGCGCTGGACATCCCGGTCTTCCACGACGACCAGCACGGCACCGCCATCGTGGTGCTGGCCGCGCTGCGCAACGCCGCGATGTTGCTCGACCGCAAGCTCGGTGACCTGCGGGTGGCGGTGAGCGGCGCGGGCGCGGCCGGAGTGGCCGTGACGAAGATGCTGATCGCCGGGGGCGTCAACCCCGACCAGGTGGTGGTCTGCGACTCCAAGGGGATCATCGGCCGGCACCGCACCGAACTGACCGGCACCAAGGCCGAGTTGGCGGCGAGCACCAACGCCGACGGCCGCCACGGCGACATCACCGAGGCGCTACGCGGCGCGGACGTGCTGATCGGGGTCTCCGGCGGGCAGATCCCCGAGGCCGCGGTGGCTCAGATGGCACCCGGCGGGATCGTGTTCGCGCTGGCGAACCCGACTCCCGAGGTGCACCCCGAGGTGGCCGCCCGGCACGTCGCGGTGGTCGCCACCGGGCGCAGCGACTACCCCAACCAGATCAACAACGTGCTGGCCTTCCCCGGGGTGTTCCGCGGCGCGCTGGATGCCGGTGCCATCCGGATCACCGAGGCCATGAAGGTCGCCGCCGCGGACGCCATCGCCGGCGTGGTGGCGGAGTCCCTGACCGCCGACGCGATCGTTCCGTCCCCGCTCGACCCGCGCGTCGCGCCGGCAGTGGCCGAGGCGGTCGCCGAAGCCGCCCGCCGCGACGGCGTCGCCCGCCGGTAAACCGCACGCGTATGGACGGGGTGCCCAGGCGCAGCATGCGCCGCTGGTCCACGCGCACGCGTGGGCCAGGGGCGCTCCGGCGCAGCATGCGCCGCTGGCCTACGCGCACGGCTTCTTAACGAGCGCTCAGCTTGTTACCGTGCCGATCATGCGTGCTGCCTTTGCCTCCCGTTTCGACGACGCCGACCCGCTCGCCGCGCTCACCGTCGGCGAGCGGCCCGAGCCGACCCCGCCGGCCGACGACTGGGTGACCGTGCAGTTGCGGGCCACCTCGCTCAACCACCACGACCTCTGGTCGCTGCGCGGGGTCGGTCTCACCGAGGCCCAGCTACCGATGATCCTCGGCTGCGACGCGGTCGGGCTGGACCCGGAGGGACGCCCGGTGGTCGTGTACCCGGTGGTCGTCACGCCGGGTGACCCGCGCGGGGTTTCCATCCTCTCCGAGCACTTTGCCGGGACGCTCGCCGAGCGGGTGGTCGTACCCCGGTCGAATCTGATCCCGCTGCCCGACGGCATGGCGGCGACCGACGCGGCGTGCCTGCCCACGGCCTGGCTGACCGCGTGGCGGATGCTGACCACCAAGGGACGCGTCGCGGACGCCGACAGCGTGCTGGTCCAGGGCGCGGGCGGCGGCGTGGCCACCGCGGCCGTCGCACTCGCCGTCGCGATGGGCAAGCGGGTGTACGCGACCAGCCGCGACGCCGTCAAGCGGGACCGGATCTCGGCCCTCGGCGCCACCTCCTTCGAGCCGGGTGCCCGGCTGCCGGAGCGTGTCGACGTGGTGATCGAGACGGTCGGCGCGGCCACCTTCGACCATTCGCTGAAGTCGGCCGCGCCGATGGCCCGGATCGTGGTCTCCGGCGCGACAGCCGGGCACGAACCGTCGGTCAACCTGCGCCGGGTCTTCGCCATGCAGCTGGAGATCCTGGGCACCTCGATGGGCACGCCCGGCGAGCTGTACGAGCTGCTGGCGTTCTGCTCCGACAACGAGGTGCGCCCGGTGGTGGACAGCGTCATTCCGTTCAGCCGGGTCGAGGACGCCTTCGCTCGACTGCACTCCGGCGACGCCTTCGGCAAGGTCGTCATCGACCACACCGCCTGACGCCCGGTCCGCGGGCGTGCGCGTCAAGATCCGCGCATCATCGGGGAAACTGCTGCCTCCCGGGTGTCCCGAGGCAGCAACATCCCCGATGTTGCGCAGATCTTGGGCGAGGGCGCGGCGCGGTCAGAGGTGGTCGTCGAAGGTGGCTATGTCGCCGCGCGTCGCGTCGGTGGAGATGCGCTTCTTGGCATCCGCGTCTCCGTAGAGCGACCAGCGCAGGAACTCGATCGACGTGTCCGACACCACCCGCAGCGCGGCCTTGTCCTTGAGCATCGTCCGCCCATGGTCGCCCTTCGGCAGGCTCAGCATCGCCTTCGGCCAGGGCACCTTGTCGTACGCGGCCCTGCCCGCCGCGTACTCGACCACCTCGTCCAACTCGCCGTGTACGAACAGTTGCGGTGCGGCGGCACCGGCGAACGCGGTGCCCACGCCCAGCGCCGTGCCCGCGAACACCACACCCGCGTCCAGCCGCTTGTCCCGGCTCGCGGTGAACAGGCCGATGGTGGTCACCCCGCCGGCCGAGTGCCCGGCCGCGGCCACCCGGTCGGCGTCCAGCCGGCCCTGCAACTGGTCGTCGGCCTTGCTGTCCAACGCGAGCACCTGGTCCAACGCGTACGACACGTCGGCGGGTTGGTTGAGCACGTCGAGGACGTTGTTGTCCGCGCCCCGCGAGGTGTGCGGGAACGTCGGCGCGGCCACCACGAACCCTGCTGCCGCCCACCGGGTCAGTAGCGTGGCGTAGTCGTCCGGCCGGCCACCCAGGCCGTGACTGAACATCACCACCGGGAAGCGGCCGTGCGCCCCCAGCAACCCCGGCGTGACGGGGCCGTTCTCGCCGAGCGCCGGGTACCAGATCCGCACCGGCAGCGCCCGGCCGTCGCGGTTCAGCTTCAGGTCGCGTACGCCGACGGGGTAGGGATTTTCTGGCGCGTGCCCGGCCGGGACCTGTGGCGTCGCCGGGGCGGTGGGCTCCGGCGCGGCCGGCGCCCGCCGTACCGGGGCGTCCGTGGAGCACCCGACGAGAGCGGCCAGAAGCAGGGCGGTGATCAGCATTGTGGGGGTGACGCGACGCGGCATGAATCTGATTGTGCCCTGCCCGGCGGACCCGCCCGGCTGGCTTCGTCGCGCTGTGCCCACCCGGTCACCGGCCGCTGCGTCCCGGCATCAGGCTCAGTCAGGCCGCAGCACGTTCGGTGAGCGGACGTCGCCGTCGTGCGGTGTCGGTCAGCGCGCGCGGAGGGAAGGCGGCGTTGGGGTCGTACCGGTTCGTTCCGGGCGGAACGATCTCGTCGATCCGGTCGAGGGTCGCGTCGTCCAGGGTGAGCGTGGCGCCCTTGAGCAGGTCCTCCAGGTGCGGCATGGTCCGCGGTCCGATGATCGCCGAGCTGACGGCCGGATGGGCCACCGTGAAGGCGATGGCGAGCTGCGGGAGCGTGCAGCCGATGCTCGCCGCGAGGTCGACGAGCTGTTCCACGATGTCGAGCTTGGCGGCGTTCTCGGCGATCGTGGGGTCGAACTGCGCCGGCCGGAGCACGGCCCGCCCGGTCGACAGGTCGATGGGCTGGTCCCTGCGGTACCTGCCGCTGAGGAACCCGAAGGCGAGCGGGCTCCAGACCAGCACCCCCATGCCGTAGCGCTGGCAGACGGGGAGGGTCGACGCTTCGACGCCGCGGGCCAGGATCGAGTACGGCGGCTGCTCGGTGCGCAGGCGTCCCAGGCCACGACGCTCGGACACCTGGTGCGCCTCGACGATCTCCTCGGCCGGGAAGGTCGAGCAGCCGAAGGCGCGGATCTTCCCGTCGCGGACGAGGTCGCTGAGTGCCGAGAGCGTCTCCTCGATGTCGGTCGAGGGGTCGGGACGGTGGACCTGGTAGAGGTCGATCCAGTCGGTGTTCAACCGCCGGAGGCTCCCCTCCACCGCTTTGAGGATCCACCGCCGCGAGTTGCCGCCCTGGTTGGGTCCCTCGCTCATCGGAAAATGCACCTTGGTGGCGAGCACGACGTCGTCCCGGCGGCCCCGCAGCGCCTTGCCCACGATCTCTTCGGACTCGCCCCGGCCGTACATGTCGGCGGTGTCGATGATGTTGATGCCCTGGTCGAGGGCGGTGTGGATGATGCGGGCGCAGTCGTCGTGGTCGGGGTTGCCGACGGCGCCGAACATCATGGTCCCGAGGCAGTGGGTGCTCACCTGGATGCCGGTGCCGCCGAGGTTGCGATAACGCATGTCGATGCTCCTTGGCTGATGTGCTAGCGATCACCGCGCACCCTAGGAGCTAGAGTCAGCTCTAGGTCAACTCCTCGTTACCCTGCTCGGCATGGCCGAGATCACCGCGGGTCTGAGCATCGGGCAGGTCGCCGAACGCACCGGCTTGAGCGTGCACACCCTCCGCTTCTACGAGCAGGAGGGCCTCTTCGTCGGCCCGGTGCGGCGTGGCCCTGCCGGGCGTCGCAGCTACAGCCAGGACGACGTGGACTGGCTGACCGTCTGCATCATCCTCCGCGCCTCCGGGATGCCCCTGCCCGCGCTCCGGCGGTACACCGACCTCGTCCGGGAAGGCGCCGGCAACGAGGAGGAACGGCTCGCGCTGATGCGCGAGCACCACAGTCGCGTCACCACCCAGATCGACAGGCTCACCCAGAGCCTGGACCTGATCACCTTCAAGGTCGGGGTGTACGAGGACCTACTCGACCCGCACCGGAGCGCAGCCGAGCTAGATCCTCGGCGTCCTTCGGGCGACGGGGACGTTCCGGCATCCAGACCGGGTACATCTGCTTGAACTCGATCTGGGCAGCCACCGAGATGGTCGGCGCGCAGAGCGGGCCGATCCGGCCGGGTGGGGCGTCCAGCATCCCGGCCGGCAGCGGGGTGCCGGTCCAAGCCCCGGCGCCCACCGTCGGTCGGCCGGCGGCGTCGCGACCCAGGTACGCGAAGCTGACCTCCACGTCGGCGGCGAACAGGTCGAGCTGCGACTCCACTGGCATCCTCGGGTCGGGAAGCCAGCCCCGGGCCAGCAGCAGGTCGGCCAGCCGGTCGGCGTCGTCGCGCCAGCAGTACCAGTCGACGTCGAGGTGCGGGCGGGTCACCGCGCCGAGCTGGAAGTCCATCGCCCAACCGCCGCGCAGCCACACCGGGATGCCGTCCGCCCCGGTCACCTCGATGACCTCGGCGATGCTCGCCAACTGCCGGCGCGCAAGCTCGTCCACCGGACGACCGTACCGGTGTCGGTCGGTTTCAGTGGGCCGGGCGGGACTCGTAACGGGTCAGGGTGGGGGAGTGGGCGTCGGCGGGGAGGCGGGCAGCGGCGGCCCGGTCGCCGTAGAGGGTCCAGCGTAGGAAGTCGGTGGTGGTGGCGATGACCGGGGCGAAGCCCGGGTGGCCCGGCGCGAGGTACGCGCCGTGGTCCCCGCCGAGCAGGCTGAGGAACGCGGCCGGCCCTGGGGTGCGCGCGTACGCCGCCCGGCCGACCGTCACCGGCACCACCGGGTCGGCGGTGCCGTGCACGAAGAGCACCGGCGCGGCCGGTCCGGCGAAGCTGCCCGGCAGCCCACCGCCGGCGATCACGATCCCGGCGCGTAGCCGGGCCGGGTGGCCCTCGCTGAACATGCCGGAGGTGGTGAAGCCGCCCGCCGAGTGCCCGGCGGCGGCGACCGAGGTCAGGTCGAGGTGCCCGGCGAGGGGATCGGCAGGGCGCCGGTCGAGGTCGCCCAGATAGCGGATCAGTCGCCAGGCATCGGCCGGCTGGTGGCGTACGTCGGCCCGGGTGAAGTGGGCGGCGCCCTGTCGGGTGTGCGGATACGCGGGTGCGGCCACCACGAAACCAGCCGCCGCCCAGCGGTTGGTCAGGCCGGCGTGCAGCTCGGGTCGGCTGCCCAGCCCGTGGCTGTAGATCACCACCGGGAACCGTCCGGCCGCCACCCGGCCGGTCGACGCCGGGTACCAGATCGTCACCGGCAGAGGGCGCGCCGAGCGCGGATCGAGGGTGAGCGTATGCACGCCGACGGCGTACGACCCCTCGGGCGCCCGACGCGCCGACGCCGGCCCGGTGGCCCCGCCAGCCACGGCGGTGGCCGGCGCACAACCGGTCAGCAGCGCTGTCACCAGTACGGCCATCAGCCGGCCCGCCCCCATCGTTCCACGGTAGGTGCCTGGGCGGGCGTAGCGTCCCCGCCGTCCGGCTCGGGTGCACCCGCCACCCGGTCGGGTCACCTCCGTCGGCCGGGTCCACCCCTGGGACGCAGCGGGCCAGGGACGGTGCGGCGTGACCAGCTTCGCTAGGGTCACCGACATGCCTGAGAACTACACGGACCCCAGCGGCAACACCGAGGCGTTCCGCGCCTTCAACCAGACGCCGGAGACTGCGACGCCGACGGAGGCTCCGTCCCGCCTGCCGCTCATCATCGGTGCGGCAGTGGTCGTCGTGGTGCTGGTGGCACTCGTCGCCTGGCTGGCGACCGGCTGACCGAACCGCCTGGCTGGCGACCGGCTGACCGAACCGACCGGCTGGCCTAGCTGCCTGGCTGGCCCCGGCACTGAATGGGCTTCACCGACTCGCGCGCACCCTCGGGCCTCCCGGGGGTGCGCGCCTCAGTGGTGTCAGGCCGCCCCGACCACGTCCCGGGTCTGCCGGGCGATCTCCCGCTCCTCGTCGGTGCGGATGACGCAGACGCTCACCTCGGCGCCGTCGGGTGAGATGAACCGGTCGCCCTCGCCGTCGTTGCGGGCGTCGTCCACAGTGATGCCGAGCCGGCCCAGGCCGGCCAGCGCGGCGGCCCGTACCGGCGCGGCGTGCTCGCCGACCCCGGCGGTGAAGGTGATCGCGTCGACCCGGCCGAGCAGCGCGTAGTACGCCCCGACGTACTCGGTGATGCGCCGGCAGTACACGTCGAAGGCCAGCGCCGCCGCCCGGTCACCGGCGGCCCGGCGTTCGAGCACCTCGCGCATGTCGTTGACGCCGGTCAGCCCGAGCAGGCCGCTGCGGTGGTTGAGCAGGTCGTCGATGTCGTCCACCGACAGCCCGCCCTCCCGGCGCAGATGGAAGATCACGGTCGGGTCCACGTCGCCGCTGCGGGTGCCCATCACCAGCCCCTGCAACGGGGACATGCCCATCGAGGTGGCGACGCTGCGGCCGTTCTCCACCGCGCAGGCGCTGGCCCCGTTGCCGAGGTGCAGGGTGATCGTGTTGACCTGCTCGTACGGGCGGCCCAGCAGCTCGGCGGTGCGCCGGGACACGTACGCGTGTGAGGTGCCGTGGAAGCCGTACCGGCGGATGTCGTACCGCTCGGCGGTGTCCCGGTCGATCGCGTACGTCGCGGCGGCCTCCGGCAGGGTGTGGTGGAACGCGGTGTCGAAGACGGCGACCTGCGGCACGTCGGGCAGCGCCGCGCGGGCCACCTCGATGCCGGCCAGGTTGGCCGGGTTGTGCAGCGGGGCGAGCGGCACCAGATCCTTGATCGCGGCCAGCACCGCGTCGTCGACAAGCACCGGCGCGCTGAACGTCCCGCCACCGTGCACCACCCGGTGTCCGACCGCCGTCAGCCCGGTCAGGTCCAGCCCGTCCAGGATCTGCCGGACCGCCTCGGCGTGGTCCGCCGGGCCGCCACCGGGCTCACCGACGCGCTCGACGGTGCCGTGGTCGATTGCCTGGTCCCCGTCGTAGCGGCGCCACTTCACCGACGACGACCCGCAGTTGAGCACCAGCACCCGACTCACGACGCCTCCTCGGTGGCCGCCTGGATGGCGGTGATCGCCACGGTGTTGACGATGTCCGGAACCGTGGCACCCCGCGACAGGTCGTTCACCGGCCGCCGCAGGCCCTGCATGACCGGGCCGACGGCGACCGCCCCGGCCGAGCGCTGCACCGCCTTGTACGTGTTGTTGCCGGTGTTCAGGTCCGGGAAGATGAAGACCGTGGCGTGCCCGGCGACGGGGCTGTCGGGCAGCTTCGTGGCCGCCACCGCCGGGTCGATCGCCGCGTCGTACTGGATGGGCCCCTCGACCAGCAGGTCGGGCCGGCGCTGCCGGACCAGCGCGGTGGCCGCGGCGACCTTCTCCACGTCGGCGCCCGCGCCGGAGCTGCCGGTCGAGTACGACAGCATGGCCACCCGGGGTTCGATGCCGAACCGGGCGGCGGTGTCGGCCGACGAGATCGCGATGTCGGCGAGCTGGGCCGCGTCCGGGTCGCGGTTGACCGCGCAGTCCCCGTAGACCAGCACCCGGTCGGCGAGCAGCATGAAGAAGACGCTGGAGGCCACCGAAACGTCCGGCAGCGTACGGATGATCTCGAACGCCGGCCGGATGGTCGCGGCGGTGGTGTGGGTGGCGCCGGAGACCATGCCGTCGGCTCGGCCGGTGGCCACCATGAGCGTGCCGAAGTAGTTCGGCTGCGCGACGATGTCGTGCGCCAACTCGGCGGTGACGCCGCGGTGGGCGCGCAGCCGGGCGTACTCGGCGGCGAAGTCGTCGCGCCACTCGCTGGCCCCCGGGTCGACGACCCGCACGTCGCCGAGGTCGATGCCCAGCTCCCGGGTGCGTCGGGCGATGTCGTCCGGCCGGCCGAGCACCGTCAGCTCGGCCACCCCGCGCCGGAGCAGGATCTCCGCCGCGCGCAGGACCCGCTCGTCGGTGCCCTCCGGCAGCACCAGGTGCCGGGGCTTCGAGCGGGCACGGTCGATCAACTCGTTCTCGAACATCAGTGGGGTGACCCGCGCCGACCGGCTGACCCGCAGCCGACGGGCCAGGTCGTCGGTGTCCACACAGCGCTCGAACGCGCCGAGCGCGGCCTCCACCTTGCGGGGATTGGTAGCGCTGGGCCGGCCCTCGATGCGACTGGACGCGGCCACCGTGTCGTAACTGTCGCTGCGCACGGAGAGCACCGCCAAGCCGGTGTTGAGCCCCTCCACCAGCCGCATGACCCTCGGGTCGGGCTGCTCGCCGAGGGTGAGCACCAGTCCGGCCACCGACACCTGTCCGGCCACGTGCGCGGCGCTCGCGGCGACGAGCAGGTCGGCCCGGTCCCCCGGGGTGATCACCAGGGCGCCCTCGGTGAGGTGGCCCAGCAGGGTCGGCACGTGTGCCGCGCCGACCACGAAGTCCAGCACGTCGCGACCGAGCGCGGCGTCGTCCCCGGCCAGCAGGGTGGCGCCGAGGGCTGTCGCCACCTCGGCCACCGTCGGCGCGGACACGCTCGGCACCTCGGGGATGGCGTACGCGGGGACCGGCAGCTCGGGCAGCGTCATCGGCTCGGTGACCCGGTTGGCGATCACCGCGAGCACCGTCGCGCCGAGGTCGGCCAGATCGTGGTACGCCCCCCGCATCGCCGACGCGACAGCCGCCGGCTCCTGCCCGAAGCCGTCCACGACCGGCACCACCACGCTGCCGAACTCGGTGGCCAGCCGGGCGTTGAACGCCAGCTCCCGGGGGTGGGCCGGGTCGCCCGGCTCGTCGAAGTCACTGCCCACCACGACCACCGCCGGGCACTGCCGCTCCACCGCCCGGTAGCGCTCGACGATGGCGGAGATGAGCTGCTCCCGTCGGCCGTCGGCGACCAGTGCCGAAGCCTCGGCGTAGCTCGCCCCGGCGAGTTCGGACAGCGGTACCTCGACGCGATAGCGCTCGCTCAGCAGCGCGAGGATCGGGTCCTGGCCGGTGTCGGCCACCAACGGCCGGAACACGCCGATCCGCCCGACCTGGCGGGACAGCAACTCCGCCAACCCGAGGGCAATCGTCGACTTGCCCCCGCCGGACCCCACGCTCGTCAAATACACACTTCGGGCCACAGCCCCACCCTAGAAGATCGCGAGGCACCCCACCCGGGCCGTCCGACCCTGCCGGTCCGACCCCTCCCTGCGGGCCCGACCCCTCGCCCCGGTAATCATGGAGTTAGCGCCCGACACGCCGACGACACGCGCGGATAACCTCATGATCAACCTGCGGGGTGGGTGGGTGGGTGGGGGGTCAGGCGTCTTCGTCGTCGGGGTCTTCCAGGCGGGCGAGGTAGGTGGCCAGGCGTTCGATGGGAGTTTCGAAGTCGGGGTTGAGGTCGACGAAGTCGCGCAGCCGCTCGCCGAGCCACTCCAGGGTCACCTGCTCCTCGCCCCGGCGCTCGACCAGCTCCTCAATGCCACGGTCGGTGAAGTACATGGGTACGTCCTCGTGCTCGGCCCGGCACGGGCCGGGCGGTGGTGGGTGGATGGTCAACCGGCTGGCGGGACCTACGAGAGCCGGGGCAGGACCGTGGTGAAACGGCCCTACCCCGGCTTCCGTGCTCAGGTCAGGTCACGGGCGGGGGAGAGCCGCCTCGATCAGCGCGTTCTGCTCGACCTCGTGGGTCTTGGCCGAGCCGACCGCCGGAGCGGCGGCGGCCGGGCGGGAGATCCGCCGCAGCCGAACGTCCGTGAGGTGCTCCAGCAGGTTGAGCGCGACGAACGACCAGCCACCCTGGTTGGCCGGCTCCTCCTGCACCCAGGCGAAGTCCTCGGCGTTCGGGAACTGCGCGAGGGCGGCCCGGATCTCCTCCACCGGCAGCGGGTACAGCTGCTCCAGCCGGAGGATCGCGGTGTCGGTGACGCCGCGCTCCTGCCGGGCCTGGAACAGGTCGTAGTAGACCTTGCCGGAGCAGAGCAGCACCCGCTTCACCGCCTCCGGTGCCGGGGCGGCCGTGTCGCGCAGCACCGGCTGGAAGGTGCCGGTGGTGAAGTCCTCCACCGACGAGACGCAGAGCTTGTGCCGCAGCAGCGACTTCGGCGTGAACACCACCAGCGGCTTGCGCTTGGGCGACAGGGCCTGGCGGCGCAGCAGGTGGAAGTAGTTCGCCGGCGTCGTCGGGATGGACACCCGCATGTTGTCCTCGGCGCACATCTGCAGGAACCGCTCGGGCCGGCCGGAGGTGTGGTCCGGGCCCTGACCCTCGTGGCCGTGCGGCAGCAGCAGGGTGATGGCGGAGCGCTGGCCCCACTTCACCTCACCGGACGAGATGAACTCGTCGATCACCGACTGGGCGCCGTTGACGAAGTCGCCGAACTGGGCCTCCCAGGCGACGAGGGCGTTGATGTTCTCCACCGAGTAGCCGTACTCGAAGCCCATCGCCGCGTACTCGCTGAGCAGCGAGTCGTGCACGAAGAACCGGGAGCGGTCGCCATCGCCGGTGAGCGACTTCAGCGGCAGGTAGTCGTCGCCGGTGCGGGAGTCGACCACCGAGGCGTGCCGCTGGACGAACGTGCCGCGGCGGGAGTCCTGCCCGGCGAGCCGGACGGTGACCCCGTCGTGCAGCAGCGCCCCGAGCGCGATGATCTCGCCGAAGCCCCAGTCGATGTTGCCCTCGACGGACATCTTGGCCCGCCGGTCCAGCAGCTGCTGGATCCGCTTGTGCGGGGTGAAGCCCTCCGGCAGGTTGATGTGCGCCTCGCCGATGGCCTTGACCACTGACGCGTCGGTGGCGGTGTCGACCTGCGGCTCCGGCTCCTCCTCGCGGCGCGGCCGGTTGAGCTGGCGCGGTGCCGAGGCGGCGTCCCGGGTGGCCTTGAAGACCTTCTCCAGCTGCGCCTGGTAGTCGCGCAGCAGCTCCTCCGCGTCCTCCACGGTGATGTCACCGCGACCGATGAGCTCCTCGGTGTAGAGCTTGCGGACCGAGCGCTTCGAATCAATGATCTTGTACATCTGTGGGTTGGACATCGACGGGTCGTCGCCCTCGTTGTGCCCGCGCCGGCGGTAGCAGACCATGTCGATCACGACGTCCTTGTTGAACGTCTGCCGGTATTCGAATGCCAGCCGGGCCACCCGGACCACTGCCTCCGGGTCGTCGCCGTTGACGTGGAAGATCGGCGCCTGGATCATCCGGGCCACGTCGGTGCTGTAGAGGCTGGACCGGCTGTACTCCGGTGCGGTGGTGAAGCCGACCTGGTTGTTCACCACCACGTGCACGGTGCCACCGGTGCGGTAGCCGCGCAGCTGGGACAGGTTGAGCGTCTCGGCGACCACGCCCTGCCCGGCGAAGGCGGCGTCACCGTGCACCGCCAGCGGCAGCACGGTGTAGCCCTCCAGCTTGAGGTCGATCCGGTCCTGCTTGGCCCGGACGATGCCCTCCAGCACCGGGTCGACGGCCTCCAGGTGCGACGGGTTGGCCACCACCGACACCTTGACCGCGTGCTCGCCGTCCGGGGTGGTGAACTTGCCGTTCTGACCCAGGTGGTACTTCACGTCGCCGGAGCCCTGCGTCGAGCGCGGGTCCAGGTGACCCTCGAACTCCGAGAAGATCTTCTCGTACGGCTTGCCGACGATGTTGGCCAGCACGTTGAGCCGACCCCGGTGGGCCATGCCGATGACGACCTCGTCCAGCCCGTTCTCGGCGGAGGATTCCAGCACCTCGCCGAGCAGCGGGATCAGCGACTCGCCGCCCTCCAGCGAGAAGCGCTTCTGGCCGACGTACTTCGTCTGCAGGAAGGTTTCGAACGCCTCGGCGGCGTTGAGCCGGTTGAGCACGTGCTTCTGCTCGTCGGCGGACGGCTTCTCGTACTTGCGCTCGATCCGTTCCTGGACCCAGCGACGCTCCTCCGGGTCCTGGATGTGCATGTACTCGATGCCGACGCGGCGGCAGTACGAGTCGCGCAGCACGCCGAGGATCTCGCGCAGCTTCATCCGCTGCCGGCCGGCGAAGCCGTTGACGGGGAACTCGCGGTCCAGGTCCCACAGGGTGAGCCCGTGCTGGAGAACGTCCAGGTCGGGGTGCTTGCGGATCTTGAATTCCAGCGGGTCGGTGTCGGCCATCAGGTGACCGCGCACCCGGTAGGCGTGGATCAGCTCGTGCACCCGGGCGGTCTTGTTGATCTGACCCTCGGAGTTGACAGCGACATCGCGCATCCAGCGCACCGGCTCGTACGGGATGCGCAGCGCGGTGAAGATCTGGTCGTAGAAGCCGTGCTCGCCCAGGATCAGCTCGTGCATCACCTTGAGGAACTCGCCGGACTGCGCGCCCTGGATGATCCGGTGGTCGTACGTGCTGGTCAGCGTGATGATCTTGCTGACCGCCAGCTCGGCGAGGGTGGCCTCGGACATCCCCTGGTAGGGGGCCGGGTACTCCATCGCGCCGACGCCGATGATCGCGCTCTGCCCCTGCATGAGCCGCGGCATCGAGTGCACGGTGCCGATGCCGCCCGGGTTGGTCAGCGAGATGGTGGTGCCGGAGTAGTCCTCCATGGTCAGCTCGTTGCGCCGCGCCCGTCGGACCACGTCCTCGTACGCCTGCCAGAACTGCCGGAAGTCCATCTGCTCGCAGCCCTTGATGGAGGGGACCACCAGGTTGCGGCTGCCGTCCGGCTTGGCGAGGTCGATCGCGATGCCGAGGTTGACGTGTGCCGGGCGGAGCACCGCCGGCTTGCCGTTGGCCTCGGTGAAGGAGTTGTTCATTTCGGGGTGCTGGACCAGCGCGCGCACCATCGCGTAGCCGACCAGGTGGGTGAAGCTGACCTTGCCGCCCCGCCCACGGGCGAGGTGGTTGTTGATCACGATGCGGTTGTCGACCAGCAGCTTCGCCGGGACCGCGCGAACGCTGGTCGCGGTGGGCACGCTCAGCGAGGCGTCCATGTTCTGGACGATCTTCGCGGCGACGCCCCGCAACGGCGTGGTCTGCGGGCCGTCGGCGGTCGGCGCGGGGGCCTTGGCGGCCGGCTTGGCCGCAGCGGCCTTCTCCGGCGTCTTGTCCGGCGCGGCCTTCGGCGTGGCCGGGGCGGCGGGCTTGGCCGGCGCCGGCTGGGCGGCGGCCGACTTGCTCGTGGTCGCCGGCTTGGCCGGGGCGCTCGGCTGGGTGACGGTGGCGGCTGCCTCCGGCTGACCGTCCGGCTCCGGGGCGGCGGCCGGCTTGTCCGACGACTCGGCGCCGCGCGGGGTGCCCGCTCCCGGTGCCGGTCGGTAGTCGGCGAAGAAGTCGTGCCAGGCCGAATCAACGCTCGATGGGTCGGCGAGGTAACGCTGGTACATCTCCTCGACGATCCACTCATTCGGGCCGAAACCCGCCAGTGGGTTCTCCTGCGAAGTCTGCTGGGTCGACACGGCCGGTAATCGCCTCTTTCACGCGGGTTTGTGTGGCACGCGGTGGGTCCGTCGCGCCCGATTAGGAGCACGGACTAGACGTCTCCCAGGCTACGCCGTACCGATCCCGCAGGCATTTCCGCCTCGGTCCCGTGGCCGGTTTCACAGAAGATGCCAGAAGTTCGGCAACGCCTGCGCCCACCGTGTCGAACTGGTAACACCAGGGGGCGGACGCCGAGCGGCCGCCCGACCCCGGAACGGCCAGCTCGTTGCCGCCCCGGGGTCGCAGACGCCGTCAGGCGATGTCGCGCCGTCGGGTGAGCAGGATTCCGACGACTCCGCTGACCAGCGCGTAGCCGATCAGCACCAGGGCCCCGACCCACCAGGACGGGGTGAACTCCGAGGTGCCCTCCGTGATCATGACCTGGGATGCCACAGCGGGCCAGACCACCTGCCACTTGAGCACCGCCTCGCTGTCGAGGAGGTTCGACAGGAGCAGGAAGAGCAGACCCACCACCTGGGTGCCGATCAGGTAGAGCACCGCCGCCGTGATCACCGCTCCGAGCTGGTTGGTGATCAGCGTGCCGATGCCCACCCCGAGGATCGTCCAGATGGCGTAGGCCAGCAGGTTGAACAGCAGCGCCCGCTGCACCGGCCACTCACCGAGCTGAGTGCCGTAGTCGTTCGCGGACAGGAAGATCGCGCCGGCGGCCAGGTCGATCAGCGTGGTGGCCAGCCAGAACATGAAGCCGAGCAGGCTGGCGGCGACGAGCTTGCTGACGATGACCGACGTTCGCCGGGGGGTCGTCAGGAACGTCGTGGTCGCGGTCTGGTGGAAGAACTCGTTCGTGACCATCAGGATGCCGATGAGCATCACGAACATCAGCCCGAGGTACTGGCCCGAGGTGTAGAGGTTCGCCGCCTGCGCCGGCGCGGTCGCCTGCTCGGGGCTGACACCTATGTTCTCGGCGTCCCCGCCGAGCGCCGTGACGGCCAACCACGCGTTGATCGCGAACGCCAGGGCGATCGAGAGGAGCGCGCCGATAGCCAGCCACCACCAGGTGCTGGTGGTACGGATCTTGAGTAGCTCGGATCGGACCAGGTTCATCGGATGCCCGCCTTTCCGGCCGTCAGCTCCAGGAAGACCCGTTCCAGATCGGGCCGTTCGGTGGTCAGTTCGTGCAGCTCGACCCCGGCCGCGAGAGCGGATCGGCCGATCGTCGGAGCGTCCACCCCGCCGACCAGCAGCACACCCTGCTCGTCAGTCTCGACGGTCGCCGACTGCGCCTTCAGGGCGGCTGTCAACACCTCGGCCTGCGGGGTGCGGACCCGGACCCGGGCGCCCTGGGCCATCGACCCGAGCACCTGGTCGACCGGACCCTGCCGGACCAACTGCCCGGCCGCGATGATCACCACGTCGTCGGCGAGCAACTGCATCTCCGACAGCAGGTGGCTGGAGACCAGCACCGTACGACCCTCGTGGGCGAGGTTCTTGAGGAACCCACGCATCCACCGGATGCCCTCCGGGTCCAGCCCGTTGGCCGGCTCGTCGAGGATCAGCACGCGGGGGTCACCGAGCATCGCGGCGGCGATGCCGAGCCGCTGCTTCATGCCCAGCGAGTAACCCTTGAACTTGCGCTTCGCCGCCGGGGTCAGCCCGACCAGGGCCAACGCCTCGTCGGCCCGCTGCTTGGGCAGCCCGGCCGCGGCGCAGATGACCCGCAGGTGGTTGATGCCGGTGCGGCCCTTGTGCGCGCTGGAAGCCTCCAGCACCGCCCCGACCTGCCGCAGCGGGGTGGCGAGGTCGGTGTACCGCTGGCCGCTGATGGTGGCCGTGCCGGCGGTCGGCGTGACCAGGTTGAGCAGCATGCGCAGCGTGGTGGTCTTGCCTGCGCCGTTCGGGCCGAGGAAGCCGGTCACCCGTCCCGGCGCCACTGTGAAGGACAGGTTGTTCACCGCCCGGACGTTCTTGTACTGCTTCGTCAGACCGGACACCACGATCTGACCGTCGCTGGTGGGGCTTCGCTGCCCGTCAGTCATCGTTCTCCTCCCGTGTGTGGCGTAGAGGTACGCCGTGGCACAGCGTGACGGCCCGTGGCAACAAGGTCAATCAGGCGCGGTCGGTACGTCTGCCTCCGTCGCGGGGCGGAGGCGACTCATCCCTGCGGACTACGGCCCGGGTTCAGCGGGCGATCCAGGTTGCCCGCGCCGCGCCGAGCAACGACCCGTCCGGGCCGTACAGGCTGGTGTGCACGAGCGCCTTGCGCCCGTCGACGCGCAGCAACGCCCCGGTCACCACACACTCGTCGCCCGGCCCGGGCAGCGCCGCGACCACGGCGGCGATCCGGCCCAGCAGGTACGGGCGGCCCGGCGCGAGCACCGCCCAACCACCGGGACAGTCCAGCGCAGCCCAGACCGTTGCCGCGTCGACCTGCGCGGGCGCGCGGAACGGTGCGGCGGTCCGCCCGTCCGGCAGTCGGCCGGGGAAGATCCGCAGCCCATCGGCCCGCTGCGGCCCGCAGACGTAACAGGTGGGGAACGGATGCTCGACCAGGCCGGGGTATCGGGCCGCGGCGGCGACCGCCGTCTCCAGGTCGACAGGGGGTACGACGGCGTCGATCACCCCGGCCGGGCGTACCTCGGCCACCAACTCGCCGGCCGGGTCCCGAACCTCGCCGTCGACAAGGGTCAGCTCGGTCTCCAGTGGTGGTGGCCGGCGCAGCGTCACCTCGACCGGACCGTCGCCGCCCGCCTCGGCGGCGAAGATCCCCGCGCTCCAGCCGCCGTTGCCGGAGCCGGCGGGCCCGTTGTAGCGGGTTTCGATGCGCATTGTCGGCCTCCGGTAGAACGTGCCGGCGTCGTCGCCGGGCCGTACCGCAGCCTCGCACGATCGCGGTGAGAGCCATCTGCCGGCCGGCGTTCATCCTGCCGACACCAGTGGTCCCCGTGAATGGCAACCCGGGCCCTTACACAGATCCCATGGCCGTTCTGCATGCCGCTGGCGCACCCCTGAAGACCAGCGGATACACCCTGCTGATCGCCGACGACCCCACCCAGGTCGCGGCCGCGCAACGCCTGCGCCACGAGGTGTTCGCCACCGAGCTCGGCGCCACCCTCCTCCCCGGCGAGACCGGGTTGGACGTGGACCCCTTCGACGCGTACTGCGACCACCTGATCGTCCGCGAGGACAGCACGGGCGAGGTGGTCGGCACGTACCGGCTGTTACCGCCGGGGCGCACCAGCCGGCGCTACGCCGAGGACGAGTTCGACCTGAGGCCGCTCGACCCGCTCCGCGACGACCTGGTCGAGGCGGGCCGGTCCTGTGTGCACCCGGACCACCGCTCCGGCGCGGTGATCAACCTGATGTGGGCCGGCATCATCCGGTACCTGCACCTACGTGGCTCCCACTGGCTCGGCGGCTGTGCGTCGGTGCCGGTGGCTGACGGCGGGCGGACGGTGGCCGAGGTGTGGACCCAGGCCCAGGCCCGGCACCTGTCGCCGCCGCCGCTGCGGGTCCGCCCGTTGCGGCCCTGGTTCACCGGGGCGGCTGCCGCCGGCCCGGTCGCCGGTGCCCCGGCCGGGCGGGTGGCGGTTCCGCCGCTGCTGCGTGGCTACCTCCGGCTCGGCGCGTGGATCTGCGGCGAGCCGTCCTACGACAGCGACTTCGGGTGCGCGGACTTCTACGTCCTCTTCTCCCTGGACCGGATGAACCCGCGCTACCTGCGGCACTTCCTGGGCGGTGAGCAGCGGTGAGCGCCGTGCCCCTGGACCTGTGGCGGCCCTCCTCGGGCTGCGACGACGACTGCCTGCCAGCGGCCGGCGAGGTGCCCACGGTGCCGCTGGCCCGCCGGGTGCTCCGGCTGGTCGCCGTGCTCGGCATGCTGCTGGCCGGGATTCCGGTGGTGGCGCTGCTGCCGGTGCTTCCCACTCCGGAACGGCAGGCGCTGGTCAGTGGCTGGGCGCGGACCACTGTGCGCGCCTTCGGCGTCCGCCTCGTGGTCCGGGGTCGGTTGCCCCGGCGGCGCGCGCTGCTGGTCGCGAACCATGCCTCCTGGCTGGACATCCTGGCAGTGCTGGCGGTCGCGCCCACCCGGATGGTGGCGAAACGGGAGATCCGCTCCTGGCCGGTGGTTGGTCTGCTGGCCGCGGCGGCGGGCACGGTCTTCGTGGACCGCGCCCGGCCGTTGGCGCTGCCGAGGACCGTCGCCCGGGTCGCCGACGCGCTGCGCGCAGGGCGGTCGGTGGCGGTCTTCCCGGAGGGTACGACGTGGTGTGCCGGGAAGGATGCCACCGACTGCCGCCCCGGCGGTGGGTTCCGGCCCGCGACGTTCCAGGCGGCCATCGACACGGGCAGCCCGGTGGTCCCGCTGCGGCTCACCTACCGCTGTGCGGCCACCGGGGCGACCACCACGGCAGCCGCCTTCCTCGGCGCGGACACCCTGCTGCGCTCGGTGGCGCGGGTGGTGGCGGCGCGGGAGCTGGTGGTCTCGGTGACGATCGCCGCCGCGTTGCACCCGGCCCGTGACGCCGACCGGCGGTTGCTGGCCCGGGCCGCCGAGTCGGCCGTACACCTGGTGCCCACGGCGGGTGTCGTGGCGCGGCCCCGGCTGCGGCCGGTCCCGACGGCGACCCCGGCCGTTTCCGTGCCACCGCCCGCCACGGGCAGCGACCTGGACCTGGCCGCCTAGGGGGAGGCACGCCCGCCCCTGCCGTCCCGGCGGCGCGAGAGTCGCGACAGTCTTGTGATGTCGCGATGTATCGCGTTACAGTCTCCTTCTGTTCGGCGTGCCTTCCGCGCGTCGTCGAGAGGGGGACGCCATGGCCGGTTGGACGGTCGAGAGCCCGCAACGGCTCACAGTGGACGCTCCGGTCGTCCGACTGGACGTTCGACTGATCAGTGGACGGCTCAACGTGGTCGCCACCGACGGGCCGACCCGGATCGACGTGACCCAGGTCGGCCGTCGGCCGGTCCTGATCGACCACACCGACGGTCGGCTCAGCATCCGCCAGGAGCGTGATCGGGGCTGGTCGGACGTCCTGCGCTGGTTCCGGATGATCCACCGCTACCCCCGGGTGGACGTCTCCATCGCCGTGCCCGCCGACGTCCTCGCCGATCTGGGCCTGGTCGCGGGTTCGCTGGTCGCCTCCGGCCTGCGTCGCCAGACCACCGCCCACGTCGTCGCCGGCCAGATCACCCTGATGGGGTTGCGCGGCAGCACCTCGGCGAAGCTCACCTCGGGCCCGGTGGAGGCGCTCGGCGTCCGCGGTGACCTCACAGTGGAGACGATCTCCGGGGAGGTGATCCTCGCCGACAGCGCCGCCGACCGGGTGCGGGCCCAGACCGTCTCCGGCGCCATCACCTGCGATCTGGACAACCCCCGGGGCAGCGAGATCCGGTTGACCACCATCTCGGGCAGCATCACCGTCCGGGTCCGCGCGGACAGCGACCTCGCCGTCCAGTTGAACACCGCCTCCGGCCGGATCACCAGCGGCTTTCCCCAGCTGCGCAGCTCGACGTTCCCGCTGCCCAGCAGCGAGGGGGTGCTCGGCGCCGGCGACGGTAAGCTCTGGGCTTCCGCGACCTCGGGGAGCATCGCCCTGCTCGCCCGAGCCGTCGACGACGATGGAGAGGAGCTGCCGTGACCGCCGTGTTCAGCCACGGGCGGCTCCGGCTCTACCTGCTCAAGCTCCTCGACGACGGCCCGAAGCACGGCTACGAGCTGATCCGCCTGCTGGAGGACCGCTTCCTCGGTCTGTACGCGCCCAGCGCCGGCACCATCTACCCCCGCCTGCAACGGCTGGAGGTCGAGGGTCTGGTCAGCCACACGGCGGCCGGCGGCCGCAAGACGTACGACATCACCGACGCCGGCCGGGCGGAGCTGCGCCAGCGGGCCGGTGAGTTGACAGCGCTGGAAACGGACATCGCGGCCTCCGTGGCGGACCTCTCCAGTCTGGCCGGCGAGATCCGCAGCGAGGTCCGCGGATCGGCCCGCGACCTCAAGCGGGAGTTGAGCGAGGCCACCCGGCAGACCCGGCGGGCCCGGTGGGAGGCTCCCGCACCGCCGCCCAGGCCGGCGTCGACCGCCGGGCCGCAGGCCGAGCTGTTCGACGAACTCGATCAGCGGCTGGCCGCGTTCACGGCCGAGGTGGGCCGGCTGATGCGCGCCCGGCAGTTCAGCGACACCCAGCTGCGCACCGCGATCCGGCTGCTCGACGGCGCCCTGGACGGGTTGCGTCGCCTGCTGCGCTGACCGGCGTCGTCGAACGGTCGGCGACTCACAGCCTTTTTGCAGGAAGCGTCCAGCGGTGGCGCAGTGACGTCACCGATGATGGGCGCATGCCCGCTACCCAGACCGAGGCGCGACTGCTTGTCGTCGAGGACGACCCCAACATCCTCGAACTGCTCTCCGCGAGCCTGCGGTTCGCGGGCTTCGACGTGGCCACCGCGACAAGTGGAAGCGCGGCGCTCAACGCCGCCAAGGACCACCGGCCCGACCTGGTGGTACTCGACGTGATGCTCCCCGACCTCGACGGTTTCGAGGTCATCCGGATGCTCCGCGAGGGCGGCACGCGTACGCCCGTGGTGTTCCTGACCGCCCGGGACGCCACCGACGACAAGATCCGTGGGCTGACCCTGGGCGGCGACGACTACGTCACGAAGCCGTTCAGCCTGGAGGAGTTGACCGCCCGGATCCGCGCCGTGCTGCGTCGCACCACCACCGGCGAGCAGGCCCCGTCCCGGCTCACCTTCGCCGACCTGGAGCTGGACGAGGAGACCCACGAGGTGCACCGGGCCGGCCAGCGGGTGCAGCTCTCGCCGACCGAGTTCAAGCTGCTGCGGTACCTGATGCTCAACGCCAACCGGGTGCTGTCCAAGGCGCAGATCCTCGACCACGTCTGGAACTACGACTTCCGTGGCGACGACAACATCGTCGAGTCCTACATCTCGTACCTGCGGCGCAAGGTCGACACCACCCAGCCCCGGCTGATCCACACTCTTCGCGGGGTCGGGTACGTCCTGCGCAAGCCGGCGGCGTGAACGCAGTCCAGCAGGCGAAAGGGCGGGTGCGAAGCGTTCCGCTGCGGGTGAAGCTGGTCGCCTCGGTGCTCGCGCTGGTCGCCGTCGCGCTTCTGGTGATCAGCTCGTTGACCGCGTACTTCCTCCGCAACTACCTGGAGGGCCAGGTCGACGGGCAGGTCCGGTCGACCGCCCAGGGCCTCGGCCAGTTTCTTCAGAAGCTGCGCAGCGGTGAGGTCGGCGCGATGCTGCCCAGCGACTACGTCGTGATCGTGGCCGACGAGCGGCAGGTGTACGACCCCCAGTACGACACGCGCAACTTCTACCCCGCACAGCTGCCCACGTTTCCCGCCACCCGCAAGGACTTCGAGGCGGCGGAGGGCGAGCCGCGCACCGTCATCTCACACGATCGCCTCACCCGCTGGCGGGTGTACTACGCCCCCCAACCGGACGGCTCGGTGCTGGCCGTGGGTCAGCCGCTGACCGAGGTGGACCGGGCGGTGAAGCAGCTCGTCTGGATAGACCTCCTGGTCGGTGGCGCAGTGCTGATCATGCTGGCCTCGGTCGGCGCCGCGATCGTCCGGACCAGCCTCAAGCCCCTCGTCGAGATCGAACAGACCGCCGCCGCGATCGCCGGCGGTGACCTGACCCGCCGGGTGCCCGACCCGGAGGAGGGTCAGGCCGAGCCAACCTCGGAACTGGGCCGGCTGTCGCGGGCGCTGAACGCGATGCTCACCCAGATCGAGGCGGCGTTCACCGCCCGAGCCGCGTCGGAGACCTCGGCCCGATGGGCGGAGAGCGCCGCCCGGGATGCCGCCGCCGCAGCTCAGGCGTCCGAGGCGCGGGCCATCCGCTCCGAGGAACGGATGCGGCAGTTCGTCGCCGACGCCTCGCACGAGCTGCGGACTCCGCTCACCACGATCCGCGGCTTCGCCGAGCTGTACCGGCAGGGTGCGGCCCGTGAGCCGGAACAGACCGCCGGCCTGTTGCGCCGGATCGAGGACGAGGCGTCCCGGATGGGTCTGCTGGTGGAGGACCTGCTGCTGCTCGCCCGGTTGGACATGGAACGGCCGCTCTCGCTGACCCCGGTGGAGTTGCCGGTGCTCGCCTCCGACGCGGTGCAGGCCGCGCGGGCGATGGCACCGGAACGGCGGATCGAGTTGGAGATCGCTCCCGAATCGGGCCCGCTCGTCGTCTCCGCCGACGACGCGCGGCTGCGGCAGGTGATCGGCAACCTGGTCACCAACGCGCTCACGCACACCCCACCGGAGGCTGAGGTCCGGGTACGGCTGCGCGCCGAACCCGGGGGCTTCGCCGTCGTGGAGGTGGTCGACACCGGCCCCGGTCTCTCGGCCGAGCAGGCGGAACGCGTCTTCGAACGGTTCTACCGGGCCGACGCGGCCCGTACCCGACGAGCCGACGGCAACACCGGGACCGGCCTTGGCCTGGCCATCGTGGCGGCGCTGGTCGCCGCCCACCACGGCTTGGTCGAGGTGGCCGAGACGCCTGGCGGCGGGGCCACCTTCCGGGTGCGGCTGCCGCTGCTGGCGCAGGTCGACAGCGCGGGGGAGTGACTTTCAGCCAACTTCCAGGACGGTTCCAGGTTGATTGCAGTGCGGAGGGAGAAGGTAGTCCCATGACCGAGTTCGAGTCCGACCCGCAGCGCCGGCCGGCCCCCACCGACGCCGAGCCGTCGCACCCCACCGCCGAGCTGCCGCGCGACGAGCGTGTGCAGTCCGACTCCCCGACCACTCCCGTACCGGTCGTCTCGACCGGCGGCGACCCGACGGTCGCCTCCACCACCGGTGACGCGGAGACCACCGCCGCCACCCAGGCCGCCTACTCCGCGCCCGCCGGCCAACCGACCGGGTACGAGCCGTCGACCGGCTACGAGCGCCCGGCCGCCACGCCGTCCGCACCCCCGTACCCGGTCTCCGGTCACCCGGCGCCCGGCCAGCCCGGCTACCCGCAGCCGGCCGGCCACTACCCCGGTGCCCCCTGGTACCAGGGCCAGCAGTCCGGCTGGGCCGGCGGGGGCCAGCCGGGCATGCCGTACGCCCAGCACCAGCAGCACCCGGGGCAGCACCCGCAGCACCCCGGCCAGCAGGCCCAGCACCCCGGGCAGCACCCGGGCCAGCCGGTCCCGCCGTGGGGCCCGCAGGTCGCGCCGCCCGGCAGCGGCCCCCGGCCGGGGCGAATCGCCAAGTTCGCCGGTGCCGGCGTCGCGGTGTTCGCCCTGATGCTCGGTTCCGGTGTCGCCGGTGGTGCGCTCGCGCTCGCCCTCGACGGCGACGGCGGCGGCATCACCCGCACCTACTCCGCGGCTCCCGTGATCAATGGCGCGGACCTGCCGAAGATCGCCGCGTCGGTGCAGGACAGCGTCGTCTCGATCACCACCGGCAGCGGTGAGGGCTCCGGGGTGGTGCTCAGCGCCGACGGTTACGTGCTGACCAACAACCACGTGGTCGCGTCCGCCTCCGGCGACGCAGTGCGGGTGGTCTTCGCCGACGGCAAGACCGCCGACGCGAAGATCATCGGCACCGACCCGAAGACCGACCTGGCCGTGGTGAAGGCCAACGGGGTGAGCGACCTCAAGCCGGCCAAGTTCGGCGACAGTGACGCCATGCAGGTCGGCGACCAGGTGCTCGCCCTGGGCAGCCCGCTCGGTCTGCAGGGCTCGGTGACCTCCGGCATCCTCAGCGCCCGCGACCGCACCATCCGGGCCGGTGAGGGTCAGCCGCAGGACCCGACCCAGCAGCAGGGCCAGGCGGTCTCCTCGATCTCCGGCCTGCTCCAGACGGACGCCCCGATCAACCCCGGCAACTCCGGCGGCGCGCTGGTCAACACCCGGGGCGAGGTGATCGGCGTCAACACCGCCATCGCGACCTCCGGGCAGAGCACCGGCAACATCGGTGTCGGGTTCGCCATCCCCAGCAACAAGGCCAAGGACGTCGCGGGCAAGCTCCAGCGTGGCGAGAAGGTCAGCCACCCGTCGCTCGGAGTCGGCGTCAACCCGGCCGAGGGCGGCGGCGCCCTCGTCGCGTCGGTCACCCCGGGCAGCCCGGCGGAGAAGGCCGGCCTCCAGCGCGGCGACGTCGTCACCCGGTTCGGCGACAAGCCCGTCAACGACTCGGACGACCTGGTCGGCGCGGTGCAGGCCGGCAAGGTCGGCGACCGGGTCGAGGTGCAGTTCAAGCGCAACGGTGTCGAGAAGTCGGCGACCGTGACGCTCGCCGAGACGTCCTGACCAGTTACTGAACCTGCTTCCTCCCTCCGGCGGCGGGTGGCGGGGCCGAGGGGGTCGGCTCCGTCACCCGCCGCTTCTTTACGCCCGGACGGCGGTTCACCCGGATCGGGTGAACCGCCGTCACCCGTCCGCCCGGCAGGTTCGGAGGGCGACGACCGGAACCGGGGGTGGAGTGCCATGACCGAGGTGGTGGGTGTCCGCGAGGACCAGCGGATCCAACGCGACGTCCTGGCCGAGCTGGCCTGGGACCCCCAACTGCAACCGAACGAGATCGGAGTGACCGTCGACCAGGGCGTGGTCACCCTGACCGGCTTCGTGGACGGTGCCGCTCGCGGTTGGGCCGCGACGCGATGCGCACAGCGGGTTCGCGGCGTACGGGCGGTGGCCGACGAGGTGGAGGTGCGGCTGCCCGGCACCCCGGGGCGTACCGACGCCGAGATCGCCGACGCCGCCACCCGCGCCCTGGAGTGGGACAGCTTCGTGCCCGCCGAACGGCTGGACGTGACAGTGGCCAACGGCTGGCTGATGCTGCGCGGCGAGGTCGAGTTCGGGTGGCAGCGGCGGGCCGCCGAGGGCGAGGTGCGCCGGCTCGACGGCGTCCGGGGGATCACCAACCTGATCGAGGTACGACCAGCGGCGCCACCGGACGCCGAGCGCCTGCGGCGGGACGTCCAGCGGGCGCTGCTGCGCACGCTCGGCGGCGAGCGGGTGACCGTCGAGGTGGACGGCGACACGCTGGTCCTCGCCGGGGTGGTCCGTTCCTGGTGGGAACGTGACCAGGTCGAGCGGGTGGCGTGGTCCGCGCCCGGGGTGCGGGTGGTCCACGACCAGCTCCTGGTGGGCGGGTGATCGTCGTCCGCCATGTCCGGTTTACCTGGGACGCTACCGGGAAACCGCCGCCGACCAGCGGTGCCGCCGTACCGGGGAGCAACGGGGAGGACTCGTGGCCGTGAACCACCCGCCTGCGGGCCGCCCCGAGGAGCGGTCACTGCGCATCGCGATGGTGGTTCCGCCGTGGTTGTCAGTGCCGCCGCCCGGCTACGGCGGCCTTGAGCAGGTCGTCGCCGGACTGGTGGACGCGCTCTGCGGGCAGGGGCACTCGGTGACCCTGTTCGGCGCCGGAGGTGACCACGGCACGGCGGCCGACGGCTTCGTCTCCACGGTGGCCGAGGTCCAGTACGAGCGGCTCGGCGAGTCACTGCCCGAGCTGGCACACCTGGCGCGGGTGAATCGGCTGATCAGACCGGCCGACTTCGACGTGATCCACGACCACACCACGATCGGTCCGCTGGTCGCCGGCCGTCGGGCCGTGCCGACGGTCGCGACAGTGCACGGCAACCCCGTGGGGGAGTACGGCGACGTGCTGAGCGACATCGACGCGGGCGTGTCGCTGGTGGCCATCTCGCACGCCCAACGCCGGCTGAACCCGAAACTGCCCTGGGCCGGCACCGTGCACAACGCGCTCGACATCAGCGGTTTCCCGCGCAAGCACACGCCTGGCGCGGGGCCGGTGCTGTGGCTGGCCCGGTTCAGCCCGGACAAGGGCCCCGACACCGCCATCCGGGCGTGCCGGGCGGCCGGACTGCCCCTGGTGTTGGCCGGCAAGTGCAACGAGCCGGCCGAGCGCCGCTACTACGAGCAGGTCGTCGCGCCGATGGTCGACGAGGACGTGACAGTGGTGCTCAACGCGGACCGCGCGGCGACGCTGAGGATGCTCGTCGACGCGCGCTGCCTGATCATGCCGATCCAGTGGGACGAACCGTTCGGCATGGTGATGCTGGAGGCGATGGCCACCGGCACGCCGGTGGTGGCGCTCGACCGGGGTGCGGTGCCGGAGCTGGTGCGACCAGGGCTGACCGGGCTCGTCGTCGAGCGGTCGGAGGAGCTACCCGCGGCGTTGCTCGCGGCGGAGCGACTCGACCCGGAGGACTGCGTGGCGCACGTGGCCCGGAACTTCTCGGTCGAGCGGATGGCGAGCGGCTACGCCGAGGTCTATCGGCGATTCGCCCTCGGCCGGCACGGCGTCCGTGAACCGGACCGGGTGCCGGTGCGCTGACCCACCGGTGACACCGGGTCAGGCCCCGGTCGCCCCCAGCTCGGCGATGGCGGCGTCGAGTCGGGAGGCGTACGCCGGGCTGATGCCGCCCTCACCGAGACGGACGGCGACCTTGGCACGTAGCCGGGCCACCGGCGGTGCCAGCTCTTCGCGGCCGGAGCTGACCGCGACGGTCAGGTTGCGCAGCTCGTTGCGCAGGTCGAGGGCCACGTCGTCGCGGATCTCGCCGGCGCTCAGCCCGGTGCCGATCAACCCGTCGACCCGGTTCGCGACCTCGGTGAGGGTGCCCGGGTTCGAGGTGGGCGCCCCGGTGGTCGGCTTCGTCGAGGGCGTCGGGGTCGGCGGGGCGGACGTGATCGGCGTGGACGGCTGGGGGGCCGGCGGGTCGGTCGACGGGGTCGTCACCGGCCCGGCGGAGGGCTGCGCCCGGCGGGTCGGCTGCTGTTCGGGCAGCAGCGCCACCCCGGCCACTGTCACCCCGACGGCCAGCACCGCCAGCAGCACCACCAGTCGCCGCCGCGACCAGCCCGACCCGGTCGGCGGCTCGCCCGCTTTGGAGGAGGCTCCGCCGTCCGAGGCGGCTCCATCCAGCCGCGCCGCCGCCGGGACGCTGGCCGTCGCGACGGCTGGCGACTGCGGTGGCAGGGGCTGGGTGGGCACCCGGATGGTCGCCGTCGGGGGCTCGGCGGGCAGCGAATGGTCGCGGAGCGCGGTGGCGACCTGCCGGGCGGTGGGCCGGTCGGCCGGATTCCGGGCGAGGCTGCGCAGGCAGATCTCGGCCACCGGCGCGGGCAGGTCCGGTAGATCGGCCAGCGTCGGCGGCGGACCACTGGCCAGCGCGGCGCTGAGCTGCTCCCAGGTGTCCGCCGGATACGGGACCCGGCCGGTGAGCGCCTCGTGCAGCAGCACGCCGAGCGAGTACACGTCGGTGGACGGCTGGGCCGGCGCGCCGTCGAGACGTTCCGGTGCGACGTACGCCGGGGTGCCGAAGGTCTCGCCGTCCTCGTCCTCGTCGGGCGCGCCGATCCGGGTGGCGATGCCGAAGTCGAGCACCTTGACGCCCGTCCCGGTCATCATCACGTTGGCCGGGGTGATGTCCCGGTGCACGATGCCGAGCCGGTGCGCGGCCGCCAGGGCGTCCGCCACCTGTGCGCCCACCTGGACCGCCTCGGTCCACGGCAGCGGCCCCTCGGTGAGCCGAAGCTTCAACTCCTCGCCGCTGAGCAGCTCCATCACCACGAACGAGGTGATCGAGCCGTCCGGGTCGACAGTCTCGCCGTAGTCGTGCACGGAGGTCAGGTGCGGGTGGTGCAACTGGGCGGCGGCCCGTGCCTCCTCCCGCACCATTCCCCGGAACCGCGCGTCCGCGGCGAGCGACGGGGCGAGCACCTTGAGCGCGACCACCCGGTCCAGTACCTCGTCCCGGGCACGCCAGATGACCGACATGCCACCGGCGCCGATCTGGTCCAGAAGTCGGTATCTGCGAGCCAGCAATCGGCCCGGATGCAGCGCTGCCTTCACGGATCGCACCTGCCTCAGGGGTGGGAGCGGTATCAGGTTGCGCGAATGTGTCCTGCCTGTCAACGCCGTCGCCGCCGGCGGTCGACGGACGGTGCCTGCCGTGCGCCGACCGCCGGCCGACAGTGGCCCACCGGTCGGCGGCGGGCCCGTGCCAGGATGGACGACATGGCGGGGGGACCGGTGGCGTTCGTGCTCGGCGGCGGGGGAGTGCTCGGCGCGGTCGAGGTCGGCATGTTGCGTGCCCTGTTCCGGGCCGGCATCCAACCCGACATGGTCCTCGGCACCTCGATCGGCGCGGTCAACGGCGCGCTGGTCGCCGCCGACCCGTCCGAGGCGGTGACCGACCGGCTGGTCCGGCTCTGGGCCTCACCCGAGGCGAGCGAGGTGTACGGCGACTCGGTCGCCCGGCAGCTGCGCCGTTTTGCCGCCCGCACCCACCTGCACTCGCCCCGGCCGCTGCGTCGCCTGTTGGAGACCGAGCTGGGGGTGGACACGACCTTCGCCGATCTGCGGGTGCCGTTCCGGTGCTGCGCCGCCCACATCGAGCGGGCCGCCGAGCACTGGTTCGACAGTGGTCCGGTGGTGCCGGCGGTGATGGCGTCGGCCTCGGTGCCGGGCCTGCTTCCGCCTATGGAGATCGACGGCGCGCACTACGTGGACGGCGGCATCGTGAACTCCATCCCCATCGGCGAGGCGGTGGCCGTTGGCGCCCGCCGGATCTACGTCCTCCAGGTCGGTCGGATCGAACGGGAGCTGACTCCACCCCGTCGGCCGTGGGAGATCGCGCAGGTAGCGTTCGAGATATCCCGCCGGCACCGCTTCTTCCGGGAGTTGGCGGCTCTGCCGGAGGGGGTGGAGGTGCACGTCCTGCCGACCGGCGGGCTCAACCCCCGCGACGACACGCCGTGGGCGTACCGGGACATGGCGGCGGTGGGACGGCGGATCAGTCGCGCGTACACGGCCTCCCGGCGCTACCTCGCCGCCCACCAGGAGCGTTGATGCCGTTACCTCCGCGGTGGCTGCGTCGGTTGCTGTTCGCGCCCGCCGTCGTGCTGCTCGCCTTCGTGGTGGTCACCACGCTGCCGATCTGGGCGCTGCTGGCCGCTGCCGCGTCGCCGCTGGTCCCGGGCCGGTTGCGTCCACTGCGACTGCTCTGGATCGGCTGTTTCTACCTGGTCTGGGACGCTGCCGCGCTGCTCGCGCTCTTCGTGCTCTGGGTCGTCTCCGGGTTCGGCTGGCGGACCCGGTCGCCGGCCTTCCAGCGCGCGCACTACGTGCTGGCCGGCTGGTTCCTGCGGGTGCTGTTCTGGCAGGCACGTTGGACACTGCGGTTGAGCATCGACGTGGTGGGCACCGACCCGGACACTGCGCTGCCCGGCCGGCCCGAGCTGGTGCTCTGTCGGCACGCCGGGCCGGGCGACTCGTTCATCCTGATCCACGGGCTGGTCAACTGGTTCCACCGGGAGCCTCGGATCGTCCTCAAGGACAGCCTCCAGTGGGATCCGGCGATCGACGTGCTGCTCAACCGGCTGCCCAACCGGTTCATCGCGCCGACTCCGGAGCGCGGCGAGGAGACGGTACGCCAGGTCGGGCACCTCGCCACCGGCCTGGACGACAACGACGCATTCGTGATCTTCCCCGAGGGCGGCAACTTCACCCCTCGGCGACGGCTGCGCGCCATCGCCCGGTTGCGCTCCCTCGGCCTGGAACGGATGGCCCTGCGCGCCGAGCGGATGCGCCACGTGCTCGCCCCGCAGCCCGGTGGGATGCTCGCCGCGCTGGACGCCGCACCCGACGCCGGGGTCATCTTCGTCGCCCACACCGGTCTGGACCGGATGCTCACCGTCGCCGACGTGTGGCGGGAACTGCCGATGGACAAGCGGATCGTGATGCGGTTCTGGTCCGTGCCGCCGGAGGACGTACCGACCGGACGGCAGCAACGCATCGACTGGCTCTTCGACTGGTGGGCGCAGATTGATGCCTGGATCGCCGCTAATCGGTAAATGTCCGCGTAGGGTGCGGGCGTGGACGAGATCTGCGTGGTGACAACGGTGGTGGACGCGCGTTCGGTCGCCGACGTGCTGGCGGCTGCGGCCGTCGCCGGCAGGCTCGCCGCCTGCGCCCAGGTGGGTGGTCAGGTGGACAGCACCTACTGGTGGCGGTCCGGAATGGAGACGAGCACCGAGTGGTCGGTGCAGTTCAAGACCGCACCGGATCGGCTCACCGCGTTGCTGGATCAGATCCGGGTCAGCCACCCGTACGAGGTGCCGGAGATCCTGGTGTCCAGGGTGGAGAGCGGAAACCCCGACTACGCCACCTGGGTGTACGAGCACACCCGATCCTGAGTACGCGCACTCTGGGTCGCACCCCGGTCGGTTGTCGATGATGACCCGGTGGACGACACCCGTTACCCCTGCCCCGCCTGCGGCGCACCGGCCGATCTGAGCGCCGGATGCTCCGGCTGCCGGCGCGCACCCGACCCGATCGCCGCCGAGGTGGTTCGGCTGAGCCGGGAGGTCGCCGAGCTTGAGCCGCAGGTGGAGCGGGCTCGTCGCACGTACACCGAGCTGGCCGGACGGCTGTCGACAGTGTCCGGGCGGCGAGCCGAACTGGCCGCGGTCGTCCGCGCCGGGCTGGCGGCCCCGGTCGTGGCGCGCCCGGTGCCTGCCGCCGGACCGGCGCCGTTCATCGGCCCGGGCCCCGGAGTCGCGACGGGTTCGCGGCCGGGTGCGGCGGAAACCTCGACCCGGACGGTCCAGGGGCTGCTCTTCGTCCTCGGTGGACTCCTGCTGGGCACCGCGGCCGTGGTGTTCACCGCGGTCGCCTGGGCGGCGGTGGGGGTCGCCGGCCGGGCGTTGATTCTGGCGGCGTTCACCGCGCTCGCGCTGGGCGTACCGCTGCTGGCGGTCCGCCGAGGGCTGCGCGGCACGGCGGAGACGTTCGCCGCGGTGGGGTTGCTGCTGGTGGTGCTGGACGGTTACGCGGCCTGGTCGGTGGACCTGGCCGGCGTGGCCGGCTGGCCGGGCAGCCGGTACGCCGCGCTGGTCGGGGGGGCCAGCGCGGCGGTCGCCGTGGCGTACGGCCGGTGGAGCGGGTTGACGGGGCCCTGGTTCGCCGCCCTGGTGGCCGCCCAGCCGGCGTTGCCGCTGCTCGCCGCCGAGGCCGGGCTGGGTGCGGCGGGGTGGGCGTTGGTCCTGCTCGGGGTGGCGTCGCTGAACCTGGCCGTGCTGGCCGCGCTGCGTGGCCGGGGAGGGGCGGCGCAGCTCGTCGGCCGGGTGTTGGCCGGCGCCGGTCACGTCGCCGCGTTGGTGGGCGCTTCGGCGTGCGCGGTGGTGCCGCTGGTCGGTGGGCGGGCGGGGGGCTCGCCACTGCTGGCCGGGGTGCCGCTGTTGCTGGTCGCGCTGACCGGGTTCGGCGCGGCCTGGCTCGTCGGGGGGCGGGCGCTGCGGGCGGTGGCGGCAGGGCTGCTGGTGCCGGTGCTCGCCGCCGCCCTGCTGCGTCCGGTGGCGGAGCTGCGGCCGTCAGTGCTGCTGCTCGCGGCGGCGACTGTGGCGCTGGGGATGGCCGCCGCCGTGCGGTTCCTGCCGGCGTTGGCGGCGGTGGACGGTGGCGGCGGTTGGCGGACGGGTCCGCGGGCCGGCGCGCTGTTCGTCGCGGCCGGCACGGCGCAGGTCACCCTGTTGATCACCGTCGGGCTGGCGGTCGCCGCCGTCGGCCGGTCGTTGCCGCCCTGGGGCGGGGCTGGGACGGGGCCGGACCTGAGCTGGGGTTGGCAGCTGGCACCGGCGGTGGCACTGACGATCGGTGCCACGGTGCTGCTGCTCCCTGCCAGCACGCGGGCGGTGCTCGCCACGGCCGGCGCGGTGGCGGTGCTGTTCGCCGTATCCGCCGGCTGGACGTCCTCCTGGCCTCAGGTGGTGGCCATCGACCTGGTCGGCGGGGTCGCGTTGCTGCTCGCCGTACTGGCCCGTCCGACCACCCCGCCCATCGCCCTGCGCTCGCGTGCGCTCGGCGGTGCAGTCCTGCTCGGGCACGGGCTGCTGGTCGCCCTGGCCGCCCCGGCCGGCGCCCTGGTAGCGCTCGGCGTGCTCGCCGTGGTCGGGCTGGCGTTGGCCGTCCGACAGGGGGCCGGCGCGTACCGGGAGGTGGCCGGTACGGGTCTGCTGGTCGGGCAGCTCGCGTTGCCCGCGATCGCGGCGGTGGCGACGTTCGCCGTGGGCGGGCCGCCCTGGTGGCAGGCCCGGCTCGCGCTGGCCGCCGCCGGGTTGTCGCTGGTCGCGGCCCTCGCGGTCCGTCGCCACCGGGTGGAGCTGATCGGGTACGCGGTGACCGGCGTCGTCGCCGCGGTGACCGTGCCCGGCCTCGCGCCGCTGGTCGCGGCGGGTGACGAGCCGCTCGCGCCGTACGCGGCGCTGGCCGCGTTGGGTGTCGCGCTCGTCGCCGGCTGGCTGCCGTCGGCGAGCGCCTCCGGCCAGGCGGCCCTCGGGGAGCGGCCGGCGGTTGACGGGCGCGAGCCGGCCCGGTCGGCGTTGTTGCTGGCGGCCGGCGGAACGCTGGCGGTGGTCGCCGTCCTGGCGGCCCTGCCGACAGTGCTGACCGCGCTCGGGTCGCCCTACGGCGGCTGGAACCGGGTGTGGTCGGGGGCGCCCACCGTCGTCGCCGACCCGACGGTGCTCCCGGTCGGGTTCGCGCTGGTCGTGCTGGCGGTGGCCGGTGCGCTGGCCGGTCGGCGGGTCGGCCTGCCGGTGCCGGCCGCGCTGCCGTTCCTCGCGGCGGCGCTGCCGGTGCTGCTCATCGCGATCGGCGCGCCGTGGCCGGTGCTGCCGGCCGCAGTTCTGCTCGCCGGCCTGGCGGCGCTGCTGTTCACCGCGCTGGCCGCCGCCCGCCCGGCGCTCACACTGGTCGCCGTGCCGGTGGGCGTGGTGCTGGTGGCCTCCGGTGTGCTCGGTCTGCTGGCCACCCGGGCCGGGACGCTTGCCGCCGAGGGGGCGCTGCTGGTGGCGGCGGTCGCGGTCGCCGCCGGCGCGCGCCAGTTCGAGGTACGGGTCGCCGGCTGTCTCGCCGCCGTGGGCGCGGCGTCCGCGTTGGCGGTGACCGCACCCCTCGCCGGTGGGCTGCCCCTGCGGGCTGCCTCGTACCCACTGCTGGGGGTGGCCGCGTTGGTGCTGACCGCTGCGGCGGTCACCCCGGCGCGGGTCCGGCTGGGACGGGTGCTGGACGCCGCCGCGCAGGCCGTCGCGCTGGTGGCGGCGGTGCTCGCCGTCGAGGCGGCGCGGCACCTCGCCACCATCTGCGTGCTCTGGGGTGCCGCCGTCGCGCTGCGGCTGCTGCGCCGGGGTGAACCGGCCGGCCGGAGGTGGGCGTTCGCCGGGATCGCCGCCGGCAGCGAGTTGCTCGGGGCCTGGGTGCTGCTGGCCGCCGGTGGGGTGACAGCGCTGGAGGCGTACACACTGCCGGCCGCGGCGCTCGCCGTCGGAGCGGGTCTGCTGGCGCTGCGCACCAGGCCGGGGCTGACCAGCTGGCCGGCCCTCGGCCCGGGGTTGGTCGCGGCGTTGCTGCCCAGCCTCGTGTCGGTGCTGGCCGGGGCGGACCCGCAGCCGTGGCGGCGACTGCTGCTCGGCGCGGCGGCGACCGGCGCGGTGCTGGCCGGCGCGACCCGCCGGTGGCAGGCGCCGGTGCTGCTCGGCGGCGGGGTACTGACGCTGCTGGCGCTGCACGAGCTGGCCCGGGGGTGGGATCTGCTGCCCCGGTGGATCTACCTGGGAATCGGCGGGCTGGCACTGGTCGGGCTCGCCGCCACCTACGAGCGGCGTCGACGTGATTTGGCTCGACTTCGTGCCGCGGTGGGCCGACTGAGCTGAGCCGGACCCGTAGGGGTAGGGCCTGCCCTACCCCCCATTCGGGGGCTGTCGGGGTTACTCACCGCTACCGCGATCGGGAGACTTGACAGCAAGCCCGAACCATCCTGGCGCGGGCGCAAGAGAAACGGGAGCAGCGATGGCGCTCGGAGCGGTGGCGGAACCGCCGGTACGACGGCGAGGCAGTGACTACGCACAGTTGTCCCGACGGATCAGCCAGGCGGGCCTGCTGGAGCGGCGCCCCGGCTGGTACGTCACCCGCATCGTGCTCACCCTCGGTGCCTTCGTGGCGGGCTGGGTGGCCGTGTTCCTGCTCGGCGACCTCTGGTGGCAGCTTCCCCTCGCGGCCCTGATGGCGGTGGCCACCACGCAGGTCGCGTTCCTCGGCCACGACGCAGGGCACCGCCAGATGTTCCGTCGGCGTGGCCCCAGCGAGCTGGTGGGCCTGTTCGCCGGCAACGCGGCGGTCGGGCTCAGCTACGGCTGGTGGGTCGACAAGCACAACCGGCACCACGCCAACCCGAACCACGAGGACGAGGACCCGGACGTCGGCGCGGGCGCCCTGGTGTGGACGCACGAACAGGCGTTGGAGACCCGCGGGGTCGGTCGCTGGATGGCCAAGCGGCAGGCGTACCTCTTCTTCCCGATGCTCCTGCTGGAGGGCCTGAACCTGCACGTGGCGAGCATCCGGGCCATCGTCGGCCGGGAGCCGAACGGCGGGTACACCGTGCCGATGCGGCACCGGGCGGCCGAGGCGGCGCTGCTCCTCGCGCACACCGTCGGCTATGTCGCGCTGCTGCTGGCGGTCATGTCCCCGGTCAAGGCGTTGCTCTTCGCCGTCGTGCACCAGGCCCTGTGGGGTCTCTACATGGGTTGCGCGTTCGCGCCGAACCACAAGGGCATGCCGATGCCGACCGCCGAGGACGAGTTGGACTTCCTGCGTAAGCAGGTGCTGACCTCCCGCAACGTACGCGGCAGCCGACTCGTGGACACCGCCCTCGGCGGTCTCAACTACCAGATCGAGCACCACCTCTTCCCGAACATGCCCCGCGCCAACCTGCGCCGGGCCCAGCCCATCGTCAGGGCCTACTGCGTCGAGCAGGGCATCCCGTACGCCGAGACCGGGCTTGTAGAGTCGTACCGGCAGGCACTCGGTCACCTGCACGAGGTGGGCGCGCCGCTGCGCGGCTGACCAGACCGGCCGCTGCGCGGCTGAAACGGAAACGGCCGCTGCGCGGCTATGCGAGGACTGAGCGGTGGGGCGGGCATCTGATGATGCCCGCCCCACCGTCGTGTACCTGGACCGCGGTTCGGGGCGGGCGTCACTCGCCGCCAAGCTGACAAATCTTAATGTCCATATTGGGCAATTGTTCCTGGCCCTCAGGCAAAAATTGCCCTAGGTAAATAGTTGCTGTGATCAATCAACAGTTGCTAGTTTCACTGCGGCACCCACGGGGGGCGCTGATCCGACTCATTTTCTGAGCCTCGTCGCGGTGTCCGGCGCTGTTTCAGCGCGCGCTGATTCCCTTCTTCGTGGCAGTTCGACCGGCACGTCATGTGCCGTGGTCCTCGTGTCCTCGTCGTACGCATCGCGTGAAGGGCAATTGATGAGCAGAATTGGTAATGGACGCCGCCTAATTGCGGCATTGGCCGGTGTCGTGCTGGTGATATCCGGCACTCCGGCGTACGGAAAACCGGCAGGTGAAGCCGATCCGGCGCCCCGGCCCGGCACCGTACTGCGCCCCCCGACGCCGCAGGGCCGAGACGTGCCTCCCACCCCGCCAGGTCCGTCGACTGTGCTTCCCTCGGTGGCCCAGCCGACGGCCGCAGAGCCCATGCCGCCGGTGCGCCGGGTCCGCGAACTCACCGACCGCCGCACCGCGAGCACCAAGGTCTTCCTGCTGGCCGACGGGCGGATGCAGGCGGAGGCCAGTCGTGAGCCGGTCCACTACCGCGACAGCAAGGGCCGCTGGCAGGACATCAAACCGACAGTGTCGGCCGGCCGCACCTCGGGCTATCCGTACGCCGCCACCCAGAACGCGTTCGCCAGCAGGTTCGGCGACCGCAGTGACCGCGTGCTGTCGTACTCGACAGGCGACCACGGGCTGACCCTCGGGCTCGCCGGTGGTCCGCGTGCCCTGCGCCCGACGGCGAGCGGCAACCGGGTCACCTACCGGGGTGCCGTCGCCGGCGCTGACCTCGTCTACGAGGTGACGCCGTCAGCGGTGAAGGAGCAGATCGTGCTGGCCGCCCCGCCGAGCGGGCCGGCCACGTACACCTTCACGCTGGACACCGACTCGGTCCGCGCGGTGCCGCAGGCCGACGGCTCGGTGTCGTTCTTCGCCACGGACCGGCAGGGTCCGGCGCTGTTCACGATGCCTCGGCCGTACATGTACGACAGCGCTGACGACCAGGCCTCGGTGGTCGGCAAGGCGATGAGCTACCAGGTCAGCCAGCGGGTCAGCCAGCAGGACGGTCGCACGGTGGTGACGGTCGCCGCGGACGACGCCTGGCTGCGCGACGCCGCCCGTAAGTACCCGGTGGTGATCGATCCGACCATCAAGGTCCAACCCACGTTGAGCCAGGCCCAGGACGTGATGCTCGCCTCCGGTGGTCCGACGGAGAACTTCGACAGCACCTGGAAGCTGTCCGCCGGCGCCTCCACCGGGGGCACGTTCCGGTCGCTGACCAAGTTCGACCTGTCCAAGGTGCCGGCCAACACCGTGCTGGACTCGGCGCAGCTGCAGATGTACTTCGACCAGACCCACGGTGGCGCCGACGACGCCGCGATGGCGTTCGAGGCGCGTCGGGTGACCGCGGCGTGGAGCGAGACCACCGCGACGTGGAGCAACATGGGCGCCAAGTTCGCCGAGGTCGGGGAGAACCGGGAGCAGGTCGACGAGGCGGACGCCGCCAAGGTGTCCGCCAGCGGTGAGTGGGTCGGTGCCACGGCCACCGACCGCAGTCAGGCGAACAACGGCGCCTACCGGTACAACGCCGACGCGTCCACGGGTCAGACGTTCACCTGGGTGCCGCGCCTGACCGAGGACGGCCAGTACGAGGTGTACGTGCACTACGTGCCGGGCTCGGACCGGGCCACGAACGCGCCCTACACGGTGTTCCACGACGGCGGTTCGGTGGTCAAGACGGTCAACCAGACCACCGGCTCGGGCAACCAGAACTGGGTGTCGATCGGCACCTACGGCTTCAAGGCGGGCACCACGCACAAGGTGGTGCTCGGCGACGTGGCCAACAAGAAGGTCGTGGCCGACGGGGTGCGCCTGGTCAAGCGGGCCGAGGTGACCAAGCCACTGCACCAGACCAACGCCTGGCACAGCTACAGCGTCCGCTCGACGGTGCAGGGCTGGCTGGACAACCCCGCGACGAACTACGGCTTGATGATCAAGGGCAAGGACGAGACCAACACGAACGGCGGCCCACGGTACGAGTCCGGCGACTTCTCGTACGGTGGCGAGGACGACCACGGCCCGAAGTTGCTGCTCACCTGGGGCAAGCCCGGGGTCGCGCTGAACCCGGTGACAAATGTTCGGGCCACCGGCGCCGACCTGTCCTGGTCCACCTATGCCGACCCGTCGTCGTCGCCTGACGACGACCTGGTCGAGTACCAGGTGCACTCCAGCAAGACGCAGAACTTCATGCCGAACGCGTCCACCCTGGTCGCCCCGATCCGACCGGGTCGCACCACCTACTCGGACACCCACGCCACGCCCACCCCGGCGAACTCGTCGAGCCAGTTCGGCGAGGCCTACTTCTACATGGTCGCCGTGCGGTTGCGGAACGGCACGGTCATCCCGGCGCAGACCCAGATGGTGCGGCTGCCCAAGGCCGGTCAGGTCATCAGGTTCTTCACCGGGGCGGACGACAACACCCTGACCAGCCTCAAGCCGGACAACAACTGGGACAAGTTGGATGCCGGCGGCGAGCTTCAGGTCGGCAACAAGGGCTCGATCTACGGCACCAGCCGAGTGGTGATGAAGTTCCCCAACGTCACCGGGCTGCCCGCTCAGGCGAAGATCGTCAACGCGCAGGTCGGCCTGTGGGGCTGGTCCGCCGAAGGGACGGGCGTCGGCCAACAGCAGTTCCAACTGCGCGGGCTGACCCGTGACTTCAGCGAGACCACCTCGACGTGGAAGAGCGCCCAGACCGGGGTCGCCTGGACCACGGCCGGCGGCGACGCCGAGTCGACAGTGCAGTCGTCGGTCGGCTCTGTCAACGGTGACCCGGGCTGGGTCAACTGGGAGGCCGGGCCGCTGGTGCAGCGGTGGGTGGACAGCGCGAGCAACAACAAGGGTGTGCAGATCCGGCTCGCCGACGAGGCCGGTGCGGAACAACGGTCGCTGTTCCTCTCCGCCGAGGCGGCCGAGTCGTCGCTGCGGCCCCGGCTGCGGGTCATCTACACCGTGCCGAACAGCGCCAGCACCTACCACGCGCCGAACACGCCGAGCCGGATGGTCCCGGGCGACCAGTACCTGGTGCCGGTCACCGTCACCAACACCACGTCGTCGGTGTGGTCGCCGTCAGACTGGGTCCTGTCGTACCACTGGGCGCTTCAGGACGGCACCCCTGCCCCCAACGCGGGCAACCCGATCGAGACGCCCCTGCCGTCGGCGCAGGCGCCCGGCGGTGTGGTCACCATCAACGCCACAGTGAAGGCCCCCGCCGGCGGTGGTGACGGCGATCGCCGCGAGGACTACGTCCTGAAGTGGGAACTACGTAACAAGACCTCCGGGCAGTGGTTGTCGGCAGGCACCCAGATCGAACCCCTCGACCAGGCGGTGGCCGTCGAGGACCCGACCTCCGACCAGCTCGGGCTGGAAAAGTTTTACCAGTACGCGGGCGGCAGCGCAGGCTCCGGCTCGTCGCTGATGGTCAACCAGTTCTCGGGTAACGCCGTCTTCGGCTACAACCCGCTGGCCAATCCGAGCCGGGGTGTGTCGACGTTCGTCCGGCTGACCTACAACAGCCAGGACACGTCCACCTCGTCGATGGGTTTGGGCTGGTCGTTGTCCACATCGAGTGCGGTCCGGCTCGGTTCCCCGTTGCAGTTCCGGGGCGGGGACAGCACGTGGCCGCAGCAGGCCGCGATGACCGACGGTGACGGCACCACCCACTTGTTCAACCTGGACAAGCACAACAGCGCGAATACCGCTGACTGGCGCTACGTGCAGCCCGCCGGGGTGCACCTGTACCTGCAACGCACCGGCAGCGGCGACACCAGCCAGGCGTGGACGATGACGCGCCCGGACCGCAGCCAGTTCATCTTCGACGAGCAGGGCTACCAGAGTGCCGTGCGGGACCGCAACGGCAACCAGCTCCTGTTCACCTACGAGCGGATGCAGGTCGACTACCGCGACACCGCGGTGCTGCGCTACCTGACCGATCCGGACAACCGGCGGACGTTGTCGCTGGACTACTACGCCGCGGGAGACAGCTACACCGCATTCGTCAACGGCACGAAGCAGAGCCTGACGAACCTGCAGAACCGGCGGATCATCAACCAGCTCAAGTCGATCACCGACGTGAGCGGGCGGGTGATGTCCTTCGTCTACAGCGACGGTGGACTGCTCCGGGAGGTCACCGACGGGTCCGGCACCGCCGACGCCAAGCCCTTCGGCTTCGTCTACGACGAGTCACAGGGGCCGCAGAACGCCCGCCTGACCAGGGTGACCGACCCGCGTACGGCCGTGACGAAGGTCGCCTACAACGAGGCCGGTGATCAGTTCCTGCAGGGCAAGGTGAGCATGCTCACCGACCGGTTGCTCAAGAACACCCTGGTGGACTACCAGGACCCGGACGGCGGTGCCAGTAACGGGGTGATCACCACGGTGACCGATCCCAAGGGCCGGGCCACCGAGAGCATGATCGACGGTTTCGGCCGGGCCACGCGCATCACCAACGCCAAGAACCAGGCCACCCTCCTGGGCTGGGACGCCGACAACAACGTCTCCCGAATGGAGGAGGCGAATGGGGCGATCACCACCTGGCGGTTCGACCAGGTGACCGGCTACCCGCTGGAGATCAAGGATCCCGAGGCCAACCGGAACAACACCCCTGGCCTGCGGATGGACTACAGGTACGGGTTAGCCGGGCACACCGCCGAGCTGACCGACAAGTACTCGCCGGAGGGTCGGCACTGGAACTTCGGCTATGACAGCGTCGGCAACCTCACCTCAGTGACCGACCCCAAGGGCACGGCGACGAGCACAGAAGGTGACTACACCTCGAGCTACGCGTACGACCCGTTCGGGCGGATGACCACTGCGACGGACGCCAACAGGCACAGTACCGGTTACGCGGACTACGACCCGGTCGGTTATCCACGGACGATCACCAACCCGTTGACCGAGGTCACGAAGTACACCTACTCGTCGATCGGCAGCGTGCTCACCGTCACCGTCACCGACCCGAAACAGCACACTGCGACCTACACGTACGACAGCCTCGGTCGTCCGTTGACGCAGAAGGTTCCGAAGGACGCCGCAAACGGCGTCTACATCACCACCCCGGCACCGGTCTACGACAAGAACGACAATGTCACCGACCAGACGTCACCGACCGGCGCGGTGACCACCGCGGTCTACGACGCGCTGGACCGGCCGAGCACGGTCACCACACCGAAGGACACCTCCACCTCCGAGGCGTCGACCACCAAGTACGAGTACGACCAGGTGGGCAACGTCATCAAGGTCACCGAGCCGAAGGGCATGCTGACTCCGGCCGACACGCTGGACTACGCCACCGTGTACGTCTACGACGAGCTGAACCGGCCCAAGGAGGTCACCGACGCGCTGACCGGGCGGGTCACCATCGACTACGACCTGGCCGGCAACGTCAGGCAGCAGACCGACCAGCGAAAGAACGCGACGTCCGATCCCAACGACTGGACCGCGCAGTTCACCTACGACCTGAACCGCCGGATCAAGACGACGATCGACCCGAAGGGCAACTCCACGGGCGTCGAGTACGACCGGGACGGCAACCCGACCGTCTCGATCGACCAGGACGGCAACCGGGCGCAGATGAGTTACGACGAACGCTCGGCGCTGATCGAGGAGAAGGTGCCGTACCAGTCGGTCAGTGGCACGATCACCTACCGCACCACAAAGTACGAGTACGACGAGGTCGGCAACCTCAGCCGGCAGATAAGCCCGCGCGGGGTCGAGACCACTGACGATCCGGACGACTTCGCGACCGTCACGCTCTACGACAAGCTGAACCGGGTCCGTGAGGTCCAGCAACCGTACGACCGGGACGACTCTCAGTTTGTCACGCCGCCGGTCACGACGTACCACTACGACGCAACCGGAAACCTCGAGCGAATTTCCGCGCCGCCGTCGAACGGGCAGTCGGCCCGCAACGACACCACGCAGACGTTCTTCGACAACGGCTGGATTCGCAGCTCGAAGGATGTCGGCTGGAACATCACCACCACGTACGGCTACGACGACAACGGTGCGCAGACCTCTCGGTCGGTCGCCGGCGCCAGCGGCACGCCGCGTCAGATGAACTGGACCTACTTCCCCGACGGCAAGAAGAAGACGCAGTCCGACAACGGCGCCGGCTCCAGCACGCCCAGCAAGAACTTCGCCTACGAGTACGACGTCAACAGCAATCTCGCCAAGATGCTGGACACGAGCACCGGGGCGGCGATCGACACGTATGCCGTGTCGTACGACCAGATCAACCGCGTCGCCAGCGTGGAGGAGAAGAAGAGCACGGCGGTCAAGAACACCACCACCTTCACGTATGAGCCCAACGATCTGCTCAAGAAGCGCACCCACGACACGCAGATCTCCGAGTACACCTACGAGGCCGAGCGGGATCTCGCCTCCGAGATCAAGAACTCGACGTCGCCGACGGACCCGAAGCCGAAGTACACGCGCTACACCTACACCAAGCGCGGGCAGACGGCGACCGAGACCAAGGGCAACGGCAATGTCGTCACCACCGACTACTTCCTCAACGGCTCGGTGCAGAGCCAGGTCGAGAAGAAGTCCGGGGGCGCGGTGGTCAACCAACACACGTACGAGTACGCGGCCAACGGGCAGAAGTCCAAGGATGTCTCGCACAAGCAGAACGCGGACAACCGCACCGCGTACGTCGACACCACCAGCACCTTCGCCTACGACCCGCAGGACCGGGTCCGTACGGTCACCAAGACCGGCGGCGGAGCGGGTACAGAGAGCTACGTGCACGACGCCAACAGCAACGTCGTCAAGCAGACCGTCAGCGGTGTCACCACCGACTTCGAGTACGACAAGAATCGCCTGACGAAGGCCATCGCCGACACTGTGGCAGCCACATACGCCTACGACCCGTACGGCCGGCTCAAGACGGTGACCTCGCTCGGGACCACTGTGGAGAGCTACACCTACGACGGCTTCGACCATGTCGTAACCAACGTCAAGAACCCGGGCAACAAGACAACGACCTACACCTACGACCCGTTGGACCGGCAGGCGACCCGAACCTACGGCGGCAAGACCACCACGTACGCGTATCTCGGGCTGACGGGCGACATCTCCGCCGAGTTGGAGGGCACCAAGGTCGTCAAGTCCTACCAGCGCGGTCCGGGCGGTGACCTGTTGTCGCAGGTGAAGACCAACACAGACAGCACTCAGGAGGACTCGTACGTCGGTTACGACGGGTCGTCCGACGTCGGGCAGATCACCGACGACAAGGGCGACGGTCGGGCCACCTACGGCTACACCGCCTACGGCAAGAACGACGCCGGCCAATTCACTGGCGTGGACAAGCCCGACGCCGGTAACCCGGAGAACCCGGACAAGGCGCCCTACAACGCGTACCGGTTCCAGTCCAAGCGGTTCGACCAGTCGACCGGCGATTACGACATGGGCTTCCGTGACTACGACCCGGGCATCAACCAGTTCCTCTCCCGGGACTCGTACAACGGGGCGCTTGACGATCTGGGGCTCGCGGTCGACCCGTACACCGGCAACCGGTACGCGTTCGCCGGTGGCAACCCGATCAGCAACGTCGAACTGGACGGCCACAACTGGCTGTCGGACGCCGCGGGCGAGGTCGGTGACTTCGTGAAGGATGCCGCCTCGGCAATCGGCTCCGACGCCAAGGGAGTTGCGGAGGGTTTCGCGCAGACTGTCTACGACACCGCGGTCGGCGGCAACCCCCTGGTCGACAAGGACACCAGCGAGGCGGCCAAGGCTCGCGGCAACGCGCGCGGGGACACGCTGAAGAAGACGCTGAGCAACCCGGGTCAGGCCGTCAAGGACTGGTCCGACGGCCTGACCAACGACGTCAAGTCAGGTCACCCGGGCCGAGCGGCTGGTCACCTGCTGTTTGACGCGTTCAGCATCGCCGCCGGCGGCGGCGGCGGGGGAGGCGCTGCCAAGGGAGGCGCGGCTGCGGGTGCCAAGGGTGGCGTCCGTACCGGGGCCGGTGACGCCGGGAAGCTCGGTTCGCGGACGGGCGCGAACTGCCTGTCCAACAGCTTCGTGCCGGGCACCGCGGTGCTGATGGCCAACGGCAGTACCAAGCCCATCGAGGAAGTCCTCCTCGGCGACCTGGTGCTGGCCACCTCCCCTGAGACGGGCGAGACCGAGGCCAAGCCGGTCACCAGGCTGATCCGCGGTGAGGGCGAGCGGGACCTGGTGGACATCGCCGTCGCCTTGGACGGCGAGGCCGCCGACATCACCGCGACCGCTGGTCACCCGTTCTGGGTGGAGGACGAGCAGCGGTGGATCGAGGCCGGGCAGTTGCTCAACGGTGATCAGGTGGTCAGCTCGGATGGCCGTGAGCTGTCCGTGGTGAGCACGCGCCGGTGGACGGAGTACACGACGGTCTACAACCTCACCGTCGAAGACATCCACACGTATTATGTCGTCGCAGGCGAGACGCCGGTACTCGTTCACAACTGTGGAACATCACTTGACGACCTTGCGGCAGCAGGCAAGGCGCCCGACAAGAATGGCTTCACTCGTGCCGGATTCGAGCAGCAGAAGCACGGCAATCGTGCAACAAATAATGGCCAGTGGGCCGTTCCTGGCGGAAAGAAAAATCCGACCGGCTGGAACGGCGTCGGACAAGACACTTTAGAGGATATTCTCACGCATCCAAAGACGGCCACTCAAAGCTACGCGAACAGGGCTGGCGACAACGTGATGGAATTTCTCCTGCCAGACAAGGGGGCGCAGTTCCGGCAACCCGGTGGTGTCGGTAACTGGGTACTCCACTCCTTCAGGGAGAGCTAGGTCATGACTGTTCACCAACACGGTGATGCTCTCATTGAGATCACTGTGCTCAGCGACAGGGAATCTGATGGCTGGATGGCTGAGGTGTGGGATTTGACGCCCCAGACTGGGGGAGAGGTTATGCATTACCACCAGTCGCCGGCCGGCGAATTATCGATCGACCTGTTGGGAAATCGAGTTCCGGTGGATTTCGTGACGTGGTCCGTGGCGGTAGTGAGGGACGAATTAGCTGACTATCGGTAGGATTGGCGAACCATTGCTGATGGGTGTGCCGGCGTCAGCGAGTTGGTGCAGCCGTCCGCATGGGACGGAGTGGCCCGGCTTCGGTAGAGGCGCCTTCCCAGGCGTGATGCCAATTCGAGTCAGATCCTTTGAAGATGAATGACTAACCTCGACATGATGTTGGCTACGGTGATCCGGGGTGGACGGCGATGACCGCGCCGTCCACCCCGGCTCGGGGGCGATTTTTGACAGAGCCCGCTCGACATGACTGGCAGGCACTTGTGGAATATCGCGATGACCTCCACGGCAGATGGCGCGGCGAGCGCCCTGTTGTTAATGTCATGGAGAAGGCTGACGTACTAATAGGAAGGACGTCTTTCCGCTAGTCACCTCCATGCTGTGCGAGGCTGCTGAACGAACCAACCGGTTCCATGCCTTCAGCAGAATCATTAGGCGGCTGACAGGCATGGAAATCCTTCTTAATCAAGAGTTCGACGTGACCGTAAAAGCGATTAGGCCATGGGGAATTGAAGTTGAGTTCCCAGGCGGAATCCGAGGCGTGATCGACAATACCAAGAACCCCGCTTGGTCATCGGCCGACCAGGCTCCCGGTATTGGTGCTTTGCTCCACGTAGTCGTAATTGACGACCAGCGTGACCCCGTTCGGCTAAGTGCTCTCGATGTTGACCTGAACATTGCTCGGACAAAGGCGGCTATTGGTGCAGCCAGAGACCTTATTCGTGCCACCGATGATGCCGGCACCCGACGGATGCCTGATGTGGCGCGCGAGTACATAGAGCAGGTGACGTTCGCGTCGGCCGACGAGATTGTCGCGATGTTGCGAGAGGTTCTGGCGGATGACTGGATGGCACTGGCGCCATGGGCTCGCAATTTGGCGTACCGCCTTGCCTGTCTCCAGCGTCCGGACGACTTAGATCTTCTGCGAGAGGCGGCGGCGGATCTTCTCTCATTCGGCCCGGATTGGGACGACCATGCGGAACGACTCAAGGATCAGGCGAACCGATTGATGAAGTAAGATCTGAGGACGGTACGGTCAGGGATTGATACGGACCGGAGGCGCGTCCGGCTCTCCGGAGGCACCACCGGTAGGGTCTGGTCATGGCAGACCTGCTCACCGCGGACGCGGTGCGAGAAGAGCTGAGCCGGTTGCCCGACTGGTCGGGTGACCCGACCGGCATCGGTCGTAGCGTCCAGCTCGGCAGTTTCCCGGCGGCCATCGCGGTGGTGGACCGGGTGGCGACGGTGGCCGAGGAGCTCGACCACCATCCCGACATCGACATCCGATGGCGGACCCTGACCTTCCGCTGTGTCACGTACTCGGCCGGTGGGGTCACCCACCGGGACATCGAGCTGGCCCGGCGAATTGACGACATCGTCCGGAGTGCGGCATGAGATTCGAGATCAGCAAGGTTCTGGATGCCATCGAGGGCCGGGTCTGCACGGACCCGTCACTGGCCCGAGCCGTGATCGACCTGGCCGAGGTGATCCGCTACCAGGACATCGACGGTGGTCGGCCGGCCAGCCTGCTGCGCCTCGGCATGGTCATCGACGCGCTCTCCCGCGAGCTGGAGGAGGACAGCGTCCAGGTCTACGCGGTGGTGCACCGGGCGTTGCTCTCCGACGCCGACCTCACCTCCAACGAGCGGATGGTCGTCCGCCGCTGGGCCGACGACGGGCTCGTCGAGGTGCTGGACAACCCGGGTGACCGGATGTTGGAGGTCGCCGACCTGCTCGGGTTGCCGGTGCTCAGCCGGGTCCGCTTCGACGGGCTGCGCGGGCGTTTCCCGTGGCTGGTCGAGCAGCCCGGTCGGGTGGTCGCGCCGGTGCCGGGCGCCGGCGGGCCGGTGTTCATCGCGCACGTCGGTGGTGGCCACTCGCCGGTGGCCGGCAAACGGTCGCCGACCGGCGTCAAGCTGCTGGCCCGCCAGTGGCGCTGCCCGGAGTCGGGCTGCGCGCTGTTCGGCGGCGGTGGTGGGGGTGGCGCGTTCGCCGACCTCGCCGGGGGTGCCGACCGCAGCCCCGCCGCGCAGCCGCCGCCCGCGCTGCGCAACGGCGTGCCGACCTGCCCCCGACACGGCGTACGGCTCGGTGACGGCGGCCCGCGTCCGCGTACCGAGGTGCTCGCGGTGCGCGTCGGCGGCCTGGTCCGACGGCGGTTCGTGCTCAGCGAGGAACAGCCGATCGTGGCAGGTCGGGCTCCCGAGCAGGACGGCGGGATCATGCTCGGCCAGTGGCTCAACGACGAGGCCCGGCGCTGGATCAGCCGTGGTCACGTCCGCTTCGAGCTGCGGGTCGGCGAGGTCATCGTGACCGACGTCAGCACCAACGGCTCGGGCATCCGGCCGGGCGGTTCGATGACCGAGTCGGACCGGATCCCGCTGGCGCCGCAGCAGTCCCGGGTGCTGGGCGAGAACGACATGATCGAGCTGTACCCGGGGGTGCAGATCGGTCGGGCCGAGGAGCTGCCCACCGGTGCCCCGTTCACTCCCACCTCAGTGATGGCCGAGGCACCCACGATGGCGATGCGCCTGCCCCGCCCCTGACCCCCACCCGGTCGATCATGAAGTTATTTAGACACCAACCCCCGCGGCCCGGGGGAAAAAAAACGATAGTCGGCAG
>NZ_JBNCKJ010000009.1:79300-348823 GCF_049841475.1 Micromonospora sp. DT15
ATCATGAAGTTATTGCCACGACACGCCGAGGCGCAGGGCAATAACTTCATGATCGACGCAGGGGTTACGGGGCCAGGACCTCGGCGAGGGCGTCGATTGCGAGGTCGATCTCCGCTTCGGTGATGACCAGGGGTGGGGCGAGCCGGATGGTGGAGCCGTGGGTGTCCTTGGCGAGGACTCCGCGCTCGGCGAGCCGCTCACACGCCTCCCGACCGCTCATCAGCGCCGGGTCGATGTCCAGCCCGGCCCACAGGCCGCGGACGCGTACCCCGACCAGACCCTTGCCGACCAACCCTTCCAGGCCGGCCCGCAGCCGCTCACCCAGCTCGGCCGAACGGCGCTGGAACTCGCCGGTGGCCAGCAGCCGGACCACCTCGATCGCCACCGCGCAGGCGAGCGGGTTGCCACCGAACGTGGAGCCGTGCTGGCCGGGCTTGAGCACCCCGAGCACGTCTGCGTTCGCGGCCACCGCGGAGACCGGCACGATGCCGCCGCCGAGCGCCTTGCCGAGCAGGTACATGTCCGGCACGACGCCCTCATGGTCACAGGCGAAGGTCGCGCCGGTACGCCCCAGACCCGACTGGATCTCGTCGGCGATGAACAGCACGTTGCGCTCGGTGCAGACCTGGCGTACGCCCGGCAGGTAGCCCTCCGGCGGCACCACCACACCCTGCTCACCCTGGATCGGCTCCAGCAGCACGGCCACTGTGTTCTCGTCGATCGCGGCGGTCAGCGCCTCCAGGTCGCCGTACGGCACGACAGTGAACCCCGGGGTGTACGGCCCGAAGTCGGCGCGGGCGTCCTCGTCGGTGGAGAAGCTCACGATGGTGGTGGTTCGGCCGTGGAAGTTGCCCTCGGCGACCACGATGTTGGCCTGGCCGGCGGGCACGCCCTTGACCTGGTAGCCCCACTTGCGGGCCACCTTGATCCCGGTCTCCACCGCCTCGGCGCCGGTGTTCATCGGCAGCACGAGGTCCTTGCCGCACAGCTCCGCCAGCTCCCGACAGAAGTCGGCGAACTGGTCGTGGATGAACGCACGGCTGGTCAGCGTCAGCCGGTCCAGTTGGGCGTGCGCGGCGGCGATCAACTGCGGGTGCCGGTGACCGAAGTTCAGCGCGGAGTAGCCGGCCAGACAGTCCAGGTAGCGGCGGCCGTCAACGTCGGTGAGCCAGGCACCCTCGGCGGACGAGATCACCACCGGCAGGGGGTGGTAGTTGTGCGCGGTCCAGCGCTCGGCGTCCCGGACCGCTCCCGGCGTACGCAGCTTGTCATCCACGATCACTTGCTTGCCTTTCCCTGACGGAGTCGCAGCGTGCAGCACTTCGGTCCGCCGCCGGCCTTACGTAGCTCGGACAGGTCGACCCCGATGGTCTCGTAGCCCCGGTCGCGCAGCTTGGCGGCCAGGTCGGTGGCCTGCGCGGGCAGCACAACGTGCCGCCCGTCGCTGACCGCGTTCAACCCCAGCACCTCGGCGTCGGCCATGGTGGCGTGCACCGCGTCGGGGAAGAGCCGGCGCAGCACAGCCTGGCTGCCCGGGGAGAACGCCTCCGGCAGGTACGCCACGGTCCGCTCGTCGAGCACTGTCAACGCGGTGTCCAGGTGGTAGAAGCGCGGGTCGACCAGTTGCATGGTGATCACCGGGTAGCCGAAGACCTCCTGCAACTGGGCGTGCGCGGCGTGCGCCGTACGGAAGCCGGTGCCGGCCAGCAGGTGGTCACCGGCCAGCAGGACGTCACCCTCGCCCTCGTTGACGTGCTTCGGGTCGTACATCTCGAAGCCGGCGGCCTCGAACCAGGCCCGGAACGCCGGCGCCTCGTCGGCGCGCTGCGGGTCCCGGAACTGCACGGCCATCGCCTTGCCGTCGATCACGGTGCCGCCGTTGGCGGCGAAGACCATATCGGGCAGGCCGGGCACCGGAGTGATCTCCTCGACGGTGTGGCCCAGGTCAAGGTACGTCTGGCGCAGCTGCTCCCACTGCCGGACGGCCAGCGCGGCGTCGACCGGCGCGCTCGGGTCCATCCAGGGGTTGATCGCGTAGTCGACGGCGAAGTACGTCGGCCGGCACATCAACAGGCGCTGGCTGGTGGCGTCCATCGTCATTGTCCTGCTCCCAGGGGTCGGGCGCGCCCGGCCACCGTGGCCCACGGGCTGGCGCCGTTGCTCAACGGTATGCGGCGTGAGCGGCAGGATCCACCGCCAGGAGTTGCGCAGGGCGTAGATCCGTTGCGTGTGGTGAGACCTCCGAGGCGATTCGTTGCGTCGGAGCCGAGATCCGGCAGGCAGAGCTCAGAGGCAGGGCCGGGAGGCCGGTTCGCAGCCTTTGCTCTGCTGCCTTATGTGCGCCACCAGACGGCGTCGCCCTCACCGGCGAGTAGCGGAATCCGCCACCACTTCCCGGCGCCACTCATCGGACACCTGGCCCCGACCCCCTGGCGCATATAGGGCAGCAGAGCAAAGGCTGGCGTACATGGTTCGCCCGGCAGTGTGGGGTGGGGGATCGCCGGGTGACGCGCGAATCCTCCGGCGATCTGGACCGGAGACGTCGAACCCCGGAAACACTTCAGGGGCGGCGAACCGCCGCCCCTGAAAGGGTGTCTCCCGGCCGGTGAACCACCGGACTGATCGGGTTGCCGGCGAACCGCCGGCTGCTCGCCGGTGCATCACCGGCGAGCGGAACAGTGCCCGCTAGAAACGATCGACAAACTGTGAGTCAAGCCACTCACGGAAGCGCTGCACCCAGTCGCCGTCGGTGGTCGGCCAGTCGAACTGGCCGGTCATCGCGAGCACCCCGATCACGACCGCGGCCAGACCGATCAGCACCCCGAAGAGCGCGTCGGTCTTGCCGGCGACGTGCCGGCGGCGGGTGGCCATCAGGCCGAGCACCGACAGCACCGCGCCGAACGCGCCGAGCCCGATGCCGTACCCGGCCAAGGTTCCGGTCAGCACGAACGTCGCACCGACGACCGAGACGATCAGGCCGAGGGTGGCGAGCAGACTGGCCCGCGGTTTCGGGCCACGCGTCACCGGCGGCTCAGGCGTGGTCGCGCCCGGGGTCGGGTCGACAGTGCGGTCCGTGGTGGTCCGGTCCGTGACGGCACTGTCGGCCGTGACCCGGTCGGTGGTGTCGGGCCGACGGGTGGTGCTGTCGAGGTCGGCGTCCCGCTCGGCGGTGCGCTCGGCGGTCCGCTCAGTGGTCGGGGCGACGGCGGGCCGGGCCTCGGTCTCCACCTTGCTGGTGGTGCCGGTGCGGGGCTCCGGCGTGACCGGGCGGGTCGTGCCGTTCACGGGCTCGGGTGCGACCGGGCGGGCCGTGCCGTTCGAGGGCTCGGGCGCGACCGGGCGGGCGGTGCCCCGGGAGTCGACCTCCGCCGGTCGACCGGTGGCAGCTCGGGCCACCGCCGCCCGCTCGTTGGCCCGCCGCTCGGCCTCACTGATCTGGCCGTCGGTCGTGCCGGCGCTGCGGTACGTCGTCTGGTCGGCGTCCCGGTCGGTGACCACCGGGCGGCCGACGCTGTCGTCGGACTGGGCGGGCTCGGTGACCGGGGTGTCGCGGCCGTCCACTTGGCCGTCGAGGTTCTCGTCCCGCGTCGGTGCCGGCTCGGACCGGCGGGACAGCGAAGGAATCCTGACCACTACACACCTCCTGATGAATGCGTGGTGGCCGACGGAAAGGGTGGCACCCACGCGGTGTCGGCCCTCAAATACCCACCTGGGCGTTTCCTGACACCAATCCTGGGTACGGCCGCCAAGACCGGCCTCGGCGGGCCTCGCCGCCTGGCCCGGACCAGCCCCGTCGCGTTGATCGACTCGGCTTCCTGGAAGTCGCGGTTTCCCGCCTCCGTGGACACCCCGATTTCCTGAAACCCGAGTCGATCAACGCGACGGGGACCGGGTCGGTCGAGGCGGCGGCGGGCCCGGTGCGGATCAGCGCGCGGGCCGGTCGGGCGGGGCTGGCTATCCTTGGCACCTGTGCCAGAAGGACACTCGATCCATCGCCTGGCGGCCCGGCACGCCGAGCTGTTCGCCGGGGACAAGCTGCTCGCCGCCAGCCCGCAGGGCCGCTTCGCCGAGGGTGCCGCCCGGCTCTCCGGGACAGTGCTGGAGGGCACCGAAGCGTACGGGAAACACCTGCTGCACCACTACGCCGGCGAGCTGACGTTGCACGTACACCTCGGGTTGTATGGCAAGTTCACCGACGGGCCGGGGGAGCCGCCGGAGCCGGTCGGGCAGGTGCGACTCCGGCTGGCCAGCGACCGGCACTGGCTCGACCTGCGCGGGCCTACGGCCTGTGAGCTGTTCACCCCACCCGAGGTGGCCGCGCTGCGGGACCGTCTCGGGCCGGATCCGTTGCGCGCCGACGCCGACCCGGAGCGGGCGTACGCCCGGATCGCCCGTAGCCCCACCCCTCTCGCCGCTCTGCTGCTGGACCAGTCGGTGGTGGCCGGCACCGGTCTGATCTTCGTGACCGAGGCGCTGTTCCGGGCGGGACTGCCGCCCACGATGCCGGGCCGACAGTTGACCAGTACCGGCTGGGACGCGCTCTGGGCCGACCTGGTCGGCTTGATGCGGCTCGCTGTCGAGCACGGTCGGATCGACACGGTCCGCGACGCGCACCTGCCAGAGGCCATGGGCCGGCCGGCGCGCGTGGACCGGCACGGCGGCGAGGTGTACGTCTACCGCCGCCCGGGAGCACCCTGCCACGTCTGCGGCACCGAGATCAGTCGCGGCGAACTGGCCGGCCGCAACCTGTACTGGTGCCGCACCTGCCAAACCACCTGACCCGCCCACCCGGGCACCCGCGCCCCGCGCCCGCCGATCTTGCGGTTTGTGTTGTCGGTATGGGTGGATACGCGCGCTGTGTCGGGACAGAAAGTGCAAGATCGCGGAGTTGGGGCGGGTGCGGGAACCCTGCGCGCTGCTGGAACTCAGTCGCCGTCGAGCAGCCAGCGGACCACCTCGATCTTCTCGGGGAAGACTGTGTCGTCGGCGAGGCCCCAGGACAGGGTGTGTCCGATCGTCCAGCCTCGGACCCGTTCCCGGTCCAGTCCCAGGTCGGTGCTGAACCGGTCCAGTCGATGCCGGACGGCGGCCGGTGAGTGGCCCAACTCCGGGCCGCGCACCATCGGCACGACCGAGAACTCCCGTTCCCCGGTCAGCGGCTTCGGGTCGATCGCCAGCCACGGCCCTCGATCGCCGCCGAGCGCGTCGCCGCCGAGCGCGTTGGCGGCGAGGATGTTGCCGGCGTGCAGGTCCTGGTTGACCAGCACCTGCTCGCCCTGGCTCGACGCCAGTCCGCTGAGCAGGTCGAGCGCCGCATCCAGCAGTCGTCGCTCGTACGGTCGGCCGGCCCGCTCCCAGGCCCGGGGCATCCGGTCGATCCAGCCGGCGGCCTCCCGTGCGAGCGGGGTGAACGGCGTGTCGGCCGGTCGCCAGAGCCGGGGGAGCAGTCCGACCACCACGTCCAGCGCCCGGTCCGGCGCAAGGTCGTGCAGGGGAGTGCCGGGCTGGCAGCGTTCGAGCAGAAGGGCACGCCGCCCGGGGTCGTGGGCGAGCAGACGGACCGCCGCGACGCCGTCCCAGAGTGCCAACGCGTCGGCCTCGTGCCGGCTCTCCTCGTCGGGATACTGGAGTTTCAGCACCACAGCGGTGCCATCGGGCAGGTGGGCGGGGAGCGCCAGTGACGCGTACGCCTGCCGGAAGGGCGGCCCGACCCGCAGCGACCAGCGCTCGGCGCACTCGTTCAGCCACGTCGGGAGTGCGGCCAGCCAGGCGCGACCGGCCGGTGATCCTCGTACCCAGTCGAGTCCTTCGGGCAGATCCATCCGGCGCTCCTGAGTCGTGCGGCGATCCGCGGCGGCTGCCAGGTGACTCAGCCGGGCTGCGGCGTTCACACACCGGTCCACAGTGGCTAGCGTGGACGGGTGCAGATTGGTGTGAACGTACCGAACTTCGCCCCGGGCACCGACCCCGACGTGCTGCGTCGGTGGGCGCAGACGGTGGAGGGTCTCGGCTTCGACCTGTTGATGGTCTCCGATCACATCGCGGTGACCCCGGACGTGGCCGAGCAGTATCCGGCGCCGTTCTACGAGCCGTTCACCACGCTGTCCTGGCTGGCCGGGGTGACCAGCCGGGTTCGGCTGGGCACCACTGTGCTCATCGTCCCGTACCGGCATCCGCTGCTCACCGCCCGGATGGCGGCGAACCTCAACCGGCTCAGCGGCGGGCGGCTCGTCCTCGGTGTCGCCGTCGGCTGGGCCCGGCAGGAGTTCGAGGCGCTCGGCGTGCCGTTCCGGCAGCGCGGCGCGCTGACCGACGAGTACCTGCACACCATGCGTGCGGCCTGGCAGGACACCGACGACTACGACACGGCAGCGATCCCGATCTGGGTCGGTGGCAACAGCGAGGCCGGCATGCGTCGCGCGGTGATGCTCGGTGACGCCTGGCATCCGCTGCGGTTCACGCCGGGACGGCTGGCCGAGGCGGTCGGACGACTGACGGACATCGCCGGCGAGTTGGGTCGCCCGGTGCCCGCGCTGGTGCCGCGGATCGCGCTCCAGGAGACCCGGGAACCGATCACCGACCCGGACCGGCTCGCCGGTGTCGGCACCATCGACCAGATCGTCGCCGACCTGGACCAGCTTCGTGTGCTCGGCGCGGAGACGGTCGTGCTGGACCCGTTCAACGGTGACCTGACCGAGATCCGCCAGCCCGAACGCGCCTGGCGGACCCTTGCGGCAGTGGCCGCACATCACAGAACCCAGGAGGACCGATGACCCCCGACGACGAGAAGTTTCTCCGCCATGCCGTCGACATCGCCAGGCGGGCGGGGGCTTCCGGCGAACGGCCGTTCGGCTCGTTGCTTGTCGACGCGGCCGGCGTCGTCCTGATCGAGGACCACAACACCGTGGTCTCCGACGCGGACATCAGCGCTCACCCGGAGTTGAAGCTGGCCCGCTGGGCGGCTCGGGAACTCACTCCCGAGGTGGCCGCCGGCACCACCATGTTCACCAGTTGTCAGCCCTGCGCGATGTGCGCGACGGCGATCGACCGGTCCGGCCTCGGACGGGTGGTGTACGCGCTGTCCACCGAGCAGTTCGAGGAGGTCAAGCCGGCCACCCCGCCGCTGCCCCCGGTCCGCTACGAGGGGCCGGCGCTGTTCGACGAGGCACGCCAGCCGATCGACGACTACTACTGAGCGGAGCCGCTCCGGGTCGGTGTGACGCAGCCGGAATTGACAGTCGGCCGGCTGCCGGAGCAGGGTTGAACGGTGACAACGATGTCAACGGTCAAATAGGAGGAAAGCCCTCTAGCTGCGCGCCGACCCTGGCCAGTCGAATCGTGGCGTACCGTTGGCAGTTTTGCGGCGCGGACCCGGTCCGTTCGCCGATCCTGGCCGTATGTCCCTTTCCTACCCCACGGTGACCAGCTGAAATGACCGACGTGCCCCGATCCGACGCCGCAACGACCCCTGCCCCGCCGGGGTCACCAGACCTGCCCGAGCTGGACGAGTTCCTCGTCGACCAGACCCGGACGCTGCTCAACACCGCCCGCCGCTCGCTTCGGCCCGAGGGCGGCTTCTGGTGGCTCACCGACGACCGCACCCCGGATCGCGGAGAACCCATCCACACCTGGATCACCTGCCGGATGACCCACGTGGCCGCCCTCGCCCACCGCAACGGCGACCCGGACGCCGCCGCCCTGGTCGACCACGGGATCGCCGCGCTCAGCACGCTGCTGTGTGACGACCGGTACGGCGGCTGGTTCGGCGCGGTGGACCAGCAGGGAGCACCCGTCAACGACCGCAAGGCCGGCTACGACCACGCGTTCGTGCTGCTCGCCGCCTCCAGCGCCGCGCGCGCCGGACGCCCCGGCGCGGACCGGCTGCTCGCCGACGTGCTGGCCGTCGTGCGGGACCGGTTCTGGGACGACGACGCCGGCGCTGTCCGCGAATCGTGGAACCGGGACTGGACGGTCACCGAGGACTACCGGGGCGCCAACAGCAGCATGCACATGGTCGAGGCGTTCCTCGCCGCTACCGCCGCCACCGGTGACGCGAGTTGGGCCGACCGGGCCCTGCGGATCGCCACCCACCTCGTGCACGGTGAGGCGGCCCGACACGACTGGCGGCTCCCCGAGCACTTCACCACCGACTGGACGCCGCTGCCCGACTACAACCGGGACCAGCCCGCCGACCCGTTCCGGCCGTACGGCTCCACGATCGGGCACTGGCTGGAGTGGGCCCGGCTGCTGCTGGAGTTGGAGGCGGTGCTGCCGCAGCCACCCCGCTGGCTGCTCGCCGACGCCCGGTCCCTGTTCGCCGCCGCCGTGCGTCGCGGCTGGGCGGTCGACGGCGCGGACGGCTTCGTCTACACCATCGACTGGGACGACCAGCCGGTGGTGCGCTCCCGGATGCACTGGGTTCTCGCCGAGGCCCTCGGCGCGGCGATCACCCTGCGTCGCCGTACCGGGGACGCGGTCTACCTCGACTGGTACCGGGTCTTCTGGGCGTACGCCCGCCGCAGTCTCATCGACCAGACCGGATGGCGGCACGAGTTGGACGCGCAGAACCTGCCCGCCGACACGGTCTGGCACGGCCGGCCGGACGTCTACCACGCCTACCAGGCGGTACTGCTGTCCCGCGCGGCCGACGGGCTCGGCGGCACCGGCCCGCTCGCACCGGGGGAGGTGACCGCGTGATCGTCGTCGCGGGTGAGGCGCTGATCGACCTGGTCGTCACGGCCGAGGGGCAGCGTGCCGTCCCGGGTGGTTCGCCGGCGAACGTCGCCGTCACCCTGGCCCGGCTCGACCAGCCGGTACGACTGCTGGCCCGACTCGCCGACGACGACTACGGTCGGCAACTCGTCGCGCATCTGAGCGCCAACCGCGTGGACCTGGAGTGGGCGGTACGCGCCGCGGAGCCCACGTCGGTGGCGGTGGCCACTCTGAACGCCGCCGGGCAGGCCAGCTACGAGTTCCGGCTGGCCGGTGCGGCCGACTGGCAGTGGACGCCGCAGGAGTTGCCCGAGCTGGCGGGGTCACCGGCGATCGCGCTGCACAGCGGGTCCCTCGCGCTCGCGTTGGCACCCGGCGCGGAGGCGCTGGAGGGCCTGCTCGCCCGGGAACACCAGCGGGACGGGCTCACCGTCTCCATCGACCTCAACCTGCGCCCGAGCATCGTCACCGACCGGGCGGCGGAGCAGGAGCGGGTACGCCGGCAGGTTCGCATCGCGCACCTGGTCAAGGCCAGCGACGAGGACCTCGCCTGGCTCTACCCGGACCGTTCGGTGGCCGACGTGATGACCGAATGGCGTACCGCCGGTGTGTCCTGCGCCGTGGTGACCCGGGGCGGGGACGGCGCCTTGCTGCTCGCGCCCGACGGCTCGCTGCACGAGGAGCCGGCGGTCCGCACCACGGTGGTCGACACCGTCGGCGCCGGCGACTCGTTCACCGGTGGCCTGCTGGCCGCGCTGGCCGACCTCGACGCGCTCGGCGACAGCCCGGCCGACCGGCTGGCCGCGGTGACTCCGCAGCAGTGGGGTGCGGTGCTCCGACAGGCCGCCACGGTGGCCGCCCTGACCTGCGCCCGCCGAGGCGCCAACCCCCCGACAAAAGCAGAGGTCGAAGCCCTCCTGACCCCCGCGCCCTGACCCCGCCCTCGCGCCCTGACCCCGTCCCCGCGCCCTCGTCCCCGCGCCCTGACCCCCGCGATCTTGCACATTCTGTCCCGGCAAAAGGCGCATCCCTGCGCAGGTCGCCAACAGTAAGTGCAAGATCGCGGGGGTCAGGCGGGCCCGGGGGCGCGGGATCAGGGGGTCAGGTTAGGCCGCGTTTTAGGAGCCTGGTGGGGAGGACCGTGGTGTCGGGTGGGGTGTCGTCTCCGGCGATTCTCTGGAAGAGGCGTTCGGTGGCCACCTTGGCCAGCTCTCTCGTGTCGTAGGCGACGACGGTCAGCGGTCGGGGCATCAGGTGGGCCAGCTCGAAGTCGTCGAAACCGACAAGCGCGGCGTCACTGCCCCGCCGGTGCAGCTCCTGGAGCGCGCCGACGGTGAGCCGGTTGTTGGCGCAGAAGAACGCGGTGGGCGGCTCCGGGAGGTCGAGCAGCGCGGCGACCGCTCGGCCGGCCTCCTCGGGCGCGATGAGCCGCTCGCGGATCAGCGACTCGTCCGGTTCGACGCCGGCAGCGTCCAGCGCCGACCGCGCCCCGGCCAGCCGCTCCCGCATGGTGGGCACGCTCGGCGCGCCGAGCAGCAGACCCACCCGCCGGTGCCCCTCGTCGAGCAGCGCGCTCACCCCGGCGTGACTGCCACCCCGGTTGTCCAACAGCACGGCGTCGGCGTGCAGCCCCTGCGGCGGCCGGTCCAGGAACACCACAGGCATGCCCAGCTCGACCTCGCGACGCAGGAACGAGTGGTCCAGGCCCGCCGGCACCACCAGCAGACCGTCGACGCGGCGTTGGGTGAAGTCCTGGAGCAGGGCGCGTTCCCGCTCCGGGTCCTCCTCCGACGACGCGGTGATCAGCATGGTGCCGTGCGCGGCCGCGATCTCGGCGGCGACGCTGGCGATGGTCGCGTAGAACGGGTTGGCGATCTCCTCGATCAGCAGCCCGACGGTGGCGTTGAGCTGCCGGGAGCGCAGGTTACGGGCGATGTCGTTGCGTCGGAAGCCCAGCTCGGCGATGGCGGCCAGCACCCGGCCGACCAGTTCCTGCCCCACCGGCTCGTCGTTCACGACCCGGGAGACCGTCTTCAGGCTGACGTCGGCCCGCCGGGCCACGTCCACCATCGTGGGACGCCGACGCACGGTCGGCCGGGTCGGGGTCTGGGTCACGGGGTGGTCCTCCACGGCGGGCGCGGGTCAACGGTCGAGGGCGGCGAGCGCGTCGACCGCTTTTCGGGCGGCGATGAGCACCGGATCCCAGACCGGCGCGTACGGCGGAGCGTAGCCCAGGTCGAGCTGCGTCATATCGTCCACCGTCATGCCGTTCCACAACGCCACGGCCAGTGTGTCGATCCGTTTGGCCGCCTCGGACCAGCCGACGATCTGCGCGCCGAGCAACCGACCGCTGGGGCGCTCGGCGATCAGCTTGACCGTCATCGGCCGGGCGCCGGGGTAGTAGCCGGCCCGGTTGGTCGACTCGGCGATCACCGAGACGAACTCGAAGCCGGCGGCGGTGGCCTCCCGTTCGCGCAGGCCGGTCCGGCCCACCTCCAGGTCGCAGACCTTCGTGACAGCCGTGCCGATCACGCCGGTGAAGGTGGCGTACCCGCCGCCGATGTTGATCCCGGCGACCCGGCCCTGCTTGTTGGCGTGCGTGCCGAGCGGCACGTGCACCGGCAACCCGCTGACCCGGTGCAGGGTCTCCACGCAGTCACCGGCCGCCCAGACGCCGGGGTGCTCGGGCACCCGCATCCGGCGGTCCACCCGGATCCCGCCGGTCGGTCCGAGGGGCAGCCCGGCGGCCTTGGCGAGCGCAGCGTTGGGGCGTACGCCGAGGCCCAGGACCACGACGTCGGTCGGGATCGGCCCCTCGGCGGTGACCACCGCGGAGACCCGGCCGTCCCGCTGTTCCAGGCCAGTCACCGGCAGGCTGGTGCGGATGGTGACGCCGAGGCCGCGCATGGCCTCGGTGACCAGCTCGGCCATGTCGGCGTCGACTGTCGCCATGGGCTGCTCGCCCGCCTCCACCAGGGTCACCGAGAGGCCGCGTTGGATCAGGGCCTCGGCGATCTCGACGCCGATGTAACCGCCGCCGACCACCACGGCCCGGCGTGGCTGCGGGTCGGCGTCCAGCCAGTGTCGTAGCGCAGCACCGTCGTCGAGGGTCTGCATGCCGAACACGCCGTCCGCGTCGGTGACCGCCCACTGCGGCTTCACCGGCACCGCGCCGGTGGCGTACATCAGGTCGTCGAAGCGTTCGCGGACCTCGCCGCCGCCCGTCAGGTCCCGGGCCACGACCTCGCGGCGTTCCAGGTCGATGGCCGTGACCTCGTGGCGCATCCGGACGTCCATCGCGTACTCGGTGCGGAACGTCTCCGGGTCGCGGGCGATCAACGCCTCGGGGCCGGGCACCAGGCCGCTGATCCAGTACGGGATGCCGCACGCCGAGTAGGAGGTGAAGTTGCCCAGCTCGAAGACCACGATCTCCAGGTCGCCACGGTCACGGCGGCGTCGGGCCTGGGACGCCGCCGACATTCCGGCGGCGTCCCCGCCGATGACGATCAGCCGTTGCGCCACGGGCTCATCTTGTCACGCGGTGATCAGCCGCGGGTCTGCCGTGCGACGTCCTGCACCACGTCGGTGAGTCGGCCGGTGCGTTCGAACACCGCACGCTGCCGTGCCGCGCCGCTGCCGTGCCGGCGCAAGCCGCCCAGCAGGTCGTTCACCTCGGCCCAGTCGCCGTGCTGCTCCAGCGCCGGCCGCATCCGCTCCACAAACCGGTCCAACAGCTCCCAGGCCGGGCGCAGCTCACCGTTCGTGACGTCGACGGCTTCGCCTTCCAGGCCGTCATGGGCGGCCCGCCAGTGCGCCCCGACCAGCAGGTGGTGGTCGGTCTGCAACGCCGGCCGGCCGGCCTCGACATCCGCCATGGCGGTGGCGACGAGCGCCCGGACCAGCGCGGCGACGAGCACCGCGTCGTCCACCGACGGGCAGACGTCGCCGATCCGCAGCTCGACGGTCGGGTACTTCGCCGACAGGCGGGCGTACCAGTAGAGCATCCCCTCGTCGAGCATCACCCCGCTGGAGATCAACTGGCGGATCAGCCGCTGGTAGTGCTCGTGCGACTCCAGGAACGGGGTCGGCGCCACCGACGGCCAGCGCTCCCACTCGACCGAGCGCCAACTGGCGTAGCCGGTGTCCTCGCCCCGGGAGAACGGCGAGTTGGTGGTCACCGCGTGCAGCATCGGCAGCCACGGCCGTACATGGTTGAGCACCTGCACGCCGGTGTCCGGGTCGGGCACCCCGACGTGGACGTGCATGCCGTTGTTGCCGGGGCCGGGGACGAGCAGCCGGAACCGCTCGATCATGCGGTCGAAGCGTGGCTTGTCGACCACCGGTGGCACCGGGCCGTCGACCGGGCCGGTGCCGATGGCGAGCAGGCGTACGCCGGCCCGCTCGGCGGCGTCGGAGAGCGCCTTACGCAGGACGCCGAGGGAGTGCCGGATCGACGAGAGCTCCAGGCCGGGCGGGCTGCCGATCTCGATCTGACTGGTCTGGAACTCCCGCTCCACCTGCCCGCGAAGTTCGGCCGGCACCTGCTCCATGACGAGGTCCACGGCCGGGACCGCGGCCCCGGTGTGCGGGTCGACGAGCAGGAACTCCTCCTCGACACCCACGGTGAGCAACCCGGTGGCCGCAGCCCTGTCGCTCAGCGCGTCCGCCACCTGACCGGTCATCGACATCACCCGTCCGTTTCTGCCGTTCGCGGTCCGTCCGCGTCGGTCCTTCGCTTGGTTACCCAACGTGGCGATGCCGGGAAACGTGGCGGCGGCACGTCGTCCTCGAAGGCGGGCCGCCGATTCGGCCGGGTGACGAGACAGCGGGTCCTATGCTGAGCCCGTGCCGGTGCTGCTGGGCTATGTCGGGGTCGCGTGGATGTCCGCGTTCGCCCAGCTCACCCTGCTCGCAGGCCGCCCTGTGGACCTGCTGGCGGGCGCCGCGATGACCGCCCTGGTGCTGCTCGCGGTGGTGCTCGCGGCCCGGGTGCGCGACCGGGCGGGCGTGCCCGGTGCGGGGCCGCGCTCGGCCGGCCTGCGGGCCCGCTCCCGCAGTCGCCGAATGCCCCGCCAGATCGACCCGGATGCGGCGGGTCGACCTCGTCCCCGTGCTCCGGGGCACCCCTCGGCCGCGTAGCGCCTCGCCGCCGCGCGGCCGATCCCGCCGTCACCGGCCCCCCTTGCTGGGCGGACGCCGCCCGGGGGAGGGCCTCACCGGAATCGGACCGAGGGGTTTCCCATGCTTGCCTTCGCACCACTGCACGACGCTGTCGCCGCTGCCGGCAGCGCGCTGAACTGGCTCACCGAGCTGCTCGAACCACTGGCCGGCGGCGGAGCGACAGCCGCCGCCATCGTGCTTTTCACCATCGCCGTCCGGCTGCTGATCTCGCCGCTGACCGTCGCGCAGGTCCGCGGTGAGCGGCGCCGCGCGGCGCTCGCCCCGCAGGTGCGTGAGCTTCAGCAGCGGTACGCGGACGACCCCGCGTCGCTTCAGCGCGAGGTTTTCACGTTGTACCGCGAGGCCGGCGCGAACCCGGTCACCGGCTGCCTGCCGCTGCTCATCCAGGCGCCGTTCCTGCTGGTGCTGTACCGGTTGTTCAGCACCAGCGAGGGCGGCACCGGGCTGCTGGACGAGCGGTTGGCCGGCGTGCCGCTGGGTCACCATCTCAGCGACGGGCTGGCCGGTGCTGCCGGACCGCTGTTCGGCGTACTGCTGGTGGTGTTGCTGGCGGTGGCCTGGTGGTCGTCGCGGCGGGCCCGGCGGGCGTCGGCGGCGGTGGGCACTGTGGCCGGTACGCCGACCGAGGGGCCGGGGGCGGCCACGCTCGGCCGGCTGCTGCCTCTGCTGCCGTTCACGACGGTGCTGGTGGCGCTGGTGCTGCCGCTCGCCGCGGTGATCTACCTGGTCACGACGAGCGTGTGGTCGGCAGTTGAGCAGGCGGTGCTCCGCCGCCCGCAGGCCTCTCCGATGGGTGCTCTGGACAGAAACAGTTAACTGTCTTAATAATTAGCGGCAACGTTGACGTCCATAAATGCCCGTCCGGGCCCGGAGGGTCGCATGAAACGCTCCAGATCTCTTGTCCTGTCCCTCGTCGCCGCCCTCGCGGCCACCCTCGGCGCGGCCTGGGTGGCGCTGCCCGCTTATGCCGCCGGCGCCACCGCCAGCTTCGTCAAGACCGCCGACTGGGGCTCGGGCTGGGAGGGGAAGTACACGATCACCAACGGCGGCAGCTCGACCATCAACGGCTGGAACCTGACCTTCGACCTGCCGTCCGGCACCACCCTCGGCAGCTACTGGGACGCGTTGCTCAGCTCCACCGGCCAGCGGCACACCTTCACCAACAGGTCCTGGAACGGCACCGTCGCCCCGGGGGCGTCGGTCTCCTTCGGCTTCCTGGCCAGCGGCTCCGGTTCGCCGAGCGGCTGCCAGCTCAACGGCGTGTCCTGCGGCGGCGGCACTCCACCCACCACGCCCCCACCCACCACGCCTCCGCCGACGACGCCTCCGCCGACCACCCCACCGCCGACCGACCCACCCACCGGTGGGTTGCCGAAGCACCTGCTCACCGGGTACTGGCACAACTTCGACAACCCCGCGGTCGAGCTGCGGCTGCGCGATGTCCCCACCGAGTACGACCTCGTGGCGGTCGCCTTCGCCGAGGCCACCTCGACGCCCGGCGCGCTCACCTTCGGCGTCGACCCCGGACTGGCCGCCTCGCTCGGCGGCTACACCGACGCGGACTTCACCGCTGACGTCCGCACCCTGCACAGCCGGGGCAAGCGGGTGATTCTCTCCGTCGGCGGCGAGACCGGCCGGGTCACAGTGAACAACGCCGCCTCAGCCACCGCGTTCGCCGACACGGCCGCCGCGCTGATCGCCAGGTACGGCTTCGACGGGATCGACATCGACCTGGAGAACGGACTCAACCCGACGTACATGGCGCAGGCGCTGCGCGCCCTGCGGGCCAAGATCGGATCGGGCCTGATCATCGCGATGGCGCCGCAGACCATCGACATGCAGAACCCGGCCGGCGGCTACTTCAAGCTGGCGCTCGACATCAAGGACATCCTCACCGTCGTCAACACGCAGTACTACAACTCCGGCGCGATGCTCGGCTGCGACCAGAACGCCGCGTACGGCCAGGGCACCGTGAACTTCATCGTCGCGTTGGCCTGCATCCAGTTGGAGGCCGGGCTCCGCCCCGACCAGGTCGGCCTCGGTCTGCCCGCCGGAGCTGGGGCGGCCGGCGGCGGCATCGTCGCGCCCAGCGTGGTCAACGCCGCCCTGGACTGCCTGGCCCGGGCCACCAACTGCGGCAGCTTCCGCCCGCCGCGCACCTACCCGGGCATCAGGGGCGCGATGACCTGGTCGGTGAACTGGGACGTCAGCAACGGCAATGGCTTCGCCAACACCGTGGGACCGCACCTGGACACCCTGCCCTGACCACCCCGCTGGCCTTCCGAAGCGCCAGCGGCACAGCGGATCAGCGACCGGCGGTCACCGACCGCCGGTCGTCGCGGTCCCGACGCTTGCGGACCTTGCGGATCGCCCAACTGGCCACCATCACGACGAAGACCGCGACGATCGCGTAGTTGAACCAGTCGCTGTAACGTGCGACGTCCTGCCAACGGCTGCCCAGCGCATAGCCGGCCCCCACGATGAGACCGTTCCACACCCCGCTGCCGATCGTGGTGAGCAGGATGAACTCACCCATCGGCATCCGGTTGGCCCCGGCCGGCACGGAGACCAGGCTGCGGACCACCGGCACCACCCGGCCGATCAGCACCGCCCACCGGCCGTGCCGCTCGAACCACTTGTCGGCCCGTTCCAGGTCGTCGCTGTCCACCAGGGGAATGTGGTCCAACCAGCGCTTGAGTCGTTCCTCGCCCAGCGCCGCGCCGAGCCAGTAGAGCACCAACGCGCCCACCAGCGAGCCGACCGTCGCGGCCAGCACCACGACGAAGACGTTGAACTTGCCCTCGTGCGCGAGGAAGCCGGCGAGCGCCAGCACGATCTCACTGGGAATCGGCGGGACGATGCTCTCCAGCGCCACCAGCAGCGCCACTCCGACCGGGCCCATCACCTCGATCACCGAGGCCACCCAGCCGGTCAACCCGGTGAACTCGGACGGGTCGCCAGCCTGGGCGTACGCCATGGTGGTCCTTCCGGTCGGCTGTCGGGGATCGGAGGGTCATACCCACCGGGGCCCGATTCACACCTCCGGGTGCAGCGCGGTGTCCGCCGGACCCTGCCGCCAACCGGTGAACACCACTGTCAGACCGGCGCGGGACGGCGCGCAGCAGAACGGGCCGGCCAGGGCCTCCGCCGTCGGGTCCAGCGGAGCGAGCCGGACCAGTCTCCACGGTTCGTCGTCGACCCGGGCGCGAACGGTCACCGCGTCACCCGCCCGGCTGACCCGGACCGTCACCTCCCGGCCCGCCCACTCCGGCACCGGCGCCACCGACCAGTCGGAGAACTCCCGGGTCACCACAGCGCCGAGCTGCGACTCGCCGTCGCTCACCTCGACGCCGGCCTTGGTCCAGGTCCGCTCGTCGACGCGGACGAACGCGCCGGCCTGGTCGAACTGCGCCGAGAAGTCGAGCCGGAAGCTCACCTCCATCGCGGTGCCGACCGGCAGCGGCGCCAGCAGGGCCGGGCCGTCGTCGTGCACGAAGCCGTAACTGGTCCGCCGCCAGAAGTCGCTCTCCGCGGCCGGCTCGACGACCAGTTCGCCGGCCGGGCCCTCCTCGACGCGTACCGGCGGGTGCAGCCAGCTGCCCCGGGACCAGTCCAACAACTCGCTCGGCGGCACGAGGTCGTTCTCCATGACGGGCACGGTAACCCACAGCCGTCGCCGGTCGGCCCGGCTGGTTTGCCGCGATGATCAACTGGAGAGATTTCTTCGGCATGGGTGACCGTTGGTATTCCGAAGCCGTCGTCTACTGCCTCGACATCGACACGTACGCCGACTCCGACGGCGACGGGGTCGGTGACATCCGTGGCCTGATCGGGAGGCTGGACTACCTGGCCCGCCTCGGCGTGACCTGTCTGTGGCTGCACCCGATCCACCCGTCACCCAACCGCGACGACGGCTACGACGTCACCGACTTCTACAACGTGGACCCGCGCTTCGGCACCCTGGGCGACTTCGCCGAGCTGCTGCACCAGGCGCAGAACCGGGGCATCCGGGTGATCATCGACTTGGTGGTCAACCACACCTCCGACGAGCACCCGTGGTTCCAGTCGGCCCGCTCCTCGCCGGACTCGCCGTACCGGGACTGGTTCCTCTGGTCCGACACCGAGCCGGCCGACCGGCACCAGGGCATGGTCTTCCCCGGCGAGCAGAAGGAGACCTGGAGCTACGACCGCACCGCCAAGGCGTGGTTCTACCACCGGTTCTACAAGTTCCAGCCGGATCTCAACTTCGCCAACCCGGAGGTCCGGGCCGAGGTCAAGAAGATCATGTCGTTCTGGCTCCAGCTCGGCGTCTCCGGCTTCCGGATGGACGCGGTGCCGTTCATCATCGAGCTGACGGAGCCGGGCAACCCGGACTCGCCGAAGGACTTCGAGTTCCTCACCGAGATGCGCCAACACGTCCAGTGGCGGCGCGGCGACGCCGTCCTGCTGGCCGAGGCGAACGTCGAACCCGACCAGCTTCCCACGTTCTTCGGCGACACCAGCGGCTCGGGCAACCGCATCCACATGCTCTTCGACTTCATGCTCAACGGTCGACTCATGCTCGCCCTGGCCCGCGAGGACCCGGAGTCGCTGATCGAGGCGCTCCGGGACACCCCGAAGCTTCCGGTCGGAGGGCAGTGGGCCACCTTCCTGCGTAACCACGACGAGATCGACCTGTCCCGGCTGACCACCGAACAACGCAACCAGGTGTACGCGAAGTTCGGCCCGGACGAGAACATGCGCATCTACGACCGGGGCATCCGTCGCAGGCTCGCCCCGATGCTCGGCAACGACCGGCGGCACATCGAACTGGCGTACGCCCTCCAGTTCTCGATGCGCGGCACGCCGGTGCTGCGGTACGGCGAGGAGATCGGGATGGGCGAGGACCTGTCGCTGCCCGGTCGGGAGGCGATCCGTACCCCGATGCAGTGGTCGTACCAGCCGAATGCCGGCTTCTCCACGGCGGACCCGGAGAAGCTGGTCCGCCCGGTGATCGACAAGGGTGAGTTCGGCTACCAGAACGTCAACGTCACCGCCCAGCGCAGCGACTCGAAGTCGCTGCTCGCCTGGTTCGAGCGGATGATCCGTACGCTGCGGGAGGCCCCGGAGATCGGGTCCGGCTCGACGACCCACATCGACGTGGCGATGCCGGCCGGAGTGCTCGCGCACCGGGCCGACGGGCCGACGGGAACGATGGTCTTCGTGCACAACCTCGGCACCGACGACGTCGAGGTGGACCTCAGCAGCCTCGAAGCGGAGGCCGACCTGCCCATCGACGTGCTCGCCGACCGTGGTTACGGAGAGTTGGGCAAGCTCGGCGCGGTCAAGGTCTCCGGCCACGGATACCGGTGGATTCGCCTATGCCGAGGGCCGGCCTGTTGAGGTTAAGCTCCTCCGATCGACCCCACGTTACCGGGAGGTAATCATGTCGGAGGAGTCCCGCGTCGCCATCGTCACCGGAGCGGCACGCGGCATCGGCGCGGCCACCGCCCGACGGCTGGCCGCCGACGGAATGGCCGTCGCCGTGGTCGACATCGAGGAGGCGGCCACCAAGGAGACGGTGGACGCCATCGCCGGGGCCGGCGGCCGGGCGCTCGGGGTGGGCGCCGACGTGTCCGACCGCGACCAGGTCGAGGCGGCGGTGAGCCGCGTCGCCGCCGAGCTGGGCGCGCCCACGGTGCTGGTCAACAACGCCGGTGTGCTCCGCGACAACCTGCTGTTCAAGATGACCAGTGCCGACTGGGACACGGTGATGGGGGTGCACCTGCGCGGTGCGTTCCTGTTCAGCCAGGCCGCCCAGAAGCACATGGTGGACCGCAAGTGGGGGCGGATCGTCAACCTCTCCAGCACCTCCGCGCTGGGCAACCGGGGCCAGGCGAACTACGCCGCCGCCAAGGCCGGTCTACAGGGCTTCACCAAGACGCTCGCCATCGAGCTGGGTCCGTTCGGGGTGACGGTGAACGCCGTCGCACCCGGCTTCATCGTCACCGACATGACAGCGGCCACCGCCGCCCGGATGAAGGTCGACTTCGACGACTTCCAGAAGCACGCCGCCGCCGAGATCCCGGTCCGCCGCCCCGGCCGCCCGGAGGACGTCGCGCACACCATCTCGTTCCTGGCGAGCGAGGGCGCCGGCTTCGTGTCCGGCCAGGTCATCTACGTCGCGGGCGGCCCACGGGACTGACCCGTACTCCCGACGAGGGCGCTCCGGCAGACAAGCCGGCGCCCTCGTCGCCGGGTCAGGCGGGTGCGCGGCGGGTGCGCCAGAGCCAGATCAGGCCGAGCACCGGCAGCACCAGCGGGATGTAGCCGTACCCGCTGCCGAACTGCGACCAGACCGTCTCGTCCGGGAAGAGATCCTTGTCGACCAGGCTCAGGATGCCGACCGCGACCACCCCGACCAGCTCCACCGAGCAGCACGCCAGCGCGACCCGACGGCCGGTGTGCCCGGCGCGGGCCAACCCCACCGCCGCAACGATGTAGATGAGCGCGGCCACCCCGGAGAGCAGGTACGCCACCGGCGCCTCGTCGAACTTGGTGGCGATCTGCAAACCCGCCCGACTCGTCGCCGCGATCGCGAAGAGCAGGTAGATGGCGATCAGCAGCCGCCCCGGGCCGGAGTTCGTGCGCTGCCGAGCCGATTCTGTCTCAACCACCGAGCACCTCCCAGGTCTGCTGCAACCGGACGACCACCACCGGGGCCACCAGGCAGACCGCGCACACGATCGCCGAGCCCCAGCGGGTCGGTTCCATCCGGGCCAGCACCCAGGCCAGTGGCGGCAGACACACCAGCGTGACCAGGTAGCCGAAGAAGGCGCCGGGCTCGCCGGGCCGATCCCCGCCGCCGACCGCGACGAGCGCCAGCACGCTCAACACCAGCAGTGCCACTTCGAGTACGGCCAGACCGACGAACTGCACAGGGTCCGGTGGTCGGTGGCGTACCGCAGCCACCAGCGCCCACACCGCCACGAGCAGCGACAGCACGATCGGCACTGCCGCGACGATCCCGTCCACCGGCGAATCGACGCCCGCGCTGGTCACCGGCACCACCCGGTCGTTGCCTCGGTCACCGGCACAGCCTACTAACCGTCGTAGTAAAGGGGTGCCCTGCCTCTCCGCGTGTGACGCGCGCCCGTCGAGGGTCCGCGGCCCCGGTGCCCATGCTCCCGGTGCCCAGCTTTTCGGGTGGGCGTCAGTCGCCTGCTTGGAGCCAGTAGACGGAGACGGCGAGGAGTGGGTCCGGTCCGTCGTTCCGAATCTGATGCGGCACCCTGCTGTCGAACGCCGCGACGTCGCCGGCCCGCAGGACACGCGCCTGGTCGGCGAACGTCAGGGTTCCGGTCCCGGACACGATGATCCACACCTCACGGGAGCGATGGACATCCAGGTCGTTGGAGGTGTTCGGGGCCACCGACCAGCGCGCGACCTCGAACGGGGCGGGCGCCGTCGACGGGAACGGCAGCAGCGCGCGGTGCACCGGGCCGCCCTCGGTGAAGTCGTACCAGTGTTCAAACGCCACGACACCGCTGGTGATCGCTGAATCCGAGCTCCGCATGCCGTCGAGCCTGCCCCGCCGTACCTGGTGTGTCTGGCGGTGATCGGACCTGACGCTGCCGAGAGCGGTGCCGGCGGACCGCTGCTCACCGACAGCCGGGCGGGTAGCTCGACCACCGACCGGAAATGAAAGGTGAGCTGCTTCGATTGGTCGAACCCGCCGCCGTTCCGGCCGCCAGGGCGACTAGCGTGGATCACGTCCGTGGCGTTGTCGCGGTGCGGGGAAACAGCGGAGGTACACGTGCTGCGGTTCGGCTTGTTCGGCACCGGTCACTGGGCGATCGAGACGCACGGGAAGGCGCTGCACGCCCATCCCGACGCGGAGCTGGTCGGTGTGTGGGGTCGCAACCCGGAGCGGGCCTCCGCGCTGGCCGAGCGGTACGGGGTACCCGCCTACGCCGACGTCGACGCGCTGATCGAGCAGTGCGAGGCGATCGCCGTTGCCCTGCCGCCGGACATCCAGGCCGACATCGCGGTCCGGGCGGCCCGCGCCGGTCGGCACCTGCTGCTGGACAAGCCGCTGGCGCTCAGCGTGGACGATGCCGACCGGGTCGTTGCCGCCGCCGAGGAGTCCGGGGTCGCCTCGGTCGTCTTCTTCACCCAGCGGTTCCAGCCGAACGTGACAGCGTTCCTGGCCGCCACCGCCGCCGCCGGGGGCTGGCAGCACGGCCGGACCACCGCGTTCGCCTCGATCTTCCAGGACGGCAGCCCGTACGGCGGCTCGTTGTGGCGTCGGGAGCACGGTGCGCTCTGGGACATCGCCCCGCACGCGCTCTCGATCCTCCTGCCGGTCCTGGGCCGGGTGACGCAGGTGGCGGCGATGGACGGACCGAGCGGGATGGTGCATCTGCTGCTCACCCACGAGGGCGGTGCCACGAGCAGCGCCTCGCTCTCCCTGGACGCCCCGACCGAGTCGATGGCCCGGGAGTTCGTGTTCTACGGCGAGAACGGCATCGAGAACGTCCCGTTCGGCGAGAACGACGCCGCCACCGCGTTCGGCGTCGCCATTGACCAACTCGTCGAGCAGGTGCGGGCGGGCACCCGGGACCACCGCTGTGACGTCCGCTTCGGCCGCGAGGTCGTCGCCATCCTCGCCGCCGCCGAAACCGCCCGAACCGAATCCCGCACCATCCCCCTCCCCTAACCCCCCAACCCCCACCCCCGTCGCCCCGGTGATCATGAAGTTAGCGGCGCGACACGCCGTGGCGGATGGCAATAACCTCATGATCACCGGGGCGGGGCGGGGCGGGGCGGGGCGGGGCGGGGCGGGGCGGGGCGGGGCGGGGCGGGGCGGGGCGGGGCGGGGTGGGGCTGGTTGGGTTTAGGTGGGGGTGGTTAGGGCGGCGTTCAGCTCGTCCGGGTTGTTGAACTGCTCGGGCGGTAGGGCCTGGAGCATCTGCAACATTGCCGTGCTGGCCCCGTTCTCCTGACCCCAGCGGATCAGGTCCTCCCGGGAGACCGGGTAGTCGAGCCCGGCCAGGTACTCCTGCAACTGAACCCCGGTGACGGTCATGTCGGCCGGCTACCCGCTCGCGGTGGTCGTACACCGGCTTGGTTGGAGCCCACGACGGCCCGGCGGCCGGCGTGTCGGCCCGCGACGCGCCCACGGTTTGCCGCTGCGGCGGTCGGGTAGCCGCTGGCATGCTGGTTCAGCGGCTCGGCGCGCCGAGCGATTTCGACCCGTTGCTGGAGCGCGTTCGCAATGCCCGGGTGGTGATGATCGGCGAGTCCACCCACGGCAGTTACGACTACTACCGGTTGCGCGAGCAGCTCACCCGCCGGTTGATCGCGGAGTGTGGGTTCTCCTTCGTCGCGGTGGAGGGTGACTGGCCCGACTGCGATCGGGTACACCGGTCGGTGACGGCCGCGCCGGGTGGCGCGCTCGAACCGCAGCTCGCACTCGACCAGTTTGAGCGATGGCCGACCTGGATGTGGGCCAATGCCGAGGTGGCCCGGTTCGCCAGCTGGCTGCGGGCCTGGAACCTGGAGCTGCCGGAGGAGCAACGGGCCGGGTTCCACGGCCTCGACGTGTACAGCCTCTGGGAGTCGATGCAGGCGATCTTCGACTACCTGGGGGAGGAGGACCCGAAGTCGCTGGAGGCGGCGCAGGACGCCTACCGGTGTTTCGAGCCGTACGGCAAGAGGGTCGAGGAGTACGGCGCGGCCAGCCGCTTCGTCTCGGCCCGGTGCGAGGAGGAGGTCGTCCGGTTGCTCGCCCGGACCCGTGAACACGCCCTCTCCGACGGCCCGGACCGCTTCTCGGCCTGGCAGAACGCGGAGGTGGTGGCCGGCGCCGAGCGCTACTACCGGGCGATGGTGGCCGGCGGGCCGGACTCGTGGAACATCCGCGACACCCACATGCAGGACACCCTGGACCGGCTGTTGGAACGGTACGGCCCGGACGCACGGGGCGTCGTCTGGGCGCACAACACGCACGTCGGAGATGCGCGGGCCACCGACATGGCCGCCGACGGGATGGTCAACATTGGTCAGTTGGCCCGGGAGCGGCACGGCGAGGACGCGGTGGCACTGGTCGGCTTCGGCAGCTACCGGGGCACAGTGATCGCCGCACCCCGCTGGGGTTCGCCGCCCGAGGCGATGGTGGTGCCTCCGGCTCGGGAGGGCTCGGTCGAGCGGCGGTTGCACGAGCTGATGCCGGAGCGGGCGGTGCTGATCTTCGGCGGCGACGATCAGCCGGGCTGGGTCACCGAAACCGTTGACCACCGGGCGATCGGGGTCGTCTACGACCCGTCGTTCGAGTCCTGGGGCAACTACGTGCCGACCCGGCTGGGCGACCGCTATGACGCCTTCATCTGGTGCGACGACACCACGGCCCTGCACCCGCTACCGGTGCCAGCGGCCCCCGGCGAAATGGAAACCTACCCAGCAGGAGTCTGACCCGCGCCCGCTGGCGTCGATCATGGAGTTGTGGTGCTGGACGAAGGCCTCTGATCGGGGCACGACGGGCACCACAACTCCATGATCGACCGGGTGGTGCGGTCAGACGTGCGTGGGGGTGCGATCTTCCAGGTGCTCGCGCAGGCCTTCGCCTTCGATGTCCACGTTGGGCAGGGCGCGGTTGAGCCAGCGGGGCAGCCACCAGGCGCGGTCGCCGAGGAGCGACATGACCGCCGGGACGATGGTCATCCGGACCACGAACGCGTCGATGGCCACGCCGATGGCGAGCGCGAAGCCCATCGACTTGATGATCGGGTCTTCGAGGAACACGAAGCCGCCGAAGACGGACATCATGATCAGCGCGGCGGCGGTGACCACCCGGGCACCGTGGCCCATGCCGCTGATCGTGGCCTCACGCGCGGTGTCGCCGTGCACGAAGTCCTCCCGCATCCGGGAGACCAGGAACACCTCGTAGTCCATGGCCAGCCCGAACAGGATGCCGATCAGCAGGATGGGCAGGAAGCTGACCAGCGGGGCCGGGGTGTCCAGGCCGACCAGGTCGGCGAGGTGGCCCTGCTGGAAGATCGCCACCGTGATGCCGAACGTGGCGGCCACTGTGAGCAGGAAGCCCAGCGCCGCCTTGAGCGGCACCAGCAGCGACCGGAACACCAACATCAGCAGCAGCACCGAGAGCCCAACGACCAGCAGCAGGTAGATCGGCAGTGCGTCGGAGAGCTTCTCCGAGACGTCGATACCAATGGCGGTGGCGCCGGTGAGCAGCACCTCCGCGCCCTGCACCCCACCGACCGCGTCGCGGACGTCGTGCACCAGGGTCTCGGTGGCCTCATCGGTCGGGCCGGTCTTCGGCACCACGCCGAGCAGCGCGGTCCGACCGTCCGGGCTCAGCTGCGGCGGTGCCACGGCGAGGACGTTCTCGGTGCGCTGGATCATCGCGGTGACCTGCGGCACCGCGGCCGCGGTCGCCTGCGCGTCGTCGCCCGCCACGACCACCGCGAGCCGACCGGTGAAGCCCGGACCGAAGCCCTCGGTGGTCAGGTCGCTCGCCACCCGGGCCGGGGAGCCCTCGGTCGCCGTACTGGCGTCCGGCAGAGCCAGCCGCATGTCCGGCGTGGGCAGCGCGAGCAGGCCCAGGCCGAGCAGCGCGACCAGGATGACCGGCACCCGGAAGCGGGTGACGAACCGCGCCCAGCGGAAGCCGAACCCGGAGCGGTCCTCGACCGGCAGCGTCTCCTCGCCCACCGGCTCACCTGGCGCGGCGGAGTCGACAGTGGAGCGCAGCCGGCGCGGGAGCACCCGGTTGCCGGCAAAGCCGAGCAGCGCGGGCTGGAGGGTGATCGCCACGAGCACGGCGATGGTGACCGTACCGGCGGCGGCGAGACCCATCACGGTGAGGAACGGGATGTTCACCACGGCCAGACCGGCGAGGGCGATGACAACTGTGGCGCCCGCGAAGACCACGGCGGAACCGGCGGTGCCCACCGCGCGGCCGACCGCCTCCTCCGGGGACAGGCCTTCGAGCAGGTTCTGTCGGTGCCGGGAGGTGATGAACAACGAATAGTCGATGCCGACGGCGAGGCCGAGCATCAGCGCCAGGATCGGCGCGGTGCTGGTCAACTCGATGACACCGCTCAGCGCGAACAGACCTGCCATGCCGACACCCACGCCGATCAGCGCGTTGAGCATGGTCATTCCGGCGGCGACCAGTGAACCGAACGTGATGATCAGGACGATCGCGGCGACCAGTACGCCGAGCGCCTCGGTGGAGCCGATCTCCGGCTCACCGCCCAGCACCTCGCCACCCGGGGCGACCTGCCAACCCTTCGCCTCGACGGCCGCGCCGACCTCCTCGTACGCGGTGCGTTGCTCGTCGGTCACATCGTCGCCGCCGGTGGCGAACTGGACCTGGACCAGCGCGTACCGGCCGTTGGGCGAGACCGCGCCGACCTGGAACGGGTTGACCGCGCCGACCACGCCGGGCAGAGCCGAGGCCTCCTGGACCAGCTCCTGCACCACGGCCTGGCCCTGCGGGGTGGCCAGTTGGCCGTCGGCAGGTGCCTTGAGCGCGATGGTGCCGGTGGCACCACTGGCCGCGGGGAACTGGTCGGCCAGCAGGTCGAGCGCGCGCTGGCTCTCGGTGCCGGGCATTGTGAAGTTGCTCGCCGTCGGGCCGCGCAGGGTCGCCGCGGCCAGGCCGGCGACGACGAGTACGACTAGCCAGAGCGCGACGACGAGGCGTCGCCGGCGCAACGCGCCCCGGCCGAGCCGGTAGAGCAGGGTGGCCATCAGGAGTCCTTGTCCTCGGTCGTGGGTGAATGGGGCACTGGTGCGTCGACGGGTTCGACGGCCCGCCGGGCGAGAGTGAGCAGGGCGAGGCGCAGTTCGTCGTCGGGGATGTCGGCGAACTCGCCGCACGCCTCGGAGATGCCGGCGAGCAGCACCAGTGCGGCGATCCGGGCGCCTGGCCGGTCGGAGTGCCCGGCAAGGGCGTCCCGCAGCCGGTCGGAGATTTCCTGGATGTGCGCGAAGGCGGGCTGGCACAGCAGCTCCGGGAACTCGCCGCGCAGGACGGCGATCTCCTGTCGGAACCGCACCGCGAGGTCGACGAAGCCGCTTGCGGCGACCTCCTGGGCGGCAGCCCCGGTCAGGCCGTTGAGCTGGTCGTCGAGGCTGCGAAGCACCTCGATCGCGGGTGCCATCAGTTCGGCGAGCAGGGCTTCCTTGTTGGCGAAGTGGTAGAGCACGGTGGCCTTGGAGCAGCCGACCTCCCGGGCGATGTCCTGCAGAGAGGTGCCCCGGTAGCCGGTCACAGTGAACTGCCGCGCCGCCGCGGCGAGAATCTCGCCGTGCGTGTCGGGTACCGCTCTGCCCATGCCCGGTCCACCTCCCGCAGACCAGCATGCCTGACCGATCGGTCAGACCCTGACCGATCGGTCAGATGGAAGCGGTGGCGTTCACCACACTCCTGGCGGGTTTGCTCAGGCGTGCTGGGTGTCGTACCTGGTCCGGGCCTCGGCGATGGCCCGCCGATGCCGCTCGGCCCAACTGGTCAGCGCGACCAGCGACTCGTAGAGCTCCAGCGCCATCGGGGTGGCCGTGTACTCGACCTTGGGCGGGACGGTCGGGTAGACGGTGCGGTGCAGCAGGCCGTCCCGCTCCAGGTTGCGCAGCGTCAGCGTGAGCATCCGCCGGCTGATCCCCTCGATGTGCCGCTCCAGTTCGGTGAAGCGCACCGGGCCGTGCGAGGCGGCCACCAGGATGCCGATGCTCCACTTGCCGCCGACCCGGTCGAGCACCTCGCGGACTGTGCACGCGCGAGCCTGGCCCGGGGTGAACGGCACGTTCTCGGCCGAGCAGGTCAGCTCGGCCTTGACCAGCGCGGACACATCGCTGTTCCTCTGGGACATCAAAGTGCCTCCTTCCGCCGCGGTTAATGGTCACAGACGATGACCTCGGTAACAAACCGTGCACCAAGGAGGGGTTCCGTGGAACGTGTCGTCCCATCCCGCTGGCCGGCGCTGCTGGTGCTCTGCGCCGGCAGCCTGATGATCATCCTGGATGGCACCGTCGTCGCTGTGGCGCTTCCCGCCATCCAACGCGACCTGGGCTTCAGCGCCACCGGCCTGGCCTGGGTGGTGAACGCCTACCTGGTCGCGTTCGGCGGGCTGCTGCTGCTCGCCGGCCGGCTCGGAGATCTGCTGGGCCGCCGCAGGGTCTTCCTGGCCGGCGTCGCGATGTTCACGGTCGCCTCGCTGGCCTGCGCGGTCGCCACCGGGCCGGCCCTGCTGGTGGGCGCGCGGTTCGGGCAGGGCGTCGGCGGCGCTCTGGCCATGGCGGTCAGCCTCGGCATGATCGTCCGGCTCTACCCCGAAGCGGCCGAGCGGGCCCGCGCCATCGCCGTCTTCAGCTTCACCGGCGCGGCCGGTGCGTCGGTCGGCACGGTCGCCGGAGGGGTGCTCACCGAGGCCGCCGGATGGCGGACCATCTTCCTTGTCAACGTGCCGATCGGGACGGTCATCCTCATCGCGTCCCTCCGCCGGCTGCCGTCCGAAGGAGGGATCGGCCTGCGCGCCGGCCTGGACCTGCCCGGCGCGCTGCTCGCCACCGCCGGTCTGATGGCCGCCGTGTTGGGCATCGTCGGAACGGGCGAGCACGGCTGGACCAGCCCCCGGACGCTCGGCGCGGTGGCCCTCGCGGTGCTGCTGCTCGGCGGGTTCGCGCTGCGCCAACGGGTGGCGGCGGCCCCGCTCGTGCCGTCCCGGGTGCTGCGCGTCCCGGGCCTGGTGGCGGCGAACGCCGTGCAGTTCCTCATGGTCTGCGCGTACTTCGGGTTCCAGTTCCTGCTCGCCGTGGAGCTGCAACTGGTGCTGGGGTTGGATGCCGCCGCGACCGGCTGGGCCTTCCTGCCCACCCCGGTCGTGATCGCCGTCGTCTCGCTCGGCCTGGCCGGTCGGCTGATCGCCCGCTTCGGTGCCCGGATGGTCCTGCTGGTCGGGCTCGGCCTGGCGAGCGTCGGCTTCCTCCTGCTCGCCCGGCTGCCCGCCGACGGCGCCTACGTCGCTGACGTACTCCCCGCGATGTTGATCTTTGGGGTGGCCGGCGGCCTGACCCTGCCGGCGGTCACCACGGCGGCCATGGCCGGCGCGACCGACACCGACGCCGGGCTCGCCTCCGGCCTGGTCAACACCACCCAACAGGTAGGCGGAGCGGTCGGCCTGGCCGCGCTGGCCACAGTTGCCGCCACCCGCACCGACGGGCTGCGGGCCGCCGGCTGGGCCGAGACCGCCGCGCTCGCCGGCGGCTACCGGACGGCGTTCGCCGTGGCCGTGGGTCTCGTGGTCGCCGCGTGGCTGGTGGCGCTGACCACACTGCCCCGACGCCCGGCCCGGCCGTCGTCGGCGGCCGACCCGTCGGAGTCGGCCGGGGTGGGTGCCGGAATCGATCCGTAGCGAAGCGCCGCGTCCAGTTGACCGACGGCGGTGCGGCCGGGAGGGTGGTCGGGTGAGCAAGGCTGACGAGACCCGGGACGGCGTGGCCCTGACCAACCTGGACCAGCCGCTGTCCGACCGGGACGACGCGACGAAGCGTGACCTGGTCGACTACCTCGACGCGGTCCGGGACCGGATCCTCCCGCAGCTGCGGGGCCGGCCGCTGTCGGTGATCAGGGTCCGCCCCGGCCAGCCGCCGTTCATGCAGAAGAACCTGCCCCGCTACACCCCGGACTGGGTCCGCCGGGCGCCGGTCTGGGCGGAGGCGTCGCACCGGGAGATCTCGTACGCCCTCTGCGACGACCGCCGCACCCTGCTCTGGTTCGCCAACCAGCGGGCGGTGGAGTACCACCCGACGCTGGCCACCGTGGCGGATCTGCATCGCCCGACCCACCTGATCCTCGACCTGGACCCGCCGGACGGCGACGGGTTCCGCGCGGCGGTCGACGCCGCCCTGCTGGTCCGTCAGGCGCTCGCCGACGCCGGCCTGGCCGGTGCGGTCAAGACCAGCGGCGCCAAGGGCGTGCACGTCTTCGTTCCGGTGACCGACGAACCAACGGCCGAGGAGCTGGCCGCCGCCACCCGGGCGCTCGCCGTCCGCGCCGAGCGGCTCGACCCGGCGCTGGCCACCACCGCGTACATCAAGGAGGACCGGGGCGGCCGGGTCTTCGTGGACGCCACCCGGGCGGGCGGGGCGACGGTGGCCGCCGCGTACAGCCCCCGGTTGCGCCCCGGAATGCCGGTCTCGTTCCCGGTCGACTGGGCGGACCTGACCGAGGTGACCCCCGCCGACTTCACCATCCGGACCGCGCCCGCACTGCTCGCCGACGGCGACCCGTGGGCCGCGCTGATGCCGGCCCCGCAACTGCTCCCCGCCGACCTGGTCGCCGAGGGCCGGACCATCCCGGTCGCCCGGGTGCAGGCCATGCACGAGGGGAAGCGCCGGGCCCGCGCCCGCCGCGAGGCCGGCTGACCGGCCCGCCGGCCCCCGCCCGGCGAGCGGCGGATTGTCGGTGGGTTGTGGCACGATTTCGCAGGTGAGCAGCAAATCCGACGCGACCCAGCGACTGGCCGACCTGGCGCGGCTGCGCCGGGTCCGCGACCGGATCGACCGGGAGTACGCGTCTCCGTTGGACGTCGAGGCGCTCGCCCGTGGCGCGCACATGTCGGCCGGGCACCTCAGCCGTGAGTTCCGGCTCGCCTATGGCGAATCTCCCTACAGCTACCTCATGACCCGGCGGATCGAGCGGGCAATGGCCCTGTTGCGCCGTGGCGACCTGAGCGTCACCGACGTCTGTTTCGCTGTTGGTTGCTCGTCGTTGGGCACCTTCAGCACCCGCTTCACCGAGCTGGTGGGCGTGCCGCCCAGCGTCTACCGGCGGCAGGCGGCGCAGGCGACGGCCGGGATGCCGTCGTGCGTGGCGAAGCAGGTGACCAGACCGGTCAGGAATCGAGAAGCGCGGGTCGCCGAGCCGCAACTAGCGTGACCAGCATGGACATCACCATTCACTCGAGCTTCCTGCCGCACACCGACCCGGAGGCCTCGCTGGCCTTCTACCGCGACATCCTCGGCTTCGAGGTCCGCCTCGACGTCGGGTACGAGGGGATGCGGTGGATCACGGTCGGGCCGGTCGGCCAACCCAGCACCGCCATCGTCCTGCACCCGCCGGCCGCCAACCCCGGCATCACCGACGACGAGCGGCAGACCATCCTTGAGCTGATGGCCAAGGGCAGCTACTTCGGTGTCAACCTGGCCACCACCGACCTCGACGCCACCTTCGCCAAGTTGGAGGCCAGCGACGCCGAGGTCGTCCAGGAGCCGACCGAGCAGCCGTACGGCGTGCGCGACTGTGCCTTCCGGGACCCGGCGGGCAACATGATCCGCATCCAGGAAGTGCGCTGATTCCTGCGCGCCCGACAGATGGAGACACGATGAGCACGGCCACCCAGCCGTCCGCGCCGCACGTTGCCGACAGCCACGACCTGATCCGGGTGCAGGGCGCGCGGGTGAACAACCTCAAGGACGTCAGCGTCGAGATCCCGAAGCGGCGGCTGACGGTGTTCACCGGTGTCTCCGGCTCCGGCAAGAGCTCGCTGGTGTTCGGCACCATCGCGGCCGAGTCGCAGCGGATGATCAACGAGACCTACAGCGCCTTCGTGCAGGGCTTCATGCCGACGTTGGCGCGGCCCGAGGTCGACCTGCTGGATGGCCTGACCACGGCGATCATCGTGGACCAGGAGCGGTTGGGTGCCAACTCCCGCTCCACCGTCGGCACCGCCACCGACGCCAACGCGATGCTGCGCATCCTGTTCAGCCGGCTCGGGCAGCCGCACATCGGCTCGCCCAACGCGTACTCCTTCAATGTTCCCTCGGTGAAGGCGACCGGGGCGATCACCGTCGATCGCGGCGCCGGCAAGACGAAGACCGAGAAGGCGACCTTCAACCGTCTCGGCGGCATGTGCCCACGGTGCGAGGGCATGGGTGCGGTGACCGACATCGACCTGTCGGCGCTCTACGACGACAACCTCTCGCTCAACGAGGGCGCGATCACCATCCCGGGTTACAGCATGGAGGGCTGGTACGGCCGGATCTTCCGGGGCTGCGGCTACTTCGACCCGGACAAGCCGATCGCCAAGTTCACCAAGCGGGAGCTGCACGACCTGCTCCACCGGGAGCCAACCAAGATCAAAATCGACGGCATCAACCTGACGTACGCGGGCCTCATCCCGTCGATCCAGAAGTCCTTCCTCGCCAAGGACATCGACGCCCTGCAGCCGCACATCCGCGCGTTCGTGGAGCGCGCGGTGACGTTCACGACCTGCCCCGAGTGTGCCGGCACCCGGCTCAGCAAGGAGGCCCGGTCGTCGAAGATCAAGGGCAGGAACATCGCCGACGCGTGCGCGATGCAGATCAGCGACCTGGCCGACTGGGTCCGCGGGATCGACGAGCCGTCGGTGGCCCCGTTGCTGGCCGGCCTGCAACACCTCCTCGACTCGTTCGAGGAGATCGGGCTGGGCTACCTGTCCCTCGATCGACCGTCGGGCACCCTCTCCGGCGGCGAGGCCCAGCGCACCAAGATGATCCGCCATCTCGGCTCCTCGCTCACCGACGTCACCTACGTCTTCGACGAGCCGACGATCGGGCTGCACCCGCACGACATCCAACGGATGAACGAGCTGCTGCTCCAGCTGCGCGACAAGGGCAACACAGTGCTGGTCGTGGAGCACAAGCCGGAGGCCATCGCCATCGCCGACCACGTCGTCGACCTCGGGCCCGGCGCAGGCACGGAGGGCGGGACCGTCTGCTACGAGGGCACGGTGGAAGGTCTGCGGACCAGCGGCACCATCACCGGCCGGCACCTCGACGACCGGGCGGCCCTCAAGGAGACGGTGCGGACGCCCACCGGCAAGCTGGAGATCCGCGGCGCCACTGCCAACAACCTCCAGGACGTGGACGTCGACTTACCCCTCGGGGTGCTCGTCGTCGTGACCGGCGTCGCCGGCTCCGGCAAGAGTTCGCTGGTGCACTCCTCGATCCCGGCCGGCGCGGGCGTGGTCTCGATCGACCAGGGCGCGATTCGCGGCTCACGGCGCAGCAACCCGGCCACCTACACCGGGTTGCTCGACCCGATCCGCAAGGCGTTCGCGAAGGCCAACGGGGTGAAGCCGGCGCTGTTCAGCGCCAACTCCGAGGGCGCCTGCCCGAGCTGCAACGGTGCCGGCGTCATCTACACCGACCTGGGGATGATGGCGGGCGTCGCCGCACCCTGCGAGGACTGCGAGGGCAAGCGGTTCCAGGCGTCGGTGCTGGAATACCGCTTCGGCGGCCGGGACATCAGCGAGGTGCTCGCGATGTCGGTGACGGAGGCCGAGAAGTTCTTCGGCGCCGGCGAGGCGCGTACGCCGGCAGCGCACGCCATCCTCGAGCGGCTCGCCGACGTCGGGCTCGGCTACCTGAGCCTGGGGCAGCCGCTCACGACTCTCTCCGGCGGTGAGCGGCAACGGCTCAAACTGGCCACCCACATGGCTGAGAAGGGCGGCGTCTACGTCCTCGACGAGCCGACCACCGGCCTGCACCTGGCCGACGTCGAGCAACTGCTCGGCCTGCTCGACCGCCTGGTCGACGCCGGCAAGTCGGTGATCGTCATCGAGCACCACCAGGCGGTCATGGCGCACGCCGACTGGATCATCGATATCGGCCCCGGCGCCGGCCACGACGGCGGCCGGATCGTCTTCGAGGGCACACCGACGGACCTCGTCGCCGGCCGCTCCACCCTCACCGGCGAGCACCTGGCGGCGTACGTCGGCAGGTGAGCCAGTGGACGGCGATCAGCGCTCCGCTCGGCGTGGCCGGCTGATGGGGGCGCTGAGCATTCCGGTGATGGCGTCGACGAGGAAGTCGCCGACCTCGGGCCATCGGGGGTCTTCTCCGTTGCGTTCGGCGAGTGCCTCGACCTCGGCTGTCGCGGTGCTGACGATGCGGGTGATCAGGCGCGCCCGACCGGCGACCACGTCCGGGTCGAGGTGCCGTAGTCGCGCGGCCAGTGAGGCCCGCAGCTGTAGTGCCTGTGGCGTGGTGTCCTGGGCTTCCCGCATGAACGGCTCAGTGGCGGGGTTGTGCAGCACGTGATCGAGGAACCGGGCCCGCCAGCTCGGGCGTGGTAGCTGGTCGAGGACGCGCATGCTCGGTGCCACGAGACCGCGTATGTCGCCGAGGACGGAGTCCTCGGTTGGGGGCATGCCGGCGCGCACTTGCGCCACGTCGTGCACGTGGCGGGCCATCAGTGCCTTGAGCAGGCCCTCGCGCCCGCCGAAGTAGTAGCGCACTGCTGAATGGTTGGTGTTGCCGGCCGCTTCAGCCACCCTGCGGTCGGAGACCTCGGCGACTCCGGACTCGGCGAACAGCCGCTCCGCCGCGTCGAGCAGCGCGGTGCGGGCCGCCTCGGACCGCCTCATGACCGGCCCCCTCGTGTCCTCGCCCGGATGTGACTCAGGTCAACCTAGCCGGATTCCCGCTCCCGGCATCCGCCGCCTACAGTTTGTAAGTCACTTGGCGTACAAATATGAGCTGGAGCGTGCATGGATACCGAAGCCGTGATCGAGGCTGCCGACGTGGTGGACGGCCGCCCGCCCGGCGCGGACCGCAAGGAACAGATCATCCGAATGGTCGCCCTGTTCGTGATGCCGTTCCTCATGGTCACGATGATGTTCGCGACCTACATGTCGACCATGCACTCCCCGCACCCCCGGGACATGCCGGTAGCGGTCGTCGGCAGCGGCGCCACGGCGCAGGCCCTCGTCGACGGGCTCAACTCGGGCGACAGCACCGAGGCCACGCTGGTGACCACCCGCGACGACGCCGTCGACCTGATGCACGACCAGGAAGCCGCCGGCGCGCTCGTCCTGCCCACCGACGGCAGCGCCAACGCGACGATTCTCACCGCCTCGGCGGCCGGAGCCTCGCAGAACGCCACCGTTCAGCAGTTGCTCGCGCCCGTGGTCTTCCAGAACAGCTTGCAGGCCACCACCGAGGACGTCGCACCGCTACCCGCGGGTGACTCGGCCGGCATCGCGGTCCTGTTCGCGGCGATGGGCATGATGCTGGCCGGTTACGTGCCACTGAGCATCATGGTGATGGGCGTCCCCCACCTGCTGCGGCTGCGACGGTTCCTGCCCGTGCTGGCCGGCTGGTCCGCGCTCACGAGCTCGATCATCTGGCTCATCCTCGGGCCCGTCGTGGGTGCCGTCGACGGCCACTACCCCACCTTCCTCGGCGTCGGCATGCTCGCCACCGCAGCCGTCGGCCTGGCCCAGCTGCTGCTCTCCAAGCTGATCGGGCCCCTCGCGGTGCTGCCCGGCATGCTGCTCTGGGTCGTGTTCGGCATGCCCGCGTCGAACCTGGCCCTGTCCGTGCACAACATGCCCGGGTTCTTCCAGTTCCTCCATGGCGTGCTGCCGCTCCCGGCGGCCGGTGAGGCGCTGCGCTCGGTCCTGTACTTCGACGGCAACGGTCTGGGCACCCACCTGATCGTCCTGGCTGTGTGGATCGTGGCCGCCCTCGCGCTCTGCCTGCTCAAGGAGCGCAGCGCGAGCGGGAACATGATCCCCGGCGTCCCGCCGATCACCGACCCCGACGCGAAGGCCCCCGCTCTGGCCGGCGGGCCGCCGCGCTCCAAGCGATTCCGGTACGTGGCCGCAGCGGGCTTCCCGCTGGCCATCCTCGTGGTCGTCGTGGGTGCCATGGGGTTCTCCATGCACAAACCGCAACCGCACGACATCCCGGTCGTCGTGGTCGCCGCTGCCCCTGGGCAGGCTCAGCAGACCGCTGCCGGTCTCAACGCGCAGCTCGACGGCATCCTCGACGTCACCGTCGCCGACACGGTTGCCGAAGCCACCGAGCAGATCCAGTCCCGCGACGTGGTGGCCGCCTTCGTCCTGCCGTCGGCACCGGACACTCCGGCGACGCTGTACTCGGCGTCCGCCGCCAACGCCAGCCAACAGTCCGCGATCCGCGCGATCTTCCAGCCGATCACCGCGGCCCAGGGCCTCCCGCTGACGCTCACCGACGTGCAACCCCTGAGCGAGACCGACACCGGCGGCAGCAACAGCATGTACGTCGGCATGTCCTGGATCATGGCCGGGTTCCTGTTCCTGGCCGTCCTGCGCGGCGGTGCCCCGCACGTGCGCCGCCTGCGCCAGTTCCTGCCGCTGCTGGGCGGCTGGGCGATCGGCATGTCCGTCTGGCTGTGGTTCCTCTTCGACGTCCTCATCGGCGCGATCAGCGGCAACGCCCTGGAGACGATCGCCTACGGCGCTCTGACCATCTTCTCGGTCTCCCTGGCCACCGGAGTGCTCACCCGTACCGTCGGCCTGGCGGGCATCATCCCGATGATGGTGGTGCTGATGATGGCCGGCGTACCCGCCTCCGGCGGTGGCATGTCGGTGTACCTGGTCCCCGAGGTGTTCCGCCCCCTCCAGGACGTGCTGCCGTTGCCCGCGGCGGTCGACATCGCCCGATCGCTGCGGTACTTCGACGGCGTCGGCGTCGGGCAGAATCTGCTGGTCATCGCTATCTGGGGCGCTGCCGGACTCGTCGGAAACCTCGTGATCGACCAGTGGCTCAAACGCCGCGAGCGCCGCTCGGACTCCGGCGGCCCGGACGCGGGTACGACACCCGGGACGCACCTGAGGTTGGTGCCGGCCGAGGCGCGCTGAGCGGCACCGCAGCCCACCGCCGATCCCTCGTGATCGGCGGTGGGCTGCTCCTTCTGGTCAGGCAGGCTTGTACCCGACGGCGACGTCGAGCACCCAGGTGACGCCGAACGGGTCGGTGAGCATGCCGTAGAGGGGAGCCCAGCCGGCGGGCGCCAGGTCGACCAGGACGGTCGAGCCCTCGCTCAGCCTCTTCCAGTAGCCGGTGATCTCGTCTGCGTCGCTGCCCCGGACCGAGACGAAGAACGGGCTCTCGCCCTGGCTCCACGGCCGCGCCGACGGCACGTCGTACGCCATGATCTGGAAGCCCTCGGCGGACGTGACCTGACCCCACATGACCTGGTCGGCCTCGTCCGGGCTCTGCACGTTGTGGGCGTCGGCGTAGGTCACCGCGGCGAGGTCCCCGCCGAAGACGGACCGGTAGAAATCGAGGGCGGCCCGCGCGTTGCCCCGAAGGTTGATGTGCGCGACGGTGTTGATGCTCATTGCCGCTCCTCGTGTGACGACCCGTGGCTGGTGCACCGGGTGCAACGCCGACGATGGCAGGGGTAGCGGTCAGGCTGTGTCCGCTACCTGGGGCAGACTCGGATGCATGGCCACGACCTCCGCGAGGCTGCTGTCGCTGCTCTTGCTCCTCCAGGCCCGAACACCATGCGGCAGGTCATGCCCAGCCGACTGCGGCACCGCATCGACGCTCTCCAGGTCACCGCCGTCGGACAACCCACCACCGGGCCGGACTCCCCGGTCGACCGCGCCGTGCTGACAGCCATCGGCGCGGCCGTCAACGCCCGCGAGGTTCTGCGCTTCGACTACGCCTCGACGAGCGCCGCCACCGACGCGACGCCTCGCCGCGTGGAGCCCCACCACCTCGTCACCTGAAAGGGCGCTGGTATCTCGTCGCCTGGGACCTCGACCGGGACGACTGGCGAACCTTCCGCTGTGACCGGGTCAGCCCGCGTACCCCGACCGGACCACGCTTCACCCCACGACAACTACCCATGGGAGACGTGGCCACGTACGTCACGGGCCGCTTCCGAGGTTCCACCGACAGCTCAGCGTGGCCCTGCGTTGGTGAGGTCATCATCGACCTTCCCGCCGCCGTCGTCGCCGCGTACAGCCGCGACGGGCTTGTCGAAGAACTCGGCCCCGACCGCTGCAGGCTCGCACAGGGCTCCTGGTCCTGGGTCGGCCTCGCAGCCGCGCTCGGCAGGTTCGACGCGGACATCGAGGTGATCGGTCCGGTCGAGCTCAAGGCCGCCTTCGCGGGACTCGCCCGCCGCTACGCCGACGCGGCCCGTCCCAAGCAGACCCCACGCGTACATGGCGACGGCGCCCGCACCGGCGAGAAGCGCCGCCGCCCGCTACCAACCCAGCCGGGAGCGTTCGCCTTTCCTGAGCATCGCGCCGAGCCCACGTACGGTGAGGATCGCCGCGGTGGCGGCTCCGCCCAGCGCGGCGAGGAGCAGCCCGAGAAACAGCATGACGACATCAGGGATCTTGCGGGTTCGCGTGCCCTCGTCGGGGCGGCGGGGCTCACGTCCACCCGGGTGGCCCGCTGCGGGCTTCGGCGAGTGGAAACGCAAAACCGGGCGCGTGGAGGCTGTATCCCCCTGCGCCCGGCAGTGTCGTGTGAAACTTTTCCTGGTGCCCCCGGCAGGATTCGAACCTGCGCCCCCGCCTCCGGAGGGCGGTGCTCTATCCCCTGAGCTACGGGGGCTCAGCGACTGGAGAAGACTAGCAAACCTCCTCTGCGTACGCCGAATCGGTATCGGGTGAGCCGATCGTGTCGGCAACCGGCTCACCCGGTGCTCAGGCCGCAGCTACCGCCCGCCCGCAACTGGGTAGCGGGTGCAGGACTATTCGCCGGGGGAGCCGGCGCGGCCACTCGTTGCGTGGCCAGGAGCCGTCCACGATCAGGTGGACGGTGCGCTCCTCCTCGCCACTGAGCCGCAGCACGAAGTCGCGGGGGAGCGGCGGGTCCACCGTCGGCGTAGTGATCATGAAGCGCACCCGACCGCGGGACGAGACAGCGGAGATCACGTCGGCGGCCGGCATCGTGCCGCGCAGCCGGACCCGGCCGATCCAGTAGACCTCCGCGAGGTGCTCCTGGGCGGCCCGGGTGATCCCCGGGTACTCGCTGCGGACCCAGCGCTCCACGGCGCTGACGCAGAGCCCGCAGGCACGCTCCCGCGGTTCCCGCGGACCCAACCCCCAGGCCCGCAGGTACGCCCCGACCGCGCCGGTGTCCAGCGGCAGCTCGAAGCGCCGCTGGATGAGCGTGGTCAGGCTCTGCCGTGTCCACAACTCCTCGTCCAGGCCGAACTCGTCGGGATGGACGCCCCGCAGCATGTCGATCAACTCGAGTTCCTGTTCGCGGCTGAGCATTCCCGGCTCGCCCTGCCGCTGTCCGCGACGGACGGCTGCCACCGCCCCGTCACCACCGATGGTGTGGCGTCGGCACCAACTGGTGACCGAACGCCGTGCGTCTCTGAGTGCAACCCCCACGTCTTGGGCAACGAGCCCGAATCGCAACTGGTCACGATATGTGGGGAGAAAACTCTCTAAGCAACGTAATCGCCTGTGCCACGCAAAACGCCCAGAAGGTACGAGAGGGGTGTTCAGGTCATACGCGGCGGGTCTGGCCTCCTTGATCGACTCGCGTTCGTGGAACTCGGGGCGTCTCGGTCGCATGGACGGCGCGGTTTCCTGCAACCCGAGTCGATCAAGGCCGGGCGGGGTCGGTGTGGGCGGGACACATGATGCGGCCCGCGTCACCGCCACGGATCGGCGGGGACGCGGGCCGTTGCGCCCGTCCGGTCGGTCAGCCCTTGGCCTGCGCCTGGAGCTGCCGGAGGTTGTTCAGCTCGCTCTGCTGGGTGTTCTTCATGGTCTGGGCCACCCGCACGACCTCGGCGTTGTCGGTCTCGTCGAGCGCCGCGTCGATCATGTGGATGCCGCCCAGGTGGTGGTCGTACATCAGGGTCAGGAACTGCCTGTCGACCTCGATGCCCTGAGCGTTGCGCAGGGCGGTCATCTGCTGCGGCGTGGCCATGCCCGGCATCAGACCGTCCTTGACGGTGGCCCCGTCGGACATCCACGACATCGGCGGGTTCGACGCGGTAGGGCTGAGGCCCCACTCGCGCAGCCAGGTCTGCATCGCGCCGATCTCGCCCTGCTGCCCGGTGGCGATGTCGACGGCGATCTGCCGCACCTCGGGGAGGGTCGCCGACCGGTACGCGATCAGGCTCATCTCCACCGCCTGCGCGTGGTGGGTCGTCATGTCCCGGGCGAAGCCCGCCTCGACCGAGGCGTCACCGGGTCGGGTGATCCGTGGGGTGAGCAGACCGCCCGCGTACCCGAGGAGGAGCCCCACCACCAGCATGATGGCGAGCGCCAGCACGCCGTAGCGCGATGCCGGAGCCCGGCCGCCCTCGTCCGGGGCGGCCGGGGTCTCGTCGTACTCGCTGTCGGTGGTTGCCGGAGCGGTCATTGCCGTCCTTACTGGGTGGGCTGCTGCTGGAGCTCACGCGGCGTGGTGCCGGTGGCGGTGATGCCGGTGTTGCAGAGCGCCGTCGGGCCCTCGACGGAGGCGTTCACCCGCAGGTCCTTGATGAACTCGTCGATCCGCGAGTCGTCGGCGTTGTCGACCTTGAGCTGGTAGCCCCAGGCCTGAAGCGAGATCGGCTTGTCCAGGCCCTCGTACGGGCTCATCAGCATCTTCTCGACGCCGCGCACCTTGCCGGCGAGCTTGTCGACCTGGTCCTTGGGCAGGTCCGGGCGGTAGGTGATCCACACCGCGCCGTGCTCCAGGCTGTGCACCGCGTGCTCGCTGGCGATCGGGGCGTCGTACACGTCGCCCATGCAGTTCTGCCAGGCGGCGTTGTGCGCCCCACCCACCGGCGGCGAGTAGTTCCAGGTCAGCGGGCCCGACTTGTGCGACTCGTACTTCAGGCTGTCCGGGTCGGACTTGCGGATGTTGGTGATGCCGTCGATGGCGTTGGCCCGCTTGTCCCACGGCTTGGCGCCCTGGAACGACGCCCAGGCGCCGTAGCCGATGATGCCGGCCGCGAGCACGCCCACCGCGACGAAGAGCGCGATCGGACCCCAGGCGCGGCCCTGGCTCACCTTGACCGGTGTGACCGGCTTGCGCGGGCCCTTTCCACCGGCCCGGGGGGAGCCTGCCGGCTTGCCCGTCGGCTTGCCGGAACTGGCCTTGGCGCCGGACGCCGGCCGGCCTGCGGCCGGCTTCTTGCCGGTGCTGACCACGGTCGGGCGGCGCTCAGGGCCACCTGGGGTGCTGATGCTCATCGTGCCTCGTCAAGTCGGTCGGTCAGGGGAGTGGCGGGCCGGTAGACGCGCAGGGGAGCCGCCGAGTGCCCGAGTCTACCCCCGATAACATGGCAGGGTGACTCCTGCAGAACTAGCCTCGGTCGTCCTTGCCGCCGCCCACGCCGTCTTCGAGCAGCGTGGGCTCGACCGCGGCGCGTTGCCGGCGAGCACTGTGGTGGAGCGACCGCGCAACCCCGAGCACGGCGACTACGCCTCGACGCTCGCGCTGCAGTTGAGCAAGAAGGTGGGCGTCCCGCCCCGGGAGCTGGCGACCGCCCTGGCCGACGAGCTGGGCCGGGCGCCGGGTGTCAAATCGGTCGAAATCGCCGGGCCGGGGTTCCTGAACATCCGGCTCGACGCAGCTGCGGCCGGTCAGCTCGCCCGGGTGATCGTCGAGGCCGGCGCGGAGTACGGCCGCAGCGACCGGCTCGCCGGCGAGAAGATCAACCTGGAGTTCGTCTCGGCCAACCCGACCGGGCCGGTGCACATCGGCGGGGTCCGTTGGGCGGCCGTCGGTGACGCGCTGAGCCGGCTGCTGCGGGCCACCGGCGCCGACGTCGGGACGGAGTACTACTTCAACGACGCCGGTTCGCAGATCGACAGGTTCGCCAGGTCGCTGCTCGCCGCCGCCAAGGGCGAGCCGGCGCCGGAGGACGGCTACGGCGGGGCGTACATCGCCGAGATCGCCGCCGAGGTGCAGGCCCGCCGGCCGGAGGTGTCCTCGCTCGACGACGACGCCGCCCAGGAGGTCTTCCGGGTCGAGGGCGTCGCGTTGATGTTCGACGAGATCCGCTCCTCGCTGCGTGACTTCGGGGTGGAGTTCGACACCTACTTCAACGAGAAGGACCTGCACGATCGGGGTGAGCTCGACCTGGCGCTGAACCGGCTGCGCGCGCAGGGGCACCTCTACGAGTCGGAGGGCGCCACCTGGCTGCGCACCACCGACTTCGGCGACGACAAGGACCGGGTGCTGCGCAAGTCCAACGGCGAGTGGACGTACTTCGCCGCGGACTGCGCCTACTACCTCGACAAGCGCGAGCGCGGCTTCGAGCGGGTCGTGATCATGCTGGGAGCCGACCACCACGGCTACATCGGCCGGATGAAGGCGATGGCCGCCTGCTTCGGTGACGACCCGGAGCGCAACCTGGAGATCCTCATCGGGCAGCTGGTCAACCTGCTGCGCGACGGCGCCCCGATGCGGATGAGCAAGCGGGCCGGCACGGTGATCACCCTGGAGGACCTGGTCGAGGCGATCGGCGTGGACGCCTCCCGGTATGCGTTGGCCCGCTACTCCAGCGACTCCCCGATCGACATCGACATCGAGCTGTGGACCCGGGCGACCCGCGACAACCCGGTCTACTACGTGCAGTACGTGGCGGCCCGAACCGCGGGCGTGGCCCGCAACGCCGCCGAGGTGGGGCTGGTCCCGGGCGACGGGGACGCATTCCGTCCCGAGCTGCTCGACCACGAGAAGGAGAACGAGCTGCTCAAGGCGCTCGCCGAGTTCCCCGCTGTGGTGGCCACGGCCGCGGAGCTGCGGGAGCCGCACCGGGTGGCCCGTTACCTGGAGGAGAGCGTCGCTGCCTCCTACCACCGGTTCTACGACAACTGCCGGGTGCTGCCGCTGGGCGACGAGGAGGTCAGCGACCTGCACCGTGCCCGGCTGTGGCTCAACAACGCCACCCGCACGGTGATCGCCAACGGCCTGCACCTGCTCGGCGTCTCCGCTCCCGAGAGGATGTGAGATGCGGGCTCATGAGGCTGGTGCGCTGCACGCGGACATCAGCAAGCAGGGGCCGGCCTGGCTGCGTACCCCGGAGGACGTCAACGCCCTGATGCCGGCGCTGTGGCCGCGCAGCGTGACGCGCGGCGCGGACGGCGCGGTCGCCGTCGCGGGCCTCAGCGTCCGCGACATCGCGGCCGAGTTCGGCACCCCGGTGTACGTCCTCGACGAGGCCGACCTGCGCTCGCGCTGCCGCGACTTCCGGGCGGCCTTCCCGACCGAGGACATCTTCTACGCGGGCAAGGCGTTCCTCTGCCGGGCGGTGGTCCGGATGATCGCCGAGGAGGGGCTGTTCCTCGACGTCTGCACCGGCGGCGAGCTGGCCACCGCCCTGTCGGCGGGAATGCCGCCGGAGCGGATCGGCTTCCACGGCAACAACAAGTCGGTCGCCGAGCTGGGTCGCGCGCTGGACGCCGGTGTGGGCCGCATCATCGTCGACTCGTTCACCGAGATCGACCGGCTCACCACGCTGGCCCGCGAGCGCGGGGTCCGGCCCCGGGTGCTGGTCCGGGTCACCGTGGGCGTCGAGGCGCACACCCACGAGTTCATCGCCACCGCCCACGAGGACCAGAAGTTCGGCTTCTCCCTCGCTGGCGGTGCCGCGGCGACGGCCGCGTTCAAGATCCTCGATGAGGGCGTGCTGGAGCTGCGCGGCCTGCACTCGCACATCGGCTCGCAGATCTTCGACGCCAGTGGCTTCGAGGTCTCGGCCCGTCGGGTGCTCGCCCTCCAGGCGCAGATCCGCGACGCGCGCGGGGTGGAGCTGCCCGAGCTGGACCTGGGCGGCGGCTTCGGTATCGCGTACACCACCCAGGACGACCCGGCGACACCGCAGGATCTGGCCAAGCGGCTTCGCAAGATCGTCGATTCGGAGTGCGCGGCGGAAAATCTGGCGGTGCCGCACCTGTCGATCGAGCCGGGCCGGGCCATCGTCGGCCCGTCCGTGTTCACCCTCTACGAGGTCGGCACGGTCAAGGACCTCGACGGCCTCCGGACGTACGTCAGCGTCGACGGTGGGATGAGCGACAACATCCGCACCGCCCTCTACGACGCGTCCTACTCGGCGACGCTGGCCTCGCGGGCCTCGACAGCGCAGCCGTTGCTCGCCCGCGTGGTGGGAAAGCACTGTGAGTCCGGGGACATCGTGGTGAAGGATGAATTCCTGCCCGCCGACGTGCAGCCCGGAGATCTTGTCGCAGTGCCCGGCACCGGTGCGTACTGCCGAAGCATGGCCAGCAACTACAACCATGTGCCCCGGCCACCGGTGGTCGCCGTGCGCGACGGCCAGGCGCGTCTGATCGTCCGGCGGGAAACCGAAGACGACCTGCTCGCATTGGATGTTGGATGACGTCACCTGTGCGCTTGGCGCTGCTCGGCTGTGGCACTGTCGGCCAGGAGGTGGTCCGGCTGCTGCACGAGCAGTCGGCCGACCTCACCGCGCGGATCGGCGCCCCGCTGGAGATCGCCGGCATCGCCGTCCGTCGGCTCGGCCGCGACCGGGGTGACCTGCCGGTCGACGAGGACCTGTTCACGACCGACGCGCTCGGCCTGATCAAGCGCGACGACGTGGACGTGGTCATCGAGGTGGTCGGTGGCATCGAACCGGCCCGGAGTTGGCTGGTCGAGGCGTTGCGCGCCGGCAAGAGCGTGGTCACCGCCAACAAGGCGCTGCTGGCCGAGGACGGCGTGGCCCTGCACGAGGCGGCGGCCGAGGGCGGCGGCGATCTCTACTACGAGGCGTCAGTGGCCGGGGCCATCCCGCTGCTGCGCCCGCTACGGGAGTCGCTGCACGGCGATCGGATCAACCGGGTCACCGGCATCGTCAACGGCACCACCAACTTCATTCTCTCCGCGATGGACGCGACCGGCGCCGGCTTCGCCGAGGCCCTTGAAGAGGCCACCGCCCTGGGGTATGCGGAGGCCGACCCGACCGCCGACGTGGAGGGCTTCGACGCGGCGGCGAAGGCGGCGATCCTCGCCTCGCTGGCGTTCCACACCCGGGTCGGCGCCGCCGACGTGCACCGCGAGGGCATCACCGAGGTGACCGCCGCGGACATGGCCAGCGCCCAGGCGATGGGCTGCACGATCAAACTGCTCTGCATCGCGGCCCGGGGTGTCGACTCCACCGGCCAGGAGACGGTCAGCGTCCGGGTGCACCCGGCGATGATCCCGCGTAGCCACCCGTTGGCCAGCGTCGGGGACGCGTTCAACGCGGTCTTCGTGGAGGCGGACGCGGCCGGGCAGTTGATGTTCTACGGTCGGGGCGCCGGTGGCGCGCCCACCGCCAGCGCGGTGCTCGGTGATGTGGTCGCGGTGTCCCGCAACCGGCTCGCCGGGGTGCGCGCGGCCAGCGAGAGCGCGTACGCGGACCTCGCGGTCCGGCCGATGGGTGAGGCGTTGACCCGCTACCACGTGAGCCTCGACGTGGCAGACCGCCCGGGTGTGCTGGCGTCGGTGGCGAGCGTGTTCGCCCGGCACGACGTGTCGATCGCGACTGTGCGGCAGGGCTCGGCGGGCGGGCCAGCGGGCCGCGACGGCGACGCCGAGCTGGTCATCGTCACCCACGTGGCACCGGACGCCGCGCTCGCCGCGACCGTCGGCGAGCTGCGCGGTCTGGACATCGTCCGGTCGGTCACCAGTGTGCTGCGGGTCGAGGGCGGCGCCTGAGTCGTTGCATCATCGACGGGGCGGCGCGCGCGTCCCGCCAGGTGGGTAGGCGGGGGTGTGCCATTGACCACTCCAGCAGGCTGGTCCAAGGTGGCCCTGACAATCGGGTGGGCACGGCGGTAGAGGCGAGGAGAGCGACATGTGGCGGGGTCTGATCGAGGCGTACCGGGATCGGCTGCCGGTCACCGCGGCCACGCCGGTCGTCACGCTGCACGAGGGCAACACCCCGCTGTTGCCGGCGCCGGTGCTGTCCGCCCGGCTCGGTTGCGACGTGCACCTCAAGGTAGAGGGCGCCAACCCGACCGGCTCCTTCAAGGACCGGGGGATGACCCTCGCGGTGTCCAAGGCGGTCGAGGCCGGCAACAAGGCCATCATCTGCGCCTCCACCGGTAACACCAGCGCCTCCGCCGCGGCGTACGCGGCCCGGGCCGGGTTGACCTGCGCCGTGCTGGTGCCGCAGGGCAAGATCGCGTTGGGCAAGTTGGCCCAGGCGCTGGTGCACGGCGCGAAGCTGCTCCAGGTGAACGGCAACTTCGACGACTGCCTCGCGACGGCCGCCAAGCTCGCCCAGGACTACCCGGTCGCGTTGGTCAACTCGGTCAACATCGACCGGCTGCACGGCCAGAAGACCGCAGCCTTCGAGATCGTCGAGGCGCTCGGCGACGCGCCCGACATCCACTGCCTGCCGGTCGGCAACGCCGGCAACATCTCCGCGTACTGGATGGGATACGCGGAGGATCGGGCCGCCGGTGCCACCACCCGCACCCCGAAGATGTACGGCTTCCAGGCGGCCGGCGCGGCCCCGATCGTGACCGGCCAGGTGGTGCCGGAGCCGTCCACCATCGCCACCGCGATCCGGATCGGCAACCCGGCGAGCTGGACCAAGGCACTGGATGCCAGAGACGCCTCCGGTGGCCTGATCGCGTCGGTGACCGACCGGGAGATCCTCTCCGCGTACCGTCTGCTCGCCCGTGAGGTGGGGGTCTTCGTCGAGCTGGGCAGCGCGGCCAGCGTGGCCGGCCTGTTGCAGCAGGCCGCGGCGGGCGCGGTGCCGCCCGGCTCCACAGTGGTCTGCACGGTGACCGGCCACGGGCTGAAGGACCCGGAGTGGGCGATTTCCACAGCGCCGGCACCGGTCACCATCGCGAACGACCCGCTGGCCGCGGCGCGCGCCCTCGACCTGGCCTGAGCGCGTCGCCGTCCGGGTGGTGTTCGACGGCGGGCAGCTGAACGGCGCGACGGCCCGGGGGCGGCGGGGGCCGAGGTATGCGAGTCCGGCACACTTTCGGGTATCCCCGCCCGCATTCTCGTTCAGGAGTGAGCCAGGCCGATGTCGCTGCTCGCCAGATTCAGCCTCGCCAACCGAGGGCTGATTGCCCTCATCGCGGTGGTGACCACGGTGTTCGGAGTGTTCGCCGTGCCGTCGCTGAAGCAGCAACTGCTGCCGTCGCTCGAATTCCCGGCCGCGTTCATCGTGGCTCCCTTCCCCGGCGCCGGCCCCGAGATCGTCGAGTCGCAGGTGACCGAGCCGATCGAGAACGCCCTCCAGGGCATCCCGGGGCTGGACCAGGTCACCTCCACCTCCCGCGAGGGGGCGGCCACCGTCCAGGTGACGTACGAGTTCGGCACCGACCTCGACGACGTCGTCAACAAGATGCAGACCGCGTTGAGCCGGATCGACTCCCAACTGCCGGAGGGCGTCGACCCGCAGGTCATCGCGGGTAGCACCGACGACCTGCCGGCGGTGGTGCTGGCCGCGGCCGGCGCCGCGGACGAGCGGGCGCTGGCCGAGAAGCTGCGCGCGACTGTGGTGCCGGAGCTGGAGGGCATCGACGGGGTACGCACTGTCGAGGTGACCGGCACCCGCGACGACGTCGTGGTGGTCACCCCGGACCCGGCGAAGTTGGCCGCCGCGAAGATCCAGCCGACGGCCATCGGCGCGGCGCTGAAGACCAACGGCGTGGCGGTTCCGGCCGGCGCGGTGACCGACGGAGCGTTGGCCCTCCCGGTGCAGGTCGGCACGCCGATCGCCACCCTGGAGGAGCTGCGCGGCATCGTGGTCGTCCCGGCCGCGGCACCCGTTCGCCTCGGTGACGTGGCGACGGTCGAGCAGCAGCTCGCCCCGGCCACGGCGATCACCCGGACCAACGGCAAGGACAGCCTCGGTATCGCGGTCACCGCGGCACCGGACGGCAACGCCGTGGAGATCTCGCACGAGATCCGGGACCGGCTCGACGACCTGAAGGACGCCTCCGGCGCTGAGCTGACAGTGGTCTTCGACCAGGCGCCGTTCGTCGAGAAGTCGATCGAGTCGCTGACCACGGAGGGCCTGCTGGGCCTGGTGATGGCGGTCATCGTCATCCTGGTGTTCCTGCTGTCGGTGCGCTCGACGGTGGTCACCGCGGTCTCCATCCCGCTCTCCGTGCTGGTGGCGCTGATCGCCCTGTGGATCGGTGACTACTCGCTCAACCTGCTCACCCTCGGCGCGTTGACCATCGCGGTCGGTCGTGTGGTCGACGACTCGATCGTGGTGTTGGAGAACATCAAACGCCACCTTGAGTACGGCGAGGAGAAACGGCACGCCATCATCACCGGCGTTCGGGAGGTCGCCGGTGCGGTGACCGCGTCGACCCTCACCACGGTGGCGGTGTTCGCGCCGATCGCGCTGGTCGGCGGGTTCGTGGGCCAGCTCTTCGCGCCGTTCGCGATCACCGTGACGGTGGCCCTGCTCGCCTCGCTGCTGGTGTCGCTGACAGTGATCCCGGTCCTCGCGTACTGGTTCCTCAAGCCGCGCGGCGGCACCGCTGACGACGAGGCGGTACGGCACGCGGCGGAGGAGAAGGAGCTGCGCAGCCCGTTGCAGCGGGCGTACCTGCCCGTGATCGGGTTCGCCACCGGCAAGCGGTCGACCCGTTGGATCACCGTCGGGCTCGGCCTACTGGTGCTCTTCGGCACCTTCGGTCTGGCGCAGAAGTTGGAGACCAACTTCCTGGACGACTCCGGCCAGGACACCCTCAACATGAGCCAGGAGCTGCCGGCCGGCAGTGGCCTGGCGGCCACCGACGCGGCGGCCAAGCAGGTCGAGTCGGTGCTGTCGAACACCGACGGCGTCGAGACGTACCAGGTGACCGCCGGCGGTGGGGACAACCCGTGGGCGGGCGGCGGCGGCAACAACGTCGCCAGCTGGTCGCTGGCGCTCGACGGTGACACCGACGCGAAGCAGATGCGTGAGGTGCTGCGCAAGGAGTTCGACAAGCTCGGCGCCGGTGTGGGTGAGATCAGCTTCGGTGGCGGGCAGGAGGCATCGACCAGCCAGCTGGAGGTGATCGTCCAGGCCAGCGACCCGGAGGCGCTGACCCGGGCCGCCGAGGAGGCGCGGGCCGCGATGGCCGGCCTGCCGGACGTCGAGGACGTGTCCACCAGCCTGGCCGCGCGGGTGCCGCGGGTCGACGTGGTGGTGGACCGGGTCGCCGCCGGTCGGGTCGGGCTCACCGAGGCCGCCGTGGGGCAGCTCGTGTCGCAGGCGTTCCGGGGAGCGCCGCTGGGTCAGGTCGCGCTCGACGGCCAGCAGCAGAACGTGGTGCTGCGGTTGGGCACGCAGCCGCCGATGACGGTGGAGGAGCTGCGGGCACTGCCGGTTGGTCCGGTCAAGCTGGGCGACATCGCGCAGGTCACCCAGGGTGAGGGCCCGCAGCAGGTCACCCGCATCGACGGTGAGCGCAGCGTGTCGGTGACCGGCGCGGCGACCGGCTCGAACCTGGGCGCGACCAGCAAGGAGTTGCAGAAGCGGCTGGACGGCCTCAACGTGCCGGGTGCGAGCTTCACCATCGGTGGTGTCAGCGCGGACCAGGCGGACGCCTTCGCGGACCTGGGCCTGGCGGTGCTGGCCGCGATCGCCATCGTCTTCCTGATCATGGTGGCCACGTTCCGTAGCCTCACTCAGGCGCTGATCCTGCTGATCTCCATCCCGTTCGCGTCGACCGGTGCCATCGGTCTGCTGTTGGTCACCGGGACGGCGCTCGGTGTGCCGGCGCTGATCGGTGTGCTGATGCTGGTCGGCATCGTGGTGACCAACGCGATCGTGTTGCTCGACCTGATCAACCAGTACCGGGCGCAGGGCATGGGGGTCCGGGAAGCGGTGGTCGAGGGTGGCCGTCGCCGGCTGCGCCCGATCCTGATGACGGCGGTAGCGACGATCTTCGCGCTGCTGCCGATGGCGTTCGGGTTGACCGGTGAGGGCGGCTTCATCTCTCAGCCGCTGGCGGTCGTGGTGATCGGTGGTCTGCTCAGCTCGACGCTGCTCACGCTGATCCTGGTGCCGACGCTCTACACGATGGTGGAGCACACCAAGGAGTCGCTGCGGGCTCGGCGCGCACGACGGCGTTCCGGCGGGTCGGCGGTGACCACGACGACGGAGACCGACGAGGCGCCAGCGCCGAACCAGGTCGCGGTGCCGAGTGGCGCACCCGCCCCGGTCGCGACCGAGGGTGTGCAGCCGGCCGGGCGACCCGCGCCGTCGGCCGCGCTGGTGGAGGGCACGGACCAGTTCGAGGTGCTGCGGTTGCCGCGTAGCCGTACCTCCCCGCTGCCTCCGGCGGAGCCGACCGAGTAGGTCGCAGAGCAGTTTGGAACGCCCCCGGCGGATTGTCGCCGGGGGCGTTCCCGGTTCATTCGACCGAAAACACTCCGACTCGACCACCCCACACATTGTGTAACTTCTTGCATACTCCTCGTAGACGGGTGGGGGTGTGGGTGAAGCGGGGCGGGCAGATGGCCGAGGGCGCGCGCGGGTGGGGCCGACGCGACCTGCTGCGCCGTGGCCTGCTGGTGGTGGGCGGTGTGGCCATCGGCGCGGGGACGTCCGAGGCGTGGTGGATCACCCATCGCCGGATGCCGATCGCCGGCGGCCCCGCCAGCGCCACCCTCGGTAACGGCCAACAGGATGTCGGCTCCGGCGCGGTGGACGTCGTCTGGTCCGGGCGGACCAACCAGCGCCTGGTGGCCCTCACCTTCGACGACGGGCCGGCACCACAGTGGACTCCCATGGTGCTCGACACACTGGCCCAGCACCGGGTGCCGGCCACCTTCTTCATGGTCGGCGCGCAGGTCCGTCGACACGCCGACGTCGTCCGCGACCGGCTCGCCGGGCACGAGGTGGGCAACCACAGCTGGGAACACCGGGACCTGGCCGAACTGGACGCCGCCGAGGCGTACGACGACCTGCGCCGCAGCCACGACGCGATCGCCGACCTGACCGGGGTGCCGCCGGCGCTCCTCCGCCCGCCGTACGGCCACCTGGGCGGGGCGGTGCTGCACGCGGCGGCCCGGCTGGACTATCGGCTGGTGCTCTGGTCGTTGCAGATGGTGGAGCGCCAGTTCCCCGACGATCCGGCCGGTCACGCCCAACGGATCGTGGCCGAGGTTCGACCGGGAACGATCGTGCTCGGCCACGATGTGGGGGCGCACCGGCGGCTGGTCGCACTGCGGGGTCTGACCGACATGATCAACGGGCTACGGTCGCGTGGTTACACCTTCGTCACGGTTTCGGCGCTGCTGGGAGCGGGTGTGGGTACGACACCGACCAGGTAGGGTCGCGCTCCGTGGCGTCCACCCTCTCGGTTCTGACCGGCAATCGGAGCTTCCGCAACCTCTTCGCCGCCGAGCTGGTGGTCTTCGGCGCCGACTGGTTCGTCATGGTGCCGCTGCTGGTGCTGCTGCCGCACCTGACCGGCAGTGGCGTCTGGGGCGCGCTGGTGTTGGCCGTGGACACCGGCATCGTGGCGTTGCTGCTGCCGTACACCGGCACCATCGCCGACCGCTTCGACCGCCGAAAGATCATGATCGCCGCGAACGTGGCCGCGCTGGCGGGCGTGTTGCTGCTGCTCGGCGTGCGGAACGCCGGAACCGCGTGGCTGGCGCTGGTCGCCATCGGAGTGGTGGCGGTCGCCAAGGCGTTCTACTCGCCGGCCGCCCAGGCTGCGCTGCCCAACGTGCTGGAGCCCCACGAACTCGCCGCTGGCAACGCCGTCGCCGGCTCGGCCTGGGGCACCATGACCGTGGTCGGTGCGTCGCTCGGCGGCGTGCTCAGCACCGCTGCCGGCCCGTACGTCTGCTTCTGGGTCGCGGCGGTGGGCCTGGCGGCGGCCGCGGCCCTCGCCACCCGGATCCGTCGGCCGTTGCAGGCGCCTCGGGACGCCGACCAACCGGCCCAGCGAACCTGGTCGGCGGTCCGCGAGGCGCTCGGCTACATCGGTCACCGCCCCCGGGTGCTCGCGCTTGTCACCGTCAAGTCCGCGGTGGGCCTGGGCAACGGCGTGCTGACAGTGTTTCCGCTGCTGGCCGGCGTGTACGGTGTCGGCCCGCTCGGTGCCGGCCTGCTGTTCGCCGTACGTGGCGCGGGAGCGTTGGTGGGGCCAATCCTGATGCGCCGGGTGTTGACCAACCGGGCCTGGCTGCTGCCCGGGCTCGCGCTGTCCATGTCGCTCTACGGCCTGTCCTACCTGGGCACCTCGGTGGTGCGATGGTTTCCGCTGGTGCTGCTGCTGGTCTTCGTGGCGCACTTCGCGGGTGGCAGCAACTGGGTGATGTCGAACTTCGCCCTTCAGGGTGAAGTCCCGGACCGGTTGCGGGGCCGCGTCTTCGCCACCGACATGATGCTGGCGACGCTGGCGATCTCGGTGAGTCAACTGGCGGTTGCCCTGGTGGTGGACTCGGTCGACGAACGGGTGGTGCTCGCCGGCTGCGGTCTGATCACCCTCGTGTACGCGGTCGGCTGGCGGATCGCCACCCGCCGGCTGTCGCTCACCGATCCGGCCGTCGAGCCGGTCCCGGACCCGGCCGGCTGAACTCGACGGTCCCAGGCAGCGGGCGCGGGACCGGTTCGTCGGTCCCGAGCCCTAGCATGGGCGCGTGCCGACGAACTTCACCGCCGAGCCGGTCCGGGTCCGCGTCCCGGCGACCAGCGCCAACCTGGGCCCGGGCTTCGACGCGCTGGGTCTCGCCCTCGGGCTCTACGACGACGTGGCCGCCGAGGTCGCTTCGGGCGGTGTCCGGGTGACAGTGACCGGGCAGGGTGCCGGTGAGCTGCCCGACGACGACCGGCACCTGGTGGTGCGGGCCATGCGCGCCGCGTTCGACGTGCTCGGGGCCCACCCCGCGGGGCTGAGCGTGGAGTGTGTCAACCGGATCCCGCAGGCACGTGGGCTGGGCTCCTCGTCCGCCGCGATCGTCGCCGGGGTGCTGCTGGCCCGTGCCCTGGTCGTCGATGGGGAGCAGCGCCTCGACGACGCCGGCGCGCTGCGACTGGCCGCCGAGATCGAGGGCCACCCCGACAATGTGGCGCCGTGCCTGCTCGGCGGTTTCACTGTGGCCTGGTCCGAGCCGGGCGGCGCCCGGGCGGTTTCGCTGCCGGTCGCCGCAGCGGTGCGGCCGACTGTTTTCGTTCCGGCGGAACGCGGTTTGACCGCGACCGCGCGGGCGGCTCTGCCGGCAACCGTGCCGCATGGTGACGCCGCGTTGACCGCCGGGCGCGCAGCGCTGCTGGTGCACGCGCTCACCACGGACCCGACCCTGCTGCTGCCGGCGACCGTCGACCGACTCCATCAGGATTACCGCGCAGCGGGCATGCCAGGCACATCTGCCCTGGTCAGCGCGCTGCGTGCGGCCGATGTGGCAGCTGTGGTCAGTGGGGCGGGGCCGACTGTTCTGGCGCTCAGTCAGCCTCCGGCGGGCTTCCCAGTGGGAACAGACTGGGAGATCTGGCAGTTACCGATAGACGTCAGCGGCGCGCGGGTCGCACGGGGTAGACTTGGACACGCCGAGCGGGACCCTGTTGCCGCAGGTCGGAAGAGTTGATTACGCTCTAGACCTAGCACAGCCGCGAAGCACGCGATCTCCTGCGGGGCGGCGCACCCCCGAAGCTCTCGGCGGTCAGCCCGTCTACCCCTGCCAAAGGCCCACGCCGCACCGCAGTTTCCACAGGTCGCCGCAGACGGCGAGACCTGCTCACCGACGTTGGTGAGTCGGGATACCGACCGGCTGCTGTGTCACAGACTCCCGCGACGCGTCCTTGCGAGGCGGGTGCACCGAGGCCGCCCGGCCACCTGAGCTCCGACTCCGGGCAGTCCCGGCCTATCGAGGGAAGGAATCCATTGAGCGACACCACCGACGTGACGTCGGATGTTTCCAACGTCGCTGGCGATGCCACCGCAGCCGCTCCCGCCCGTCGGCGGCGTAGCGGCACCGGTCTGTCGGCGATGCTGCTGCCAGAGTTGCAGAGCCTGGCTGCGTCGCTCGGCATCTCCGGCACGGCTCGCATGCGCAAGGGCGAGCTGATCGCCGCGATTTCCGAGCGGCAGGGCGGCAACGCCGCCGGGACCCCTCGACCACGGGCCGAGGTCGCGGCCGCGGCCGCCCCGACCCGTGAGGGAGTGCGCGCCGAGGTGCGGGAGACCGCCGACCGGCCGGCAGCCGAAGGACGCGGTGCCGAGCAGGCGCCGGCCGAGCCGGCCGCCGAGACCGAGGGCCGTAGCCGCACCCGGCGGAGCCGGACCGCAACGGCGGAGGCCCGTACCACCGAGGCTCGCCCCGCTGAGGCGCGGACGACCGAGGCGCGGACGACCGAGCCGCGGGCGACCGAGGCGCGGGCGACCGAGGCACGGACGACCGAGCCGCGTAGCGACGAGGCGGAAGCCGGCGAGCGGGCCGAGCGTGGCGAGAACCGCCGCGACCGGGCCGAGCGTCCGGAGCGCGCCGAGCGTGCCGACCGGGGCGAGCGTGCCGACCGGAATGAGCGTTCCGACCGGGGCGAGCGGGCCGAGCGTGGCGAGCGGACCGAGCGGGCCGACCGCGGTGAGCGTGCCGACCGGGGTGAGCGGACCGAGCGTGGCGAGCGCAACGACCGGGGCGACCGTGCCGAGCGTGGCGATCGGGCCGAGCGGGGCGAGCGCAACGACCGGGGCGAGCGTTCCGACCGGGGCGAGCGGGCCGAGCGCAACGACCGACCCGACCGTGGTGACCGCAACGACCGCAACGACCGTGGTCAGCGTGTCGAGCGGGACAGCGACGACGACGACGAGGGTGGCGGCCGGCGCGGCCGGCGCAGCCGTTTCCGGGACCGTCGCCGTGGGCGCGGCGAGCGGACCGAGACCGGCACCGACACCGGCGGGCGTGAGCCGCAGGTCAACGAGGATGACGTACTCGTCCCGGTGGCCGGCATCATCGACGTGCTCGACAACTACGCCTTCGTGCGGACGACCGGTTACCTGGCCGGCCCGAACGACGTGTACGTCTCGATGTCCCAGATCAAGAAGTACGGCCTGCGCCGCGGTGACGCGATCACCGGTGCGGTGCGGGCGGCCCGAGAGGGCGGCAACAGCGGTGACCAGCGGCGCGACAAGTACAACCCGCTGATGCGGCTGGACACGATCAACGGGATGGAGCCCGAGGAGGCCCGGCGTCGTCCGGAGTTCTACAAGCTCACCCCGCTCTACCCGCAGGAGCGCCTGCGGCTGGAGACCGAGCCGCACATCCTCACCACCCGGGTCATCGACCTGGTCATGCCGATCGGCAAGGGCCAGCGGGCACTCATCCAGTCTCCGCCCAAGGCGGGTAAGACGATGGTGCTGCAGGCGATCGCGAACGCGATCACCCGCAACAACCCGGAGTGCCACCTGATGGTGGTGCTGGTGGACGAGCGGCCTGAAGAGGTCACCGACATGCAGCGGTCGATCAAGGGCGAGGTCATCGCGGCCACGTTCGACCGTCCGCCGCAGGACCACACCACGGTGGCGGAGCTGGCCATCGAGCGGGCCAAGCGCCTCGTCGAGCTTGGGCACGACGTCGTCGTGCTGCTCGACTCGGTGACCCGGCTCGGTCGGTCGTACAACCTGGCGGCGCCGGCCAGCGGCCGGATCATGTCGGGTGGTATCGACTCCACGGCGCTGTACCCGCCGAAGCGCTTCCTCGGCGCGGCCCGCAACATCGAGAACGGCGGGTCGCTGACCATCATCGCCACGGCGCTGGTGGAGACCGGGTCCATGGCGGACACGGTCATCTTCGAGGAGTTCAAGGGCACCGGCAACGCCGAGTTGAAGCTGGACCGGAAGATCGCCGACAAGCGGACCTTCCCGGCCATCGACATCAACCCGTCCGGTACGCGTAAGGAAGAGGTCCTGCTCGCACCGGAAGAGCTGGCCATCATCCACAAGCTCCGGAAGGTGCTGCACTCGCTGGACTCGCAGGCCGCGATGGATCTTCTGCTGGACCGGCTCAAGCAGTCCCGCACGAACATCGAGTTCCTGATGCAGATCGCGAAGTCGACGCCGGGGGAGTAACCATCCCCGGGTGACGACGAAGGGGCACGGCCATCGCGGCCGTGCCCCTTCGTCATGTCCCGGGCCCGACATCCGCAGCCGGCGGGCGATGACCTCCACGCCGTCAGATGATGGAATTTTCCTTCGGTTCAGCCGACAGGTATTGAAACTTCTATTCATCGCCGGGTTGACTGTCGTCCATGCGTACCCGCAGACGATCCGCCCGCCGCACCGGCGTCCTGCTGCTGACGCCGCTGCTCGCCCTGGCCCTGTCGCCGCCGGCCACCGCCGCACCCACCATCGACCCGCCCAGACCGGCCTCACCGTCCGTGGCCTCACCCACCATCGCCGAGGACGCGCCGCCCGCGTCCTCCCGCCCGGCCGGCTCGGTCAGCCTGTCCGCCGCGCCGACGGTCGCGACCGCCCCGACCACCGGCGCTGGTGGTCTGGAGCCGGCCGGTGGGCTGGAGACCACGAAGGCCACCCGGCCGGTCGCGCCGGGCGTGCAACTGACGTCCTTCGACCGGTACGACGCCGAGGGCTGGCTGCGCGCCGACGCGCTCACCACCGACCTGGCCGGCGGCTCCACGGTCGACTACGTCAACTCCGGCGCGGTCAGCCGGGCCGAGCCCCTGCGAAAGGCGGTGGACCAGTCGCGCGCCGTCGCCGCGGTCAACGGCGACTTCTTCGACATCAACAACTCCGGTGCCGCCCAGGGCGTCGGCGTCCGTGACGGCGAGCTGATCCAGTCGGGGGTCAACGGTCATCGCAACGCGGTGGCGGTCACCACCAACGGGGTCGGGCGGGTGATCGAGGTGAACTTCGACGGCAGCGCCGCCCTGCCCACCGGGCCGGTCCCGCTGACCCAGTTCAACAACATGGTGCAGTCCGACGGCATCGGCGCCTTCACCGAGCTGTGGGGGACGTACTCCCGGCAGCGTGCCGTGGAGGGCGCGGCCCGGGTGGTCGAGGTCACCGTGACCGGCGGTCGGGTGGCCGCGGTGGGAAGCGTGGCCGGTAGCGGCCCGATCGTCGCGGGCAGCACCGTGCTGCTCGGCCGCGACCTCGGCGCGGACGCGCTTGCCGGTCTGCGCCCCGGTGACCCGGTGGCGGTCGCCTGGCGGCCGAAGCCGTCCGACGGCAGCACCCTGCACGCGGCGGTCGGGGGCGGCAACGTCCTCGTCCGCGACGGCGTCGTGCAGGCCATCGCCGACCCGACCCTCGCACCCCGCACCGCCGTCGGGTTCAGCGCCGACGGTCGAAAAATGATCATGCTGACGGTGGACGGCCGTCAGGTCGACAGCCGCGGCGTGACGCAGACCGAGATGGGCCGGATGATGGCCGAGTTGGGCGCCCACCACGCGCTCAACCTGGACGGTGGCGGATCGTCCACGCTGCTGGCCCGGGAGCCGGGCGCGCCCGCCGTGCAGCTGGAGAACGGCCCCTCCGACGGCAGCGAGCGGGCCGTGCCCAACGGCCTGGCCATCTACGCGCCGAAGGGCAGCGGGCGACTCACCGGCTACTGGGTCGAGACGGCCAGCGACCCCACCGCCGCCCCGGGCGTCTCACCGGTGCGAGGTGGACGGCCCGACCGGGTCTTCCCGGGGCTGACCCGCACACTCACCGCATCCGGCCACGACGAGACGTACGGCCCGGCGGCCGGCGCCCCCACCTGGCGGGCGACCCCGGCGGTACGCGGCCGGGTGGACAGGGACGGCGTGTTCCACGCCGCCGCGCCGGGGGCCAGCACGGTCACCGTCGGACGGGGGCGGGTCACCGGCTCGCTGAACCTCACGGTGCTCGGCCCGCTGGCCCGGATCGGCACCACCGCGCCGCGGGTCGGGCTGACCGGCCGGGACGGTGACGCCCTGGTCGGCGTCGTCGGGTACGACGCCGAAGGCAACACCGCGCCGATCGAGCCGGACGACCTCACCCTCGACTACGACCGGGACCTGCTGCGGATCACCCCCACCGGGGACGGCAACCTGTCCATCGCTGCTTTACGGGACACCGGCTCCGGCCTGGTGACCGTTCACGTCGGACGTACGAGCGCGGTCCTGCCGGTCACCGTCGGGCTGACCGACGTGCCGGTCGCCGGTTTCGACGACGCCGCGTCCTGGCGGTTCAGTCAGGCCCGTGCCAGCGGTTCGGTGGCGCCGGCGCCCGGGCACACCGGCACCGGTCTGCGCATGTCGTACGACTTCGGCCAGTCGACCGGCACGCGGGCCGCGTACGCCGACCCGCCCGCCTGGATCGAGGTGCCCGGTCAACCGCAGGCCTTCGGGATGTGGATCCACGGCAACGGCACTGGGGAGTGGCCCAGCCTGCACCTGCACGACGCCCAGGACACGCAACACGTGCTGCGTGGCCCACTGATCACCTGGACCGGTTGGCGGTACGTGGAGTTCGCGGTGCCGGCCGGGGTGCAGTACCCGGTGCGGGTACGCCGCTTCTACGTGGCCGAGACGAACGCGGCGGCGCAGTACACCAGCGAGGTGATCATCGATGACCTGGTGGCGAAGGTGCCCCCGACCGTCGACGTGCCGCAGGTGGCCCCGCGTACCGATCGGGTGGTGGTCCGCGACGGCACTGTGGACGGCGCGCCGTGGCGGTTCGCTGTGCTCTCCGACGCCCAGTTCGTCGCCGCCGACCCGGACAGCGACCTGGTCGCCCAGGCCCGGCGGACGTTGCGCGAGGTGCGGGCGGCCCGGCCGGACTTCCTCCTGATCAACGGCGACTTCGTGGACACCGCCTACGCGGCCGACTTCGCGCTGGCCCGGCGGATCCTCGACGAGGAGTTGGGCGACGCGCTGCCCTGGTACTACGTGCCCGGCAACCACGAGATCATGGGCGCTCCGATCAGCAACTTCGCGGCCGCGTTCGGTGCCACCTCCCGGGTGTTCGACCACAACGGCACCCGGTTCGTCACGCTGAACTCGTCCACCGGGACGCTGCGCGGCGGAGGCTTCGACCAGGTACGGATTCTCCGCGAGACGCTGGACGCCGCGGCCACCGACCGGCGCGTGGGGTCGGTCGTCGTCCTGCACCACCACCCGCCGCGTGATCCCAGCCCGGCGCAGGCCAGTCAGCTCGGCGACCGCAAGGAGGCGGCGCTGCTGGAACAGTGGCTGGCCGACTTCCAGCACCGCACCGGCAAGGGCGCGCTGTTCGTGGGTGGGCACGTCGGCACCTTCCACGCCGACCGGGTGGACGGGGTGCCGTACGTGATCAACGGCAACGCCGGCAAGACGCCGTCCACCCCTGCCGACCAGGGCGGCTTCACCGGTTGGACGGAGTTCGGCGTGGACCCGGTGACCCCGGCCGAGGCCGACCGGGCCCGTCGTGACCCCCTCGCCGAGGGCCCGCGTTGGGTGGACGCGGAGTTCCACGCGCACGCCGACCGCCTCACCGTGGCCGCCCCGGCCAGCGTCGCGGTCGGCACCTCCGTGGCGGTCACCGCCACGCTGACCCAGCCCGGCGGGCGTACGGTCCCGGTGGCCGCACCGGTCAGCGCCGACTGGTCGGCGTCGCCGGGAGTGCACGTCGGCTCGGCGGCCGGGGTGCGCCCCTGGCACACCGCCCGGTTCGACCCGGCCACCGGCACCCTGACGGCACTGCGGCCCGGCGCGCCGATACGCCTGACGGTCGAGGTGAACGGCGTGCGCGCCGAGGCCACCATCACCGTCACCGGGTGAAACCGTCCGGACGGGCCCCCAACGCGCGGGGCCCGTCCGGACACCTCAGAAGTCGCCGTCGGCCACCTGGAAGACGGTGAGGCCCAGGGATCGCCACATCTGGACCACCTGGACGCGGTCGTCGAAGACGCCGGCCACCCGGTAGCGGTCCCGGATCTCCCGGTCGTAGATCTCCCGCTTGACGATCGAGTCCTTCCGGGAGTCGCCGACGGCGCGCAGGTGCAGGCCCAGGTACGGCACTCGTACGTGCCGGGCCAGCCACGCCTCGGTGGCCGCGCGGGCGGAGGCGTCCCGCCCCGAGCAGAAGACCACCCCGTACCCGGCGGCGTGCATCGCCCGGACCGCCGCGATCACCGCCGAGTTCGGCTGGTCCTGACCCACCCGGGTCATGTCGTACGGGCTGCGGGAGACGGCCAGCGCGACTGTGCCGTCGATGTCCACCAGGACGATCTCCGGTGGCTCGGTCGACGGCGGGTGCACCACGGCGGGTCGCCCGGTGCGGGCCTGCGGCACCGGCAACGGCAACTCCCGGCCCTGAAGGTAACGCTCGTGCAGCCGGCGGATCGCGTCCGCGCCGACCTGGTCGGTGGCCGGGCGGGCGGCGTCGCGGCGCAGGCACTCGTCCAGCGGCACGTCGGTGAAGTCGTGCACCTCGAAGTCCGCGCCGTGGCGGGCGGCCAGCTCGGCCCAGCCGCGCAGGGTCCGCGCGCGCAGGTTGGTGTCGTCCACGCAGACGTCCGCTCGGGCCCGCAGCAGCGCCTCGACCTGAGCCTGCTGTACGGCCGTCACCTGCGCCTCGGCCCACTGGGTGAACAGCCGTTCGCCGTGCAGCATCCGACGCAGATCGTCCCGGTTCACCCGCGACACGGACGGCTGGAGCGTGCGGGCGAACGTCGTCTTGCCTGAGGCGGGCAGTCCCCGGGTGGCGATCAGACGGGTCATCGGCCCACCTCCGGCTCGACGGGCGTACCCCGGCCGGGGTACCTGGCGGCGGTCCGCCGGGTGCGCGAATGCCCCGCCGGGCGGCGGGAATGCGGACGGGTATGCACGTGTTGACGATGCCGGACGAGGTGTGCGGCCCGATTACCGGGTCGGCTCAGGCCCATGGCACACTGGTCAATCGGCCACCGGTTCCGGTTCACGCCCGAGCCCGTCGCGTACGGCGCGACGAGCGATGACGGCGACCCGGCGACCACCAACGAGAGGACCGAGGCGACATGAAGGCAAACATCCACCCGGAGTACGTGACCACCGAGGTCAGCTGCTCCTGTGGCAACACGTTCACGACCCGCAGCACCGCCAAGGGCGGCACGATCCACGCCGAGACCTGCAGCGCCTGCCACCCGTTCTACACCGGTAAGCAGCGCGTTCTCGACACCGCCGGCCGGGTCGCGAAGTTCCAGCAGAAGTACGCCAAGGTTCAGGCCAAGAAGGCCAAGTAACTCCTCGTTCGGCGCCCGCGTCCGGTTTTTCACCGGAAGCGGGCGCCGTCCGCGTTTTCCTCCATTTCCGCCCGGCCGCTGGCCTCCCGGCCCCGGCCTGGTCGTCGCGCACCGTCGAAGGAGCATCCGCAGCATGAGCAGCGAGCGTCTGGCCGGCCTTCTCGACGAGTACGCGGAGCTGGAGAAGCGGTTGGCCGATCCGGCCATCCACGCCGACCAGGCCACCGCGCGCAGGGTCGGCCGCCGGTACGCCGAGCTGGTGCCGCTGCACAAGGCCGCCGACGAGTTGGAGCAGGCCCGCGCCGATCTGGCAGCGGCTCGCGAACTGGCCGCCGAGGACCCGTCCTTCGCGGCTGAGGCGGACGCCATCGCCGGGTCCCTGCCGGTGTTGGAGGAACGGCTCGCCGAGCTGCTCATTCCGCGCGACCCGCACGACGCCAAGGACGTGATCGTCGAGATCAAGGCCGGTGAGGGTGGCGAGGAGTCAGCGCTGTTCGCCGGTGACCTGCTGCGGATGTACACCCGGTACGCCGAGCGGCACGGCTGGGTCACCGAGGTGATCGACGCACAGGATTCCGACCTCGGCGGGGTCAAGGACGTCTCCCTGGCGATCAAGACCAAGGGTGTGCCGGACGGTGGCAACGGTGTCTGGTCGCGGCTCAAGTGGGAGGGCGGCGTGCACCGGGTGCAGCGTGTCCCGGTGACGGAGTCGCAGGGCCGGATCCACACCAGCGCCGCCGGGGTGCTGGTGCTTCCGGAGGCCGAGGACGTCGACGTCACGATCGACCAGAACGAGCTGCGCATCGACGTGTTCCGCTCGTCCGGCCCGGGTGGCCAGTCGGTGAACACCACCGACTCGGCGGTGCGGATCACCCACCTGCCGACCGGCATCGTCGTCTCCTGCCAGAACGAGAAGTCCCAGTTGCAGAACCGGGAGCAGGCGATGCGGATCCTGCGGGCCCGGCTGCTCGCCGCCGCCCAGGAGCAGGCCGACGCCGCCGCCTCGGACGCGCGCAAGGCCCAGGTGCGCACCGTGGACCGCTCGGAGCGGATCCGCACCTACAACTTCCCGCAGAACCGGATCACCGATCACCGGATCGGCTACACCGCGTACAACCTGGATCTGGCGCTCGGCGGCGAGCTGGACGGGGTGCTGGACGCCCTCACCGAGGCCGACCGGGCCGCCCGGCTGGCCGGCGACACCGAGCTGACCCGCCGCTGACCCCGGCCCTCGGCCCCTCGCCGTCCGGGTCGATCATGGAGTTGTGGTGGGTTGATTGTGGCGTCGTGGGCCTTTTGTGGGGCACCACAACTCCATGATCGACCCTGCGAGGGGTGATCAGCTTGCGCGCGGGCGGGTCTTGGCGCGGAGCATCTCGCGGTCGGCCTGCTCGAACGCGACGCTGAGCGCGTCGCGCAGCCCGCTGCCACCGGAGACCTCGGCGAAGCCGATGCTGACCCCGACCGGGGTGCCCGGGACCAACGACTCCCAGTCCTCCAGGCGGACCGCCGCCTCGATCCGGCGGGCCACCTCGGCGGCCTCGATCATGCCGGTGTCCGGCAGCACCACCACGAATTCGTCACCGCCGTAGCGGGCCACGAAGTCGTCCCGGCGCATCACCCGGTTGATCACGCCGGCGATGCGTTGCAGCACCAGGTCGCCCGAGTGGTGCCCGTGCCGGGTGTTGACCGCCTTGAACCCGTCCAGGTCGCAGACGCCGATCACCACTCGATCGCCGCGGGTGACCACGGCCGTGATGTAGCGCTCCAACCGGCGGCGGTTGGGCAGCCCGGTGAGCGGGTCGGTCAACGCCTCGCCCTCGAAGCGTGCCGCCTCACGGCGCATCTCCTCGTGGTCGATGCGGGCGGCGATGCCGTCGATGTAGACGTCGCGCAGCCGGTCGTTGCGCTGCGCGGCGAGCCGGAACGCCAGCCGGTCGGCCCGGTGCGCCGCCAGGTGGTCCCCGGCGCGGGTCAACGCGATGCTGCGCAGCCGGGCCGGCTCGGCCGCCCCGAGCGTCTCGTTGGAGACCTGGACGGTGTCCAGTCGGGCGACCGCCTCGATCGGCCGACCGTCGGCGACGGCGAGGCACACCTGCCCGAGCTGACGCAGGTCGCGGGCGCGGGCGCTGTCCCCGCCGTGGGTCATCAACCGGGCCGGCTCGGGGCCTTCGGTCGCCACCTGATCGCCGAGCGCGGCCTGTCGAGCTGCCGCATAGCCGTACGCGGCGAGGCTGCTCGGGCGTAGCTGGGCCGCCCGCCCGGCGCGGACGAAGCGGGTCAGGTCGGCGGCCACGTCCCGGAGCACCCGCAGGCAACCGTCGCTGTCGCCGTTGTGGTCGAGGGCCACCGCGTTGCGCAGCCGGATGCCCGGCGCGGCGAACGTCTCCTCCGGGATCCCGGCGGTCAGCCCGAGCTGCCGGGCCCGCTCGATGGCCCCCAGGGCGTACCCGTGGAAGCTGAGGTAGCTGTAGGCCATGGCCAGGTCGTGCCAGCCCCAGGCGGTGTCCCGGTCCGGGTCGGCGACGGCGCCCAGAGCCCGGGCCGCCCGGACGAGGTGCATGACGCAGCGGTCCAGTGCGCCCTGGTGGTGCGCGGCGAGCGCGGCAAGGGCGTTGAGGTGACCGTGCAGATAGGGCTCGGCGAGGTCGCGGACCGCCGCCGACGCCTCTTCGATGGCCCGGGTGAACTCCGCCGTCCGACCGAGATTGATCAGCGCGGAGAGTCGCTGCACCATGGCGTCCGCTCGCGCCGCCGGGCCGTCGGTGGTGCGGATCACACGCTCCAGCAGGACGTACGCCTCCGCGGAGCGGCTGGCCTCCTGCAACGCCCGGGCGTGCGTCAGGGCGTCAACCTGGTCATCGACCCGGTCGAGCCAGCCCACCCGTCAACCTCCTGTCGTGCGCGCCTGGGCGCACCTGTTCGTCACGTCGCCCGCGACGCTTCATGATTATGTCGTGAGTACTTTGCCGCAACACCCCCCCGAAGGGACAGGTCCCATCCGGCCGTCCGCCGCGGTGGCCCGAGCGGCCCGCGCCCTCGCCGCCGCCGGGGTCGGCTCCGCCCGGGTGGAGGCCGAGTTGCTGGCGGCGTACGTGCTCGGGGTTCCCCGGGGTCGGTTGGCCATCGCCGACGACCTGAGCGACGACCAGGTGGTGCGGCTCGACGAGTTGACGCGCCGACGCGCCGCGCGTGAGCCGTTGCAGCACCTGACCGGGCGGGCCGGGTTCCGGCACCTGGAGCTGTCGGTCGGCCCGGGTGTCTTCGTGCCCCGCCCGGAGACCGAGCTGTTGGCCGGCTGGGGCGTCGAGCAGGCCCAGGGGCGGCCCGACCCGGTGGTGGTGGACCTGTGCAGCGGTTCGGGCGCGATCGCCCTCGCGGTGGCTCAGGAGCTGCCGGCAGCGCGGGTGATCGCTGTTGAGCGGTCCGCGGGGGCGCTGGTGTGGCTGCGGCGCAACGCGGCGGAGCGCGCCGCGGCGGGGGACCGGCCGATCGAGGTGGTCGAGGCGGATGTGACAGCGCCGGACCTGCTGGCCGAGCTGGTGGGCCGGGTGGACGTCCTGCTCTGCAACCCGCCGTACGTGCCGGACGACGTGGTGGTCCCGCCGGAGGTGGCCGGTCACGACCCGGCGGAGGCGGTCTTCGGCGGCGCGGACGGTCTGGTGGTGATCCGGCCGGTCGTCGCTCGTGCGGCGGCGCTGTTGCGTCCGGGGGGTGCGTTCGGCATCGAGCACGACGACACCCACGGCGCGGCGGTGCCCGAACTGCTCGCACAGGACGGCGGCTTCACCGCTGTCGCAGAGCATCTGGACCTCACCGGGCGTCCCCGCTACGCGACCGCGTCCCGACGGGCGGACGGCCAGCACGCCCCGATCGGGGCGGCGTGGCAGACTGACTCCTCGTGATGCTCTACGACTGCCGATCGCCCGCCGATCGGGACCGCGGCATCGCCGCGGCGATCGAGGCGGTCAAGAACGGCGAGCTGGTCGTTCTCCCGACGGACACCGTGTACGGGATCGGCGCGGACGCGTTCACCCCGTACGCGGTCAAGGCGCTGCTCGATGCCAAGGGCCGGGGTCGGCAGATGCCGCCGCCGGTGCTGATCGGCTCGCGGCACACCCTGGACGGGTTGGTCTTCTCGCTGCCCACGGCCGCCCGGGACCTCGTGGAGGCGTTCTGGCCGGGTGCCCTGACGATCGTTGTCGAGCACTCGCCGAGCCTGCAGTGGGACCTGGGCGACAAGACCGGCACGGTGGCGGTGCGGATGCCGCTGCACCCGGTGGCGTTGGAGGTGCTGCGCGAGACCGGCCCGATGGCGGTCTCGTCGGCCAACAAGACCGGCCAGCCGGCCGCGGTCACCGCCGACGAGGCACGTGACCAGCTCAGCTACTCGGTGCGGGCCTACCTGGAGGCCGGCCCCTGCCCGGATCCGGTGCCCAGCACGATCGTCGATCTGACCGGTGAGGTGCCGCAGCTGCTGCGGGCCGGGGCGATCCCGTTGGAGAAGCTGCGCGACGTGGTTCCGGATCTCGTCGACGGTCGGGCGGTCTGAGTGCCCCCGTTCACTGTTCTGCACGTCTGCATGGGCAACATCTGCCGCTCGCCGATGGCGGAGCGGCTGCTGGCCCTGGCGGTGCGGGAGCGGCTGACCCGGCGTTCGCAGGACCCGACCCAGGCCGAGGAGCTGGTGCACAGCCACAGCGCCGGCACGGGTGGCTGGCACGCGGGTGAGGAGATGAACCCGCCGGCGGCACGGCAGGTCACCGGCCGTGGTGGGGACGTGGCGGGGTTCGCCGCGCGCAAGCTGCGCTCGGACCACATCGACGCCGCCGACCTGGTCCTGACCGCCACCGCCGACCAGCAGGAGTACGTGGTGGCTCTTCGTCCGGACGCGGCGGCCCGCACGTTCGTGCTGGGCGAGTTCGGCCGGCTGCTGGCCGCCGTGGACGCCGCCGCGCTGCCACCTGGTGACGCCACCCCGGAGGCCGTGTACGCCCGGGGGATGGCCCTGGTGGCGGCGGCGCACGACGCGCGGCTCGGCGCCTCGGCGCTGACCACCGATGACCTGGATGACCCGTGGGGTCGTGGCGACCAGTGCTTCAGCCGGGTCGCCGACGAGATCGAGGAGACGGTCCACCCGCTGGCCGGCGCGCTGCTGCCCTGAGCGTGGTGCGAGTTTCCTCCGGGTTTGGGGAAAACCCAGGGCCAAAGGGGCGTTCCGGGTCATTCTGAACGGGTCCTAGCGTGACCGGCTCCTGCGGGGAGAGCTGATGATCCGGGCCCAACTCGACAAACTGCTGACCGTGGTGATCGCCGGAGTGCTGGCCGGGTTGGTGCTGGCCGCCGCCGCACTGCCCGCGGCCCTGGTCTTCGGGATCGGCTTCAGCGCCCTGTCGACGCCGTACTCGGAGCTGCCGAACACACTCCGGACGCCGCCCACCGCGCAGCGCTCCAACCTGTACGCCAACGACGGCACCACCCTGATCACCTCCTTCTACCAGGAGGACCGGGTGGACGTGCCGCTGCACGAGGTGGCTCCGGTCATGCGCCGGGCGATCGTGGCCGCCGAGGACGTCCGGTTCTACCAGCACAGCGGGGTCGACCTGCGGGGCGTCGTGCGCGCGTTCACAGTCAACAAGCGCGACGGCCAGACCCGGCAGGGCGCCTCCACGCTGACCATGCAGTACGTCCGCAACGTGCTCAGCAACGACCCTCGGCTGACCGAGGCGCAGCGGGACGCCGCCACCGAACTCACCACCGTCCGCAAGCTCCAGGAGATGCGGTACGCGCTCGCGTTGGAGCGCGAACTCGACAAGGACGAGATCCTGACCCGTTACCTCAACATCGCCTACTTCGGTGCCGGGGCGTACGGCATCGCGGCGGCCAGCAAGCGGTACTTCTCCCGCTCCCCGGCCGAACTGACCCTGGCCCAGGCGGCACTGCTCGCCGGTCTGGTGCGCTCGCCGGACAGCGACGACCCGATCAACGGCGACGCCGACAGCGCGGTGGCCCGACGGTCGTACGTGTTGGAGCGGCTCGTGGAGACGGGGCAGGTGCCGGCGGACGCGGCGGCGGCGGCCCGAGCCGAACCGCTGCAACTGCTGCCCAGCGAGACCCCGAACGACTGCACGGGTGTGCCCGACGCGCACCGCGACTGGGGCTTCTTCTGCGACTGGTTCACCCGCTGGTGGAGCAGCCAGTCGGCGTTCGGGGCGACCGCCGACGAACGGCAGCGCACGCTGCGCCGGGGCGGTTTCTCGATCGTGTCGTCGCTGGACCCGGGGGTGCAGCGGGCCACCACCGAGCAGGTGCTGAAGATCTACGCGCCGACCAGGGCCGAGGCGGTGCCCACCGCGGTGGTGCAACCAGGCACCGGGCGGGTGCTGGCCATGTCGGTGAACCGCTCCTACAGCGTGGCGGACAACCCGGTCGGGCAGAAGAACCGACCGAACACCGTCAACCAGTTGGTCGCCGGCGGCGGCGCGATCGAGGGGTACCAGGGCGGCTCGACGTTCAAGCTCTTCACCCTGCTCGCCGCGCTGGAGTCCGGCCTGCCGCTGTCGACCGACTTCGTGGCGCCGACCCAGTTGCTCACCCGCTTCCCGGTGACCGGGGCAGCGAGCTGCGACGGACGCTGGTGTCCGGCGAACGCCAGCCCGTCGTCGATGGACGGCCCCCGCACCATGTGGAGCGCGTTCGGCCGCTCGGTGAACACGTACTTCGCCTGGCTCACCGAGAAGGTCGGCGCCGACCGGGTGGTGGAGATGGCCGAGCGGCTCGGCATCGTGCTGCGGGCCGAGTCCGACGCCAAGCTGGCCCGCTACGGCGCGAAGGACTGGGGTCCGTTCACCCTGGGCGTGGCCGCGACCACCCCGTTGGACCTGGCCAGCGCGTACGCCACAGTGGCAGCCGAAGGGACCTGGTGCGCGCCCCTGCCGGTGGTGTCGATCACCGACTCGGGCGGCCGACCGGTCGACGCCGCCAAGCCGGACTGCCGACAGGTGCTCGACCCCGACGTGGCACGGGCGGCCACCGACGCGGCCCGCTGCCCGGTCGGCGACCAGTCGATGTACGGGCGCTGCGACGGCGCCACCGCACCCGGGCTGCGGGCGAAGCTCGGCCGCCCGGTGGCGGGCAAGACCGGCAGCTCCGAGCGGTACGAGACGGAGACGGTGGTGGCGTTCACGCCGCAACTCGCGGTCGCCTCGATGGCCGCGAACCCGGACGATCCCCGGGACGCGGTCGGTCAGGCGGTGCAGGCCCAGATGGTGAACGCGGTCGGCGAGGTGCTCGCCTTCGCCCTGCGCGACCAACCGGTCCGCGACTTCGTTCCGCCGAGCGAACGCGCCGCCTTCCAAACCCAACCCCAAGCCGGCAACTGACCCCACCCCACCCCGGGCCCCGCCCCAGCCCGGTCGATCATGGACTTGTGGTGGGCATTGAATCCACAAGCGCCCTTTTTGTGGGGCACCACAACTCCATGATCGACGCGGGTGACGCGCGACGCGGGGTAGCGCGAGACGCACCCCGCCTCACTCCCGCGATCTTGCAGTTTCTGTCGCGACAAAGGGCGCATTAGCTCTCGAATCGACAACACAAAGTGCAAGATCGCGGAGTGGGGCTGGCGGGAGTGGGGCGGGGCGGGGTGCGGCGGCGCGGGCGACGTGAGCGATGCCGCCGCGCGGGGAGGCAAGGGAGACAGGGGAGGCGCGGGAGGCGCGGGGTGGTTAGCGGGGCTGTTCGGCGTTGCGGGCTATGTTGCGGGCCATTCCGCCGAAGACCACCGCGTGGAACGGGGCCACCGACTTCCAGTAGGCGTGCCCCGGAAGGCCGCGCGGCAGGAAGACGGCGCGTTGCTGGTAGCGGCTGCGGCCGTCGTCGGCCGGAAGGACCCGCATCTCCAGCCAGGCCCGGCCGGGTAGGCGCATTTCGGCGCGTAGGCGCAGCAGCTCGCCCGGGATGATCTCCTCGACTCGCCAGAAGTCCAGCGCCTCGCCGACCTGGAGGCGGTGCGGGTCGCGTCGACCTCGCCGCAGCCCGACCCCGCCGACCAGCCGGTCCAGCCAGCCGCGGATCGACCAGGCGAGGGGGAACGAGTACCAGCCGTGTTCGCCACCGACGCCCTCGACGACCCGCCAGAGCGCGGTGGGTGGTGCGTCAACCGTCCGCTCCCGGACGTCGGTGTAGGCGGTGCCACCGGACCACACCGGGTCGGTGGGCAGTGGCTCGGCGGGCGCGTCCGGGCCGCTCGCTGTGGACCAGCGGGTCTCCACCTGGGCGTCGCGCACCTTGGCCAGCGCCAGCGCCACCGCCTCGTCGAAGCCGGTCAGCCCGCCGGGCGGGTCGGGGATGTAGCGGGCGATGTCGTGTTCGTGGGCGACCGCTTCGTGGATCAGGCTCTCCACCAGGGGCCGGGCAATCTTGTTCGGCACCGGGGTGATCAGCCCGACCCAGTGCGAGGAGAGGGACGGGGTGAGCGGGCGGACCGGCACGATGATCCGCCGGCGCAGCCCGGCCACCCGGGCGTAACGCTGCATCATCTCGCGGAAGGTCAGCACGTCCGGACCGCCGACGTCGAAGCCCCGGTTGACCTCGGCCGGCAGTTCGGCGCAGCCGGCCAGGTAGTGCAGCACGTCGCGGACCGCGATCGGTTGGATCCGGTTGCGGACCCAACGTGGGGTGATCATGGCGGGCAGCCGCTCGGTCAGGTAACGCAGCATCTCGAACGACGCCGAGCCGGACCCGATGATCACCGCGGCGCGGAGCACCGCCGTGGGCACCCCGCTGCCCAGCAGGATCCGGCCGACCTCGGCACGGGACCGCAGGTGCGGGGACGGGACCTCCGCGTCGGACGCCGGCTCGGGGCCGCCCAGGTAGACGATCCGCCGTACGCCGGCGGCGCGCGCCGCTGCCGCGAAGTTGGTCGCCGCCGCCCGGTCGGCCGCCTCGAAGTCGGACCGGCCCAGCGAGTGCACCAGGAAGTACGCGACGTCCACGTCGGCGAACGCGGCGGGCAGCGTCTCCGGCCGACTCAGGTCTCCTTCGACGATCTCGGCCGCCGAGGCCCAGGGCACGTCGCGCAGCCGTACCGCCTTGCGGGCGAGGCAGCGCACTGTGTGCCCGTCGGCGAGCAGCAGCGGCGTCAGCCGCCCGCCGATGTAGCCGGTAGCGCCGGTGACGAGGCATCTCACGGGTTCCAGTGTGCGGCCCCCTAGACTCGTTCGCTGTGGAGACCGAGACGAGCACCTTCTGGGGGCCGGATTTCGCGCAGCTCAGGGCCACCGACCCGGAGATCGCCGGGGTGGTCCTCGGCGAGTTGGACCGGTTGCGCGGCGGCCTACAGCTCATCGCCAGCGAGAACCTGACCTCGCCGGCGGTGCTGGCCGCGCTCGGTTCGACGCTGACGAACAAGTACGCCGAGGGTTACCCGGGCCGGCGCTACTACGGCGGTTGTGCCGAGGTGGACCGGGCCGAGGAGATCGGCATCGCCCGGGCCAAGGAACTCTTCGGGGCCGAGCACGCGAACCTCCAGCCGCACTCCGGGGCGAGCGCCAACCTGGCCGCGTACGCCGCGTTGGTGCAGCCGGGGGACACGGTGCTGGCGATGGACCTGCCGCACGGCGGGCACCTCACCCACGGCAGCCGCGTGAACTTCTCCGGCAAGTGGTTCCACCCGGTCGGCTACCCGGTCCGGCCGGACACCGAGCAGATCGACTACGACGAGGTACGGGACCTGGCGCGGGCGCACCGACCCAAGCTGATCATCTGTGGGGCCACCGCGTACCCGCGCCTGATCGACTTCGCGCGGTTCCGGGAGATCGCCGACGAGGTCGGCGCGTACCTGATGGTGGACGCTGCGCACTTCATCGGCCTGGTCGCCGGTCGGGCGATCCCGTCCCCGGTGCCGTACGCCGATGTCGTCTGCGCCACCACCCACAAGGTCCTGCGCGGGCCGCGCGGCGGCATGATCCTGTGCCGCGAGTCGCTGGCCCAGCGGATCGACAAGGCGGTCTTCCCGTTCACCCAGGGCGGCCCGCTGATGCACGCGGTCGCGGCCAAGGCGGTCGCGTTGCGCGAGGCCGCCCAGCCGGAGTTCCAGACGTACGCCCGGCAGGTGGTCAGCAACGCCCAGGCGCTCGCCGCCGGGCTGGCCGACGAGGGGATGCGCCCGGTGTCCGGTGGCACCGACACCCACCTCGCCCTGATCGACCTGCGGGAGCTGGGGGTGACCGGCACCGAGGCCGAGCGCCGCTGCGACGCCGCGTCGATCACCCTGAACAAGAACGCCATCCCGTACGACCCGCAGCCGCCGATGGTGGCCTCCGGCATCCGGGTGGGCACACCGAGCGTCACCACGCAGGGGATGCGCGAGGGGGAGCTGCGTCAGGTGGCGACCCTGATCGCCCGTGCGGTGCGCACCGATCCCGGTGCCGCGGGCGGGGTCGACGAGTTGACCCGGCTCGGTGCCGAGGTGGCCGAGCTGGTCGCGGCGTTCCCGGCGTACCCCCGTGGCTGAGCCCGGGGTGGTCGAGCCGGGCACCGACCGGCGGTGGCGGCTGCGGCACCTGCCGGTGTTGCTGGCCGCGTCGGCGGCGCTCGCCGTGGTCGCCGCTGTGGTGGGCGGGGTGACCGGCGGTGTGACTGCAGCGGTCGGCGCGGCGGCCGGCGTGGGCGTCACGGTGCTCAGCTACACCCTCACCACGGTGGTGCTGGCGCGGGCCGACCAGGTCAACCCGCAGTTGCTGCTGCCGCTCGGTGTGGGCCTGTACGTGCTGAAGTTCAGCCTGTTGGGTGCGGTGCTGGTGGCGGTGGCGTCGACTGGTTGGCCCGGTTTGATCCCTCTTTGCCTTGGCATCGTCGCCGGGGTGGCAGTGTGGACAGCGGTGCACCTCTGGTGGCTGACCACGGTGCACGCTCGCCGGCCGCACGGCTGACCTGGCGGTCGTCCCAACCAGCGGACGCGCCGCAATGTGTCGGCCTCCGGTCATTTTCCGACGGGCGGAAGGGGAGTAGCGTGCCCACAGACGACGGCGCCCACGAGAAGCCCACACAACGACGGTTGTGCGGGGGGTGAGGCACAGCCTCGTCTTCCCGGCTGATATCGTTCGCCCCGTCATGGCTGGTGACCAAACCCCCCGTCCCGCCGGTGATTCGGACGATTATCCGTCCGGCGCCGGTCAGGGTTGGACCGCGCTCAGCTACCTCATCGGAGGAATGCTCGTGTGGGGTTTCATCGGCTGGCTGGTCGACCAGTGGCTCGATACAGGTGGCGTCGCCACCGGGATCGGCGTCGTGCTCGGCGTGACCGGGGGGATCATCCTCGTCGTCCGTCGGCTCGGCACGCCTACTTAGGAAGGGACACGGTGTTCGGAGAGGCGAACGTTCTGGCAGCGGGCCAGGCGGCATTCCCACCCAGTGTGGACGACTTCTACCTGCCCGCGATCGTGCCCTGGGGCGCGGAGAACGCCCCGTGGTTCACCAAGTTCACGCTGATGATCTGGATCGCGGTCGGCGTTCTGATCATCTTCTTCCTGGCGACCTATCGGAACCCGCAGTTGGTGCCGACCAAGAAGCAGTGGTTCGCCGAGTCGATCTACGGCTTCGTGCGCAACAACATCTCGGTCGACATGATCGGTCACCAGGGCGTGCGGTTCGCTCCGTACTTCACGACGCTGTTCTGCTTCGTGCTGTTGACGAACTCGTTCGCGATCATTCCGTTCTTCCAGATCTCGCCGAACTCGCACATCGCCTTCCCGGCGATCCTCGCGGTGATCAGCTACGTGCTGTTCAACTACATCGGCATCCGGCACCACGGCTTCGGCAAATACTTCAAGCACGCCCTGATCCCGCCGGCACCGTGGTACATCCTGCCGCTGCTGATCCCGATCGAGGCGTTCTCGACTTTCATCATCCGGCCGTTCTCGCTGGCCGTCCGTCTCTTCGCGAACATGTTCGCCGGCCACATGCTCCTGCTGGTCTTCACGCTCGGCGGCTTCGCGATGCTCAACGCCAACGCCTGGCTGGCGCCGATCTCGGTGGTCTCCTGGGTGATGACAGTGGCGCTGACCCTCCTCGAGGCGCTGGTCATCGTCCTGCAGGCATACGTCTTCACCGTGCTGAGCGCGAGCTACATCCAGGGCGCGCTCGCCGAAGAGCACTGATCCACGCACCAACCGTTGTCGTCCCGCGTGAGAGTCACGCGTGATAACCAGGAGGAACCACACCAATGGACGCTAGCGTTCTCGCCGAGGTCACCGGTAGCACCGCTGCCATCGGCTACGGTCTCGCCGCCATCGGCCCGGGCATCGGCGTTGGCCTGGTCTTCGCCGCCTACATCCAGTCGACCGCCCGGCAGCCCGAGTCGTCGCGCATGACCCTGCCGTACGTCTGGATCGGCTTCGCCGTCATCGAGGCGCTCGCGCTGTTCGGCATCGCCTTCGGCTTCATCTGGGCCGGCTGATTCCGCCCCTTCCGACCGGGAGGTCACCCATGTTGTTCCTCCTCGCCGCCGAGGGTGGTGAGTCAGACCACAACCCGATCATTCCGATCTGGCAGGAGATCGTGGTCGGCACGGTCGCCTTCGCCGTGCTCTGCTTCGTGCTGATGAAGTTCGTCTTCCCGCGCATGGAGCAGACGTTCCAGGCTCGGGTCGACGCGATCGAGGGCGGCATCAAGCGCGCCGAGGCCGCCCAGGCCGAGGCGAACCAGCTGCTCGAGCAGTACCGTGCCCAGCTCGCTGAGGCTCGGACCGACGCCGCCAAGATCCGTGACGACGCGCGGGCCGACGCCGAGGGCATCCGTCAGGACATCCTCGCCAAGGCGCGGGAAGAGTCCGACCGGGTCATCCAGGCGGGCAAGGACGCGCTCGCCGCCGAGCGGGCCACCATCGTGCGCGAGCTGCGCGCGGAGGTCGGCACCATCGCGGTGGACCTGGCCAGCAAGATCGTTGGCGAGTCGCTGGCCGACGAGGCGCGGCGTAAGGGCACCGTCGACCGGTTCCTGAGCGGTCTCGAGAGCACGGGGGCCCGCTGATGCAGGCCGCCAGCCGGGAGTCGTACAAGGTCGCGGCCGAGCGCCTCGACGCGTACGTCCGCGGCGCGGAGCCGTCGGCGGTGGCCTCCACCGCTGACGCCATCCTCTCCGTGGCGACCCTGCTGCGGCGTGAGCCGCGGCTGCGCCGGGCGCTCTCCGAGCCGGCCCGCTCCGGCGAGGATCGCGGGGCGCTGCTCGGCGACATGCTGGGCGGGCGGATCGGCGCGGACGCGCTCGACCTACTCGTGTCGCTGGTCGCCGGCCGGTGGTCGGCACCGTCGGAGCTGCTCGACGGCACCGAGCGGCTGGGCGTGGAGGCGCTGCTGGCCAGCGCCGACAAGGCCGGTGAGCTTGGCGAGGTCGAGGACGAGCTGTTCCGCTTCGGCCAGGTCGTCTCCGGGCAGCCGGCGCTGAGCAATGCGCTCGCCGACCCGGTCGCCCCGGTCGAGCAGCGGGCCACCCTGGCCCGCGAGCTGCTCGCCGACAAGGCCCGCCCGGTCACCGTCCGCCTCGTCGAGGCGGCGCTCGGCGGGTTCGGGGGACGCTCCTTCAGCGGGGCGCTCACCCGGCTGGTCGAGCTGGCCGCCGACCGGCGTGACCGGCAGGTGGCGTACGTGACGGTCGCGGCCCCGTTGAGTGACGAGGACGAGCGTCGGCTGGGTGCGAGCCTCACCGCGATATACGGTCGAGAGGTCTCCGTCAAGCAGACGGTCGACCCCGCCGTTCTCGGTGGCGTGAGCGTCCGGGTCGGTTCCGACCTGTACGACGGCACCATCCTGCGCCGCCTCAACGAGACCCGCAACGCGCTCGCGAAGCGCTGAACGGCTTCGCCGCCCGCAATGCGGTGGTTCCGCCGCCTCACCGTTGGGGCGGCTCCGCCGCCGCAGCGCCCGGATTGACAGACGCCATTCGGACCGGTTGGTACTAGGTATCCCGGGCCCCTGAATTTTAAGGAAGCAGAGGATGGCCGAGCTGACCATCTCGACGGAGGAGATCCGCGGCGCCCTGGAGCGCTACGTCTCCTCTTACTCGTCCGACGTCTCCCGCGAGGAGGTCGGCACCGTCGCCGACACCGGCGACGGCATCGCCCACGTCGAGGGCCTGCCCTCGACCAAGACCAACGAGCTCCTGGAGTTCGAGGACGGCACGCTCGGCGTGGCGTTGAACCTCGACGTGCGGGAGATCGGCGTCGTCGTCCTCGGTGACTCCGCCAAGCTCGAGGAGGGCCAGCGGGTCAAGCGCACCGACCGGGTCCTCTCGGTCCCGGTCGGCGACGCCTTCCTCGGCCGCGTGGTCAACGCCCTCGGCCAGCCGATCGACGGCCTCGGCGACATCGCCGAGGAGGGCTACCGCGAGCTGGAGCTGCAGGCTCCGAACGTGATGGCCCGGCAGTCGGTGTTCGAGCCGCTGCAGACCGGCATCAAGGCCATCGACGCGATGACGCCGATCGGCCGGGGCCAGCGGCAGCTGATCATCGGTGACCGGAAGACCGGCAAGACCACTGTCGCGCTGGACGCCATCCTCAACCAGCGGGACAACTGGCGCACCGGCGACCCGAAGAAGCAGGTCCGCTGCATCTACGTCGCCATCGGCCAGAAGGCCTCCACCATCGCCTCGATCAAGGGGCAGCTGGAGGAGGCGGGCGCGCTGGAATACACCACCATCGTCGCCTCGCCGGCCTCCGACCCGGCCGGCTTCAAGTACCTCGCCCCGTACACCGGCTCGTCCATCGGGCAGCACTGGATGTACGGCGGCAAGCACGTCCTGATCGTCTTCGACGACCTGAGCAAGCAGGCCGAGGCGTACCGGGCCGTGTCGCTGCTGCTGCGTCGCCCGCCGGGCCGTGAGGCGTACCCGGGTGACGTCTTCTACCTGCACTCCCGTCTGCTGGAGCGCTGCGCGAAGCTCTCCGACGAGCTGGGTGGCGGCTCGATGACCGGTCTGCCGATCATCGAGACGAAGGCCAACGACATCTCGGCCTTCATCCCGACCAACGTCATCTCGATCACCGACGGCCAGATCTTCCTGGAGACCGACCTGTTCAACCAGGGCGTTCGTCCGGCGATCAACGTCGGCACCTCGGTCTCCCGGGTCGGTGGCGCCGCGCAGGTGAAGCCGATGAAGAAGGTCTCTGGTTCGCTGCGGCTCAACCTGGCCCAGTACCGCGAGCTGGAGGCGTTCGCCGCCTTCGCTTCGGACCTGGACAAGGCCTCGCAGAACCAGCTGAACCGTGGTTCGCGTCTGGTGGAGCTGCTCAAGCAGTCGAACTACTCGCCGTTCCCGGTGCAGGAAGAGGTCGTCTCGGTCTGGTCCGGCGTCGAGGGCAAGCTCGACGACATCCCGGTCGGCGAGGTGCGGCGCTTCGAGTCGGAGTTCCTCCAGTACCTGCGGCACAAGCACGAGGGTGTCCTCGCGTCGATCGCCGACAACCAGTGGAACGACGACATCACCGGCTCCCTGGACACCGCGATCGCGGAGTTCAAGCAGGTCTTCCTCAACAAGGAGGACGAGCGCAAGGTCAACGACGCGCCGGCCGCTCCGCTTGAGGGCGACGAGAACCGCGAGACGGTGACCCGCTTCCGCGACAGCGCGACCGACCGCCCGGCCGAGAGCTGATCCCATGGCGGCCCAGGTTCGCGTTCTTCGTCAACGAATCCGCTCGGCGAAGTCGATGAAGAAGATCACCAAGGCGATGGAGCTCGTGGCGACGAGCCGGATCGCCAAGGCCCAGGCCCGGGTGCAGGCGTCCCTGCCGTACGCCCAGGCCATCACCGGTGTGCTCACGGCGCTGGCGTCCAACGCGCGGATCGACCACCCGCTGCTCACCCCGCGCGAGCGGGTGCGGCGGGCGGGCGTCCTGTTGGTCACCAGCGACCGTGGCCTGGCCGGCGGTTACAGCTCCAACGCGATCAGGATGGCCGAGTCGCTGATCGCGCGGCTCAAGGCGGACGGCAAGGAGCCGGTGCTCTACGTCATCGGGCGTAAGGGCGTCGGGTTCTACCGGTTCCGCGACCGGCCGATCGAGGCGAACTGGACCGGGTTCAGCGAGCAGCCGTCGTTCGAGGACGCCCGTACGGTGGGTGAGACGCTGATCAAGGCGTTCACCGCCGGTGCGGACGACGTCGACGGTGGCGCTGGCGCGGACGGGGTGCTCGGCGTCGACGAGTTGCACATCGTCTACACCGAGTTCCACTCGCTGATGACGCAGAACCCGGTCACGAAGATCATCGGCCCGATGCAGGTCGAGGACCGGCCGCGCTCCGAAGGACTGCTGCCGGCGTACGAGTTCGAGCCCGAGGCGGAGGCGCTGCTCGACGCGCTCCTGCCGAGGTACATCAACACGCGGATCTACGCGGCGTTGCTCGAGTCGGCGGCGAGTGAGTCGGCGGCACGGCGGCGGGCGATGAAGAGCGCCACCGACAACGCCGAAGAGATGATCGAGAAGTACACGCGTGAGATGAACTCGGCCCGTCAGGCCGGGATCACCCAGGAGATCAGCGAGATCGTCGGCGGCGCCAACGCGCTTGCCGCGTCGGGAAGTGAAGTGTGATGACTGCACCAGTAGAGACCAAGACGGCCACGGGTCGCGTGGTCCGGGTCATCGGCCCGGTCGTCGACGCCGAGTTCCCGCGCGACGGCATGCCGGCCCTGTTCAACGCCCTGAACGTCACCGTGAGCCTGTCCGGCGGTGAGAAGACGCTGACCCTGGAGGTCGCCCAGCACCTGGGTGACAACCTGGTCCGCGCCATCTCGATGCAGCCGACCGACGGTCTGGTTCGCGGCGCGGAGGTGCGTGACCTCGGCGAGCCGATCAGCGTGCCGGTGGGCGACGCGGTCAAGGGCCACGTGTTCAACGCGATCGGCGAGGTGCTCAACCTCAAAGAGGGCGAGACGTTCGAGGCCGACGACCGGTGGGGTATCCACCGCAAGGCCCCGGCCTTCGCGGACCTGGAGCCGAAGACCGAGATGCTGGAGACCGGCATCAAGGTGATCGACCTGCTCGCCCCGTACGTCAAGGGCGGCAAGATCGGTCTGTTCGGCGGCGCGGGCGTGGGCAAGACGGTGCTCATCCAGGAGATGATCACCCGTGTTGCCCGTAACTTCGGTGGTACCTCGGTCTTTGCCGGCGTGGGTGAGCGCACCCGTGAGGGCAACGACCTCATCGCCGAGATGACCGAGTCCGGCGTCATCGACAAGACCGCGCTGGTCTACGGCCAGATGGACGAGCCGCCGGGCACCCGGCTGCGGGTGGCGCTCTCCGCGCTGACCATGGCGGAGTACTTCCGCGACGTGAAGAAGCAGGAGGTGCTGCTCTTCATCGACAACATCTTCCGCTTCACCCAGGCCGGCTCCGAGGTCTCCACCCTGCTCGGGCGTATGCCGAGCGCCGTGGGTTACCAGCCGACCCTGGCGGACGAGATGGGCGAGCTCCAGGAGCGGATCACCTCCGTCCGGGGCCAGGCCATCACCTCCATGCAGGCGATCTACGTGCCGGCGGACGACTACACCGACCCCGCTCCGGCCACCACGTTCGCCCACCTGGACGCGACCACCAACCTGGAGCGGTCGATCTCCGACAAGGGCATCTACCCGGCCGTGGACCCGCTGGCGTCCTCGTCCCGGATCCTCGCCCCGGAGTTCGTCGGCCCCGAGCACTTCCAGGTCGCCACCGAGGTGAAGCGGATCCTGCAGCGCTACAAGGACCTGCAGGACATCATCGCCATCCTCGGCATCGAGGAGCTCTCCGAGGAAGACAAGATCACCGTGGCCCGGGCCCGGCGGATCGAGCGCTTCCTGTCGCAGAACACCTACGCGGCGGAGCAGTTCACCGGCGTGCCGGGCTCGACGGTCCCGATCAAGGAGACCATCGAGGCGTTCCGCAAGATCAGCGAGGGTGAGTACGATCACTTCCCCGAGCAGGCGTTCTTCATGTGCGGCGGCCTCGAGGACCTGGAGCGCAAGGCTGAGGAGCTGATGAAGGCCTGACCAGCCCTCGTCGATACCCGTAGCAAAAAGACTGCCCCGGCAATGCCGGGGCAGTCTTTTGTTCATCTTCGCGTCTTAGCATCGTCGCGGTCCGTTACTCGTGGTCGTCACTTCCGCGGCTCCCGAGCTACGGTTCGTTCCGCGCTCACCTGAACGAGCGTTGATCTTTGCAACCTTTCGACGACGTGCGCCCGTCTTCCTCGTCGTGGGCGTAACGAACGGAGCTGCTCGTGGGTAAGGCCGGCAAGAGTGGCCGCAAGGCGTCCCTCTGGCGAGGTGTGCCGCGCTGGGCCAGGCTCTGCACGGTGTTCGGCACCGTGCTGACAGTGCTCTGCGGCGCCGTGCTGGTCGGCACCGAGGTGCTGATGGCCCGCTACGAGGGGTCCGTCGGCAAGGCCGATCTCTTCGGCGACCAGGCGGCGGGCGCCCAGGCGAAGAAGAGTGACATCAAGGGACCGCTCAACATCCTGCTCGTCGGCATCGACCCGCGTACGCCGACGGCCGCGCCGCTGGCCGACTCGATCATGGTGCTGCACGTGCCGGCCTCGATGGACCGGGCCTACCTGTTCTCGCTGCCTCGTGACCTCTACGTGCGGATCCCGGCGTTCAAGAAGGCCGAGTTCCCGGGCGAGACCACGAAGATCAACGCGGCGATGTCGTTCGGCAGCAGGGTGCCGGGGGCCAACCCCGACGCGGCACGGGGCTTCGAGTTGCTGGCCACCACCGTGCAGAACGTCACCGGCATCAAGCGCTTCGACGCCGGCGCGATCATCAACTTCACCGGTTTCCAGAAGATCGTCGACGCCATGGGCGGTGTCGACATGTACATCGAGCGCGATGTGAAGTCCGAGCACAAGCAGCCGGACGGCAAGCCGCGGCCGGGCAACACCCGTGGTGAGGGCTACGTCGGCCCGCAGGCAATCTACAAGAAGGGCAACCGGCACCTGAGTGGGTGGCAGGCGCTGGACTACGTCCGGCAGCGCTACCCGAAGAACGGCGTTCCGGATTCCGACTACGGTCGTCAGCGCCACCAGCAGCAGTTCGTCAAGGCGATGGTCGGCCAGGCGTTCAGCGCCGACGTGGTGTCCAACCCGATCAAGCTGGACAAGGTGCTCCGCGCCGCCGGCCAGTCGTTGATCTTCAACGGTCGAGGCAACAGCGTCGTCGACTTCGGGCTCGCCCTGAAGGACATCCGCCCGAACACCATTGAGATGATCAAGCTGCCCGGTGGTGGAGTCTTCGAGGGGCAGAAGTACCTGGGCGAGCAGTTCCAGGAAGGTGTGCCGGACTTCTTCACCGCCCTGCACAACGAGCAACTCGACCCGTTCCTGCTGGAGCACCCGGAATTCGTGAACAAGGCCAAGTAGTCAGGTCGGCGTTGTCCCACCCGCGTTGGGCGCGCCGCATCGTCAGGCTAGACTTTCGGCAATCCGTAGCCGCAGCAAGGAGACAGCGTGGCACAGCAGCTTCACGTCGAGCTCGTCGCCGTCGAGGAGAAGGTCTGGTCCGGTGACGCCGAGATGGTCGTCGCCCGGACGACCGAAGGCGAGCTCGGTGTCCTGCCGGGGCACGCGCCGCTGCTCGGCCAACTCGCCGAGCCCGGTCAGGTGCGCATCAAGCTCGCCGGCGGCGAGCAGGTCGCCTACGAGGTGGCCGGCGGCTTCCTCTCGGTGAGCGCCGAAGGTGTCACAGTGCTGGCCGAGAGCGCAACCCCGGTCTCCGCGCAGAGCCGCTGAGCCACACCGGGGATGGAGATCGTCGAAGGATTCGGAATCGGCGTTGTCGTCATCCTCGGCGCGCTTCTGACCCTCTTCGTCCGGCGAGCTCTGGTCACCCGCAGCGGCGGCATCATCCGGCTCAGCGTCCGGGTCTCCACCATGCTCGACGGCCGCGGCTGGTCGCCTGGCTTCGGCCGGTTCGCCGGTGACGAGCTCCGCTGGTACCGGATGTTCAGCTTCGCGATCCGGCCCAAGCGGGTCCTCTCCCGCAAGGGGCTGGCCGTGGAGCGCCGCCGGTTGCCCGAAGGTCAGGAACGGTTCTCCATGCCGGCCGACTGGGTGATCCTGCGCTGTACCAGTCACCACGCACCGGTGGAGATCGCCATGGCGCGATCGACAGTGACCGGTTTTCTTTCCTGGCTCGAGGCCGCCCCTCCGGGGGCGGTCTCGCCGCGTATGGCCTCCCAGGACTGGCCGGCTGCCTGAGGCTCGCCTTTGGTTGCGCTGGTGGTTTCCGGGGCAGCCCGCCCGGCGCAGGGATCAAGCCTGACCGCCCGGAGCCGGGCGGGCTGCCCCGGAAACCCTTCGTTGGCACTGTCCGCCGTTCTGGCGCGGTTCTCTCACCTGCCGTTACCGATGCCGTTGAGTCCAGCCTCCTCGGCGCGCGCTGCGCGTCGGGCTGGTTGATCGACTCGGCTTTCTTGATGTCGGGGTGTTCTGGTGGTTGGGATGCCCCGACATCAAGAAACCCGAGTTGATCAAGGCGCCGGCCAGCCGGACTCGCCGAGGGGCCCGGGTACTGGTCGGCCTGGCTCGCGAGGAGTCGGCCTTGGCTACGCGTGGTGGCGGGCAGAGTGGGAACTCAGACCTCGACGTGGTGCGGAGCGCCCGACGTTCAGCGCTTGCCGCCCGGCACCCATAGCACGTCTCCTGCCGGATTTGCCGTTCTTGACAGGATAAAGAGCAGATCGGAGAGCCGGTTGAGATACTTTGCCGGGAGCGTGCTGGTTCGGTCCGGATCGTGGCTGACCAGCGCCCACGCTGCCCGTTCGGCACGCCGGGCGACGGTCCGCGCCACGTGCAGCAGCGCCGCACCTGCGGTGCCGCCGGGGAGGATGAAGGAGTCGAGCTTGCTCAGGCGTGCGTTGTACTCGTCGCACCAGCCCTCCAGGCGCTCGACGTACTCCTCGGTGACCCGCAGCGGCGGGTACTTCGGCTCCGGCTCGACCGGGGTGGACAGGTCGGCGCCGACGTCGAACAGGTCGTTCTGCACCGACCCCAGCACGCCGCGAAGCTCCTCGTCGAGGTTTCCCAGCGCGAGCGCGACGCCGATCGCCGCGTTGCACTCGTCGACATCCGCGTACGCGGCGATCCGCGGATCGGTCTTCGGCACCTGCTCGTTGTTGCTCAGCCTGGTCATGCCGGCGTCGCCGGCCTTGGTGTAGATGCGCGTGAGGTGGACGGCCATGACGCACAGCCTACGGATTCCCGACCTGACGATCCCGGCGCGGCCGGACAGCACCGCCGGCTTGCCGGTGGTGGTGGGCCCCGGCGACGCCGGCGATTCGACGGTCAACGATGTCGACGTCATCCGGGTACGCGGTGACGCCCGACTGTCCGGCACCGTGCATGTGGTCGGTGCCAAGAACTCGGCGTTGAAGCTGATGGCCGCCGCGCTGCTCGCGCCGGGCCGCAGTGTGATCACCAACGTCCCCCGGATCACCGACATCGCGATCATGGGGGAGGTGCTACGTCGGCTGGGCTGCGACGTCCAGTTCGACGCGGACGACCCGGTCGACCCGATGGTCGCCCGGGGCGGTGTGGCCCGGTCCCGGTCGGTGACGATCGACGTACCCGAGCAGCCGGGCGCGGAGGCCGACTACGACCTGGTTCGACGGTTGCGCGCGTCGATCTGCGTGCTCGGCCCGTTGCTGGCCCGCCGGGGGTACGTGCGGGTGGCCCATCCCGGCGGTGACGCGATCGGGTCGCGTGGGTTGGACATGCACATCTCCGGGCTGACCCGGATGGGCGCGGAGATCTCCGGTGAGCACGGGTTCGTCATCGCATCCGCCCCGCACGGGCTGCGCGGCGCGGACATCGTGCTGGATTTTCCCAGCGTCGGCGCGACCGAGAACCTGGTGATGGCAGCGGTGCTGGCCCAGGGCACCACGATGATCGACAACGCGGCCCGGGAGCCGGAGATCGTCGACATCTGCACGATGCTCAACCAGATGGGCGCGCGCATCGTCGGCGCGGGCACGTCGACGTTGCGCATCACCGGTGTGCCCGGTCTGCGTCCGGTGCGCCACGCCACGGTGGGGGACCGGATCGTCGCTGGCACCTGGGCGTTCGGCGCGGCGATGACCCGCGGCGACGTTACGGTGACCGGGCTCGACCCGGCCTTCCTGGAGGTCGCCCTGGACAAGGTGGTGGCGGCCGGCGCGCTGGTGGAGACCCGGGGGGACGGCTTCCGCGTACGGATGGACGAGCGGCCCCGGGCGGTGGACGTGGTGACGCTGCCGTACCCCGGTTTCGCCACCGACCTGCTGCCGATGGCGATTGGGCTGGCGGCCGTCAGCGACGGCGCCTCCCTGATCACCGAGAACATCTTCGACGGCCGGTTCATGTTCGCCAACGAGATGATGCGGCTCGGCGCGGACATCAAGACCGATGGGCACCACGCGGTGGTCCGTGGACGGGGCCGGCTCTCCGGCGCACCGGTGCAGGCGACCGACATCCGCGCCGGCGCCGGGCTGATCATCGCCGGGCTGTGCGCGCAGGGGGTCACCGAGGTGTCCCACGTGCACCACGTGGACCGGGGTTACCCGGACTTCGTGGCCGACCTGCGTGCGCTCGGGGTGGCGGTCGAGCGGGGCACCACCCCGGAGGAACCGTCACTGGAGATCTGAGGCCCCCACGACCCGGCCCGACCACCACTTAGCCATCGTTCAGGCTCGCCGACTAGGGTGCAGGCAGGCACTCAATCGCAGCGAGGGAGAAGCAGATGGCGGGTCGACTCGCGGTCGTCGGGGCCGGGTTGATGGGTTCCGGCATCGCCCAGGTGGCGGCGCAGGCGGGCTGGCAGGTGACGCTGCGCGACCTGGACGAGGCGGCCACCACCCGGGGTCTGGGCGGTATTCGAAAGTCTCTGGAGAAGTTCGCCGAGAAGGGCAAGATCGAGGCGTCCGAGGTCGAGGCGACGCTGGCTCGGATCACGCCGACCACCGACCTGGAGGCGGCGGCGGACGCGGACATCGTGGTCGAGGCGGTCTTCGAGCGGTTGGAGATCAAGCACGAGGTGTTCCGCGCTCTGGACAAGATCTGCAAGTCGGACGCGGTGCTCGCCACCAACACCTCGGCGATCCCGGTCACCCAGATCGCCGCGGTGACCGAGCGGCCCGAGGCGGTGGTCGGCACCCACTTCTTCTCCCCGGTGCCGATGATGCAGCTCTGCGAGCTGGTGCGCGGTTACAAGACCAGCGACGCCGCGCTGGACACCGCGCGGGCCTTCGCCGAGGAGATCGGCAAGACGGTCGTCGTGGTCAACCGGGACATCGCCGGCTTCGTCACCACCCGGCTGATCTCCGCCCTGGTGATGGAGGCGGTCAAGCTGGTCGAGTCCGGCGTGGTGTCCGCGGAGGACCTGGACACCGCCTGCCGGCTGGGCTTCGGGCACGCGATGGGCCCGCTGGCCACCACCGACCTGACCGGCGTGGACGTGCTGCTGCACGCCTCGAAGAACATCTACACCGACACCGCCGACGAGAAGTTCTTTCCGCCGGAGCTGCTCCAGCGGATGGTCACCGCCGGTGACCTGGGCCGCAAGACCGGCAAGGGCTTCTACACCTACTGAGTTGTGGCGACCGGGGCGGGCGCCCGCCCCGGTCGGCCGCTCAGCCGCTCAGCCGTCGCGCTTGGTGGTCCAGCGGAAGGTGGTCAGGCAGACCACCACACCGATCACGCACCACAGGGCCAGCACCACAGCCACCCGGCCCAGCTCGAACGAGCCGCCCGGCTCCTGGGCGCCGAAGCTCTCCGGCAGGAACACCGACCGCAGCCCCTGGCACATCCACTTGAGCGGGAAGAGTGCCGCCACCTGCTGCATCCAGGTGGGCAGGTCGGTGAAGACGAAGAACACCCCGGAGATGAACTGGAGCACCAGGGAGACCGGGGTGACCACGGCCGAGCCGCTGCGGGCCGTGCGGGCCAGTGACGAGATGGCGATGCCGCTAAGGGTGCACGCGGTCACGCCGAGCATGGAGACCCAGCCGAAGGTGAGCCACTTTGCGGCGGTGCCCGGCAGGTCGAGGTCGAACAGCGCCACCGCGAACGCCAGCAGCAGCGCCGTCTCGGCGATCCCGATCGCCACCACCATGATCACTTTGCCGGCGAACCAGACCCACTTCGGCATCGGCGTGCCCCGGTAGCGCTTGAGCACCCCCCGGTCCCGCTCGACCGGGATCCAGATGCCCAGGTTCTGGAAGCTCACAGTCATCAGGCCGGTCGCGATCATGCCGGTGATGAAGTACTGGGTGAACTTGACCCCGCCGCCGATCGTCCCGTCGAAGATCGACGCGAAGATCAGGATCATGATGATGGGGAAGCCCATCGTGAAGACCACCGACTCCCGGCTACGCAGGAACTGAGTGATCTCCAGTCGACCCTGGCGCAGGGCGAGCGCGCCGGCACCCGGCCGCCGGCCGCGGGTCGCGGTGACCGGCGTCGCCGGCTTCGTCGTGGTCGTCATCGCGAGTGTCCGATCATGGTGAGGTAGACGTCCTCCAGGGTCGGCCTGGTCACCGTCAGCCCGGGGACCTCACCGCCGTGACGCGCGGCGAGGTCGGCCACGAGGGCCGTCGGCGTCGCGCTCTGCGCGCTTTCCAGCGTCCCGTCCGGGGTACGCCAGGAGACCGTGGCGAGGGCCTCCTGCCGATTGCCCAGCCGATTGGGCGCGGCGACCTCGACAAGTCGGCCACCGGCGATCACGCCGACCCGATCGGCGAGGGCCTCGGCCTCGTCCAGGTAGTGGGTGGTGAGCACGATCGTGGTGCCGGCCGCGGCGAGATCGCGGATCAGCTCCCAGAACTCACGGCGGGCCTCCGGGTCGAACCCTGTGGTCGGCTCGTCGAGGAAGAGCAGCTCGGGGCGACCGATGATGCCGAGGGCCACGTCCAGGCGGCGCTTCTGGCCGCCGGAGAGGGTGTGCGTGCGGGCTTTCGCCTTGTCGGCCAGCCCGACCCGCTCGATCACCTTTGCCGGGTCGTCGGCGCCGGGGTAGAAGCCGGAGAAGTGTCGGATCACCTCGGCCACTGTCAGCTCGTCGAACTCGCCGGTGCCCTGGAGCACGATGCCGACCCGGGAACGCCAGTCGGCGTCGGGGTTGGCCGGGTCCGCGCCGAGCACGGAGACCTCGCCGGCATCCCGGTGCCGGTAACCCTCCAGGATCTCCACGGTCGTGGTCTTGCCGGCGCCGTTCGGGCCGAGCAACGCGAACACCTCGCCACGGTGGACGTCGAGATCCACGCTCGCCACGGCCACGTTGTCGCCGTACGCCTTGCGTAGCCCTCGGACGGAGATGGCCAGCTCGTCATCCATGCCGTCAAGTGTGCGTCCTGGCAGCAACCGGTGGGTGCCCGGGGTGTGGCGGTCCGCGCCACAGCGGGGGCTTGGCACCCGGACGTCCCCGACATGGACCTGTGTGGTTTTCCACAGCTCCTTTTACTGAACGGTAACTTAGACTCCGGCCATGGATGAGACGCCATTCCCGGGGCGACTGCCCGAGCGGGACCGCCCGTGGGTGATGCGCACCTACGCCGGCCACTCGTCGGCCGCGGCGACGAACGCGCTCTTCCGCCGCAACCTGGCGAAGGGGCAGACCGGCCTCTCGGTCGCCTTCGACCTGCCCACCCAGACCGGGTACGACCCGGACCACGAACTCGCCGCCGGCGAGGTCGGACGGGTCGGCGTGCCGGTGGCTCACCTCGGCGACATGCGGGCGCTCTTCGACGGTCTTCCGCTCGCCGAGACGAACACCTCGATGACCATCAACGCCCCGGCGATGTGGCTGCTCGCCCTGTACGGCACCGTCGGGCTGGAGCAGGGCGCCGACCTGGCCCGCTGCGCCGGCACCACCCAGAACGACATCATCAAGGAGTACCTGTCCCGGGGCACCTACATCTTCCCGCCCGCGGCGTCGCTGCGGCTCACCGCCGACGTGGTGGCGTACACGCTGCGCGAGATGCCCCGGTGGAACCCGGTGAACATCTGCTCGTACCACCTCCAGGAGGCCGGTGCCACGACCGTGCAGGAGGTCGGCTTCGCGCTGGCCACCGCCGTCGCCGTGCTCGACGAGGTCCGGGACTCCGGTCAGGTGCCGGCCGAGCGGATGGGTGACGTGGTCCAGCGGATCTCGTTCTTCGTCAACGCCGGGGTGCGCTTCGTCGAGGAGATCGCCAAGATGCGCGCGTTCGGCGTGCTCTGGGACGAGATCACCCGGGACCGGTACGGGGTCACCGACGCCAGACAACGGCGGTTCCGCTACGGCGTGCAGGTCAACTCGCTCGGCCTGACCGAGGCGCAGCCGGAGAACAACATCCAGCGCATCGTGCTGGAGATGCTCGGCGTGACGATGTCCCGCGACGCCCGGGCCCGCGCCGTCCAACTGCCCGCCTGGAACGAGGCGCTCGGCCTGCCCCGACCGTGGGACCAGCAGTGGTCGCTGCGGATGCAGCAGGTCCTGGCGTACGAGTCGGACCTGCTCGAATATCCCGACCTCTTCGCCGGCTCGCACGTGATGACCGCACTCGTCGACGAGATCGTCACCGGGGCGCGGGCCGAGCTGGGCGCGGTGCTCAAGCTGGGCGGCGTCGTCGCCGCGGTGGAGACCGGCTACCTCAAGAGCGCGCTGGTCGCGTCACTCGCCGAGCGGCGGCGGCGGATGGAGTCCGGTGCCGACGTGGTGGTCGGGGTCAACCGGTACACCGAGACCGAACCCTCCCCGCTGACCGCTGCGGGCGCGGGCTCCGTCGAGCAGGTCGACCCCGCGGTCGAGGCGGCCGCCGTGGACGGCGTACGCCGGTGGCGGTCCGACCGGGATGCGGCCGTCGTCGACGCGGCGCTGGCCCGGCTGCGCGCGGACGCCGCGACCACCGTCAACCTGATGCCGGCCACCCTGGAGTGCGTGCGGGCCGGGGTGACCACCGGCGAGTGGGCCGGCGCGCTGCGCCAGGTCTTCGGCGAGTACCGGGCGCCGACCGGGCTGGCCGGAGCTACCGGCGGCGGCGGGGAGCCGGGCCTCGCGGCGGTCCGCGAGCGGGTCGCCGCGACGGCGCGGGAGCTGGGTAGTGGCCGGCTGCGGCTGCTGGTCGGCAAACCCGGCCTGGACGGGCACTCCAACGGCGCGGAGCAGATCGCGGTACGCGCCCGTGACGCCGGCTTCGAGGTCGTCTACCAGGGCATCCGGTTGACCGCGGGGCAGATCGTCGCCGCCGCTGTCGAAGAGGACGTCGACCTGGTCGGGCTCTCCGTGCTCTCCGGGTCGCACCTGGCCGCCGTGCCGGCGGTGCTCGACGGGCTACGCGCCGCCGGCCGGGCCGACCTGCCGGTGGTGGTGGGCGGCATCATCCCGGCCGGTGACGCGGACACCCTCCGCGCGGCCGGGGTCGCCCGGGTCTTCACCCCGAAGGACTTCGCCCTCACCGGCATCATCGACGACCTGGTGACCGTCATCCGTCGCGCCAACGACCTGCCCTGAACGAAGCGCCGTCTCGGGCAGGTCGTCGGCCCGGCGTGGGTCAGCGGCCGGTGTAGGTCATGCAGTCCGCCATGTCGTTGTCCGGGCCGACCCTGATCGACGACGCGTGGCAAGCCAACTGCTCGTTGTGCCGGCAGTCGGCGCGCTGGCAGGCCCCCACCTGCGCGATCAGGCTCTCCACGCCGCCCCGGACGGGCGACTCGACGAAGGTGTGGCAGTGGGCGTGATCCATGCTGCCGATGGTGATCGCGAAGGCGTGGCAGTCACCCGACTGGTTGTACGCGCATGCGGCGACCACGCATTCCTGGACTCGGGGCATCTCCAACGCTGCGGTCATGCCGACCTCCTCTAGGCTCTTGCCCCGATACTAGGCTTTTGTCGCCCCGTGCAGCCCCGGTATAGCGGCCGCCGATCACGCGTCAGACGCGGAAGCCGGCGGCGCGGGCGGCCTCCCGTTCGCGGCGTCGATCGGACCGACGACGGAAGAACCAGAAGGCGAAGAATGCCAGGCCGACGAGGGCGACGAGCACCAGCACCGGCAGGATGATCGCCACCAGGGAGACCACCACGCTGGTGGCGTCCTCGGCGGTGCTGGCGACCGGGGCGCCGATTCCGGCGGTGGTCGCGTTGATCACCGGCCGGGCTGCGGACTTGAGCAGATGCACGCCCAACGCCAGCAGCACGCCGGTGACGACCGGCACCCACTGGTGCGACGAGAAGAAGCTCCCCGGGTCGCTGACCGTCACCGTCTCCGACGAGGAGCCGGCACCGAAGGCCAGGCCACCGGCGGTGGGTCGGACCACGGTCTGCACCACGTCGTTGATGTGGTCGACCACTGGCACCTTGTCCGCCACCATCTCCACGGCGAGCAGCACGGCCATGATGGCGATGACCCAGCCGTTGCCGAGCCAGGTCCAGCCGCTGGGCAGGTCGATCAGGTCGGTGTAACGGCCGAGTAGGCCGAGGATGAGCAGGGGTATATAGGCGTTGAGACCCGCCGATGCGGCGAGACCGGTGCCGGTGAGGACTTCGAACACGGTCTCAGCATCGCATCGACGCGCCAGTGCCGCTCGCTGGCGACCGGTGGGTGCTCGGCTACCCTCGTCGGGTGCGGTTGGTCATTGCGAAGTGCTCGGTTGATTACGTCGGACGGCTCTCGGCTCACCTGCCGCTGGCCACCCGGTTGCTGATGGTGAAGGCGGACGGGTCGGTGTCCATTCACGCCGACGACCGGGCGTACAAGCCGTTGAACTGGATGAGCCCGCCGTGTCGGTTGGAGGAGGCCCCCGGTGTGTGGCGGGTCGTCAACAAGGCTGGCGAGGAGCTGCGGATCACCCTGGAGGAGATCTTCCAGGACACCTCGTACGAGTTGGGTGTGGATCCGGGCCTGCGCAAGGACGGGGTGGAGGCGCACCTACAGGAGTTGCTGGCCGCCAACCCGGGCGCCCTGGGTGAGGGGTTCACGCTGGTCCGCCGTGAGTACATGACGGCCATCGGCCCGGTCGACCTGCTGTGCCGGGATGCCAACTCGGGCTCGGTGGCGGTCGAGGTCAAGCGGCGTGGCGACATCGACGGCGTGGAGCAGTTGACCCGCTATCTCGAGCTGATGAACCGTGACCCGCTGCTCAGCCCGGTCGTCGGGGTCTTCGCCGCCCAGGAGATCAAGCCGCAGGCCCGGGTGCTCGCCACCGACCGGGGCATCAGGTGTGTGGTCGTGGACTACGACAAGCTGCGCGGCATCGTGAAGGACGAGCTGACCCTCTTCTGACCGGCGTACTACCCGGTGCGCACCGCGATCAGCGACTTCGGCAGACCGAACACCCGCTCCACGAGCATTGTCGAGTCGGGGAAGTAGTGACGCATCTGCGAGCGGTCCAGCAGCTCGGTCCAGAGCACCTGGTGGATGGCGGCGTCGTGGCTGCGGGTCGGCTTGTGCCCCAACGGCCAGCGTCGGGCGAACGCGGTGCGCAGTCGTACCGGCAGGAACTGCATGCCGGGGGCGATCCAGTGTGGCTCGATGGGGAAGTAGCGGTAGGGCGTCTGCACCCAGTGCCGCTCAGCCAGTGAGCGGGCCGCGGCGGCGAAGCGGATCCGGCGTTCGTGCCCGCCCACATGCTCCAGCACCGAGTTCGAGAAGACCAGGTCGTAGCCGCCCTTGGTGAGGTGCGAGGGCAGGTCGCAGGCATCGGCCTGCTCGACGTGGGCCCAATCCGGGACGACAGCGGGCGGCTGCTCCAGGTTGACGACTGTCACCCGGGCCGGTCGGACGGTGGCTCGGTGCCAGGTGCCGAGCCGACCACCGAGGTCGACCACGTGCATGTCGCCGATCTCGGGAAAGGTGCGTGCCAGCCAGTCCGAGCGGTGCCGACGCCGTCGGGCGCTCCACGACTGGTCACTGTCGACAAGGCGGTAGCGCAATCGATTGGGGCCCATTTAACGCAATGTACCGCCGTCGCCACAGTGACCAAACATGTGGATGCACCGATCCTTGTTGATGATCGGTTATCCGACACTCACCTGCCGTACATGACCTTGATGGCCTTGACGAGTCGGGCCACGTCGGCCGGGGTGCGCTCGAAGGTCATCGACGGCAGCAGCGAACGGGCCCGACGCCTGGTGATCGCCTTGGCCCGACCGAACTCACGCAGGCCGTCCTCGCCGTGGATCCGCCCGAAGCCGGAGTCGCCGACACCGCCGAACGGCAGGGTGGACATGCCGGCGAAGGTCAGCGTGGAGTTGATCGACGCCATCCCGGAGCGCAGTCGCCGGGCAATGGCCACCGCGCGCCGCCGGCCGAAGACCGAACCGCCGAGGCCGTACGACAGGGCGTTGGCGCGGGTGAGGGCCTCGTCGGCGTCGCGGACCCGGCTGATGGTCAGCGTGGGACCGAAGGTCTCCTCGCGGACGGCGGCCGACTCCTCCGGAACGTCCACCAGCACGGTGGGGTGGACGTACGGCGGCTGTACGGCGCTCGGGCCGCCGAGCACGGCGCGCCCGCCGGACGTGATGGCGGCGTCGATGTGCCGACGGATCACGTCGATCTGCTTGGGCATGGTGATCGGGCCGATGTCGGTGCCCTCCGGCCCGACCGTCAGCCGACCGGCGCGGCTCACCACCTTGTCGACGAAGGCGTCGAAGACGGCGTCGACCGCGTACACCCGCTCGATGCCGATGCAGGTCTGGCCGGCGTTGGTCATGCCGCCCCAGACGCACGCCTCGGCGGCCGCGTCGAGGTCGGCGTCGCTGTCCACGATCATGGCGTCCTTGCCGCCGCCCTCGATGAGCACCGGGGTCAGCGTCTCGGCGCAGGCGGCCATCACCTTGCGGGCGGTGGCGGTGGAGCCGGTGAAGGCCAGCTTGTTGACGCCGGAGCGGCACAGCGCCGCGCCCACGTCGCCCAGCCCGTGCACGGCGGTGAAGACCGGCTGCTCGGGCACCACCTCGGCGAAGCTGTCCACCAGCCACTGGCCGACGGCGGGGGTGTACTCGCTCGGCTTGAGCACCACGGCGTTGCCGGCGGCGAGGGCGTACGCGGCGGAGCCGATCGGCGTGAAGACCGGATAGTTCCACGGCCCGATAACGCCGACCACACCGTAGGGCTGATATTCGAGATGCCCGGAGAACTCGGCCAGGATGAGCCGGGACCGCACCCGGCGTGGACCGAGCACGCTGCCGGCGTTGCGGGCGGCCCAGTCGATGTGCTCGATCGCGGTGACGATCTCGACGATGGCGTCGGCGATCGGCTTTCCGCCCTCGACGTGCACCAACTCGGCCAGCTCCTCGATGCGCTTGGCGAGCAGGGCACGCCAGCGCAGCATCCGTTGGCGGCGGCCGGTGAAGCCGAGGCCCGCCCACCATTCACCCGCGGCGCGGGCGCGGTCGACGGCCTGCCGCACGTCGGCGTCGGTGGCGACCGGGAGGCGACCGGCCTCAGCGCCGGTCGCCGGGCTGGTGGAGACCAACTGACCCGCGTCGATGACCGGAACGCCCGGGATATGCACTGCCGTCATGGCGGAAGTCTAGACCCGAGGATTACTCACCGGTAGGGTCCCCGATTCGGGGCCGGGGGAGCGGCGTCGCACCAACCCGACCGATCGTTGATCAGTGCAGGTCAGGGCGTTGGTATCGGAAATGGCCCGCCCGAATCGTCGAACGGCAGGTGGCCGGGAGGTGACGAGAGGCTGACCGGCCGGTCGGTATTGACGACTACCGTCTGATGGCAAGCTGACGCGCGGAGTGACGGTGTGGGGTGGAGGGCTGACTGTCCATGGAGGAACATCCGGAACTGATGCCGCTGTTGACGGTCGCGGGTGGACCGATGCGCGGCGCGAGCTTTCGCATGCGAGCCGAGATACAGGTGATCGGCCGAGCGCCGACCGGTCAGGTTGTCATCAACGACCCACACCTGAGCCGTCGCCACGCCGAGGTGTGGCTGGCGCCGGAGGGCCCATCCCTGCGGGACCTGGGCTCCACCAACGGCACCTGGCTCAACGACCGGCGGATCACCGAGGTGGAACGACTCTCCGACGGAGATGTGATCCGGCTGGGCCGTACCGAACTGCGCCTGTTCGACCCCGGGGTGGCGCTCACCGACCCGGTGGGGCTCAGCTTCGGCCCGTCCCGGCGCGACGTCCGACCGACCCTGCCGCTGCCGCTGGCCGCGCCGCCGGGCTCGCGTCGCTGATCGCCTGGCGGCCTGCCACACCGGGTCGGCCCGTTGGGTGGCGGTCCGACACCTGGACCGACGGGAACACCCGTGGCACCATGCCGCGGATGGAGACCGAGCAGCGGACCGTGACGGCGAACGGCATCACTCAGGCGGTACGGGTGGCCGGCCCGCCGGACGGCACGCCGGTGCTGCTCATCCACGGCAACTGCTCGTCCGCGCTGTTCTGGGAGCCGCTGGTCCGCCGTCTGCCGCCGACGCTGCGGGTGGTCGCCCCCGACCTGCGGGGGTACGGCGACACCGCGACCGCCCCGGTGGACGCTACCCGGGGCCTGCGGGACTTCGCCGACGACGTGGCCGCACTGCTGGACGACCCGACGCTCTTCGACGCCGACGCGCGACCGGTGGTGGTCGGGCACTCCCTCGGCGGCGGGGTGGCGATGCGCCTGCTGGTCGACCATCCGCACCGGGTGGGGGCGTTGCTGCTCGCCGCACCGGTCTCCCCGTACGGCTTCGGCGGCACCCGCGACCTGACCGGCACGCGGACCACCCCCGACTTCGCCGGCACCGGCGCCGGCACGGCGAACCGGGACTTCGTCGCCCGCCTCGCGGCCGGCGACCGGAGCACTGACGCGCCGGCCAGCCCGCGCGCCGTGCTGCGAGCCACCTACGTGGCCGATCCCGCCTCGCTGGGCACCGATGAGGAACTGCTGCTGGACACAGTGCTCTCCACCGCCACCGGCGACGACAACTACCCGGGCACGGCGGTGCCGTCGGAGAACTGGCCGGGCACCGCGCCGGGGGAGCGAGGGGTGCTCAACGCGCTGGCGCCGACCTGGTTCCGGCTCGCCGACGAGCTGGTGGCCGTCGCCGAGAAACCGCCGGTCACCTGGGTACGCGGAGACGTCGACGTCATCGTCTCGGACACCTCGCTCTTCGACCTGGCGTACCTGGGTTCGCTGGATCTCGTGCCCGGCTGGCCCGGCGCGGACGCCTGCCCACCGCAGCCGATGGTCGGCCAGACCCGGGCGGTGCTCGACCGGTACGCGGCGGCCGGCGGCGCGTACCACGAGGTGGTGCTGCCCGGCTGCGGGCACAGCCCGCACCTGGAGCGCCCCGCGGAGTTCGTCGCGGAGCTGTTGGCCCTGACCAGCGTGGCGGCCGGGTAGCGGCACCGCTGGGTCGTGGGTGACATAGGCCACGGCGTCTCGACAACTCACCGTCACGTGGCAGACTCGCGCGCATAACCTTAGCGGCCGTTCAGTGGCCGTGCGGAGTCCTGGGGAGGCCGGTCGTGGCGCGCGAGTTCAGCACCGTTGGTGTGGTGGGGCTGGGCACCATGGGTGCCGGCATCGTCGAGGTCTTCGCCCGCAACGGCATCGACGTGGTGGCAGTGGAAATCTCGGCACCGGCGCTGGAGCGCGGCCGGGCCACCCTGAAGGGCTCCACCGACCGGGCGGTCGCCAAGGGCAAGCTCGCCGAGGCGGACCGCGACGCCCTGCACGAGCGGGTGCACTTCGCTGTCGGGCTGGACGCGCTGCACTCCGTCGACCTGGTCATCGAAGCGGTGCCCGAGCACCTCGACCTCAAGCAGCGGATCTTCGCGGAGCTGGACCGGGTCTGCCGACCGGAGACCATCCTCGCCACCAACACCTCGTCGTTGAGCGTCACCGAGATCTCGGTCGCCACCAGCCGACCCAACCAGGTGATCGGCATCCACTTCTTCAACCCGGCCCCGGTGATGAAGCTGGTCGAGGTGGTCCGCACCGTCGTCACCGCACCCGAGGTGGTCGCCGACGTCGAGGCGCTCTGCGCCCGGCTCGGCAAGGTCGACGTCACCATCAACGACCGGGCCGGCTTCATCGCCAACGCGCTGCTCTTCGGCTATCTCAACCACGCGGTCAGCATGTTCGAGTCGCACTACGCGACCCGGGAGGACATCGACGCCGCCATGAAGCTCGGCTGCGGCCTGCCGATGGGCCCGCTGGCGTTGATGGACCTGATCGGCCTGGACACCGCGTACGAGATCCTGGACACCATGTACCGGCGCGGAGGGCGGGACCGCCGCCACGCCCCGGTGCCGCTGCTCAAGCAGATGGTGACGGCAGGGCTGCTCGGCCGGAAGTCCGGCCGGGGCTTCTACACCTACGAGCGGCCCGGCTCCCCGGTGGTCGTACCGGATGGGGCGACGCCGCAGGCCACCGACGTCGCGCTCGCCGACGGCGCGCGCGCCATCGCGAAGGTCGGCGTGGTCGGCTCCGGAACGATGGCCACCGGGATCATCGAGGTCTTCGCGAAGGCCGGCTACGAGGTCGTCTCGGTCACCCGCGGCATGGAGAAGTCCGCGAAGGTCTGCGAGGCGGTGAAGACCTCGCTCAACAAGGGCGTGGTGCGCGGAAAGCTCACCGAGGCCGACCGGGACGCCGCACTGGGCCGGATCAGCTGGTCCGCCACGCTCGACCATCTCGCCGACGTCGACCTGGTGGTCGAGGCGGTCGTCGAGGAGTTGAGCGTTAAGAAGGCCCTCTTCGCCAGCCTCGACGAGATCTGCAAGCCGGGTGTGGTGCTGGCCACCACCACCTCGTCGCTGCCGGTGATCGACGTGGCGATGGCCACCCAGCGTCCGGCCGACGTGGTGGGGCTGCACTTCTTCAACCCGGCCCCGGTCATGCCGTTGGTCGAGGTCGTCCGCACCATCCGCACCTCCCCGGAGGCCACCGCCACCGCCCGCGCCGTGTGCGCCGCGCTCGGCAAGACCGGCGTGGTCTGCGGCGACCGGTCCGGCTTCATCGTCAACGCGCTGCTCTTCCCGTACCTGAACGACGCGGTGAAGATGCTGGAGGCCAGCTACTCGACGGCCGACGACATCGACCACGCCATGAAGTTGGGCTGCGGCTACCCGATGGGCCCGTTCGAACTGCTCGACGTGGTCGGCCTGGACGTCTCCCTGGCCATCCAGCGCGAGCTGTACCTGGAACTGCGCGAACCGGGTTTCGCGCCCGCGCCGCTGCTGGAGCACCTGGTCACCGCCGGCTACCTGGGCCGCAAGACCCGCCGCGGCTTCCGCGACCACTCGCACCGCTGACCGGGTCAACGCCGGGCGGCTCCGGCCGCGTCTGCATGGTGTGACCTTCGAGGAGTACGTCGGCAGCCGCGGCCCGGCCCTCGTTCGGCTGGCCCGGCTGCTGACCGGTGACGAGCACCGGGCCGAGGACCTCACCCAGGAGGTGCTGTCCCGGGCGTACGTGCACTGGCGCAAGATCTCCCGGGCGGACCGGCCCGACGTGTACGTGCGCCGGATGCTGGTCAACGCCAACAACTCCTGGTGGCGCCGCCGGTCGAACCGCGAACTGGCCATCGACACGTTCGTGGACCGGCCGCACCGCGGCGACCTCGGCGGCGAAGCGGCCGACCGGGACGAGATGTGGCGGCTGATCCTCGGCCTGCCCGACCGCCAGCGGGCGGTCCTGGTGCTGCGCTACTACGAAGACCTGGACGACGCGACCATCGCGCAGATCCTGGACTGCTCGCCGGTCACCGTCCGCACCCACGCGATGCGGGCGCTCGCCAACCTCCGGGAGCGCTGCGCTGCCCCGGCCAAGAACGGGAGCCGGCCGTGATCGACCTCGACGAACAGATCGCCCAGACCCTGCGGATGCGGGCCGAGGGTGACGTGGACACCGACCGACTGCTGCGGGCTTCCCGCGGTCGGGGCCGCCGCCGACAGTTGCACCGCAGGACCGCCCTGGGCACCGCGTTGTGCCTCGTCGGGGCGCTCGGCTTCGTCGGGGTGAACGGGCCAGGCCTCGACGGTCTGGCCGGCCGCCTGCCCTGGACCACGGCCACCCCCACCGTGGTCCCGCCGGTGCCGGCGCGCGCCGACGGCGTGCCCGGGGCCGCCGCCGACCCGGCGTCGGTGGGTGCCGATCCGCAGGTGCTGCACCTCGGCCTCGACGCCGACCGGGCCCGCTACCTGGGCTGGGAGGTGATCCGGGACCATGTCGAGACGGTACGGCTCAGCGTGGCGGGCAGCGAAGAGGTGCGTGTCGACGTGGGCAGGTCGGCCGAGTTGTCCGGCAGCGTCACCATCGACGGCGTGTCCTTCGAGGTGACCGAGGAGGAACGGCCGACCTTCGACGGTGCGGTCCGTCCGGCCAGCGGCAGGGCCCAGGGGCTGGTCAAGTTCTGGCAGCCCGTGCCGGGCGTGTACGCGCGTGCCGTCATGCGCAACGGCGACCGGGCCGCGCTGAACCAGGCGGTCGAGGCCCTGCGCTGGCAGGAGGCCCGCCGCTGCGCCGCCCCGCTGCGGCTCGGTGGGCTGCCCGCGGGCGCGAAGGTCACCGTCTGCTCGGTCGACATCGCCTCGTACCCGAGGCTGGTCACCGCCCGGCTCGCCCTACAACGGGGCGAGATGGAGAACATGTCGGTGGAATACCGGTACGCGAGCGGGGCGGGCACCTCCACCGGTGCAGACCGGAGCATCGCGGGCCGACCCGCGTTGCTCACCGCGAAGGGGACCAGGTTGGACCTGGTCGGCATTCCCCGAACGAGTGTGTTCGTCAACTTCGGTTGGCCCTGGGACGGCGAGAGGCCCGCGAGCATCTTCACCGAGGCGGAGGCGACGGCCCTGCTCGCGGGGCTGGCAGTAGCCGAGGACCCGACCCGGCCGCAGAGCTGGAGGTGACGTGACCCAACCGTCGAGCGGGCCCGCCGGGCGGTCGCACCCGCCGGACGTACGCTTGGTGACTGTGAGCCCCCGTCGCAATCGCCCTCACCGGGACGAGAACGCCAACCTGGACGCCGACCGCGTCCGGCAGGGCGTCGCCTCGGTGCAGCAGTGGACCGACGGCGCCTGGCAGGTACGCGGCATCGGCGCGGGCGCGTCGGTCAAGACGTACCGCTGCCCCGGTTGCAACCAGGAGATCCGGCCCGGGGTGGCGCACCTGGTCGCCTGGCCGGCGGACGGCCTGGGTGACCTGACCGACCGGCGGCACTGGCACAGCGGCTGCTGGCGGGCCCGGGAGCGGCGCGGCCCGGCGGTGCAGCGCGGCCGGAGCTCCCCGCGCTACTGAGCGGCCCTCTCCGGGGGTGGCCTGTGCCACGGCTGAGCGATCTGGATCACCCTGTTCGTGCCTGGGCGGGCGGCGGCGGCGACTTCGCGACAGACTTGTGCGGTGAGCACAGCGATCCGCGCGTCGTCGATCCTGCCCGGCCGCCGGGAGGACATCGAGCTGCACACCGCCGACGGTCTGCGGCTGGTCGGTGAGCTGGCCCTGCCGGCCGACCGGCCGCCGGTGGCCACCCTGGTCTGCCTGCACCCGCTACCGACCCACGGCGGAATGATGGACAGCCACGTGTTCCGCAAGGCGGCCTGGCGGTTGCCCGCGCTGGCCGACCTGGCGGTGCTGCGGTTCAACACCCGGGGCACCAGCAGCGTGCGCGGCACCAGCGAGGGAGCCTTCGACGGCGCGGTGGGCGAGCGGTACGACGTGGCCGCCGCCATCGAGTACGCGGAGTTCGCCGAGCTGCCCAACATCTGGCTCGTCGGCTGGTCGTTCGGCACCGACCTGGCGCTGAAGTACGGCTGCGACCCGACGATCGCCGGGGCGATCCTGCTCTCCCCGCCGCTGCGCTTCTCCGCCCCCGACGACCTGACCACCTGGGCCAACTCGGGTCGGCCGCTGGTGGCCTTGGTGCCGGAGTTCGACGACTACCTGCGCCCCACCGAGGCACGGGAGCGGTTCGCAACCGTGCCACAGGCCGAGGTGGTCGGGGTGCCGGGCGCCAAGCACCTGTGGGTGGGCGACGCGGAGACGGTGCTCGACGAGATCGTCCGGCGGGTCAACCCGGCCGTCGAGGTGCCGCTTCCGACAACCTGGGACGGCCCGATGGAGTCCGGCGACGTCAGCGCGTACGCCGACCGGACGGTGGCCGCCTTCGCCGACACCCCCGTGCCCGGCCCGGCCGCCACCAAGGCGGACTGACCCGAGGGCCCGCAGCCCGGCCGCCGCTCAGAGGGCTGACGCTCAGCGACGCTCCTGGCGGGGCAGCACCACCTCGCGCAGGATTAGTTGCAGCGCGGCCACCGTGGGGATGGCGATCAGCGCGCCCACCACACCCAGCAGCGCCACTCCGAGCAGCGCGGCCAGCAGGGCGGCCACCTCGTTGACCTCCACCGAACGCCGCATCACCTTCGGGTAGATGAGGTAGTTCTCCACCTGCTGGTAGATGAGGAAGAAGACCGCGCAGGCGATGCCGGTGGGCAAGTCGGCGGCGAAGCCGACCAGGCTCACGATCACCGCGCCCAGGGTGGCACCGATCTGCGGGATCAGGTCGGTCACCGCGACCACCACGGCCAGCGCGAACGGGTACGGCAGGTCGACGATCAGCGCGAAGACGAAGGTGGTGGCGCCGGCCAGCACCGCGATGCTCAGCGCGCCGACCATGTACGAGCCCACCTTGGCCAGGATCTCGTCGCCGATCAGCTGCACCCGCTGCCGCCGCGACCGGGGCACCAACGAGTAGCCCAGCGAGCGCAGCTTGTCGAAGTACGCCAGGAAGTAGATGGTCAGCACCAGCACGGTCAGCGTCCGGAACACCGTGCCGAAGATCAGTTGTGCGCCGCCCAGCACCCCGCCGAGCGCCCGTCCGACCGTCTCCGCGTTGGCCGCGCCCTGCACCCGCTCCACCACGTCGTACCGCTCCACGAGGTCATTGACCGTCGGGTTGCGGCGCAACTCGTCGAGCAGGCTCGGGATCTGGTCGATGAACTGCCCCGACTGCGTGATGATCGGTGGGACCAGCGCCACGATGCCGCCGCAGAGCAGCAGCACCACCGTCAGGGCGACCGCCGCCACCGCCAGGCCGTGCGGCACACCCCAGCGGCGCAGTCGGACCACCGCCGGGTTGAGGCCGACCGCGAGGAAGAGCGCGATCACCACCAGCACGAGGATGCCGCCGGCATTGCGAATCCCCAGATAGAGGGTGTACGCCAGCAGCACGCCCAGCGCACCGGTGAAGCCGAGCAGGAAGCTGCTGCGGCGCAGTGGCCGCCCGGGTGTGCCGAACTTCCCGGACGGGACCGCCGGCGGCTCGTCCAGGTCGACCCCCGGGACGGGTACCGGCACCGGCGGCGGAGCCTCGGTCGACGGTGGTGCCTCAGTCGGCGATGGTGTCTCAGCCGACGATGGTGTCTCGGTCGACGGTGGCGTCTTCGGCGGCCGGGGACCGGCGGGCATGTCCGCGTCGTCGCCGGACGGGTCGTGCTGCGGCATCAGAACCTCCCCGCTCAGGCAGTCGGACGACGGGCGGCGGCCACGAACGCCCGCCACGCGGCCGGCGCGAGCACCAACAGCGGGCCGGACGGATCCTTACTGTCCCGCACTCCCACCATCCCGGGCAGGTTGTCCGCCACCTCGACGCACTCACTGTTGCCGCTGCGAGTGGAGGTGCGCCAAACTGCGCCGCTCAGGTCCATGAGGTCACAACTTCCTTCATCAGTTCCATCGACTGGCGGCGAGACAAGCGTTTCTGATCATCTCCCAGCGCGCCAGCAGCGTAGCCACCTCATGGTCGCCATCGACCACGAGACCGTCAATCTGATGCACCATGTGCCCCACCCAACCACCGTCGCCGCCTCGGGCCAGATTGAACGGTCCGGAAAGGCCGACGTGCAGTCCGGTCTCGGCCGCACCCCGCCGACCCGCAGATCTTGGAAACTTTTCGTCACGCCATGACGGAAACTGTCCAAGATCTGGTGGTGGGGCGGCGCTCAGGGGCGAAAGCTGTCCGGATGCTGCCCGCCGACGACGCCGACGCACTCGACTGGCTCGCCTTCGAGCAGGCGGGCGTGCTGACGACCGCGCAGGTCGCCGGTTGCTCAGCGAAGCGCGGGTGCGGGGCCGGATCCGCTCCGGTCGGTGGCGGTCGATCTGCCGAGGGATCCTGCTGGCCGGCAACGGTCGACTCACCCGCGACCAGCAACTCTGGGTGGCGGTGCCGGCGGCCCGCCGTGCCGCGCGGACCACTCTGCGTCGACTTCCGATCGACATGCCCGCCGTCCTGGTCCACCGCACGACTGTCCTCCCCGAAGCTCATCTCCAACGGGCCCGCCCACCGCGTACCACGACGGCGCGGGCCCTGGTGGACGCGGCGGGCTGGGCGGCCGGGGTGGACGAGGCGCAGTCGGTGCTGGCCGCCGGTTGCCAGCAACGCCGGGTGCTGCCCGAGGAGTTGCGGGCGGTGCTCGACGTCCTCCCTCGGGCCCCCCGTCGGCGGCTGATCGGGCAGACCATCAGCGACATCGCGGGCGGCGCCCAGGCGCTCTCGGAGATCGACTTCCTGCGGCTGTGCCGCAGACATCGGCTGCCCGCGGCGGATCTGCAGGAACACCGGGTCGACGCGGCCGGTCGGAACCGCTGGCTGGACGCGTACTGGCGGGAGTGGCGGGTGCAGGTGGAGATCGACGGCGCGCACCACATGGATGCCAAGCAGTGGGCTGCCGACATGCGTCGGCAGAACGACGTCTGGACCAGCGGCGACCGGATTCTGCGCTTCCCGGCCTGGCTGGTCCGCGCTCGCCCAGACGAGGTGGCCGACACCGTCCGCCGCGCCCTCGTCGCAGCCGGCTGGACCCCCACCGTGCCTCTACGTCACCCGGCGCAGAAGTGAAACTTGGACACTTTCCGTCAGCCGATGACGGAAAGTGTCCAAGATCTGGAAGCTTCGACGGGTGGGTGCCCGTCACTCCTTCTCGATGGTGACCTTGCTGGGCTTGGCGCTGCGCTCGTCGGTGGTCGGCTTGGTGGGTCGCTTGCCGTTCTCACCGGTGCTAGTGATCTTGGTGGGTTTGGCGCCCCGACCACCCTCGCCCGGTACGGCGGCCACTGTCGGCTCCCCGTCCACCCCGGCGCTCGCCGTGCCACCATCCACAGTGGTCACCGGCTCGGCCACCGGCCGCGTCGTGGACTGCCCGGACTCGTCCGCGGCGGCGTTCACCGGCTGCCTGGTGTCGGCGGGCTCCGTCTTCAGCCCGGTGCCCGCCCCCGACCCGGTGCCCGCGCCCGACCCGGTGCCCGCGCCGGCGGTAACGCTCGCGCCGTCGTCCCCACCACCGGGTACGCCTTCGCTCGCGCTGGCGTTTCCGGTCGGCGCGGTCGGGCCGTCGATCGGACCGGCGACACTCTGCAACCGCAGCTCGGACATCTGACGCTGGAGCTCATCGGACTCCTGCCGGGCCTTCCAGGTCTCCTGCCGCAGATCCGCCAACTGCTGCTGGGCCTGGGCGATCTCCAACATCACCTGGGCCAACTGCTGACGACCCGCCGCAGACTCCTGCTGGGTCGCCGCCAGGTGCTGCTGGGTGGTGGCCAGGTGCTGCTGCGTGGTGGCCGCGTACTCCTCGAACTGCCGCCGGGACGCAGCGACATGCTCGTCGGCCTTGCGGCGCTTGTCGCTGGCCTCGGCCTCGGCCCGGCTCAGCAGCTCGGCGGCCTCCGCCTCGGAGCGCTGGCGCAGCCCCGCAGCGTCCTGCTCGGCCGCCTGCCGGATACCGGCCGCGCCCTGCTCGATCTCGTTCTTGCGAGCCGTGTACTCGGTCTCCAGCTCGTTCTTCCGGGTGGAGTATTCGGTTTCCAGCTCGTCCCGGCGGGTGGTGAACCCGGTCTCCAGCTCCTGCTGACGGCTGGCGAGCCCGGTCTCCAGCTCCTGCTGGCGCGACGCGTGGTGCTTGTCCAACTCGTCGCGGCGCTTGGCGAACTCCTGCTCGGCCGCGGACCGTCGCTGCGCCAACTCCCGATCGGCCGCCTCCCGACGGGAGTTGACCTCCTGCTCCACCCCGGCCCGCCACGCGCCCAGCTCCTGCTGGGTCTGCGCGCGGGTGTGCTGCACGTACGCCTCGGTCTCGGTGCGCATTCGCTGTACGTACGCCTCGGTCTCGGCGCGGCTGCGCTTCGCCGATTCGGTGGCCTGCGTCGTCAGCCGCTCGGCCTCCTGCTGCGCCTTGGCGCGGGTGGCCCGACCGGCCATCGACGCGTCGTCGATGATCTGCTTGGCCTCCTGCTGCGCCTTGGCGTGGGTGGCCCGTCCCGCTTCGGTCGCGGTGTCGGTGAGCCGCTTGGCCTCCTGGAGCGCCTTGGCGTGCACCTCCTTGGCGGCGTCGCGCAGATCGCTGGCCTCCTGCCGGGCGTTGGCCAGCGTCTCGCGGGCCGTCTCGCGCAGCTTGGTGGCCTCCTGCTGGGCCCGAGTGTGGATCTCCTTGGCGGAGTCCCGCAGTTGGGTGGCCTCCTGCTGGGCCTTCGCCAGAGCGTCCTGGGCGGCCTTGCGCAACTGCGCCGACTCGTCCTTTGCCGACCGCAGGGCGGCGTCCGCCTCGGCGCGCTGTGCGGCGCTGTGCCGCTCCTCCTCCGCCCGTCGGGCGGCGAGGGCGAGTTCGAAGTCCTTCAGTGCCCGGTCGGCCTGCTCGCGGGCCTCCTCGATGATGTGCTCGGCAGCGGCCCTCCGGGCCTCGATCTCGCCGTTCGCGTCGCCGAGGATCTCCTCCGCCTGCTCCTCGGCGAGAGCGAGGATCGACTCGACCCGTGGGCCGAGGTGCCGGAACGACGCCCGGTCGACCACGTTCATCTGCTTGCGCACCTGGGTCAGGTCGCGCTGGAGAACCTCGACCTGGCCGGCGAGCTTGTGAATCTGTGTGTACGCCTGTTCCCGTTCGGAGGCGAGGGTCGCGATCTCGTGCTCAGCACGTGCGACATAACGGTCGACCTGTTTCTTCTCGTACCCCCGCAGAGCGGACTCGAAGCTGGGCTCCGTCGTCACGTCCCCGCCGAGAGCGAACAGTTCCTCGCCGTGCGACATGCCCCCATCCTCACACGCAACGGGCCCTGCTGGGGCGATACGGACGGGCCATGTGGGAGCTACTTCACTCCGTCGCGGCCAGCGGATACCACGGGTGAGGAAACGCATACGGCGCGAGGCGGCACCGGTTACCCGGTGTCACCTCGCGCCGTCGATGCCCCTACCTGACGCCTCGCGTCAGCCGGCGGTCTCCGCGGGCACCCGCTCCTGACCACCATCGGTCTTCTTTGCTGCTTCCGGCTTGGCAGCCGGAGCGGCCTGCGCCGGCATTCCCGGAACGATGCCGGCGAGACCGGAGAGCATCTGACCCAGCTGCGACGTGACAGCGTCCTTCTGCCGGGTGAGGTCCTCGACCTCGCGGCGGGCGGCCTGCGTGGTCAGCTCCGCCTCGGTGCGGGCCTCGGTGAGCAGGCGCTGCGACTCGGCCTTCGCCTCGTTGAGGGTCTTCTCCGAGTGGGCCTTGGCCTTGTCGACGGTCTCGGCCGCGTTGCGCTCCGACTCGACCCGCCGCGCCTCGGCGCGCTGCTCGATCTCCTTGGCCCGCTCCTGCGCGGCCCGGGCACGCTGCTCGGCCTCGCTGACCATCTTCTGGGTCTGCGCGACCTGGGCGGCGTGCCGCTCGGACTCCTCGCGCTCGGCCTTCTCCCGCCGCTCGGCCAACTGGAGCTCCAGGGCCTGCAGGTCCTTGTCGCGCTTGTCCCGCGCGTCGGTGAGCAGCTTGGTCGCCTCGGCGCGCTTCTCCTCAGCCTCGCGGGCGGCCTTCGCCCGCTGCTGGGTGATCTCCCGCTCGGCGGTGGCACGCAGGGTGGCGACCTCCCGCTCGACTGTCGACTTCAGCTCGGCCACCTCGTGCGCGGTGACCGTACGCAGCTGCTTGGTCTCCCGGTCGGCGTCGGCGCGCAGCGTGTCGGCCTCGCGGCGAGCCTGCACCCGGACCTCGGCGGCCTCGCGCTCGGCGGCCGTGCGCAGGTTGCCCGCCTCGCGCTCGGCGCTCGCCTTCATGGCGGCGGCCTCGGCGCGGGCCTTGTCGGTGATCTCGCGGGCCTCGAGGCGGGCGGCGGAGAGGATGCCCTCCGACTCGCGCTTGGCCTCGTTGCGGTGGTCGTTCGCCTGCTCCTCGGCGAGCCGCAGGATCTGCTCGACGCGCGTGCCGAGCCCGGAGAGGGTGGGTCGGCTGTTCTCTTCGAGCTGCTTGTTCGTGTCGGTGAGCTTCTGCTCCAGCGCACTCATGCGCTGCTCGGCCTGGCGGAGCCGACGCTGGGCGTCGTTCATCCGCTGCTCGGCCTCGGCACGGGCCTGCTCGGACTGGGTCAGCGCGGCGGTCATCCGGCCGAGGAAGTCGTCGACCTGATGGGTGTTGTATCCGCGCAGGCCAACGGTGAAATCTGGCTGCGAGTTCGCGTTATCGAAGAACGCGAGAGGGGAGGACTGCTGCTGGGGCATTGGGACATACTGGCAGACGCCCCAGGGTGCTTCGCAAGAGCGGTGCGAAGCTTTCGTGCCCTCTTTACATGGTCAACACTCGCGATCGGCGAGGTTGGACCAATCGGCGATCTTGGCAGGTCCCGGCCTGTCGGACGCCACGCAGCGTGACGCGGAAAAGGGCCCCGGGGTTACCCCGAGGCCCTTTGTTCGATCCGGGTGACTTATCCGCTAATGGGGGCGGAAGAACAATGGGCGATCAGCGCAATGGTCATCCGGCGTTCCACCGTCCGGCCGGGACCGCCCCGGCGCTCCGGATGCCGGGAGGTCAGTGACCGCGGAACCGGTTGATCGCGTCCTCGTGCCGGGCCCGCAACTCTCCGTCACGAACGCCCAGCCCGTCAGTGGGTGCGAGGCAGCGCACGCCCACCTTGCCCTGGTGGGCGTTGCGGTGCACCTCGTACGCGGCCTGGCCGGTCTGCTCCAGCGGATAGGTGCGCGACACCGTCGGGTGCACCTTGCCGAGCGCGACCAGGCGGTTGGCCTGCCACGCCTCGTGGTAGTTGGCGAAGTGGCTGCCCACGATCCGCTTGAGGTGCATCCACAGGTAGCGGTTGTCGTACTGGTGCAGGAAGCCGCTCGTGGAGGCGCAGGTGACGATGGTTCCACCGCGTCGGGCCACGTAGACGCTGGCGCCGAACGTCTCCCGGCCCGGGTGCTCGAACACGATGTCCGGGTCCTCGCCGCCGGTCAGCTCGCGAATCCGTTCGCCGAAGCGCCGCCACTCGTCCGGGTCCTGGGTCTCCTCGTCCTTCCAGAAGCGGAAGCCCTCCGCGGCCCGGTCGATGACCAGCTCCGCGCCCATCCGGCGGCACAGCTCGGCCTTCTCCGGGGAGGACACCACGCAGACCGGAATCGCGCCGCCGTTGAGCGCCATCTGGGTGGCGTACCCACCGAGGCCGCCGGAGGCGCCCCAGATCAGCACCACGTCACCCTGCTTCATGTTGGCGCCGTGGTGCGAGACGAGCTGCCGGTACGCGGTGGAGTTGACCAGTCCGGGACTGGCCGCCTCCTCCCAGCTCAGGTGTCGCGGCTTGGGCATCAGCTGGTTGGCCTTGACCACCGCCAGCTCGGCCAGCCCGCCGAAGTTGGTCTCGAACCCCCAGATCCGCTGTTGCGGGTCGAGCATCGTGTCGTCGTGCCCGGCCGCGTCCTCCAACTCGACCGAGAGGCAGTGCGCGACCACCTCGTCGCCGGCGGTCCAGCGGGTCACCCCGGGGCCGGTGCGCAGCACCACGCCCGCCGCGTCCGAGCCGACCACGTGGTACGGCAGGTCGTGCCGGCGGGTCAGCTCGGAGACCCGGCCGTAGCGCTCCAGGAACTTGAAGGTGCTCACCGGCTCGAAGATGCTGGTCCACACCGTGTTGTAGTTGATCGCGCTGGCCATCACCGCTATCAGCGCCTCGCCCGGGGCCAGCTCCGGCGTCGGCACCTCCTGCACGTGCAGCGCCTTGCGCGGGTCCTTGTCCCGGGTGGCCATGCCGTCGAACATCCGGGACTCCTCGGCGCGGACCACCACGCCCCGGTAGCTCTCCGGTACGGGCAGCCCGGCGACGCCGGCGAGTTCGCGGTCCGGATCGTTCGATTCCTCCGCCGCCATGATCGCTTCGAGGATGTCCTGCACGGTGACCTCCGGTTCTTCCGCACCCGCACGGGCCCGGGTGCTGCCATCGTCGGCGCCGGTGGGCACGACCGCCATGTCGGCATTCGACACATCCGGCACCGGTCGCGCTCCTGTGGGGCCGGACGTTACTGAACGGTAGCTAGGCCGGGAAGTCCTCTGTGAAAAACTGCATCCGCCGATGCGTGAAGGTGTCCAGCCACCCCGCCAACCGCGCACTGACGTGCGCGCGCCTCGGCCTCCAACGCTCGCCACCCCTCGTTGATCAAGAGCTTTCGGTCATCTGCGCGGGGCGGGATGACGCGAACCTCTTGATCAACAGGGGTGGGGTGGGTCAGTGGGGAGTGGGGGCGGGTTGGACCAGTTCTACGAGGACGCCGCCGGCGTCCTTGGGGTGCACGAAGTTGATCCGGCTGTCGGCGGTGCCACGCCTCGGAGTCGCGTAGAGCAGGCGCATGCCACGCTCGCGTAGCGCCGCGCAGGCCGCGTCGATGTCCACGACCGTGTACGCGACCTGCTGCACGCCCGGCCCGTTGCGATCCAGGAACTTCGCGATAGTCGACTCCGGGGTGAGCGGGGCGAGCAACTGCACGCAGCCGCCCTCGGTGGTCGGTCCGACGGCCAGCATCGCTTCCCGGACGCCCTGCTCGGTGTTGGTCTCCACGTGCACGCAGCGCATCCCGAACGTCCGCTGGTAGAAGTCGATCGCGGCGTCCAGGTCGGCCACGGCGATGCCGACGTGGTCAATCTTGCGAAGCCCGATGTCTGTGACGTAGTCCGCACCGGGCTCGACGGGGGAGTTCTCTGCCATGGCGCTAGTCTGGCCGAACAATCGTTAAGGCGTACAGCTCGGCACCCCTTCGGAGGCAGGCATGGCTTCGGTGATCGTCAGCGGCGCGCGGACCCCGATGGGCCGGCTGCTGGGCAACCTCAAGGACCTCCCGGCCACGAAGCTCGGCGGGATCGCCATCAAGGCCGCGCTGGAGCGTGCCGGCGTCAGCCCGGACCAGGTCCAGTACGTGATCATGGGGCAGGTGTTGCAGGCCGGCACCGGTCAGATCCCGGCTCGGCAGGCGGCGGTCGAGGCCGGTGTGCCGATGTCCGTGCCGGCGCTGACCATCAACAAGGTCTGCCTCTCCGGCCTGGACGCGATCGCCCTGGCCGACCAGCTGATCCGCGCCGGTGAGTTCGACATCGTGGTGGCCGGCGGCATGGAGTCGATGACCAACGCCCCGCACCTGCTGATGGGCCAGCGCACCGGCTACAAGTACGGCGACGTGGTGGTCAAGGACCACATGGCACACGACGGGCTCAGCGACGCCTGGGACTGCTGCTCGATGGGCGAGTCCACCGAGCGGCTCGGTGCCAAACACGGCATCTCCCGCGCGGAGCAGGACGCCTTCGCCGCCGCCAGCCACCAGCGGGCCGCCGCCGCCCAGAAGAACGGTCACTTCGCTGACGAGATCGCCCCGGTGGTCATCCCGCAGCGCAAGGGCGACCCCCTGGTGATCACCGAGGACGAGGGCATCCGTCCGGACACCACAGCCGAGTCGCTGGCCAAGCTGCGCCCCGCCTTCGCCAAGGACGGCACCATCACCGCCGGCAGCTCGTCGCCGATCTCCGACGGAGCGGCCGCGGTGCTCGTGATGAGCAAGGCCAAGGCCAAGGAGCTGGGGCTGACCTGGCTGGCCGAGATCGGTGCGCACGGCAACGTGGCGGGCCCGGACAACTCCCTGCACTCGCAGCCGTCCAACGCGATCAACCACGCCCTGAAGAAGGGCGGCCTGAGCGTTGCGGATCTGGACCTCATCGAGATCAACGAGGCGTTCGCGCAGGTTGGTGTCCAGTCCACCCGCGACCTCGGCATCAGCCCGGACAAGGTCAACGTCAACGGCGGCGCGATCGCGCTGGGGCACCCGATCGGCATGTCCGGCGCGCGTCTCGTCCTCACTCTCGCCCTGGAGCTGAAGCGGCGCGGTGGTGGCACCGGCGCGGCCGCGCTGTGTGGCGGCGGTGGCCAGGGCGACGCGCTGATCATCCACGTGCCGGGCAAGGCCGAGACGGACCAGTGAGCGAGACTGAGCACGTCCCGGCGGCGGGCACCACGTCGGTGCGCCGCAGCCGGGACGTACCGCTGCTGGTCGAACGGGCCCGCACGGGCGACCCCCGGGCGGTGGCTCGCCTGATCACGTTGGTGGAGAACGGTGACGCGCTGTTGCCGGAGATCGCCGCGGCGCTGGCGCCGTACGCCGGGCAGGCCCAGGTGGTCGGGCTGACCGGTTCGCCCGGGGTGGGCAAGTCGACCACCACGAACGAGCTGGTCCGCGCGCTGCGGGCACGCGGGCACCGGGTGGGCGTGCTGGCGGTCGACCCGTCCAGCCCGTTCACCGGCGGAGCGATCCTCGGTGACCGGGTGCGGATGCAGGACCACGCCACGGATCCGGGCGTCTACATCCGGTCGATGTCCAGCCGGGGGCACCTCGGCGGGCTGGCCGCGGCCACACCGCAGGCGGTTCGGGTGCTGGAGGGCGCCGGCTGCGACGTGGTGCTGGTGGAGACCGTCGGCGTCGGGCAGGCCGAGGTGGAGGTCGCCTCGCTCGCCGACACGACGCTGGTGCTGCTCGCACCCGGGATGGGCGACGCGATCCAGGCGGTCAAGGCCGGCATCCTGGAGATCGCCGACGTGTTCGTGGTCAACAAGGCGGACCGGGACGGCGTCGACGCCACCGTCCGGGACATCCAGGGCATGATCGCGCTCGGCGAGCGCGGGCCGGGACAGTGGCGGCCCCAGGTGGTCCGGTCCGTCGCCGCGCGGGGCGAGGGTATCGACGACATCGCCGCCGCCATCGACAAGCACCGGGGCTGGTTGGTCGAGCACGGCGAGCTGCGCCGCCGCCAGGAGACGCGGGCCGCCGCCGAGATCGAGGCGATCGCGCTCGGCACCCTCCGCGCCCGGATCGGCTCACTTCGCGACGGTACGGAGTTGGCCACTCTCGCCACCAGGGTCGCCGAGGGCGCGACCGACCCGTACACGGCGGCGGACGAACTGCTCGCCCAGCTCTCCCGCTGACCCCGACGCCCCGCTGGCCGGCGCGTCCACCCTGGACGTGCCGTATCGGCGCGGTCCGACCTCTTTCGTGCGGCCGGTCGGAGCGTGCCTCCCGCCCACAAGCGAAGGTCGCTCTGGTTTTAGTAGGCTCGCGGCGCGTGGCCGGCAGCCAGCTGCCGCGAAACGGGCTGACGAGCCGGTCGGTCCACAGTGCACCGGGACCAGGGGAGATGTGATCATGACGGACGCGGTGGAGAACGCCGGAGCGGTGCAGCCCGCGACGGGTGCGGCCCGGGGTGTCACGTCGGTTTCCGACGAGGTCGTGGAGAAGATCGCCGGCGTGGCCGCTCGCGCGGTGCCCGGTGTCGCCGATCTCGGCGGTGACGTGTCCCGCTTCTTCAACAGCGTCCTGGACAAGATCGGCCTGGACGAGGTGGGCGACGCCCGCCGGGGAGTCTCGGCCGACGTGAAGGGCAGCTCCGCCGTCATCAACGTGGTTCTGGTGATCGACGCCGGGCACGTGGTGGCCGACGTGACCGAGGCGGTGCGGGCCGCGGTGATCGAGGCCGTGGAGAAGTACGGCCTGAGCGTCACGCAGGTGAACGTCACGGTGGACGACATCGAGCTGAACCAGCCAGGCGCGGCAGCCGGAGCCTGAGGCGTAGCTGCCCAACAACCTGACGGCTTACTCGGTGGTGTGAGGAGCAGGGAGCGACTGTGGACCTGGAAGCAACACAGAGGCTGACCAGGGCGTCGGTGCCGGCTGGTGGGACGACGCAGGTCGCCGACGAGGTGATCGAGAAGATCGCTGTCGCGGCGGCCCGCGCGGTGCCCGGCGTGGCCGACCTGGGCGGGGACGTCGCCCGGTTCTTCAACGCGGTTCTCGACCGAGTCGGACTGGACCAGGTGGGTGACGCCCGGCGGGGTTGCTCGGCCCACGTCACCGAGGACGCCGCAGTGGTCAACCTGGTGTTGGTGATCCAGGCCGGTCGACAGGTGTCAGAGGTCACCGGTCAGGTGCGCGCTCGAGTGAGCGAGGCGGTCGAGGCGTTCGGGCTGCGGGTCGATGAGGTCAACATCCGGGTCGACGACATGGCGTTCGGCGAAACCCCCGCCACGCCTCCGGCCTGAGAGGTGCGCGGCGCGATCGACGCCGTGCCTGCTGTTACCCGCGGGTAGGGCGTGACTTAGCGATCGTTCAGGTAGGGGCCTTACACTCGACGTGCAGTCGAGGACCCGAGGAGGAGCCCTGCTCATGGACGCCGACGAGATCGACGCCGGACGGGCGCGCTGGCAGGCCCGGTACGACGCCGCGCGCAAGCGGGACGCGGACTTCACCACGCTCTCCGGCATGCCGGTGGAGCCGGTGTACGGCCCGCCGGAGGGCGCCACCTATCCGGGCTTCGAACGGATCGGATGGCCGGGCGAGTATCCGTACACCCGGGGTTTGTATCCGACCGGCTACCGCGGTCGGACCTGGACCATTCGGCAGTTCGCCGGCTTCGGCAACGCCCAGCAGACGAACGAGCGCTACAAGATGATCCTCGGCGCCGGCGGCGGCGGGCTCTCGGTGGCGTTCGACATGCCGACGTTGATGGGCCGCGACTCGGACGACCCCCAGGCGCTCGGCGAGGTCGGCCACTGCGGCGTCGCCATCGACACCGCCACGGACATGCAGGCGCTCTTCGACGGCATCGACCTGGCCGGCGTCACCACCTCGATGACCATCTCCGGCCCGGCCGTGCCGGTGTTCTGCATGTACCTGGTCGCCGCCGAGCGGCAGGGCGCCGACCTGTCCAAGCTGGACGGCACCCTGCAGACCGACATCTTCAAGGAGTACATCGCGCAGAAGGAGTGGCTCTTCGACCCGGAGCCGCACCTGCGCCTGATCGGCGACCTGATGGAATACTGCGCCGCCGAGATCCCGCGCTACAAGCCGCTGTCGGTCTCCGGCTACCACATCCGCGAGGCCGGCTCGACTGCGGCGCAGGAGCTGGCGTACACCCTGGCGGACGGCTTCGGCTACGTCGAGCTGGGTCTCTCGCGTGGGCTGGACGTGAACGTCTTCGCGCCAGGGCTGAGCTTCTTCTTCGACTCGCACCTCGACTTCTTCGAGGAGATCGCCAAGTTCCGCGCCGCCCGCCGGATCTGGGCCCGCTGGCTGCGTGACGTCTACGGCGCGACCAGCGAGAAGGCTCTGTGGCTGCGGTTCCACACGCAGACCGCCGGGGTGTCGCTGACCGCGCAGCAGCCGGTCAACAACGTCGTACGGACCGCCGTCGAGGCTCTCGCGGCGGTGCTCGGCGGCACGAACTCGCTGCACACCAACGCGCTGGACGAGACCCTGGCGCTGCCCACCGACGAGTCGGCCGAGATCGCCCTGCGTACCCAGCAGGTGTTGATGGAGGAGACCGGTGTGGTCAACGTTGCCGACCCGCTCGGCGGCTCCTGGTACGTCGAGGCGCTGACCGACAAGATCGAGGCCGAGGCGGAGGAGATCTTCGCCCGGATCCGGCAGCTCGGCGGAGACGGGCCGCACCAGATCGGCCCGATGACCTCGGGCATCCTGCGCGGCATCGAGGACGGCTGGTTCACCGGGCACATCGCCGAGTCGGCCTTCGTCTACCAGCAGGCCCTCGAAAAGGGCGACAAGAAGATCGTCGGGGTCAACTGCCACACCGGCACGGTCGCCAAGGAGCTGGAGATCCTGCGCATCTCGCACGAGGTGGAGCTGGAGCAGCGCCGGGTGCTCGCCGAGCGCAAGAGCGGGCGGGACGAGGAGGCGGTGCGCGCCGCGGTCACCCGGATGATCGCGGCGAGCCGTACCGACGAGAACATGATCCCCGCCATGCTCGACGCGGTGCGCGCCGAGGCCACGTTGGGCGAGATCTGCGACGCCCTGCGAGCCGAGTGGGGCACCTACCGAGAACCAGCCCGCTTCTAACCCCAGCCCTGAACCCCCACTCCCGTCGATCTTGCAGTTTCTGCGGTGCCATAAGGCATGAATGCGGCATAGCGGCGACAGAAAGTGCAAGCTCGCGGGGGTGGGGCGTGGGGCGTGAGAGTTGCAACGTCGGGGTTGCGGGTGAGCTGAGAATCCGGGCTCACGTGCGAGACTAGGTAACCATGAGCGACCCACGGATCACCTCGTCGATCTTCACCCGCGGCGCGGTCGACCTCAGCACGCTGCGTGGCCCCGCACCAGCAAGTACCCGCCCCGGCACGCCCCCGCAGGGCGGCCCGTCCAACGGCGCCCCCGGCGCGCCCACCGCCGGCGGTGACACCGCCATCGTGGACGTCACCGAGGCGACAATCCAGTCCGACGTGCTCGAACGCTCGATGGCCACGCCCGTCGTCGTGTTCTTCGGCGCGGCCGGCTTCCCGGAGAGCGACGAGTTCGCCCCGGTCCTGGAGCGGCTGAACGCCGAGGGCGGCGGCACCTGGGTGCTGGCCCGGGTCGACGTGCAGGAAAATCCCCGAATCGCCCAGATGTTCCGGGTGCAGGGCATCCCCATGGTCTACGCGGTCGTCGGCGGCCAGCCGGTCGACGCCTTCTCCGGAGTGGTTCCCGAGGCTCAGCTGCGGCAGTGGATCCAGGCAGTGCTCAAGGCCGGTGGCGTGGCAGTCGCCGAGCCGGAGGACCCCCGCCTCGACGAGGCGGACGACGCGCTGATGAGCGGCGATCTGGACGCCGCCGAGCAGGCGTACCGGAAGATCCTCGCCGACGCCCCGGCGGACGCCGCGGCCACGGCGGGGCTGGCCCAGGTCGGAGTGGCCCGCCGGGTGGCCGGCGCCGACCCGTCCGCCGCGCTGGCCGCCGCCGAGAGCGCCCCCGACGACGTCGCCGCCCAGCTGCTGGCCGCCGACATCGAGGTGCTCAGCGGCCTGGCCGAGCAGGCGTACGCCCGGCTCGTCGGTCTGGTCCGGCGCACCGCCGGTGAGGACCGTGAGACGGTTCGCCAGCACCTGGTCTCGCTCTTCTCCATTGCCGGCCCGGACGATCCGGCGGTCGCCTCGGCGCGTCGGGCTCTGGCCAGCGCCCTGTTCTGAGTTCGTAGCACGCCAGCGCGGGCCGGCGTTCCGGCCGGCCCGCCCGACCACCGAGGACGGGAGCTCACGATGCGCCGGATCGCCGTCCTCGACGCGCCGACAAATCTCGGTCTACGGCCGCCGACGCCCACGTCGGTCCCGGGTTGCGCCAAGGCACCCGGGGCGCTGCGCGACCACGACCTGCTGGCCCGGCTCCGCGCCCGCGACGCCGGCTGCGTCACCCCCGCCCGGTACGACCCGGGCGACTGGCGGCCCGGCGACGGGGTGTGCCACGCCCGGGAGATCGCCGACTACTCGTTGGCCCTCGCCGAGCGCATCGGCTCGATCATCGACCGGGGCGAGTTCCCGGTGGTGCTCGGCGGCGACTGCTCGGTGCTCCTCGGCTCGGCCCTGGCCATGCACCGCCTCGGCGAGGCCGTCGGCGGGCGGATCGGGCTGGTCTTCGTCGACGGGCACTCCGACTTCCGGCACCCCGGCAACGCCTCCTACGTCGGGGCCGCAGCCGGTGAGGACCTGGCTCTGGTCACCGGGCGAGGGCAGGCCGACCTGGCCGCGCTGGAGGGCCGCCGGCCCTACTTCCGTGACATCGACGTGGTGGTGCTCGGCATCCGGGCCCAGGACGAATACCGGCTCGACCTCCAGGCCGCCGGGATCACCACCCGACCGGTGCCGGCGCTGCGCGCCGAAGGCGCCGCCCGGACGGCCCAGTGGGCGCACGAGCAACTCGCCGACTGCGCGGGCTACTGGGTGCACATCGACGTGGACGTGCTCGACCCGGCGGTGATGCCCGCCGTGGACGCCCCCGACCCGGGTGGAATCGCCTTCGCCGAGTTGGAGATCCTGCTCGCCGGCCTGGTCGACACCCCGCACTGCCTCGGCGTGGAGCTGACCGTCTTCGACCCCGACTACGACCCGGACGGCTCGTACGCGGCCGAGATCGTCAACACAGTGGTCGCCGGTCTGGCGCCGGTGACCGCCCCGGAGGCAGTGCCGCCCCGACTGCTGGCGGCACGGCCGACGCCCTCCCCGCGGCGCAGCAACGGCCGGATCTCGACCGCCACCACCGATCGCTCCGACCGTGCCGAGCGGCTCGACCGTGCCGAGCGTCCCAACCGGGCCGAGCGGCTCGACGGGCTGGTTGTGCTTGACGGGCACGACGGCGTTGAGCGGGTTGCGAGGCGTGAATTCCCCGCTGACATCGACCCTGCGGACATCGACCACGCCGATAGCGGGCCTGCTGCGCTCGGGTCCGCCGATGACGGCCCTGCCGACGTCGGTGTCCCCGGCGTCGGTCCGTCGGTGAGCGCGGTGCCGTACGACGTCCCTGTCGAGGGGGAGTCACCAGGCACTGGCGGGCGGGCCCACTCCGAGCCGTCGGGCGTCGCTGCCAGCATCGCGTCCCTGGTCGAGCGCGAACCGGTCGGCCCGCCGGCGTCGGCCGGCCCAGGTCTTCTCCGACGCACCACCCCGTCGACCCAGAACACGCCCGAGAGGCACGAGGCCGACACCGCCTGACCCGGCCCTCGGCCGCACGGCCTTGATCGACTCGGTTTCAGGGAATCCGGGGTGTCCGAGTGGCTCGGACACCGCAGCTTCAGCGAAGCCGAGTGGATCAAGGCCCGGCGCCGGGAGCCCCGCGGGCCCCCAGGTGTGGGGGTCAGGTGGTGGGGAGAGCGCGGAGGAAACGCTCGGCCATGGGGACGGCCGAGGCGGTGCTGGCCCCGCCCTTCTCCACGAAGACGGCGAACGCCACGTCGCCCCGCCAGCCGACGAACCAGGCGTGGGTGTGCGCCGGGTTGTCGTCGTACTCGGCGGTGCCGGTCTTGCCGTACACCTCGCCCGGCACGTCCTTGAGCGCGCTGCCGGTGCCGGCGGTGACCACCTCGCGCATCATCGTGCGCAGCGCCGCGACCGACTCCGGCTTGAGCTGCTCGCCCGCCGGGGCCGGCTTGGCCGGTGCCGGGTCGATCAGCAGCTTCGGCTGCTCGAAGCGGCCGCGGGCGACGGCGGCGGTGGCACCGGCCATGGCGAGCGGGCTGACCAACGTGGTGCCCTGCCCGAACGACGCGGCGGCCTGCTCGGCGAGGCTGCCGCCCGTCGAGACCTTGCCCGTGAAGGCGTCCGTGCCGAAGTCCCACTGACCCTCCAGGCCCAGCGAACGACCGGCTGCGGCCAGCCCGTCGCCGCCGAGCTTCGGGGCCAGCGCGGCGAACGCCGTGTTGCAGGACTTGGCGAAGTCGGTGCGGAACGGCACCGAGCCGAGCTCGAAGTTGTCCGAGTTCTTGAAGGACCTGCCGTCCACGGTGAAGGTCTTCTTGCAGTCCACCGGCCCGTCCAGCGTGACCGCGCCCCGGTCCAGTAGGCCCAGCGTGCTGACCATCTTGAAGGTGGAGCCGGGAGGCACCTGGGCGTCGAAGGCCAGGTTCTGCCCGGCCGGACCGGGGCCGTTCGCGGCGGCGAGCACGGCGCCGTCGCTGATCCGGAGCGCCACCAGTGCGGAGCGGCGCGGCTCGGCGCGCAGTGCCCCGTCGGCCGCGTTCTGGACGGCGACGTCCAGCGTGGTCTTCAGCGCCTGCCCGGGCTGCGGCTCCCGGCGGAACAGCTCGGCGCCGGTGGGTTCGAGTTTGCCGCCCTCCGCCGGACGCTCGACCACCACGGTCAGCCCGGGGCCGCCGCGCAGTCGCTCGTCGTAGCGGCCCTGGAGACCGCCGTGCCCGACCAGGTCGCCGACGACGTACCGGTCAGGATGCGCGGCGAGGTCGTCGGCCTGCGCCGGGTCGACGGTGCCGAGCAGCGCACGGGCGAACTCGCGGGTGGGCGCCAGGTCGAGCTTGTCAGTGACGAACTTCGTGCCGGGCAGGTCGTAGATCCGGGGCTTGATCTGCAGGTACGCCTCCTCGCGCAGCGACACCACCTCGACGAAGGCACCCGGCTCGGCCTTGCCCACCCTCTCGGGCAGATCGGCCAGGTCGACGCCGGGAACCAGAGCCGGGCGAATGGCCTTGAACGCCGCGTCGAGGTCCTTGACGAGCTTTTTCAGGTCGGCGACCCCGTTGGGCTGCACACCCACCCGAACCACTGTGCGCGGGGTCACGAGTGGCTTCCCGGCGTTGTCCAGCACGGCGGCGCGGGCACCGGCGTCGCGACGAAGCGCCAACCGGTCACCCTTGGTGAGCTGCTCGTGCACCACCGTCGGCTCCCAGATCACCTGCCACTGGTCGTCGTCGCCGTGGGCGAGCCGGACCTCCCTGTCGTACGCCCAGCGGGTCTGACCGGGCAGGGCCCACTCCACCTGGACGGTGGTGGTCGCGATGTCCTTCGTGATCTTCGGCTCGCCGCGACGCGTCAGCGTGGGCGGGGTGGCCGCCAGCTCACCGGAGAGCTCCTTGATCTCACGTGCGACGTCCGCCGACGGCACTTTCGAGCCGAGCGGGTCGATCAGACCGACCGCCTGGAGGTCACCGCTGCGCCAGCCCGCGAGGAAGGCGTCCACGGTGCGTTGCGGCCCGTCGTCACCGGAACAACCGACGAGGACACCCGCCGCGAGCAGCGCCGTGGTGACGCCAGCGGCGAGCCGGCGGGCGGGGTTCGGCCGGTGGGGCCGGGGGTACGACAAGGGCATGAAGCTGGTCCTTCCGATCTCGGACTGCCCTCGCACGGTAGTACGGGAACGCCGTCCCCAACGTCCCGCAGGTGCTCGGCCGCGCTCAAAGACGAGCCCTACCCGTGTGATGAACATCGCGTGGCGGGGTATCCCGCAGCCGGCCTACCTCGGACCCGCAACGGGTGAAAGGACAAAGTCCCGATCCGGACGTCTGGCCAGTGGTCCGCCGACGAAGGCGCACAACGGCAGGGCCTAGGCTGGGCGGCAGAGTGACCCACAACGCGGTGGGTCGAGGGGAGTGGCACCGATGGACCGGCGTCCGGCGATCAAACCGGAACCCGACCTCCGGCAGGATGACTCCGGCCGGGACGATGACAGCTTCGATTCGGCGACCGACGGGGACGGCTACGGCCGACTCGACACGGGAGTCACCGGGCTGACCGGGTCGAGCATCGACACCATCTACGATCTGGGTCTGCCAGCCGAGGCGCTGGCCGACGACGTGGAGGACGCCGAGCTCGACGAACCCGTTCCCAACGCGGAGCGCCTGGTGGCCCAGGCCGTCGCGCTCGCCGGGGACGACCACGACGCGGCGACACTTGTCGGCCGTTTCTGGCGGTTCGCCCCGGACGAGGAGCTGGTCGGCTTCACGGCGGAAGAGATGCTCGACGCGGCCCGGGCGCACCGGGATCTCGCCCAGCAGCGGGTGCCGGGCGAGTTGAAGCTGCGGATCCACGAACCGCACGCCGACCAGCACCACACGGTCGTCGAGATCGTCACCGACGACATGCCGTTCCTGGTCGACTCGGTGACGGCGTTGCTCAACTCGTACCACCTCGACGTGCACCTGCTGGTGCACCCGTTGGTGGTGGTGCGGCGGGAGCCGCTGGGCCGGCTCACCGAGGTCTCCGCGGATGTGGAACCGGACGACGCGATCGCCGGCGACATCATCGAGAGCTGGATGCGGATCGAAATCGACCCGGTCCGGGACGCGGCCGAACGGGACCGGTTGCGCCGCGAGTTGCAGCGTGTGCTCACCGACGTGCGGGAGGCGGTCGAGGACTGGCCGAAGATGCGTCAGCGTGCCCTCGCACTCGCCGACGAGCTGGCGTCCGCCCGTACCTCCGACAACCGCCCACCGGTGCCGGAAAAGGACATCACCGACTCGGTGGAGCTGTTGCGGTGGCTCGCCCAGGACCACTTCACCTTCCTCGGCTACCGCGAGTACCGGTTGGTGGACGCCGACGGCGGCGACGCCGCCGACCCGGTCGACGGCAAGGCGTTGGAGGCGGTGCTCGGCACCGGTCTGGGCATCCTGCGCTCCGATTCGCCGGATGCGCGGTCGCTGTCCTCGATGACGCCCGAGGCGCACGAGAAGGTGCTGGAGAAGCGCCTCTTGATCATCACCAAGGCGAACTCCCGGGCCACCGTGCACCGCTCGGCGTACCTGGACTACATCGGCTTCAAGATCTTCAACTCCGCCGGTGACGTGATCGGTGAGCGGCGCTTCCTGGGGCTGTTCTCGACGGCCGCCTACCGGACCAGCGTCCGCGAGCTGCCTGTGGTACGACGCAAGGTGGCCGAGGTGCTCGACCGCTCCGGTCTGAGCCAGCGCAGCCACTCGGGCAAGGATCTGATCCAGATCCTGGAGACCTACCCGCGCGACGAGCTGTTCCAGATCAAGACCGACGACCTGTACCACGCGGTGGTCGGCGTGCTGCGGATGGCCGGCCGCCGGCAACTGCGGGTGTTCCTGCGTCGGGACGCGTACGGGCGGTTCATCTCCTGCCTGATCTACCTTCCCCGGGACCGGTTCACCACCCAGAACCGGCTGCGCATGCAGGACATCCTGCTGCGTGAGCTGAACGGTGTCGGGGTGGACTACACCACCCGGGTCACCGAGTCGATGCTGGCTCGGGTGCACTTCATCGTCCGTACCGACCCGACGCGGCCACCCGGCGACATCGACGCCGACCTGCTCGCCGAGGAGTTGGCCGACGCCACCCGACTGTGGGACGACGACTACCGGTTGGTGCTGGAGCGCAAGCTCGGCGACGAGCAGGCCAAGCACCTGTTCACCCGGTACGCCGACGCCTTCCCGGAGGGCTACAAGGACGGGCACACGCCGTACGAGGCGATGAAGGACCTGGCGAAGCTGGAGCTGCTGGAGGAGCCCGGCCAGCTGGAGATGCACCTGTTCCGCAAGCAGTTGGCGCCGCGGCCGGGCACCCGGGTGCCGGGAGCCGACCTGGCCGAGGCGATGGACGTCCGGTTCAAGGTCTACCGGTACGGCGAGCCGATGATGCTCTCCGCCGTGCTGCCGGTCCTGCACTCGCTCGGCGTACGGGTGGTCGACGAGCACCCGTACGAGGTGGACCGGATCGACGGTCGGGTCTACCTGTACGACTTCGGCCTCATGCTGCCCGAGGGGCATCACGAGCTGGCCGAGGTGCGCCCGCACGTGGAGAACGCCTTCGCGGCCGCCTGGCGCGGCGAGGCTGAGGTGGACCGGTTCAACGAGCTGGTGCTGCGCGGCGGGCTGACCTGGCGGCAGGTGGTGGTGCTGCGGGCGTACGCGAAGTACCTGCGGCAGGCCGGCACGGTCTTCTCGCAGGACTACATGGAGCAGACCTTCATCGCGTACCCGAAGATCGCCGCGTTGCTGGTGGAGCTCTTCGAGACCCGGTTCGCGCCGGGAGAGTTGAGCGCCGAGCAGCGCCAGCAGCGCAGCGGTGAGCTGGTGGAGACGATCCGGGGCGCGCTGGACGACGTGGCGAGCCTGGACCAGGACCGGATCCTGCGCTCGTACCTGACGCTGATCGAGGCGACCCTGCGGACCAGCTTCTACCAGAAGCGCGCCGACGGGCGGCCGAAGGCGTACGTGGCGTTCAAGCTCGACCCGCAGGCCATTCCGGACCTGCCCGCGCCGCGACCGAAGTTCGAGATCTTCGTCTACTCGCCGCGGTTCGAGGGTGTGCACCTGCGGTTCGGGCCGGTGGCCCGGGGCGGGTTGCGGTGGTCCGACCGTCGGGAGGACTTCCGGACCGAGGTGCTGGGCCTGGTCAAGGCGCAGATGGTGAAGAACACCGTGATCGTGCCGGTCGGCGCCAAGGGCGGCTTCGTGTTGAAGCAGAAGCCGGGCGACCGGGACGAGGCGGTCGCCTGCTACCAGGAGTTCGTCGGCGCGATGCTGGACGTCACCGACAACATCGTCAGTGGGCAGATCGTGCCCCCCGAGGATGTGGTCCGGCACGACAGCGACGATCCGTACCTGGTCGTGGCGGCCGACAAGGGCACCGCGACGTTCTCCGACATCGCCAACGAGATCTCCAAGGCCCACAACTTCTGGATGGGCGACGCGTTCGCGTCCGGCGGATCCGCCGGCTACGACCACAAGAAGATGGGCATCACCGCCCGGGGCGCCTGGGAGTCGGTCAAGCGGCACTTCCGTGAGCTGGGTCTGGACACCCAGGCCCAGGACTTCACTGTGGTCGGCGTCGGCGACATGTCCGGCGACGTGTTCGGAAACGGGATGCTGCTCTCCGAGCACATCCGGCTGGTGGCCGCCTTCGACCACCGGCACATCTTCCTCGACCCGGAGCCGGACGCCGCCACCTCGTACACGGAGCGTCGACGGCTGTTCGACCTGCCCCGCTCCTCCTGGGAGGACTACAACCCGGAGCTGATCTCGGCAGGTGGCGGCATCTTCCCGCGTACCGCGAAGTCCATCCCGATCACGCCGCAGGTCCGGGCGGCGATCGGCCTGGACGACGACGTCACGCAGCTGTCGCCGCAGGACCTGATGAAGGCGATCGTCACCGCTCCGGTGGACCTGTTCTGGAACGGCGGCATCGGCACCTACGTCAAGGCCTCCACCCAGACCAACGCCGAGGTGGGCGACAAGTCCAACGACGCGATCCGGGTGGACGGGCGCAGCCTGCGCTGCCGGGTGGCGGGCGAGGGCGGCAACCTGGGCTGGACCCAGCTCGGCCGGATCGAGTACGCGTTGACCGGTGGCCGGATCTACACGGACTTCATCGACAACGCGGCCGGGGTGGACACCTCCGACCACGAGGTGAACATCAAGATCCTGCTCAACACGGCGGTGGCCGATGGTGAGCTGACCATGGCCGACCGGGACGAGTTGCTGGCCGGGATGACCGACGAGGTCGCGGAGCTGGTGCTGCGCGACAACTACGACCAGGCTCGGGCGATCAACAACGCCCAGGCCCAGGCCGCCTCGCTGCTCCCGGTGCACCGTCGGATGATCAACGAGCTGGAGCGTTCGGGCGGATTGGACCGCGCGTTGGAGGCGCTGCCGCCGGACGAGGAACTGGCGGTCCGCAGCGAGTCCGGGCTGACCGCGCCGGAGTTCGCCGTGCTGCTCGCGTACGTGAAGATCGTCCTTGAGCGGGAGATCCTCACCGACGGGCTGGCCGACGAGGAGTGGACGACCGACGTTCTGGTCAACTACTTCCCGACGCCGATGCGCGAGCGGTTCGCCGACCGGATGGGCCGGCACCGGCTGCGCCGGGACATCGTCACCACGGTGCTGGTCAACGAGGCGATCAACCGGGGTGGCATCTCGTTCATCTTCCGGGTGGTCGAGGAGACGGCGGCCAGTGCGGCCGACGTGATCCGGGCGTACGTGGTGGTCAGCGAGGTGTTCGGCCTACGCGACCTGTGGGACGAGGTCGAGGCGCTGGACAACAAGGTGGCGCCGGAGCTACAGACCAGCGTCTACCTGGACACCCGTCGACTGCTCGACCGCGCGGTGCGGTGGTTGGTCTCCAACCGGCGCTCGCCGATCGACGTACCGGCCGAGATCGCCCGGCTGCGCGACGGGGTCACCCGGCTGCTGCCAGGGCTGGAGGAACTGTTCTACGGCAACGAGCGCCAGGGCATCGCCGCGCACATGGACTCGATGACCGAGCGTGGGCTACCCCGCGAGCTGGCGGAGCGGGCCACCCGGTTGATGTACAGCTTCGGTCTGATGGACGTGGTGGAGACCGCGAACGCCAGTGGGCGGGACGTCAGCGAGGTGGCCTCGGTCTACTTCGTGCTGTCCGACCTGTTCCGGGTGGACTCGCTGCTGTCGAAGATCTCCCTGTTGCCGCGGGAGGACCGCTGGCAGACCCTTGCGCGGATGGCGCTGCGGTACGACCTGTACGCCGCGCTCGCCGCGCTCACCGCGGAGGTGCTCGACTCCACCCCGGGCGACCTGCCGCCGCACGAGCGGGTGCAGCAGTGGGAGCAGTCGAACGCCACCTCCATCCACCGCGCCCGACGGGCGATGGGTGAGTTCGACGAGTCGCGGGCGGATCTCGCCGCCCTGTCGGTGCTGCTGCGCCAGATCCGCACCCTGGTGCGGACCTCCGCGGCAGCCTGAGTCAGGTACGCCGGACGCGGTCCGGCCGGTCGGGTCACCCCGACCGGCCGGACCGCGTTCGTTCGTCGTCGGTCAGGCCGCCAGGGTGGCGAAGACGACGATGTTGTCCGGGTAGCTCTTCGCGGCCTGATCGAACTGGCCGCCGCAGGTGACCACCCGCAGGCCGGGCCGGTCACTCGGTCCGTAGACCAACTCGGTGGGGAAGGCCGTCTTCGGGTACGACTTCACCGAGTCGACAGTGAAGGTGGCCGGCACCCCGTCGGCGCGGCGCACTGTGACGGTGTCGCCGGGGGTCAGAGCGCCGAGGTCGAAGAAGACGGCCGGGCCCAGCACCGCCGAGTCCACGTGCCCGACGATGACCGCATTACCCGTCTCGCCCGGGCTCGCACCGGGCTCGTACCACCCGGCCTGGTCGGCCTTGTCCAGCGGAGGGACCTGGACGGTGCCGTCCGGGTTGGTGCCCAACGACATGATCGTCGCGTTGACGCCGATCCGGGGGATCTCGATGCTCGTCGGTGCCGACCGGGCCAACCCGACCGCCGACTGACCGACGGGCTGTCCGTCGACCGGCTGCCCGTCGACCGGAGGGGCATCGTCGGCGGTGCTCGCCGGCGCGGTCGGCTCGGGGCCGGCCTGGGCCAGCGGCTGTGGCGGCCGGGGAGTGGGCGTGGTCTTCAGGGAGGCGCCGATCATGCCGGCGCCGATCAGGGCCATGGTGACGACGACGGCCGTGCCGGCGGCACGCCACGGTCTCCCGCGGCGGCCGCCGGCCGGTGTCGTCGTCACGTCAGACGAGCGAACCATCGGTCCGCCGACGACGCATCAACACGATCCCGCCCAGCGCGGCAGCGCCGAGCACGCCCGCCCCGCCGGTGGCCAGGCCGCGGTCGGTGCCGGTGCTGGCGCCACCGTCACCACCGTCGACGCCGCCGTGCGGCAGCACGACGAGCTCGCCCTCGCCGCAGGAGCCCTTGAGCTCGTAGCGACCCGGCTTGGCGTCCTTGTCCACCTTGGCTTCGCCGTAGTAGACGAACTCGCGCTCCTTGTCCCAGTCACGCTCGTCCGAGCCGCGCTCGTCCTTGCCGTAACCGCCACGCTCGTCCGAGCCGCGCTCGTCCTTGCCGTAACCGCCACGCTCGTCGGAGCCGTACTCGGAGCCGTGCTCGTCCTTGTTCTCCCAGCCCTTGTCGGAGCCGTACTCGGAGCCGTGCTCGTCCTTGTTCTCCCAGCCCTTGTCGGAGCCGTACTCGGAGCCGTGCTCGTCCTTGTTCTCCCAGCCCTTGTCCGAGCCGTATTCCGAGCCGTGCTCGTCCTTGGACTCCCAGTCCTTCTTGTCTTCGTCCTTGGAGTCCCAGTCCTTCTTGTCACGGCCTTCTTCGGCGTCCTGGCCGTGCTCCTCGCCCTTCCAGTCCTTGCTGCCCTCGTCGCCGTAGGCGTCGGCGGCAGCGCCGCCACCCTGGCCACCCTTGCCGTTCTCGTCCTTGCCCTTGTCGTCCTTGCCCTTGTCGTCCTTGCCGTGCTCGTCCTTGCCGCTGTCGTCCTTGCCTTCGTGGTCCTTGCCCTTGTCGTCCTTGCCGTTCTCGTCCTTGCCGTGTTCGTCCTTGCCCTTGTCGTGGTCGGAGGAGTCCTCCTCCTCACGCCACTCGCGGTCCTCGCCCCGGTCTTCATCCGCCGGCTTGAGCTTGACCTTGCCGGTGACCTTGGACCACACGTACGCGTGCTCCTGCCGATCCGGGCAGATCTCGAGGAGCTTGACCTCGTCGCCAGCCTTGACGACGTGCGGCTTGGCGTAGACCTTGCCGTCGTCGTGGCCGTCGGCGAACGCGATCCCCGGTGCGAACACCAGCAGCGACGCGCCGCCGAGCGCGGCGCCCGCAACGACTTTCCCGAGCATCTTCTTAGCCATGACCTGCGTCACTCCATCCCTGTTGTCCTGAGCTCGGCGACAACCGAGCTAAGACCGACGTTAGACCGTTTCATGACTTATGAAGTGAAAGATTCGCGTTTTACCTTTGATCCAAGTAAGAGGTGAAGGGGTGGTACGCGGCTTTCGCTGCGCTGAGTGTCGTGTCAGGTATCCCGGGGGCCTCTGGGTGTGCCGCGGTGTTGCGCGCTCCCCGTGCCTGGCCTGCCCCGGCATCCGATAGCTGCGGCTCCGGGCGGCGCGTGCCGGTCCGGCGTGCTCGGAGGTATCGTCCGAAGCGGCTCCGGCAACGCATCGAGCCATTGCCATGGAAGCGCTCCCATGCAAGAATCGGCGAACGCGGTTCTGAGAGCCACACCGTGCAGGCAGGGAGTCGAGGGCACCCGGTTTCACCGGGCGACGCACCCGCCGCCGATCGACCGGCCGACGCATCGGTCGGGCACCACCACCACTATCGCCCGTCCGGGTCGGGCGCCCCCCCAAAGAATCCCGTGGCGCCGACGGCCGTCCGTGCAGGACGCCCATCGGGCCGTCCCGCCGGGCCGTACGTGGGCCCGGTCTCGCCCAAGGAGATCAGTGGCATGAATGTGTGGAGAAGGTTAACCGGCCCACGCCGGGCCCTCGCGCTCGCCGGCGCGGGTGCCCTGGTCGCCGGTGGGCTCGTAACGATTCCGGGTACCGCGGCGCAGGCCGCGACGCAGTGCGACATCGCGTACACGAGTAACGACTGGCAGGGCGGCTTCACCGCGAACATCACCATCAAGAACGTCGGCGACCCGCTGAACGGCTGGACGCTCGGCTGGACCTTCCCCAACTCCAGCCAGCGGGTGCAGCAGGGCTGGTCGGCCACGTACACCCAGTCCGGCAGCCAGGTCACCGCCCGGAGCATGTCCTACAACGGCACCCTGGCCACCGGCGCGTCGACGAGCATCGGCTTCAACGGCGCGTGGAGCGGCAGCAACCCGAAGCCGACCTCGTTCACCCTCAACGGCGTGGCCTGCAACGGTGGCACCACCCCACCGACGACTCCCCCACCGACGACGCCCCCGCCGACCGACCCGCCCACTGACCCGCCGACCGATCCGCCGACCACGCCGCCGCCCGGCACCAAGGTCGACAACCCGTACGTCGGGGTCCGCGGTTACGTGAACCCGGAGTGGAAGGCCAAGGCGGACGCCGAGGCCGGCGGAAGCCGGGTTTCCAACAACCCCACCGCCGTCTGGCTGGACCGGATCGCCGCGATCAACGGCACGCCGAACAGCAGCTCCAACGGCGCCTTCGGGGTGAAGGAGCACCTGGACGAGGCGCTGCGCCAAGGCGCCGGCTACATCCAGTTCGTGATCTACAACCTGCCCGGCCGGGACTGCTCGGCACTCGCCTCCAACGGTGAGCTGGGTCCGGACGAGCTGCCGAAGTACAAGGCCCAGTACATCGACCCAATCGCCGCGATCCAGAGTCAGTCGAAGTACAGCAGCCTGCGGATCATCAACATCATCGAGATCGACTCGCTGCCGAACCTGGTGACCAACACCTCCGGCCAGCCTGGCGGCACGGTCATGTGCGACACGGTCAAGGCAAACGGCGCCTACGTCAACGGCGTCGGCTACGCCCTGGCCAAGCTGGGCGCGATCGGCAACGTCTACAACTACATCGACTCCGGCCACCACGGCTGGCTCGGTTGGGACAGCAACTTCAACCCGAGCGCCGAAATCCTGAAGACCGCCGCGGTCGCCTCCGGCAGCACTGTCAACAACGTGCACGGATTCATCACCAACACCGCGAACTACTCGGCGCTCCAGGAGCCGTACTTCAAGGTCACCGACAACGTGAACGGCCAGACGGTGCGGCAGTCCAAGTGGGTCGACTGGAACTACTACGTCGACGAGCTGTCGTTCGCCCAGGCGTTCCGGACCAAGCTGGTCTCGTTGGGCTTCAACTCGAACATCGGCATGCTCATCGACACCTCCCGCAATGGTTGGGGCGGCTCCGCTCGACCCACCGGGCCGGGCGCGACGACGAGCGTCGACACGTACGTCAACGGTGGCCGCATCGACCGCCGGGCGCACCTCGGCAACTGGTGCAACCAGGCCGGTGCCGGTCTCGGTGAGCGGCCCCGGGCGAACCCGGCGACGGGCATCGACGCCTACGTCTGGGTGAAGCCGCCGGGCGAGTCGGACGGCTCCAGCAGCGAGATCCCGAACAACGAGGGCAAGGGCTTCGACCGGATGTGTGACCCGACGTACGGCGGCAACGCCCGCAACGGCAACAACCCGTCGGGGGCTCTGGGCAACGCGCCGATCTCCGGTGCCTGGTTCTCCGCCCAGTTCCAGGAGCTCATGCGCAACGCCTACCCGGCGCTCTGATCGGGTAGCTCACGCACCAACCCGCTGCCAGTGGTTGGTGAGGCACTGCTGGCAGCAGGTTCCCCCCGGGTCCCCGGCTCGACCGTCACAGGTCGGGCCGGGGACCCCCCTTGTTTGTCGGCCCGATCAGGGCACTGTGCGTTCGATCGCCGCCTGGCCCTGCTCGGCCAGGTCACGGCGGGCCTTCTCCAGGTTCTCCGGTGTCAGATCCTGCCCGCGGGCCATCACCAGGTCCTCCGGCTCCCAGGGCTGCTCGCCCCCGGTGCGGATGTTGTCCCCGCCGGCACCGGTGCCCGTCCCGGTAGCACCGGTGCCGGCGGCGTACGGGTCACCGATCAGCTCGTCGGTGTCGGGTGCGAGGTCGCCCGGTCGACCGCGGGGTTCGGCGAAGCCCGGTGTGTCCCGGTCCGGGCCACCCCCGGTCCGCAGTTGCGGCACGGTGGCGTCATCGTCCACCGCCGAGGCGACCTCGGGGCTGTCCTCCAGCGGCGGTTGGCCATCGCGATCGGTCATGGTGCTGCCTCCTGGGTCCGACACGGTGCCTGATTCCCCCGCGTACCCCTTCGTGCCGCGCTCATGCCGCACCGCCCGGCGGTCGGGGCGGGCCGTGCCAGCGCAGTGCGGTCAGGCGTCGGGCTGCTGCTCGTTCGGCTCCGGCGCCTCCGCTGGGCGCCACCACTGCCAGAGCAGCATGAGCAGACCGAACACGAGCATCGCCAGCCCGGCCCACAGGTTGATCCGTACGCCTTCGGCCTTGTCGATCTCGGCTCGGCTGTCGAAGATGCCGATCAGCGTGACGATGACCCCGTACGCGACGAAGAGGCCACCGATCACACGGCGGATGTCGAACAACCGGGCCGCGGCCGAGCGCCGCTGCTCCGCCTGTGCCTCGTCGATCAGTGGGTCCTGTGCCGGCTGGCCGTCGTTGCTCATCTGCCGACCCCTTTCCTCAGAAGACCGGGATGTAGAAGAGGGCGGCCAGCGCGACCGCGATCAGACCGAGCAGCACCGGGGAGCGGTACCAGGCGGCGTCCCCGGCGAGCACATCGCCCTTCAGGTCGACGCCGCCCATGCCGTACACCAACCCGCGCAACTCCTCGTCCCGCTTGGGTGAGGTGAGCGGGGTGACGATCGCGGCGACCACCACCGCCGTGACGAACGCCAGACCGGCGCCCCAGAAGCTCTCCTCCAGGTCGGAGTTGAAATCGATCACCCCGCCCTTGTAGAGCAGGTAGAGGCTCAGCGACACCAGGGTGCCCAGCAGCAGCGACCAGAAGCCGGCGAGCGCGGTCATCCGCTTCCAGAACATGCCGATGATGAAGGTGGCGAACAGCGGCGCGTTGAAGACGGAGAAGAGCGCCTGGATGTAGTTCATGATGTTGCTGAACCCGGCCGCGATGAACGCGGTGCCGATCCCGATCACGACGGCGGCGACCGTCGCCCACCGGCCGATGCGCAGGTAGTACTCGTCCGACCGGTCACGGCGGATGTACGCCTGCCAGATGTCGTAGGTGAAGACGGTGTTGAAGCCGCTCACATTGGCCGCCATGCCGGCCATGAACGAGGCGAGCAGGCCGGTGACCGCGACCCCGAGCACGCCGTTGGGGAGCAGGTCGCGCATCAGCAGCGGGATGGCGTTGTTGTACTGGAGCTCGCCGCTCTCCGCGCCGAGGCCCTTCACCGTGACCAGGGCCACCAGGCCGGGGATGATCGTGACCAGGGGGATGAACAGCTTCGGGTACGCGGCGATGATCGGCGTACGCCGGGCGGCGCTCATGTTCTTGGCCGAGAGGGCCCGCTGCACCTCGGCGAAGTTCGTCGTCCAGTAGCCGAACGACAGCACGAAGCCGAGGCCGAAGACGATGCCGATCCAGTGCGCGCCCAGCGGGTTGGCCGTGCTGCCGGTGTCCTGCCACGCGTGCAGGCCGGCCTCGCCGAGCTTGGTGTCGCCGACCGCGTCCATCAGGCCGTTCCACCCGCCGACCTTGACCAGGCCGATCACTGTGACCGGGATGAGGCCGGCCAGGATGACGAAGAACTGGAGCACCTCGTTGTAGATCGCCCCGGACAGGCCGCCGATGGTGATGTACGCCAGCACGATCGCCGCGCCGACCACGATCGCCGTCCAGAGCGGCCAGCCGAGCAGCGCCTGCATGACGAGCGCCAGCGCGTACAGGTTCACGCCGGCGATCAGCACCTGGGCGACGGCGAAGCTGATCGCGTTGAGCAGGTGGGTGGGGCGGTTGAAGCGCAGCCGCAGGTACTCCGGCACGCTGCGGACCTTGGAGCCGTAGTAGAAGGGCATCATCACGATGCCCAGGAACACCATCGCCGGGACCGCGCCGATCCAGTAGTAGTGGACCGTCATGACGCCGTACTGGGCCCCGTTGGCGGCCATTCCGATGATCTCCAACGCGCCCAGGTTCGCCGAGACGAAGGCGAGACCGGTCACCCAGGCCGGCAGGGAGCGACCGGAGAGGAAGAAGTCGACGCTGGTCCGGATGGCCCGGCGCGCGGCGAAGCCGACCCCGAGGACGGTGACGAAGTACAGCGCCAGGATCAGGTAGTCCAGGCCGTTCATGTTGAGCCGGAGACCGTCGCCGTCCATCCCGTCACCCCTCGTCCCGACGTCCGCGCTGCTGAGTTCGCGCGCGCCCTATTACCCCGTCTGCGCGGTTTCACTCCCCGAGGTCGCGCCCGGGCGTGTCTGGGCCGTTCCGGCGGTCTGGCGGGATCGGTACACAGAAGGGCGCCCCGGCCGTTTCGGCCGGGGCGCCAGTGTCGCTCGGGTGGACTCAGCGACCGAGAACGCGGTCCAGGAAGTCCCGGTAGTTGCGGACCGCCATCCGCAGTTGCTCGGTGTCGGCCGAGCCGGCGTCCTGCCACCCGCCCAGCGTGCTTTTCTGGGCGGCCAGCGCCGAGGAGAGGGCCTGGATGGCCTCCTCCACCAGTGACTGCGCCTCACCGGCAGCCGCCTGCGGGTCGTCGACGAAACGCAGCTGCACGTCCCGCCAGCGGTCCCGGAAGCCCTGCGCGGTGTCCGTGTCGAGGAGGGTGGCCGCCTCGGTAGCGACTGTCGACCCGGAGGGTCGGGATGTTCCGGCGGACTCCAGCGTGGGGCTGGTGTCGTCGCCGGGGGCCGGTTCGCCGTCCGCGTCCGGGTCGACCATCTCGGGTGTCGCACTGCCGTAGCCGGCTGCGCCCGCCGTCGCGGCGTCCCGGTCGCCGGTCAGGTCGCCGCGCCGCTCAGGGTCGCCGTCAGTGCTCCCCGGCGCGACGACGGTGCGCGCGGACGTGTCCGAGTCGTCCAGGTCGGTGCGGTCGTCGACGTCCGTGCGGTCGTCGACGTCCGTGCTGTCGTCGACGTACGCGTCGCGGCGGTGCAGCTCGGCGGTGGGGTCGGCGCGCAGGCCCTCCCGCTCACCGTCCTCGGCGCCGTCGCCCGGCTGGGCGGTCCGCTCGGCCCTCGGGTCCGGCTGATCCTGCGGGTGCGGGCTGGCCAGCGCGGAGGCGGCCACCGCGTCGGCCACCGTGGTGGCGCCGAACGTCGTCGGCAGCGGCCCCGGCTCGTGGAAACCGCCCTCGTCGGTGGACCGGTTGTCGCGCCGGTGGCGCGGGTCGGCGTCGTCGGTCAGCTCGTCGTCGGCCGGGTCGTACGCGGCGTCCCGGTCGGTGTCGTCGGCCCGCTCGTGGGCGGCGGTCTGGTCGTCGAAGGTGCCCCGGTCGTCGAGGGCGTCCTCCGGGACGTCGGAGCGGTCGGCCCGGTCGCCGGCCGGGGGTACCGGCACGGGCGCGGAGCGGACGGCCTCCGGGTGGTCGTTGCTCACCTGTTGCTCTTCCTGGCGCATCGGTGGCCTCCTCAGCGGCTCGTGGCGTCGTGGTCCGGGTGGTGGCGCTGTTCGGGCGTGCGGTGGCCGACCGGCTCCTCGCCCAGCAGGTCGGCGAAGAGTGCGCGGTAGTGCACGACCGCCTGCCGCAGCTCCTCGGTGCTGGCCTCGCCCCGGGAGTTGCGCAGGTGGATCTCGTGCGCGTCCCGGTAGTTGGTCAGGGTGCGGGCGTGCTCGACGGAGAGGTGGGCGATCTGGTCGGAGAAGTCACCGGTCGGGTAGCCCTGCTCCTCGATGAGCCGGGTGACCAGTTCGTCCGCGTCGCCCACCGTCTCGCCGGGGGAGTCGATGAAACGGACCTGGAGTTCCTCCCAGGCCGCGGCGTAGCGCGCCCGGGACTCCGGGGTGAGTGGGGTGAGCGTGAGCTCGGCATGCCGGCGTTCCCGGTCGCGCAGTTCGCGCTCCGCGGCGGACCGGCTGTCCTGTTCCGCCACCACCCGGTCGTACTCCGGCCCGAACCGGTTGCGCAGGGCCCGACGGTTGTTGAGCGAGCGGGCGGCCACGGCCAGCACCGCGACGATCACCAGCACGACGAGCACGATGACGACTATCTGCGTGGGCGACATGGGCTCCTCCTTCGCCCTCTGCTATTCCCTCCGCGCAGTGATCGCCAATCCCGATCCGAGACACTTTCCTGACGAGGGGCGCAACCACTCACCGGCCGAGACCTGATTCATCCCGGAAGCGGCGCTTGGGTGGTGACGACACGGGCGGTAGTGAAACAGCCTCCGATTACGTATCCTGCCCAAGGCGCCCGCGCCGGTGCCCGGCGACGCGGCCGGGCGCGCAGCCGGCAGGCGCGGTGCCCGGCGGTGCCGGCACCCCTCCTGCCACCCTGTACGGGCGAGGTCTGATGAAAACCCGCGACTGGCCGATCCGCTCGAAGCTGACCGCGTTGGTCGTCGCGCCGGTGACCGCGCTCCTGGCGCTGTGGATCTTCGCGACCACGCTGACCTTCGGTCCCGCCCTGAACCTTCTCTCCGCCCGCACCCTGTTGTACGACCTGGGTCGCCCCGGCGAGACGGTGGTCACCGAGCTGCAACGGGAACGCCGACTCTCGGTGGTGCAGCTCGCCGGCGATACCGAGTTGCCCGCCCTCGCCGAGCAGCGCGGGCGCACTGACCGGGCGGTCGCCGAGCTGCGCCGCCGGGTGGACGGGGAACCGCTGCGCGACGCCGCCGACGACCTGCTGGAAACCCGGGTCGACCAGCTGGTCAACTCCCTGGCGGCGCTACCCGACGGGCGGAGGTTCATCGACGAGCGCAAGGTGGACCGGGCCGGTGCGATCGGCCTCTACAGCGGCATGGTCGCCGCGGCCTTCCAGGCGTTCGCCGGCATGGCGACCCTCACCGACCCGGACATCAACCGGCAGGCGCTGGCGCTCACCGCCCTGGGTCGCTCCCGGGAACTGCTGGGCCAGAGCGACGCGCTGCTGGCCGGCGCGCTGACCGCCGGACGGTTCGCCGAGGGGGAGCACACGCAGCTCGTCCAGGCCATCGGCAACCAACGGTGGCTCACCGAGAGCGCCGTGGCAGACCTGCCCGAGAGCAGCCGGGTCGCGTACCAGCGGTTGACCGAGAGCGAGGCGTTCACCCGGCTGCGCAGCATGCAGGACGCCCTGGTCGTGCCCAACCGGTCCGGTCGGCCGACTGTCGACGCCGCGGCCTGGCAGGCCAGCCAGGACGCGGTACAGCAACAGTTGCGGGACTTCGAACTGTCCGAGGCCGACGCTCTCGCCGACCGTTCCGTGCCGATGGCGGTTCGCATCCTGGTGCGGCTGGCCGCCGCCGGCGTACTCGGGCTCGTCGCAGTCGTCGTCTCGGTGCTGGTGGCGCTGCGGGTCGGCCGCACCCTGGTCCGCAGGCTCAGCGGCGTCCGCACCGCAGCGCTGGAGCTGGCCGAGCACCGGCTGCCCGACGTGGTCGCCCGGCTGCGCCGTGGCGAGCAGGTCGACGTCGCCCGGGAGGCACCGCCACTGGAGTACGGCCACGACGAGATCGGCGAGGTCGGGCGCGCCTTCACCGAGGTGCAGCGCACCGCCGTCCAGGCCGCGGTGGACGAGGTCACCCTGCGTCGCGGGCTCAACGAGGTCTTCCTCAACATCGCCCGACGCAGCCAGAGCCTGGTGCACCGTCAGTTGCACCTGCTGGACCGGATGGAGCGGCGTAGCGAGGACCCGGACGAGCTGGCCGAGCTGTTCCAGGTCGACCACCTGGCCACCCGGCTGCGCCGGCACGCCGAGGATCTGGTCATCCTGGCCGGCTCCGCGCCCGGTCGGGGTTGGCGGAACCCGGTCGCGATGGTCGACGTGATCCGTGGCGCGATCTCCGAGGTCGAGGCGTACGAACGGGTGGACGTCAAGGCCGTGCAGCCGGCCGGCGTGCTGGGGCGGGCAGTCGGCGACGTCATCCACCTGCTCGCCGAGCTGTTCGAGAACGCCACCGCCTTCTCCCCGCCGGACACCCGGGTCACCGTCACCGGCGCGCAGGTCGCCGACGGGTACGCCCTGGAGATCACCGATCAGGGGCTGGGCATGTCCGCCGCGGCACTGGAGACCGCCAACACCCGACTGGCCAGCTCGCCCGAGTTCGACCCGGCGCAGAGCGCCCGACTCGGCCTGTTCGTGGTGGCCCGGCTGGCGGCCCGGCACGGCGTAAGGGTGCTGTTGCGCCCATCCGGGGAGGGGGGCGTGACCGCCGTGGTGCTGGTCCCCGGCGACCTGGTCACCACCGAGCCGCCGGCCGGCCCCGACCCTGCCACGCTCGACACCGCGTCGGCCGACCCGAGCCGGCGGCTGGCCCGGACGGCGCGCCGGGGCGCCGTGACCCGCCCCCGTACCCGCCCGCCGACGGCCCCGTCCGCCAGCACGGCCCCGCCCGCCGGAGCGCCGACCTCTACCGTCGCACCCGCCGAGGGTTCGGCCACCCCCGACGAGCCGGACGACGAGCTGGATGGTCTGCCCCGCCGGGTGCGACGTCGTACCCCCGCCGCCCAGCCCCGCTCGACCGTTACCGACACGCCGTCGCCCCGCTCGCCGGAGGAGGTCCGCCAGGTGATGGCGGCGCTCCAGGCCGGCACGGCGCGCGGACGCGCCACCGCCATCACCCCGCCAGCGTCGACCGGCCCGGCGGCACCGACCGGCCCGGCGGCACCGACCGGCCCGGAGTCGACCGGCCCGGCGGTCCAGGCGGCCCCCACCGACCCGCCGACGACCCCCGAACCCCCGACCGCGACTGAGAGGGACGCCTAGTGCCGCATTCGACGAAGCAGAGCGCCGGCCTGGACTGGTTGCTCGACGAACTGGTGCAACGGGTACCCGCCGCCCGCGAGGCGGTGGTGCTCTCCGCCGACGGCCTGCTGCTCGGCTGCTCGGCCGAGCTGGAGCGCTCCGACGCCGAGCACCTCTGTGCGCTCGCCGCCGGCTTCTCCAGCCTCGCCCGAGGCGCCAGCCGGCACGTGGACGGCGGCCCGGTCCGGCAGACAGTGGTGGAGATGGAGGAGGCGTACCTCTTCGTCACCGCCGCCGGGCAGGGTGCCTGCCTGGCCGTGGTGAGCGACGCCGACGCGGACATCGGGCTGGTCGCGTACGAGATGGCGATGCTGGTGATCCGCGTGGGGGAGAGCCTCGCCGCGCCGGCCCGATCGGCGGCGGGTGCCGGAGATGCGGACTGAACCGCCCGGGCCGCAGCACGAGTGGCTGGACGGTGAAGCCGGCCCGGTGATGCGCCCGTACACCCTCACCGGAGGCCGAGTACGCCCCGCCGTCGACGGATTCAACCTGGTCGCGTTCGTGTTGGCCGGTTCGGACGTCGACGCGACACGCCAATCGCATCTGCTGCCGGAGCATCGACGGCTGGTCACGTTGGCCCACCGGCCGGTGTCGGTGGCCGAACTGGCAGCCGAGCTGGACCTCGCGGTCGGCGTGGTCCGGGTACTGCTCGGTGATCTCCTCGCCGAGGGCCTGGTCGCGGTGCACGAGCCGCCGGCCGCCGGCATCCTTCCCGACGACGACATCCTCAAGGCGGTGGTCAGTGGACTCCGTGCGCTATGACCAGGTGGGCACCAGCACCACCATCCCGCTGGCACTGAAGATCCTCATCGCGGGAGGCTTCGGAGCTGGCAAGACGACCTTGGTGAGCGCCCTGAGCGAGGTCCGTCCGTTGCAGACCGAGGAGGTGCTCACCGGTGCCGGGATCGGCACCGACGACCTCTCCGGCGTGGAGGGCAAGTCCACCACCACTGTGGCGATGGACTTCGGCCGCATCACCATCAACGAGGACCTTCAGGTCTACCTGTTCGGCACGCCGGGCCAGGACCGGTTCTGGTTCCTCTGGGACGAGCTGGCCTTCGGCGCGCTCGGTGCCGTGGTGCTCGCCGACACCCGGCGGTTGGCCGACTGCTTCCCCTCCATCGACTACTTCGAGCAGCGGGGAATCCCGTTCGTGGTGGGCGTGAACTGTTTCGACGACTCCCGCCGGTTCAACCTGGAGACCGTACGCCGAGCGCTCGACCTGGACCCGGACGTACCGATGGTGCTCTGCGACGCCCGGGACCGGCAGTCCGGGAAGATGGTTTTGATCTCTCTGGTGGAGCACGTCGCCCGACAGCGCGGTGAGCCGGTGCCGGCGGCCTGAGATCCGGGCCGAAAAGCCGGTTAACGGGCGGGCAACGCGGGCAGCCTCTGGTTGGATCAACGAAGGTTGCCGGCGGAGGAGTTGGGCGTGAGCGGTCAGGGTGAGGTCGTCCACATCGGGGGTTACACCGCGCAGAGCGGCGGGCGGGGCAGCGGCATCGTCGCCGCGCGTCGCGACCCGAGGACCGGGGCGCTGACCCCGCTCGGCACTGTGGCGGTCACCCCGTCCCCCTCCTTCCTGGTGCGGCACCCCACCCAGCCGGTGCTGTACGCGGTCAACGAGCTGACGGACGGCGAGATCAGCGCCTGGCAGGTCGGTGCGGACGGCGCGTTGGACCCGCTCGGCAGTCGGTCGACCGGCGGCGCGGAGCCCTGCCACCTCGCGGTGCTGCCCGGTGGCGGTCACCTGCTGGCGGCCAACTACGGCAGCGGCAGCATCGCGGTCTTCCCGCTCGACCCGCAGGGCGTGCCCGGCGAGCGCACCGACCTGGTGGTGCACGAGGGGCACGGCCCCGACCCGGAGCGCCAGGACCACGCCCACGCCCACATGGTCTCGCCCGGTGCGGGCCAAGGGCCGATCTTCGGCGTGGATCTCGGCACCGACTCGGTCTACCGGTACGACCTGGACGAGGCGACCGGACGACTGGTGCCGCGCGCGCCCCGGATGCGTACGAAGCCCGGCACCGGCCCCCGGCACCTGGCCCGGCACCCGGACGGACGGCGCTGCTACGTCGTCGGTGAGCTGGACGCCTCGGTCACCGCCTACGAGCTGACCGACGACGGCGCGTTGCACCAGCGCGGGCGGGTCGAGGCGAGCGGGCGCGCCGGTCACGTCCAGCCATCGGAGGTAGCGGTCGCCCCGGACGGCCGGTTCCTCTACGTCGCCAACCGTGGGGTGGGGACGCTGGCGGTCTTCGCAGTGGCAGGGGAGTTGCCCGAGCTGGTGGCCGAAGTGGACACCGGAGGGGAGTGGCCCCGGCACTTCGCCCTCATCGGGGAGCACCTCTACGTCGCCGACGAGCGGGCGGACATGGTGCGGGTGTTCCGTCGCGACGCCGACACCGGCGTCCTGGAGGCGGCCGGCGAGCCGGTGCCGGTGCCGAGCCCGACGTGCGTCCTGCCCTGAACGCTCGCTAAATAGACGTGAGGGTGGCACTGGTTTGGCAACGCCGCGAGGCTGCCTCGTCACTCTGTGTTGCAAAAAAGTGGTCAACTGTTTCTCCTCCGTAACTTTAGTCCGAACGGATGTGGCAGAGACGGCACCTAGTACGCAAGATGGTCACCGTGTCAGCAGGCCGCCATCGCATGCGTTCGAAACTCCACCTAGCCGCCGCCGCAGCAACGGCGGGTGTGCTCGTCGTGACGACGGGCGCGTGGTTCGGTTACCAGGAGTTGATCCAGCCCAGCTGCTCGGGAGAGATCCGACTAGCCGTGGCGGTCGCCTCCGAACTCGCGCCAGCGGTGGACGCTGCCGCGTCCCAGTGGGTGAAGGACGGCGCGGCGGTGGGCCCGACCTGCATCCGCGTCGACGTGTCCGCGTCCGACCCGGTCGACGTCGCGGCCGTGGTGGCGGCCAAGCACGGGGCCCTGCTGGCCGGTGTGGGGCAGGCCAGTGGCACCGCCGTCAGCCCGGATGTCTGGGTGCCCGACTCCTCGACCTGGCTGCTGCGGCTGAAGAAGGACGCGACGGCGTTCGCTCCGACCAACGGCCAGTCCATCGCGCGTAGCCCGATCGTCGTCGCGATGCCCGAGCCGATCGCCACCCGACTGGGCTGGCCGGACAAGAAGTTCAACTGGACCGACCTGCTCAAGCAGGTCAACAACACCAGCTCTCCGCTGCGGACCGGGATCGTCGAGCCGACCCGCGACGCTGCGGGCCTGTCCGGTCTGCTCTCGCTGACCGCCGCGGCGAACGGTGCCGGCGGCGACGCCCAGCGCAACACCGTCGGGGCGCTCCGCGCACTGGCCACCGGGCGTTCCTCGCTCCGCAACGACCTGCTGGCCCGCTTCCCCACGGCCAACGACTCGACGTCCATCGCGAGCGGTCTCGGCGCGGCGGCTCTGTCCGAAGAAGACGTGATCGCGTACAACAGTAAGAAGCCGCCGGTGCCGCTGGCCGCGCTCTACATGGAGCCGGCGCCGATGCCGCTGGACTACCCGTACGCGGTGCTGCCCGGCATCGAACCGAGCAAGGCGTCGGCGGCCAAGGTGCTGTACGAGCTGCTCACCAGCCCGAACTTCCGCAACCGGCTCGCCGCGCAGTCGCTGCGCGCGCCGGACGGCAACTGGGGAGATGGTTTCAAGGCGCCACAGGGTGCTCCGAGCCCGTCCGGCGGCGCGCCGACCGCACCGGCGAACGGTGGCACCGCGGCGGGTGGCCTCGACCCGGCCGCCATCCAGCGGGTCGTCTCCAGCTGGTCGATCGCCACCCAGTCCGGTCGGATGCTCGCCGTCATCGACGTCTCCGGCTCGATGAAGGAACCGGTGCCCAGCGCCAACAACCGCAGCCGGGAAGAGGTCACCGTCGACGCGGCCCGTCGCGGCCTCGGCCTCTTCGACGACTCCTGGTCGATCGGCCTGTGGACCTTCTCCACCAAGCTCGTCGGCAACCGGGACTACCGCGAGCTGGTCCCGATCGGGCCGCTCTCCGGTCAGCGGGCCCAGTTGGAGGGCGCCCTCGCCACCGTCAAGCCTTCCAGCGGTGACACCGGCCTCTACGACACCATGCTGGCCGCCTACCAGGCGGTGCAGGAAAACTGGCAGCCCGGCCGGGTCAACTCGATCGTGCTGTTCACCGACGGCAAGAACGAGGACGACAACGGCCTCAACCAGCAGCAGCTGCTCGGCAAGCTCAAGCAGATCGCCGACCCGGAGCGGCCGGTCCAGGTCATCATGATCGGTATCGGCGAGGGCGTCAGCAAGGCAGAGCTGGAGTCGATCACCAAGGTGACCGGTGGCGACGTCTTCGTCACGAAGGACCCGAGCGAGATCGGCAGCATCTTCCTCAGCGCCATCGCACGGCGTCCGCCAGCGCCGCGCTGATCCGACGCTCAGACGTCCAGGGGCCTGCCGTACCGTCAATTCGGTGTGGCAGGCCCCTTTTCGGCCACCAGGTTGTTGAAGAAAAGTGACGGCAATACGTCGGAAGCAATCGGCAGTCATAGTTGTCAAGGCAGGATGTCGACTGTTCCGGCATAGTCGGTCCGCCTCCGGACCGACCCGTCGGCCGGGGCCATCCTGTACAGAGTGGGAGGGCCGGTGAGCGTGGCGACACTGTTGACCCCCGCCACGTCGGCGGAGCCGGACGATCGACGCGCCGGGCTGGTGGCGCGCGCCGACGAACGGTCCTACGTCCGGGTTCTGGTGGTGCTGGACACCACCATCCTCATCATCGCGTTGCTGATCGGGTACGTCGCCCGTTTCGGTGACGACGAGCCGACCGGCTCGGAAATCCCGTACGTGCTGGTCGCCCCCGGGTTGGTGCTGGCCTGGCTGATCTCGCTCAAGGCGCTCGGCTGCTACGACGACCGGGTGATCGGCTACGGGGCGGACGAGTACCGGCGGGTCAGCTCAGCCAGCCTGCGCCTGGCCGGGGCGATCGCCATCATCGGCTACATCGCCGATGTCGGCGTCTCCCGGGGTTTCCTGGGCATCTCCTTCGCTGTGGGCACCGTCGGGCTGGAGGTGGCGCGGTTCGCCGCCCGTAAGCGGCTGCACCGGGCCCGCTCGCTGGGTGCCGGCTGGTCCCGCAAGGTGCTGGTGGTCGGCGACACCGCTCACGTGTTGGAGTTGGTCCACACGCTGCGCCGCGAGCCGTACGCCGGCTACCAGGTGGTGGGCGCCTGCATCCCGGACGCGCTGCTCGCGCCGGTGGCGCAGCGGCTGGGTGACGTGCCGGTGGTGGGGTCCTTCCGGGGCATCCCGGAGGCCGCCACCGCGATCGGCGCGGACACGGTCGCGGTGACCGCCTCCGGTGAGCTGACCGCGGCCCGGCTGCGCCGCCTCGGCTGGCAGTTGGAGGGGACCGGCATCGACCTGGTCGTGGCACCCGCGCTGACCGACGTCGCCGGCCCGCGCATCCACACCCGCCCGGTCGCCGGCCTGCCGCTGATCCACGTCGAGGCGCCCGAGTTCCGCGGGGTGCGCAAGCTGGTGAAGGGTTTCGTCGACCGGTCCGTCTCGTCGTTGGCGCTGGCGGTGCTGCTGCCGCTGATCGCGTTCATCGCGCTGGCCATCAAACTGGACAGCCGGGGCCCGGTGCTGTTCCGGCAGGTCCGGGTCGGTCGGGGCGGGCAGGAGTTCGGCGTGTTCAAGTTCCGCACCATGGTGGTGAACGCGGACGCGCTGCTCGCCGAGCTGACCGCGCGCAACGAGACCGATGGCCTGATGTTCAAGATGCGCCAGGACCCCCGGGTGACCCGCGTCGGCCGGCTGCTGCGCAAATGGTCACTGGACGAGCTGCCGCAGCTGGTCAACGTGTTGCTGGGGCAGATGAGCCTGGTCGGGCCCCGCCCGCCGCTGCCCTCGGAGGTGGCCCGTTACGACGGTGACGTGGCCCGACGGCTGCTGGTCAAGCCCGGCATGACCGGCCTGTGGCAGGTCAGTGGCCGCTCCGACCTGAGCTGGGAGGACGGCATCCGGCTGGACCTCTACTACGTGGAGAACTGGTCCCTCGCCGCCGACCTCACCATCCTCTGGAAGACCTTCGGCGCGGTGCTGAACGGCCGCGGCGCCTACTGACCACCGGTCACGGCTGCGGGCCGGTCCAGTCCAGGCAGACGACCACCGCGTCGTCGACCAGGTCACCCGACACGAACGCGCGCAGATCACCGATCAGCGACCGGACGGCGTCCAGGGGGGCCATCGGCCCGGTCCGGCGCAAGAACCGGTCCAGCGCCGTCTCGCCGTAGCGCATGTGCTGACCGGTGGCCTCCACCACCCCGTCGCTGACCACGAAGACCCGGTCGCCGCGCTGCAGCGGGAACTTCTGCTCGTGGTAGTCGGTCGCCTCGAACATGCCCAGCGGGAACTGCGCCTCCAGTGGCTGTTCGGTGACGTCCCCGTCGCGGAGCAGGACCAGCCGGGGTGAGCCGGCGTCCACCACTGTCATCATCCCGGAGCGCAGGTCCAACTCCATCAGCAATGCGGAGAGGTGCTGCTCGCCCCGGTACAGGTCGTAGATGGCCTGGTCGGCGAGGGCGGCCTGGTCGGCCAGGCTCAGCCCGGCCCGACGCGCGTTGCGCAGCGCGTGAGTGGCCAGCGAGGTGAGCAGGGACGCGGCCACGCCCTCACCGGTGCCGTTGATTGTCGACAACCAGAGCCGTTCCCCGTCGTCGGACCAGTCGAAGCTGTCGCCGCGCACCGCGTACGCCGGCTCCAACTGCCCGGCCAGGCTGAACGAGGGTCGGATGCGGCTGCGGCCGGGGAGCAGGTCCCACTGCATCTCGGCGGCCAGGGTGAGGCGTTGGGTGCGCTTGGCCGCCAGATAGACGTCGGTGCCGGCGGAGACGGCCGCCACCTCGTGGGCGAGCGCGGTGGCGACCTCGGCCAGCGCGGCGACGACGTCCCGGTCGTCCGGAACGGGTGACAGGCGCAGCACCCCTCGACGTTCGCCTCGCATGGTGACCGGGATCCAGGCAGTGCCGTCGGCCAGTATCGGCGACTGGTGGTCGAAGGCGCGCCAGGCCGGGTGCCCGGGGCTGGTGATCGACTCGTCGTCGCCGAGTGGCAGCAGCTCCGCGATCCGGTAGTCGACCTGGTAGAGCTCGACGTCGGTGATCCCGTACGACTGGGCGAGCACGTCCCCGATGCCACCGACGAGCCGGTCAGCTGGTGTCTCGTTCAGGGCACGTCGTGCCCGATCGACCGGTTCGCTCATCGTCAGTCCTTCACTGAAAGCTCGACCACCAGGAGGTTCGGAGTACTCTCGGGCCACCATGGCCGAACTGAACCGTCCGACGGACCCTGAGACGAGTATGGCTGCCGCGCTGGATACGGCAGCCGCTGCCCTGCTGGGCATCTGGGAGTCTGCCCGGGAAGGGACCGCCAACCGCGTGTCCGGCGCTCAGTTGCGCGCGGTGATGGTGGTGGAGCAGTACGACGGTATCAACCTGCGTCGGCTCGCCACCCGACTCGACATGCTGCTCAGCTCCGCCAGCCGTCTCTGCGACCGGCTGGTCGCCGCCGGCATGCTGGAGCGTGAGCCGGGCCGCTTCGACCGGCGGGAGATCTCGCTGCACCTCACCCCGGAGGCTCGCCGGCTCGTCGCCGAGCTGCGGGCCGACCGTCAGGGCCAACTCGCCGCCGTGCTGGCCGGGATGAGCCGGGAGGGCCGCGACGCGCTGCTGCGCGGAATGCGGGAGTTCGACGAGACCGCCCGCCGCCAGCAGGCGGAGGACACGTCGACACCGGACGAGCCGCCGGGCCAGGGGGACTGGCCGGACGGCCCGGACCGGCCAGGTGGGCGGTCGGGGGACTGGGCGGGCGATTCGGCTCGGCAGACCCGAACGGGGTGGACGGGTTCGTCGGGCGGTCCGGAACGATCGGTCGGCAGCACCAGGGAGTGGCCGGGCGGCAGCCCGCCGGTGGCGCGTACCGCCTGATCGAGCCGGCGGGCGGTCGCCCGTCGGTCAGGCCGAGGCGCCGACGGCCAGCATCGCGATGTCGTCGTGGGCCTGCCCGCCCGCCCAGTCGTCGACAGCGCGGAGCACCCGCTCGATCAGCGCCGCCGGCGGTTGCCCGGCCTCCGCCACGAGCGCGGCCCGCAGCCGGGCCTCGCCGAACATCGCCGCGTCGCGGGGGTCGCGCGCCCCGGTCACCCCATCGGTGTACGCGAGCAGCAGATCGCCCGGATCGAGGTGCACCCGGCTCTCGGCGAAGCGTGCGGCCGTCAGCGCCCCCACCGGCATGCCACCGACCGGGACCGGGGTGACGGTGCCGTCGGCGGTGACCAGCAGTGGCGCCGGATGACCCCCGCCGGCGACGCGAAGGTCCAGCCCGGTCGGCCCCCGGTCCAGGGAACCGAGCAACAGGGTGGTGAACTGGCTGCGCCGTGCCGCGTCCGGCGCGTCGAACAGCGCCTGGTTGAGCAGGTGGATCAGCTCCAGGGGGCGGTGCTCCACCAGCCGCAGCGTCTGCAACGACTGGCGGACCCGGCCGGTCAGCACCGCCGCGCCCACACCCTTGCCGCACACGTCGCCGAGCGCGAACAGGGCGCCGCGCGGGTGCGGAAACACCTCGTAGAAGTCGCCGCCGATGCGGAGGGTGTCGCCCGCTGCCCGGTAACCGCCGGCCAGGCTCACGCCGGGCACGACGGGCAGCTCGGGCGGAAGCAGACTGGTTTGCAGCACCCGGGCCAGGTGAGCCTGCTCGCCGTGCAGGTCGGCGGTGGCCAGCGCGGCACCCGCGCGGGTGGCGAACTCCCGGGCCAGCTCCACGTCGCGCCGGTCGAAGCCGGCCCGCCCGGACCGACGGATGAGCAGCAGCGCACCGGCCGACCCGCTGGCGCTGAGAAGCGGGCTGACCAGCACCATGCCCGGGGGGCCGAACCCGGGCGGCAGCAGGTCGGCCAGGTCGGTGATCGGGGCCGGCTCGCCGTCGGCGTACCGGATCCATCGGGGGTGCGGCTCGGCCGGCGCTGTCGGTCGGGGCAGTGCGACGGCGACGTCGGCGAGGTAGGGAACGGCGAGCGTGGTGGTGGCCAGGAGGACCTGGTCGCGGTGCAGGGCCAGCGCCAGCCGACTGCCGGCCTGGGCGAGGAACGCGGTGCGGGAGCGTTCGACCAGCAGGGCGTCGGTGCGGGCGTGCTCCTCGGTGACGTCGCGGACGTACCACGCCCACCGGGAGCCGGCGAGTTGCCGTCGGACGCCGCGCAGTCGCCGGCCGTGGTGGTCGGCGTCGAAGTGGTCAGCGCCGCCGGCGACAGCCCGGGCCAGTGCCGCCACCGAACACCCGGCCAGCTCGGTGCCGGCGTCGATCTCCGGGATCAACTCGGCAGCCATGGCGTTGACCAGGGTGACCCGACCGGCCTCGTCCGTCGTCAGCACGGCCTCGGCGAGCCCGTCGAGCAACTCCCGGGCCAACCGCTCGTCGGCCGGCAACGGGGTGCCGCCGGGTCGCTGAGTCGTGGTCACCGCCGGACGCCGGCTCGCGTCTGACGACGTGTGCGCATGCTGCTTCTCGACTCCTCACCGGGGATCGTTGCCTGATAGCAAGGGTACCGATTCCCCCCGACAGCGATGCACGGCGCGGGTGGCGATCAGCCGGCGCGGGCCAGCCAGCCGGCGGGCTGAGCGACGATCCGGCGGGCCACCGAGCCGGCGGCGCCTACCGCGGCGGCCTCCGCGCCGAGCGTCGACGGGCGGACCGTGACCGGCGACCAGGCCGCGGTGAGCACCCGGGCACCGATCTCGGCGAGGACCGGGGGGCACAGCCAGGGCGCGAGCGCCGCGTAACCGCCACCGAGCACCACGGTGTCCAGGTCGAGCAGATTGACGACGCCGGCCACCGCGACGCCGAGTGCCGTTCCGGCGTCGCGCAGCGCCCGCAGCGCGTCGGCGTCGCCGGCCTCGGCCAACTCGGCCAACCGGGCCGTCGCCGTGTCTGCGGGAAGCTCCGCCCGGGCCAGCCCGGCGGCGGCCACGATCGCCTCCTGACCGGCGTACTGCTCCAGGCAGCCCTGCCCGCCGCAGCGGCACGGACGGCCCTCGGGGTGCACGGGAAGGTGCCCGATCTCGCCACTCCACCCGCGTACGCCGCGAAACAGCGCGCCGTCCAGCACGATGCCGGCACCGATGCCCACCTCGCCCGAGATGTGCAGGAAGCTGGACGTGCCGGTGGGCTGCGAGTGCAGCTCGCCGAGCGCCGCGAGGTTGGCCTCGTTGTCCACCACCAGTGCGGGGATGCCGGGCACCTGTTCGATCAGCGGAGGGTGCTCGGCGAGCAGCGCCGGCACCGGCACGTCATGCCAGCCGAGGTTCGGCGCGAGCCGGACCAGCCCGGCGTCGTCCACCAGGCCGGGCACCGCCAGGGCGGCCCCGACCAGGGTGAGGCCGCGCTGGGCGGCGTCCTCGCGGGCTGCCCCGGCCATCTCGACAAGGCGGGCCAGGGCGTCGGCGGGGGCCACCGGGCGCAGGTCGGCCCGGTGTACGGTGCGGTGCCGGACCTGGCCGGCGAGGTCCACCACGCAGACCGCCAGGTAGTCCACGTTGACCTCCAGCCCGAGCCCGGCCGGCCCCTGATCGGCCAGGACCAGTCCGCGCGCCGGGCGGCCGGCACCCGAGCGGGGCGCGGGGTCGGACTCACTGACCAGCCGGCCGGCGAGCAGGTCCTCGACTACCGCGGACACGGTGGCTCTGGTCAGGCCGGTAGCGGTCGCCAGGTCGGCCCGGGAGGGAGGTCGGTCGGCCGTGGCGATCCGGCCGAGGACCAGGGCGAGGTTGAGCTCGCGCAGGCTGCCCTGACGGACAGCGCCGGCAGGGGCGTGGGTGAGGCTCACCCCTTGACAGTGCCATAGGGTGGGCAAATAATTCAATCGCTGAACAAATAGCGGACAACACCACCCCGGAGGTTGCTCATGGCACCCCGTCCCACCCCCGCCGACAAGTTCTCCTTCGGGCTCTGGACCGTGGGCTGGCAGGCCCGCGACCCGTTCGGTGACGCCACCCGTCCCGAGCTCGACGCGGTCGAGGCAGTGCACCGGCTCGCCGAGCTGGGCGCGTACGGCATCACCTTCCACGACGACGACCTGATCCCGTTCGGCGTCGACGCGGCCACCCGGGACCAGCACATCGCCCGGTTCCGCAAGGCCCTCGACGAGACCGGCCTGGTGGTGCCGATGGTCACCACCAACCTCTTCACCCACCCGATCTTCAAGGACGGCGGCTTCACCAGCAACGACCGCGACGTCCGCCGGTACGCGCTGCGCAAGGTGCTGCGTCAGGTCGACCTGGCCGCCGAGCTGGGTGCCAGCACCTTCGTCATGTGGGGTGGCCGCGAGGGCTCCGAGTACGACCTCGCCAAGGACGTCCAGGCCGCCCTGGACCGCTACCGCGAGGCCGTCAACCTGCTCACCCAGTACTCCATCGACAAGGGTTACAACCTGCGGTTCGCCCTGGAGCCCAAGCCCAACGAGCCGCGCGGCGACATCCTGCTGCCCACCATCGGGCACGCGCTCGGCTTCATCTCGCAGCTGGAGCACCCCGAGCTGGTCGGCCTCAACCCGGAGGTCGGCCACGAGCAGATGGCCGGGCTCAACTACGCCCACGGCATCGCCCAGGCGCTCTGGCAGGGCAAGCTGTTCCACCTGGACCTCAACGGCCAGCGCGGCATCAAGTACGACCAGGACCTGGTCTTCGGCCACGGTGACCTGATGAACGCGTTCGCCCTGGTGGACCTCCTGGAAAACGGCGGCCCCAACGGCGGTCCGGCCTACGACGGCCCCCGGCACTTCGACTACAAGCCGTCCCGCACCGAGGACATGGACGGCGTGTGGGCCTCCGCGGCGGCCAACATGAGCACCTACCTGCTGCTCAAGGAGCGGGCAGCGGCGTTCCGCGCCGACCCCGAGGTGGTCGAGGCGCTCGCCGCCAGCAAGGTCGGCGAGCTGAGCACGCCGACGCTCAACGACGGCGAGGGCTACGAGGAGCTCCTTGCCGACCGGTCCGCGTTCGAGGACGTCGACGTCGACGCGGTGGCCGCCCGGGGCTTCGCCTTCGTCCGGCTCAACCAGCTCGCCGTCGAGCACCTGCTCGGCGCCCGCTGAGGCCCCGCCATGCCGTTGGTCGCGGGCGTCGACTCGTCCACCCAGTCCTGCAAGGTGGTGATCCGGGACGCGGAGACCGGCGCCCTGCTCCGGCAGGGCCGGGCACCGCACCCGGACGGCACGGAGGTCGACCCGGAAGCCTGGTGGCAGGCGCTGCGTAGCGCCGCCGACCAGGCCGGCGGGTTGGCCGACGTGGCGGCGATCTCCGTCGCCGGCCAGCAGCACGGCATGGTGTGTCTCGACGAGGACGGCCGGGTGGTCCGCCCGGCGCTGCTGTGGAACGACACCCGGTCCGCCGACGCCGCCGCCGACCTCATCGAGGAGGTCGGCGGCGGCTCGGTCGGGAAGAGGTTCTGGGCGGAGGCCACCGGCAGCGTTCCGGTGGCCAGCTTCACCCTCACCAAGCTGCGCTGGCTGGCCACCCACGAGCCGGAGCGGGCAGCCCAGGTGGCGGCCGTCTGCCTGCCGCACGACTGGCTGACCTGGCGGCTCGCCGGAGCACCGGGGCTGGACGCGCTGCGGACCGACCGGGGTGATGCCAGCGGCACCAGCTACTGGTCGCCGGCCACCGGGCAGTACCGGCTGGACCTGCTGGAGCGGGGCTTCGGCCGGCGGTTGGTGCTGCCCGAGGTGCTCGGTCCGGCGGATTCGGCGGGAAAGCTGTCCGACGTACTGGGTGGGCCGGGCGGTGCCCTGCTCGGTGCGGGCACCGGGGACAACGCCGCCGCCGCGCTCGGTGTCGGCGCCGGGCCCGGTGACGTGATCGTCTCGATCGGCACCTCCGGCACAGTGTTCAGCGTCGCCGACGTGCCCGCCGCTGACGAGAGCGGTGCGGTGGCGGGCTTCGCCGACGCGTCCGGGCGCTTCCTGCCGCTGGTCGCCACGCTCAACGCGGCCCGGGTGCTGGACGCCGCCGCGGCGATGCTCGGCGTCACCCTGGACGAGCTGGCCGAGCTGGCGCTCTCCGCGCCAGCCGGGGCGGACGGGCTGGTCATGGTGCCCTACCTGGAGGGTGAGCGGACGCCGAACCGACCGCTCGCCACCGGTGCGGTGCACGGCCTGACCCTGCGTACGTCGACCCCCGCGCACCTGGCGCGGGCCGCCGTGGAGGGCATGCTCTGCGCGCTCGCCGACGGGTTGGACGCGCTGACCGCGCAGGGCGCGACCGCTCGCCGGGTCATCCTGATCGGCGGTGGGGCCCGGTCGGCCGCGGTGCGGCAGATCGCCCCGCAGGTCTTCGGCTGCCCGGTCGTCGTCCCGCCGGCCGGGGAGTACGTCGCCGACGGTGCCGCCCGCCAGGCCGCCTGGGTCGCCCTGGGCGGCGACGCGCCGCCGGTCTGGGCGGTCGAGGGCACCGAGGAGTACGCCGCGGCGGCTGTCCCCGCGGTGCGCGACCAGTACGCCGCGGCCCGCGGGTTGGTGCTCGACCGGCGCTGACCGTCGGGATCGACGCGCGGGTGGGTGCCGGTCGACGGTGACCGGCACCCACCCGCGTGACGACCTCCTGCGCGCGGTCTGGTTGGCTGCCGGTCATGACGGTGACCAGTGGCGGGCCCGCCGTGCGCCCGCACGGTCGGGGCGGTGGGCGGGCGCACCGGTTGTACAGCGTGGTGGTGTTCGTGCTGCTCGCCTCGCTGGACAACGTGGCGATCGGGCTGGTCCCCCCGCTGTACGGCCCGATCTCCGACGCGTTCGACGTGTCCGGTCGGCTGCTCGGCGTGGTCACCGCGGTCAGCTTCCTGGTCAGCGCGGTCGCGGCGGTCGGCTGGGCGTACGTCGGTGACCACACCAACCGTAAACCGCTGCTCATGGTGGGCACCCTGCTCTGGGCGGCGGGCACCGGCGGCAGCGCACTCGCCGGCGGCTACCTGACGTTCCTGGCCGCGCAACTGGTCGCGGCGGTCGGTCTCGGCGCGGTCGGCTCGGTGGGCTTCTCCGTGGTGACCGACCTGATCTCGCCGACCCGACGCGGGCTGGTGATGAGCTTCTGGGGCCTCTCCCAGGGGGTCGGCACCCTCGCGGGCACTCTCCTCGGCGGGCTGCTCGGGGCTGCCGACTGGCGTCGGCCGTTCCTGCTGTTGACCGGCGTCGGCCTCGTCGCCACGGTGGCCTACCTGTTCACGTACGACGTCCGGCGTGGCCAGAGTGAGCCGGAACTGGCCGGCAGGTTGGACGCCGGCGCCGAGTACGACTACCGGATCAGCCGCGCCGACCTGCCGCGCATCCTGGCCCGGCGGACCAACCGGTGGCTGATCCTGCAGGGCCTGACCGCGCAGGCCGCGTTCGGTTCGTTGGTCTGGCTGCCGGTGCTGTTCGCCGAACGGGCCGAGGCCCAGGGCTACTCCACGTCGACAGCTGTGGTGGTGGGCAGCGTCTTCGCCACCCTGTTCCAGCTCGGTGGGGTGCTGTCCATCGTGGGCGGGCTGATCGGTGACGCCGTGCAACGGCGTACCCCGCGAGGGCGGGCACTCGTCGCCTCGATCGGCATCCTCGCCGCGCTGCCGTTCTACCTGGTGTTGTTCTTCGTGCCGGTGACCATCGACGTGCCGGACGGCGCGAGCGGCGGCGCGGTGGTGGGTGCGGTACTGGCCAGTGTGTTCACCGAGCCGTCGGTAGGGCTGAGCCTGCTCACCGCCGTCGTGGCGCTCGCGTTGACGTCGGCCAACTCGCCGAACTGGTTCGCGTTGATCGCCGACGTCAACCCACCGGAGCACCGGGGCACTGTCTACAGCCTGGGCAACCTGGTGAACGGGGTCGGTCGCGCCGCCGGGAACGGGCTGGTCGGGGTGGCCTTCCAGGCGCTGCGAGTGGCGTTCCCGCCACCGCTGAACTTCGCCGTCGGGCTGGCCGCGTTCCAGCTCTTCTTCATCCCGACGGGGGTCATGTACTGGCTCGCCTCGCGAACCTCACCGGCGGACATCGACAACGTGCGCGACCTGCTGCACACCCGGGCCGACCGCCTCTGACCGCCGACCTACTCTCCCTGATCCGCGCAACATCAGGGAAAGTGCTGCCTTGAGCGAGCGTGAGGGGCCAACATCCCTGATCTTGCGCGGATCTTGGCCCCTCACGGCATGCGGATCAGCCTCGCAGCCAGACGGTGACGTCGGCCGGGAGCGCACCGTCGTCGTCCAGGGGCGCGCTGGCGGCGAGCACCTCGGCGTTGGCCGGCACCGGCACCGGGGCGGCACCGAAGTTGGTCAGCACGGTCAGCTCGCCGTTGCGGAAGCTCAGCACCTCGTCGCCCGAGGACAACCACTCCAGGGTGCCGCGACCCAGCCCGTGTGCACGGCGCAACCGCAATGCCGTGCGGTACAGCTCGTACGTCGAACCGGGCACGTCGCGCTGGCGGTCCAGCGCGTACTCCGCCCAGAGCGCGGGCTGCGGCAACCAGCTCGCGTCGGTCGGCCCGAAGCCGTACGACGGGGCGTCGGCCTCCCACGGGATCGGCACCCGGCAGCCGTCCCGGCCGCGCTGGGTGTGCCCGCTGCGGGCCCAGGTCGGGTCCTGCCGGGCCTCGTCGGGCAGTGTGGTGTGCTCGGGCAGCCCCAGCTCCTCACCCTGGTAGAGGTACGCCGAGCCGGGCAGCGCCAGCATCAGCAGGGTGGCCGCCCGGGCCCGGCGCAGACCGAGTGCGGCGTCCGGCTGCGGGTCGCCGATGCCGATGCCGTTGGGGCGTACGGTGCCGATCGGCAGACCGAGCCGGGAGGCGTGCCGCACCACGTCGTGGTTGGACAGCACCCAGGTGGTGGGCGCGCCGACCGAGTCGGTCGCCTCCAACGAACGGGTGATCACCGCGTACTGGGCCGGTGCGCTCCACGCGGCGAGCAGGTACTCGAAGTTGAACGCCTGGTGCATCTCGTCCGGGCGGACGTAGCGGGCCAGCCGCTCGGCCGGTTCCACCCATGCCTCGGCGACCAGCACCCGCTCGCCGGGGTAGCTGTCCAACACCTGCCGCCACTGCCGGTAGATCTCGTGCACGCCGTCCTGGTCCCACATCGGCGGGCGGGGCTTGTCGATCTCGTTGCCGGAGAGGATCTCCTGCGGCTCCTGCCAGTCGGCCAGGTCGGCCTGCTTGATGAGGCCGTGCGCCACGTCGACCCGGAAGCCGTCCACCCCGCGGTCCAACCAGAAGCGCAGCACGTCCAGGAACTCCGCGTGCACCTCCGGGTTGTCCCAGTTGAGATCCGGCTGCCCGGTGTCGAACAGGTGCAGGTACCACTGGCCGGGCTGTCCGTCGGCGTCGACCGTCCGGGTCCAGGCCGGGCCACCGAAGACGCTCTGCCAGTCGTTCGGCGGCTGGTCGCCGGCCGGGCCACGGCCGTCCCGGAAGACGTACCGCGACCGTTCCGCGCTGCCGGGCGCGGCCGGCAGCGCGGCCTGGAACCAGCGGTGCGCCGACGAGGTGTGGTTCGGAACCAGGTCGACAATCACCCGCAGGTTACGGGCCCGGGCCTCGGCGATCAGCTTGTCCGCGTCGGCGAGGGTGCCGAACAGCGGGTCGATGTCGCGGTAGTCGGCCACGTCGTAGCCGGCGTCGGCCTGCGGCGAGGGGTAGAAGGGGGAGAGCCACACCGCGTCAACGCCCAGCTCGACCAGGTGGTCGAGGCGGGCGGTGATGCCGGGCAGGTCACCGATTCCGTCCCCGTCCGAGTCGGCGAACGAGCGGGGGTAGATCTGGTAGATGGCGGCCTCGGTCCACCAGCCGGTGGCCGGGGGACCGGAGGGGATCTGCTGCGTCGAGTCGGTGTTCAGGGTCGTCTCCCGTGTTGCGGTGTGTGGACTTCAGTGTGCCCGGGGTGGTGCTGTCGAATCCCGGACCACCAACCGGGTGGGCAGGACCACCGGAGTGTCGCAACCGGCACCCCGTTGACTGACGATGGGCCCCGGAGGTCGGGTCCCGAGCGGGTCGAGCAACATCTGGGCGGCCAGCCGGCCCTGCTCGGCAGCGGGCTGGGCGACGGTGCTGAGCCCGAGCACACCGGCCAGGTCGTGGTCGTCGATGCCGACCACGCTGACGTCCTGCGGCACCCGCAGCCCGACGTCGCGCAGGGCGGTCATCGCGCCCATCGCCATCTCGTCGCAGGCGGCGACGATCGCTGTCGGTGGCTCGCCGCGGGCCAGCAACTCGGCGGTGGCCCGGTTGCCACCGTCGATGGTGAAGGTGGACTCGATGTCCAGGGTGGGGTCGGGTCGCAGGCCGGCGGAGCGCAGCGCCGCCTGGTAACCCCGGCGTCGGTCGAGGTGGGTGGTGAAGGCCAACTCGTCGTCCGGGTCGCCGGAGATGTGGGCGATCCGGTGATGGCCGAGGTCGATCAGATGCTTGGTCGCGACCCGTGCGGCCGCCACGTCGTCGATCCGTACGCACGGCCAGTTGGGCACCCTGCTGCCCGAGCTGATGGTGACGCCGGGCAGTTCCAGCGTGGCCAGCGCGGTCAGGTCGGCCGGACGCAGCGGTGTGGCGACCAGCATCATGGCGTCCACCCGCTTGTGCAGGTTGGCCGTCCGCAGGACCCGCTGGCGGACCTGCTCCCGGCCGCCCAGGTTGTAGAGCAGCAGGTCGTAGCCGGACTGGTGGAGGTACTCCTCGACCGCCTCGACGACAGTGCTGAAGAACCAGCGGGTGATCCGGGGGACCACCACCGCTACCGTGCCGGTCCGGCCCCCGGCGAGCCGGGACGCGCTCGGCGAGACCTCGTAGTCGAGTTGCTCGGCGGCGGCGAGCACCCGCCGCCGGGTGGCGGCCGAGACCGTCGGTAGTCCGCGCAGCGCCCGCGAGACGGTGGCCGTGGAGACTCCGGCCAGCCGGGCCACATCATCGATCCTCGTCACGGTTTCCCCCGCTCGGTGCCCGGAGCGCCCGCCGCCGCCCGAGGGGCCAGGCGGCGGCGGGCGCGCGGGTCAACCCTTGACGCTGCCGGCGAGCAGACCTCGCACGAAGAAGCGCTGCAGGGACAGGAACACGATGAGGGGTACGACGATGCTGACGAACGCACCGGCGGTGAGGCGCTGCCACTCGTTGCCCCGGGTACCGGCCATCTCGGCGAGCCGGACGGTCAGCGGAGCGGTCTCGTCACCGCCGCCCGCGAAGATCAGCGCGACCAGCAGGTCGTTCCAGACCCAGAGGAACTGGAAGATGCCGAATGCCGCCAGCGCCGGGGTGATCAGCGGCAGCACGATGGTGCGGAAGATCTTCGGGTGGGTGGCCCCGTCGACCCGGGCCGCCTCCATCAGGTCCCCCGGCAGTTGCGAGATGAAGTTGTGCAGCAGGAAGACGGCGAACGGAAGCGCGAAGCAGGTGTGGGCGAACCACACCTGGGCGAACTTCTGCTCGTCGACCAGGTCCCAGGCCGGCATCAGGGTGACGCCGCCGAGGCTGACCCCGGTGGAGAAGAACCTCAGCAGCGGCACCAGGGCCATCTGCAACGGCACGATCTGCAACGCGAAGATCGCGATGTAGACCCAGTCCCGGCCGCGGAAGTTGATCCACGCCAGCGCGTACGCGGCGAGGCACGCGAAGGCGAGCGGGAAGAGCACCGACGGGATGGTGATCGCCAGCGAGTTGATGAAGGAACCGGCGAGCTGCCCGGAGGACGACGAGCGCCCGAACAGGACCTGCTCGTAGTTCTCGAAGGTGAACTGCGGGTTGGTGAAGGCCGTCCACCAGCCGGTGGTCTTGATCTCGTCCTCCGGGCGGAGGGACGAGACGAGCAACCCGAAGGTCGGGATGGTCCAGACCACCGCGATGACGATCGAGACGAGCGTCGCGGTGCGGCTGTTCAACCGCTTGCGGACCCGGCCGGCCGTGGTGGTCGGGGTGCCGTCGGTCTTCTGGGTCCCGGCGGCGACGGTGGGCGTTGCGGTGGTCATCTCAGCCCTCCCGCTGTTGACGGAGGTTACGGATCTGGTAGATCACGACCGGGATGACCAGGAGGAAGAGGAAGACCGCGAGCGCGGAACCCCGCCCGTTCTCGCTGTACCGGAACGCCTGGTTGTACATCTCGTTGGCGATCACGCTGGTGTCGTAGTTGCCGTTCGTCGAGGTCCGGACGATGTCGAAGACCTTGAGCGTGGCGATCGTGAGGGTCACCATCACGACGATCAGCGCCGGTCGGATGCTCGGCATGGTGATCTGCCAGAACATCTGCCACGGGCTGACCCCGTCGAGCCGGGCGGCCTCGACGATGTCGCCGGGGATCGCCTTGATCGCGGCGGAGAGCACCACCATGGCGAAGCCGGCCTGGATCCAGACCATGATGACGATCAGCAGCAGCGTGTTCAGCGGCGATTCGAGCAGCCACTGCTTGGGCTCACCGCCCAGGCTGACCACGATCTGGTTGAGCAGACCGATCTGGTCGCCCTCACCTCGGTAGGCGTAGACGAACTTCCAGATGATGCTGGCGCCGACGAAGGAGATGGCCATCGGCAGGAAGATCAGTGACTTGGCCACGGACTCGAAGCGGGCCTTGTCCACCAGTACGGCGTAGATCAGGCCGAAACCGGTCGCTACCAGCGGGACCAGGAGCACCCAGATCAGAGTGTTGATCAGGACCCGGACGATCGCGTCGTCGGAGAACATCCAGCCGAAGTTGTCCAACCCCACCCACTCCGTGCTGGTCCTGTTCATCAGGGAGAGCAGCACGGTGCGGATGGCCGGCACGACCAGACCGATGGTGAGCAGCAGCAGCGTCGGCAGCAGGAAGAAGAGCGCGAAGATCCCCTCCCGCTGCTTGGGTCGACGGGGAAGTGGAGCACCACTAACCGAGGCAGCGACGAGCTGCGCCTCCCGTCGCCGGGCGAACCAGGCCGGCACCACGTCGAGCAGCAGTAGGAGACCACCCACCACCAGCACGAAGGCGACCAGCCCGTACATCAGCATGAGGAGCTTCGGCTGCTGATCGGCGAAGTCGAACTCCATCAACCCTCCCTTCCGGGTCCACCTCGGCCGGTGGCCCGGCCCGCGTCAGCGGACCGGGCCACCGCCGGGGATCACTTAGGCCAGCTGCTCTCGATGCCCTGGAGCACCGGGGCGGTCGCCTTGCCGTTCAGCCACTCGACCATGCCCTTCCAGAACGTTCCCGCGCCGACGGCGGCCGGCATCAGGTCGGATCCGTCGAAGCGGAAGGTGCCCGTCTTGTCCTGGAGGATCTGGACGGAGAGCTTGTCGATCGGGCTGGCGACGTTGGCGATGTCCAGCTTGTTGTTCGCCGTGACCCAGTTGCCGAGCTTCGCGCGGCTGTTCACGTACTCCGCCGAGACGAGGTAGGTCTGCACGGCCTGGACCTCGGGACGGTCGGCGTAGCCGACGACGAACTCGCCAGCGCCCAGCACCGGCTTGCCCTTGGCCGGGTCGATGGCCGGGAAGTAGAAGGCGAACGCGTCGCCGTCCTCGGCCACCTTGGTGCCCTCGGGGAACTGGTTGGCGTAGAACGACGCCTGTCGGTGCATCGCGCACTTGCCGGTGGTCACCGGCAGGCCTGCCTCCTGGAAGGCGGTGGTGGTGATGCTCTTGACCCCGCCGAAGCCGCCGTTGACGTACTTCTCGTTCTTGAGGATGCTGCCGGCGCGGTCGACCGCGTCGACGATCTTCGGGTCGTTGAACGGGATGGCGTGGGTGGTCCACTGGTCGTAGACCTCGGGACCCTGCGTACGCAGGACCACGTCCTCGATCCAGTCGGTGGCCGGCCAGCCGGTCGCGTCACCGGACTCGACGCCCGCGCACCACGGCTTGATGCCGCTGGCGGCGATCTTGTCGCTCAGGGCGATGAGCTGGTCCCAGGTGGTCGGAACCTCCCAGCCCTTCTCCTTGAACGTCTTCGGCGAGTACCAGACGAAGGACTTCACGTTGGCGCCGAGCGGCACGCCGTAGAGCGTCCCGTTCACGGTGCCGTACTTCAGCCAGTCGGCCGGCATGTTCTGCTCGGCGAGGGCCTTGGTGTCGGCGCTGAGGGACTTCAGCTTGCCGGCGTCCGCGAAACGCTTCACCAGGCCCGGCTGCGGCACGAAGGCGATGTCGGGGGCGTTGCCACCGTCGACCCGGACCGGGAGCTGCGCCTCGAACTCGCCGCTGCCCTCGTAGTCGATCTCGATGCCGGTGCAGTCCTCGAACGACTTCCAGGAGTTCCTGAGCAGGTCGGCCTCGGCGTCACGGATGGACGCGTAGATGGAGACCTTCTTGCCGTCGTGGCCCTCGTACTTGTCGTATGCCGCGCACTCCGCGGAACCCGCTTTGCTGCTCTTCTTGTCGTCGCCGGTACCGCAGGCGGTGGCGCTGAGCGCCAGCCCGACTACACCGGCGATCACGAAGGCCTGGCGTGGTCTGGTAAAGACCGCCATGCCGTCCTCCTTCCTAGCCGGCGCGGTCGTGCTGGTGACCCGTCGCCGGTCCGATTGGGCGTGCACACATGTAAGCGCTTGCATCCGGCCCGGTCCACCCCCTGTCAGACACGAGCGAGTAACAATCCGGAAACCTGCGGGCTGCCTGGTGGGCGCGCGTCCGGGACAGGCTGAGGACTCTTTCGAAGATTGACGATATCTGTCAGGCTGACCCCACCGGATCGAAGGTTTTCGACATAGGAGGAGCTGTATGCGAAAGCGGTGGATCAGCCTGTTGGTGACGGGTCTCCTCGTCGGGGGAGCGTTGGTGCCGACGACCCCGGCCCTGGCCGCGCCGACCTTCAGGGTGCCGTTCCCGTGCGGGCAGACCTGGTCCGGGCAGACCCGGTCGGACCACAGCCCGGCGTACGCCGTCGACTTCAACCGCACCGACGATCAGGGCGACCCGGTGGTGGCGAGCGCCCCCGGCACCGTCGACCGGGTGACCGACCTCGGCGGCACCAGCTACGGCAAGTACGTCCGAATCAACCACGGGGGCGGTTACAGCACGTACTACGCCCACCTCAGCGGCTTCAACGTCTCCGTCGGGCAGACGGTCGGGTACGGCAAGGTGATCGGCTGGGTCGGCAGCACCGGCGGATCGACAGGCCCCCACCTGCACTACGAGCAGCGCCTCAACGGCGCCGACATCCAGGTCCGCTTCAACGGCAGCCTCGCGCTGTACTGGGGCACCAAGAGCTACACCAGTGGCAACGGGTGTTCCTCGGGCGGCGGTAACGGCACCGTCGACACCAGCGGCACGCCACTGACCGTCCGCTCCGGCCCCGGCACTGGGTACGCCTCGGTGGGCACCGTCGCCGACGGCACCCGGGTGACGATCGCCTGCCAGACCAGTGGCACCACTGTCACCGGCACGTACGGCACCAGCTCGATCTGGGACCGGATCGGCTCCGGCCGCTACATCGCCGACGCGTACGTGTACACCGGCTCCGACGGCTACATCCCGGGCGTGCCCCGCTGCTGACCCGGTGACTGTCACGGTCCCCGGCGGGCGTCGCCGCAGGGGACCGTGCGGTCAGTTGTTGAGCTGCCAGATCGCCAGGTTCAACGCGGCGGCGAAGGTGACCCAGGCCCAGTACGGCAGCATCAGCGCCGCCGCCACTCGGGACACCCGGGCGAAAAGCACCACGGTGAGCCCGATCGCCAGCCACATCAGCACGATCTCGGCGAACGCCAGCCCGTACTGCCCCGCGCCGAAGAACAGCGGGGTCCAGATCGCGTTGAGCACCAGTTGGGCGGTCCACGCCCAGAGGGCGGGGGAGAAGCCGACCCGGCGCCACACCAGCCAGCCGGCCACCGCGATCAGCGCGTAGAGCAATGACCAGACCGGGCCGAAGAGCCACGAGGGCGGGGCCCAGCCGGGCTGCCGCAGGTTCGCGTACTCCTCGGTGGTGCCCTGCACTCCCAGCCCGCCGATCGCGGCCGCGACGAACACCGCCGCCGCGAAACCGGCGAGGGCCCACCACGCCCGCCGCCCGGAGGTCGCTGGCGCGTCCTGAGACATCTCCATGGTCGAGATATTTCCCCTCGGGGTCGGCTGAAACCGCCGAGCCCTCGGGGGCGGCTCAAACCGGCGAGCCGGAGGGCGGTTCTCCGGGCCGGCAGCCACAAAAAAGCGCCGGGATCGCCGCGGCCGGTGCTTCTGTCGGGAGGACGAAGCTCCGGTCGCGGCGACCCCGACGGGTCCCGGTGTTAGAGGTTTGAGCGCTAATTGAAGATGCTGACACCACCCGGGCCGACCAACAGCCCGACAACGATGAGGACGATGCCCCACAGGATCTGCCGGCGGAACAGCGCGAGGATGCCGGCGACCACGAGTACGACTGCGAGAATCCAGAGAATCAGCTCCATGACCTCTGACTACCCGACTGGCCGATCGGGGAAACCTGGTCGGTGTCGAGTTGATCGCCGACATGAAAGACGCTGTACGCCTGCTTGATCACCGGGTGCGCGACGTTGCGGACGCGTACCCCGCCGGGGGTCGTGCCGCGCTCGGTGCCGGCGTGCGCGTGCCCGTGCACGGCCAGCGCCGTGGGCGCCGAGTCGATCGCCTGCCCCAGCTGGTACGACCCCAGGAAGGGGTAGATCTCCAACGGCTCGCCGGCGAGCGTGTCCGGCACCGGCGAGTAGTGGGTGAGCGCGACCAGCATGTCGCAGTCCAGCGAGCGCAGCGCCGCACCGAGACGGTCCGCGCTCTCGGTGGTGGTCCGTACGAAGGCCTTCATCTCCGGCTCGCCGAAGTCGCTGGCGCACCGCCCGGCGAACCCGCCGCCGAAGCCCTTGACGCCGGCGATGCCGAGCCGGCCACCCGCGCAGTCCAGCACGACGCCGTTGCCCTCCAGCACCGTGATGCCGGCGTCCTCCAGCACCTTGACCACCTGTGGCACCTGGTCACACTGGTGGTCGTGGTTGCCGAGCACTGTCACCACCGGTACGGCCAAGCCGCCGAACTCCTCCGCCACGCAGCGCGCCTCGGCCTCGGTGCCGTGCCGGGTCAGGTCCCCGGCCAACAGCAGCACGTCGGCGCACTCCGGCAGTTCCTCCAGCGCCGGTCGGAACCGGCCGACCACGTCCTCGTCCAGATGCACGTCGCCCACAGCGGCAATCCGGATCACCATGGAACCTCCCTCAGGGCAGTTGCTCGATCTCCGTGGGCGCTTGGGCGCGGATCACCCCGATGTCGCTGGTGACAGGCACGTCCGGGAAGCGCTCGGACACCCGACGCAGGATCTCGTCCCGTCGGTGCGGACTCTCCACCTCGCCGTAGAGCACGAGGGCGCGTTCACGTCGAACCACTGTGATCCCCTGTTCGGCGACGGCGGGGTCCTCGACGAGCAGCCGTTGGATCTCCGCCTCGACGTACTCGTCAGGTGGCCCGGTGTCGATGTCGCGATGGTGGGTCACGATGTCCCCTCTCCTGGCTGGGTGCCGGCGGCCGACACCACCTCCAGCCGGTCCAGCAGCACCAGGAACGCCTCGGCGTACGGCGAGTGCTGCGTCTCCTTGCGTACCCGTTCCCAGTCGATCTGCTCCCGCAGTGAGCGGGCCAGCGGCAGACCGCGGGCGAAGTCGCAGTAGTGCTGGGAGAAGCTGAGCAGTTTGTGCACCATCAGCTGGGTCGCGGACAGCACCGGCATGCGAATCGCGTCCACCGGTCGGACGACGGTGTCGGCGAACGTCTCCTCGGTGACCGGGGTCTCGATCGGCCGGTGGATCAGGTCCACCATCCGGCCATCGTCGAAGACCTTCACCAGCCAGTCCTCCGGCGGACGCTCCGCGACGAAACCGGCGGCCACCAGGGCCTCCAGTGCCTCTTCCACGTCGGCCTCCCGGATCAGGAAGTCGACGTCGTGATCGCTGGAGTGCCCCCCGTGGGCGTAGACCGCGAAGCTGCCGCCCAGGGCGAACGGAATCTCGGACTGCTTGAGCACGGCGGCGACCTTCTTGAGGGTGTGCACCAGACTCTCGTCTCCGCGCTCAGCCATCTGGGTTCCTCCGTCGTCGTGTTGGTGGACCGGCGGTTGGATTTCGAACTCCGGTACCCGGCATTCCGTTCGTCCACACCTGCTGGTGTCTCGGTCGGGCGTGAACAGGGATGAAGCACCACAAACCTCGCGGACCATGTGCGTGGGTCGGATAACCTGTGGAGGGTGGCCAGATCATCGGGGATGCGACGACGCAAGGCCCGATTGCGCACCGTCGCCCTGATCGGGATCGACGGTTCGGGTAAGACCACGCAGGCGCACCGGCTGGCCGACGCGCTGACCGCCGCCGGGCGCCCCGCCACCTACCGACGCAACGCCAGTGGCCGCCGCTGGCTCGGTCGGATCGCCCAACGCCTCGGCCGTCCGGACGCACAGCGGCTCGTCGGTCGCGACGGTGTGCTGGCAGTGGAGTCGGTACTGCGCTGGCTGGCTATCGCCATCGCCCTGATCAGCTGCCTGCTCACCGGTCGGACGGCGGTCATGGACCGCTACTCGGCCTGCCAGTACGCGAGCATCCGGGCGCACGGCGGGCAGCGCTGGGAGCGGCTCGCCCGGGCCGGCTACCGGCTGTTCCCGACCCCGCAGGTGACCTTCCTGCTCGCCGTCGACCCGGCGGAGGCGTACCGGCGTATCGAGGAACGCGGCACCGACCACGAGACGATGGGGTGGTTGACCGCCGCCGACACCGCCTACCGGGCGCTGCCCGAGTACCCCACCTTCGTGCTGGTGGACGCGGGCCGCCCGGCCGAGGAGGTGACCGAGCAGATCCAGGCGCATCTGGAGACCTGGCTACCGCCGTCCGCCCCGGGCGGAGAGGACCTCGGCCCGGTGGTGGCTCAGGCCCGCCCGTAGACCGGCACTGTGGCGCCACTGGTCGGGTTGGAGTCCGCCGACGCGAGGAACCGGATCACCGGCGCGATCTCGGCCGGGGTGACCCAGCGGGAATGGTCGGCGTCGGGCTGGGCGGCCCGGTTCGCCGGGGTGTCGATGACGCTGGGCAGCACCGTGTTGCAACGGACGTTCTGCGAGCGGTACTCCACCGCTACCGCGTTGGCGAAGGCCAGCACCGCCGCCTTGGCCGTCGAGTAGCCGGCCGCGCCGCGGAACGGGGTGACCGCCGCGCGGGCCGAGACGCAGACCACCGCGCCGCCGCCGGACTCCACCAGGTGCGGGAGCGCGGCCTGGGTGACCAGATAGGTCGGCCGCAGGTTGACGGTGAGCATCCGCTCGAACTCCTCGACCGGGGTCTCGTGCACCAACCCGCCGCTGGCGTACCCACCGACGAGGTTGACCACCGCGCGCAGCGGCGCCGCCGGGTCGCCGGTCGCGGCCTCGACCGCCTGCGCCGCGCCCGCCGGCTCGCCCAGGTCCGCGACCACGCGGACCAGTCCGGCCACCGCCGGCTCCGACCCGGGCCGGGCTTTCCGCTCCGGTACGACCACCCGCCAGCCCGCCTCGACGAACGCGGTGACGACTGCCCCGCCGAGCCCGCCGGAACCCCCGGTCACCAACACGCTGCGCTCTCCCATAAGCCCCACGCTAGTGCCCCGCCCTCTTCGAGCCCCTCCGCCGATCATGAAGTTGTTGCCGTGACACGCCGATCCGAGGGGCAACAACTTCATGATCGCGGTCTGCCGTCGGCAGATTGGCTGGGATGTTCGGACCTCGGGGGCGCAGGATCGGCGGATGCGGATCCTCATTCTCGGTGGCACCCGGTTCCTCGGTCGGGCCACGGCGCAGCTCGCCGTCGAACAGGGTCACGAGGTGACCTGCGCCGCCCGGGGCGTGTCCGGCGCGGTGCCGGCCGGGGCGCGGTTCGTGGCGGCCGACCGGGATGATCCCGAGTCGCTCGTCCCGCTCGCCGCCGCGGGCTTCGACGCCGTGGTCGACGTGACCCGCCAGATCAGCCACGCCCGGCACGCGCTCGCCGCGCTCGCCGACCATGTCGGCCACTGGTCGTTCGTGTCGACGATCTCGGTGTACGCGGATTACACCACCCCGGGCCAGACCGCTGCGGACGCGCCGATCCTGGCACCCGCCCCGCCGGATGTGGACGGTCCCATCGGCCCGGACCACCGCTGGTACGGCGAGTGCAAGGTGAGCATCGAGGAGCTGGTCCGGGAGCGGGTGGGCGTGGACCGTTCGTTCATCTGCCGGGCGGGGCTGATCGTCGGCGCGGAGGATCCGAGCGACCGTTTCCCGTACTGGGTGCGGCGGCTGTCGGCCGGTGGCGAGGTGCTGGCCCCCGGGCGTCCGACCGATCGGGTGCAGTTCGTGGACGTGGCCGATCTGGCGCGTTGGTTGCTGCACGCCGCCGGCACCGGCCTCGGCGGCACGTACGACGGCTCCGGTCCGGCGATGTCCCGGGCCGACCTGTTGGCCGGAGTGGCCGCCGGGCTGGGCGTCCCCGATCCGGTCCTCACCTGGGTCGACCAGGAGTTCCTGCTGTCCCATGACGTACGCGAGTGGTCGGGGGAGCGGGCGTTGCCGCTCTGGGTGCGACTGCCGGAGACCGCCGGCCTGATGGACCGGGACGTCCGGCCGGCCCTGGACACCGGTCTGACCGTCCGTCCGCTGGCCGATACCGTTCGGGCGACGGCGTCGTGGATGGCCGCACACCCGGCGGCCGTCCGGCAGGGTGGACTCGACCCGGCGGATGAGGCGGCGATCCTGGGGAAGTGGCAGGCTGTGCGGGACCGGTGATCCCGGCGATCGAAGTTTCCCCCATGTCGGACAGTCATAGTTGACGCTCACGCTTGGTGAAAGTAAGTTTCATCCGTGGCGAAGAGTCCGAAGATTTCTGCGAGTCACGAGCCCGGTGGGCTGATCGTCCACATCAGCGGGCTGTTGCCATCGCTGTCGCCCGCCGAGCAGCGGGTCGCCCGGCTGGTCGTCTCCGACCCGGCGGCCGCCGCCCGGCGGACAATCACCGACCTCGCCACCGCAGCCGAGACTTCCGAGGCGACGGTCATCCGGTTCTGCCGTTCGGTGGGCATGGACGGTTACCCCCAACTGCGCATCCGCCTCGCTGCCGAGGCCGCCCGCCGGATCGAACCACCGGACGCCCGCGTCGTCGGCGGCGACATCCCGCCCGGTGCCGACCTCGCCCAGATCATCGCCACCATCGCGTTCAACGACGCCCGCGCCGTCGAGGAGACCGCCGAGCAACTCGACCCCGCCGTCTGCGAGCAGGTGGTCGAGGCGATCAGCGGTGCCGCTCGGATCGACATCTACGGCGCCGGCGCCAGCGGGTTCGTCGCCTCGGACTTCCAGCAGAAGCTGCACCGCATCGGCCGGATCGCCTTCTACTTCCCGGACGTGCACACCGCTCTGACCTCGGCCGCCCTCCTGGGCCGGGGAGACGTGGCGATCGGCATCTCGCACACCGGCACCACCTCCGACGTGATCGAGGTGCTGGAGCAGGCCCGTACCCGCGGTGCCGTGACAGTGGCGCTGACCAACTTCCCGCGCTCGCCGATCACCGACGTGGCGGACTTCGTGTTGACCACGGCGGCCCGGGAGACCACCTACCGCTCCGGCGCGACGGCCAGCCGGCTGGCCCAGCTCACAGTGGTCGACTGCCTCTTCGTCGGGGTGGCCGCCCGCAACCGCGCCCGGGCCCGCAAGGCCCTGGAGGCGACCGCCGAGGCGGTCCAGTCGCACCGGGTGGGTGCCAACCGGAGGCGGGCATGACGGCCGGTGCGGAGATGCCCGCACGGCCCGCTCGCCCCACGGTCCGGGTGGGTGCCCCCACCGAACGGCGTAACCCGCTCAGCGTCGACCTCGACCTGATGTCGACCCGGGACGTGCTCACCGTGATCAACGAGGCGGACCGGCGGGTGCCCGCAGCGGTCGCCGCGGTGCTCGACGAGATCGCCACCACCGTCGACCTGGCTGTCGCGGCGCTACGCGGCGGTCACCGGGTGCACTACTTCGGGGCCGGCACCTCCGGCCGTCTGGGCGTGCTCGACGCGGCCGAACTGGCCCCCACCTTCAACTCGCCCCGACACTGGTTCTGCGCACACCTCGCGGGAGGCCCGGACGCCATGTGGCGGGCCGTCGAGGACGCCGAGGACGACGACCGGGGCGGCGCGGTCGAATCGGCCAGTTGTGTACGGGCCGGGGACCTGGTGGTCGGTCTGGCGGCCAGCGGGCGCACCCCGTACGTCCTCGGGGCGCTGTCCGCGGCCCGCGCCAAGGGCGCCTCGACGGTGCTGCTCTGCGCCAATCCGGAGGCGGAGGCCGCCCGGTCGGTCGACGTGTTCATCGGGGTGGACACCGGACCCGAGGTGGTCACCGGGTCGACCCGGATGAAGGCGGGCACAGCGCAGAAACTGGTGCTCAACACGTTCTCGACCGCCGTCATGGTGCGTCTGGGCCGGGTCTACTCGAACCTCATGATCGATATGGTGGCCACCAACGCGAAACTTCGCGGACGAATGATCTCGATTCTGGTCGAGGCCACCGGTTGCTCGGAGGAGCTTTCCCAGCAGGCCCTCACCGACGCCGACGGGGACCTGAAGACGGCGCTCGTCGCCCTCGTTTCGGGTGCCGAGATCGACGCTGCCCGGGCCGCGCTGGCCCGCTCGGCCGACCAGGTGCGCGGCGCCCTCGCCCTGCTCGCCTCATAGCGACCCCCGTCCCGTCCCCCGGGAAGCGAACGGGCCCTCGGATTGTTCATCTGGCCGGAGGGTAATAACACACCCGTGAATGAACCGACCGGCTCACCGGTGCGTATCTGGCAGTGACCAGGATCGCATCCCGGTGGTGACCCGGGTCGCTGTGCCCCACGGCGGGTGGTGTTGCCATGGTGCGGTAAACCCGTACGTGGTGCCCAGTGGCGAGCCACCCGATGGGGTGCTGACAGCAAACATGGATCGTGCTCTCAGCTACTACTCAGGCATTCGTGACACTTTCGACTCACGACGAGGAATCCCCGACACGTCTCATCTGTTGTGTAGGTGTCAGCACCGATGGGCACAGCAGAAGTTACCAGGGGCTGACAGGTGTGGGGAATGGCAAGGAACCGGGCAACCGGCGCGAGCGAGGGGACCGTGGGCAACGTGGACAAGAACATCGGCATGCGAACCGATCAGGTCGCCGAGGAACGCGACCTGGTGGGCGTCTACCTGCACGAGATCTCCCGGACGCCACTGCTGGACGCCGCCCGGGAGGTAGAGCTCTCCAAGGCGATCGAGGCCGGCCTCTACGCCGAGCATCTGCTCGGTGAGGAAGCCGTTCCCGCCGGTGTCGACCGGGCCGACCTGGAATGGCTGGTCGTCGAGGGCGAGCGGGCGAAGGACCTCTTCATCCGCGCCAACCTCCGACTGGTCGTGTCGATCGCCCGGCGCTACGTGCGCTCGGGCATGCCCATGCTGGACCTGATCCAGGAGGGCAACACCGGCCTCGTCCGGGCGGTCGAGAAGTTCGACTACGAGCGCGGCTACAAGTTCTCCACCTACGCCACCTGGTGGATCCGCCAGGCGATCAGCCGGGCGATCGCCCAGCAGGAGCGCACCGTCCGTCTGCCGGTGCACCTGGTGGAGGACGTCAACCGGATGCGCAACGTGGCCCGGCAGCTGACCCGTGAGTTGGGCAGCGACCCGGAGCCGGAGCAGATCGCGGCATCCCTCGGCGTCACCGTTGAGCGGGTGAACGAGTTGCGCCGTTGGTCGCAGGACACCGTCTCGCTGGACACCCCGGTCGGCGACGACGGCGACACCAGCCTCGGCGACCTGGTCGCCGACAGTGACGCGCCGTCGCCGGAGGACATCGTCCTCAGCGGTCTGGAGCGGCAGCGCATCGAAGGGCTGCTCAACCACCTCGACGACCGGTCGGCCGGCATCATGCGGGCCCGCTACGGGCTGGAGGACGGCCGGGAGCACTCGCTCACCGAGGTCGCGTCACGGTTCTCGCTGTCCCGCGAGCGGATCCGGCAACTGGAGATCCAGGCCCTCGGCCGGCTCCGTGAGCTGGCCCGGGCGGAGGGGCTGCAGGCGGCCTGACCTGGTAGTAATGACGGCGAACGGCCGGCGTCCGATAGGGGGACGCCGGCCGTTCGCCGTCATTGACAGTGGTTAGCGGACCCGGCCGTAACCGTGGATGGACATCATGTTCATGCCACGCTTGAGCACGTTGCGACCGGCGCTGGGCGCGTCGATCACCTGACCGTCGCCGACGTAGAGGGCGACGTGCCCGAGCCCGCTGTAGAAGATCAGGTCGCCGGGGCGTAGCTCGCCCCGCCCGATGTGGGCGACAGCGCTCCACTGCATCCGGGCGCTGTGCGGCAGCGACTTGCCGGCCGCCCGCCAGGACGCCAGGGTCAGCCCGGAGCAGTCGTAGCCGTCCGGCCCTTCGCCCGCCCACTTGTACGGCTTGCCGATCGCCCCGAACGCGTAACGCACCGCTGTTCCGGCAGCACCGGACACGGCGGGCACGTTCCTGGCCTCGGCCGTCGCTGCCTTGGGCGCGGGTCGCTCAGTGGCGGCCCCGTACGCCTGCCGGCGCAGCTCGTACAGCTTGGCCAGGTCCTGTTCGATCTGCTTCTTGGCCGTGGCGAGCTGACGGGCCTGTGCGGCCTGCCGGGTCAAGGTCGTGCTCAGGCGGGCCTTCTCGTCGAGCAGCCGCCGCTGGTCGGTGGTGAAGCCGGAGATGCTCTCCTGCCGCTGGCGGGTCAACTGCTCGATCGTGCCGAGCCGGTCCAGCAGCGCAGCCGAGCCGCCCGCGCGCAGCAGGGCGTCCGCGGTGCGCAGACCGCCACTCTTGTACGCGGTGGAGGCGATCTCGGCCACGTCGGCCCGGCTCTGCTCGACCTGCTGTTCAAGCGGGCCGATGCGGGTCTGTAATCGGGCCACGGCGGCCTCGTTTGTCTTGATCTCCTCACGCAACTTGTTGTACGACTCGACGACCCGCTCCAACTCGGCCGAGGACGTCTCGATCCGGCGGGTCAGGTCGGCGGGGGACGGCTCGGCCTGGGCCACCGCCGTCGGGGCGATCAGCGCGGCCGACATGCCGACCAGCGCCACTGTGCGCAGCAGATTTCTCAGGGATGACAAGAGCGGAAGGCCCCTCTCCCACGGCCGCCGGGGCTGCTGACGCCCTCGACGACACCGGCCGGGGCCACCCGGGCGGACGGCACTGGGCCGGACCGGCTCGCCCAACCTAACCCGAGACGGATGTGACTCGCAGTTGAAGCAGGGGCGAAAGTTGGGAGAGTTGCGGGTCGGGCCGTTGGGCTGGGTGGCGCCATCGTGGCTGATGACACCTGCGAACGAGGGAGCATCGCCCTTTTCGCGGCGTACTGACAGATATATGACTTTCGTCGTTCCGGGCTTATGCCGCCGGATTCCTGGCGGCCATAACCGATAAAAGCTGAAATGGATGCGGTTTCTCGGCGATCTCACCCAGTCGGGGTGAGCTGTCGTGACCCGGTAAATGCCCAGGTCGACTGGCGGCGCCGCAACACAATGAAGTCCGGAGCCGGGAATCCCGTCGGCAGGCAGCGATGACTGTCGCCAGCGGGCCCACTCGGCCAACCGTCCCCTTCGGGAGGAACCGTGAATCGTGAAGGCGCAAAGACGCGACCGCCGCGAACGGTGCCGGGCGCCCGGTCGACCCTGCTGTACGCGCGGCCCGGCATCATCGTGACCATCGACCGGTTCACCATCGGTCGGAACAGTTACCGGGTCGCCGACCTGACCCATCTGCGTACCACCCGGGGTCCGCACGACCGGATCGCCGTCCGGGCCGTGGTCATCACCGCCAGCATGCTCGGCGGTGTGGGGGTGCTTCTCGGCTTCACCGGCGGTCTGCACCGCCTCACCGCCGGGGCGTACCTGATCCTCGGCGCCGTGTTCCTGCTCCCGGCCGCTCTCGCCCTGGTCGGCGATCGCTGGCGCCCACCGCCACACGAACTGTGGGGGTGGTACCAAGGCTCGGAGGTGCTGCTGTTCAGCGCCGACGACGAACGACAGTTCGGCCAGGTCACCCGGTCGCTGCTCCGGGCCCGGGAGGTCAACCGCTACGGCAGTTGGGTCGACCCGATCGCCGAAGCGGATCCGTGGCGGCCCAACCGCTGATGCGGCGCGACCGGCGTGAAGGTCGGCGCAACCAATCTTCACGCCCGCTCACCGTCAGCGGGGGAGGACGGGCTCCGGAGTCCGTTCGGCCTGCGGCGCGGCCACCCAGGCGCTGACCCGGCGCTCAGCGTAGAACGAGACGAACGGCACCGTGCCGGCCAGCATCACCAGCAGCATCCGCTTCAGCGGCCAGTCGGCTCGGCGGCTCAGGTCGAACGCGGCCACCAGGTAGATCATGTAGAGGAAGCCGTGCGCCGGCCCGATCGTCTCCACGACGACCGGATTGTCGAACGCGTACTTCAGCGGCATGCCGACCACGACCAGCAGGATCAGCACCACGCCCACGATCCAGGCGATCACGCGGTACCGGGTAAGGGCAGCGCCCACCTTCGTCCGTCCTTCCGAGCCCGGCTCAGCCGGGATAGTCACCGGGCCGGGCGCCCGGATTGGCGTTCAACCATGACAGGTAGTGGTTGTAGGCGGCCAGGTCGTTGTCCTCGACGACGTCGCCGGTGGCCGGCACTCGGGACACCCGCACCGGTCGACGTACCCCCGGTCGGGACCCGGTGGTGACCGCCGGCTCCGGCTCGACGGCCGGATCCGCTGGCGGCGCGTCGGCCTCCGCCGCTCGGCGGCGGGCCAGCTTCACCTCACGCCACCAGACGTAGACCACGAAGCCGGCGAAGATCGGCCACTCGACCGCGTACCCCCAGCTCAGGCTGTTGCCGGCGGTGGCCCGGCTGATCTGCCACCAGCCCAGCCCCAGGAAGCCCACGACCAGCACGACCATGGCCACGTGGCGCGCGATCCACGCCGGGGTCCAGAGCCGCCTCATGACATTGAGGGTACCGGGGACGCCATCGGTCTCCGACACCGTGTCGTAGTCGTCCGTCGACTCGCCGGCGTGGTTTGGCGTCACCGCGCCTGGGCAATCGTTTAGACGCCAGCCCAAACGAGATCAAGGGGGGCGATCATGACCGGATCGGTACGTGAGGACGGCTTTGCGTCCAGCGGCAGCGCGGATACGAGCCCGGAGCAGCGGGTGCCCGAGTGGGGCGGCGATCAGCTCGCCGACCCGGCCGGCGCTCCCGGCCTCGACGACGACCTGCTCGGCATCGACCCGACGGAGCTTTCCGACGAGGACCTGATCCGCGAGATGCACAGCCTGCACCGAACCCGCCTGGACACCCTGCGGCACGCTGCCGACTCCGCACTCGCGAACCACCTCCGGCGCACGGCGGAGCTGGAGACCGAGTACCTGGCCCGACACCCGGGTCGAGAGGTCGATCCCAGCCGCCTGCGGGACGCGTGATGCCGGCGCGCGCCGTGCGCGGCATGTCCGCGCCACCCGAGGTGGTCTTCAGCACAGCCACCGACCCCGACCGTGCCTCGGCCTGGCTGCCGGAGCCGCTGCGCGGCGACGGCAGCCCCGCCGCGGAGATCAGCGGCGAGGAGCTGCGCGCCCGCTGGGGCGACGGCGACGCCGACGACTGGTCCGCCGAGATCCGGGTGGAGCCGGCCGATTCCGGTGGCGCGCGGATCCAGCTGGACCTGGCCGACGGGTCCGGCGGGCCCGGTCCGGACCAGCTTGCCGACGAGGCGCTCACCAACCTGGCACGTGAGGTCGCCGACAACCTCCAGGCCGGCTGAGTCGGCCACGCGCGACGCCGTTCCCGCACCACCACGACACATGAGGAGATCGGGTGAGCGACACTGGCCTGCGGCAGAAGGCGGCCCGGCTGCGCCGGGCGTACGCGCCGCACGAGCACCGGCCGCTCGGCGGCTACCTGGTGGCGATGGGCGCCTACGCCGGGGTGACCGGGGCTCTCGCCGGCCTGGTCAAGGCGACGGGCCGGCCGGTGCCGGAGCGTCCCGCGCCGTCCGACGTGGTGCTGCTCTCCATCGCCACGCACAAGCTGAGCCGGTTGCTGTCCAAGGACGCGGTGACCAGCCCGTTGCGGGCGCCGTTCACCCGCTACGACCGCCCGATCGGCAGCGGCGAGGTGATGGAGCAGGTCCGCGACTCGGGCAGCCCCACCCGGCACGCCATCGGCGAGCTGCTGAGCTGCCCGTTCTGCCTGGCGGTCTGGGTGGCTACCGGGCTGACCGGTGGCCTGGTGCTCGCGCCCCGGCTCACCCGCCTGGTGGCGACCGCGCTGACGGCGGTCGCCGCGTCCGACTTCCTCCAGATGGCGTACGCGACGGCGCAGCAGGCCGCCGAGGGCGGGCACGACGACTGAAAGCCAAAAAAAGGGGGGCCGGCCTGCGCCGGCCCCCCTTTTTTCGTACGCCTTCAGCGCTGCATGCCGGACCAACCGTGCGGCGACTCCGGTTCCCGTTCGTCCTCGTCCGCCCCGGTGATGATGTCCCGATCCACCGCCGTGCGGTCGTGCTCGTTGGCGAAGTCCGGCTCGGGCGTGGTGTCCCTGCCCTTCGGGGGCTGACCCAGCGCCGGCACCTTCTCGTCGTGGTCCTCGTGGTGCGTCATGTCGGTGTCCCTTCCGCGGTCGCTCAGCCGACCGAGCCGCCCAGCAGGTCACTGGCCTCGTCCACCGCGTACTCACCCTCGGGGAGCGCGTCGATGCGGGCGAGCAGCTCCGGCGGGAGTTCTGCGGCCACCGCCTGACGGTAGATCTCCGCCTGCTCAACCCGCTCCTGGCCTCGGAAGATGCCGTCGAGCAGGTCGTCGAGTGCCCGGGTGTCCGGCTCGTCGGCCAGTGGTGAGTCGTCGGTCACGTCGATCAGCTACCCGGGGCGGAATCGGTCAAACGTCACCCCGTCGCTGGCCTGCGCTCTTGGGCCGACGGCCCCGCAACCCTTCCTTTGCTCTGCACCCGCCGATGCGACGGTCACGCTTCGTGAGTGGTGCGCGGAGGGGTGCAGAGCAAAGGGAGACACAAAGCGGCGCGGGGGCGGGGGCGGGGGCGGGGGCGGGGGCGGGCAGAGCGACAGCGCCGCCCCCGGCCTTGTGGGCCGGGGGCGGCGCTGGTGTCGGTGTGCAGGTCGCCTCTCGGCGAGTGGCACTACGCGGCTCCAGCCGGACGGTATTCCGCGAAGGCTATTTAGGTGAGGCCCGGGGACACTGGACACACCGACACCCCAGTCAACGAGCCGACCCCCGTTCGTGTTCCGCCGGTCGTGGTGTCGGCGGTCACACCGTCGTGGGCAGTGTGGCCCGACGGGCCCGCACAGCCGAGGCGAGGTGGTCGAGCACCTCGGCGGTGTCGTCCCAACCCAGGCAGGCGTCGGTGACCGACCGCCCGTACTCCAGCGTCCGGGTCGGGTCGAGCTCCTGCCGGCCGGGCAGCAGGAACGACTCCAGCATCACGCCGGTGATCCCGCGCTGACCTGCGGCCAGTTGGGCGGCCACGTCCGCGGCCACCAGCGGCTGGTTACGGTGGTCCTTGCCGCTGTTGGCGTGACTCGCGTCGATCACCAGCCGCTCCGGCAGGTCGGCGGCGCGGAGCAGGTCGAGTGCCCCGGCGACCGCCTCGGCGTCGTAGTTGGGTCGGCCGCCCCCACCGCGCAACACGAGGTGCCCGTCGGTGTTGCCCCGGGTGTGCATGATCGCCGGGGTGCCGGAGAAGTCGATGCCGGGGAAGACGTGTGGCACCCCGGCGGCGCGGATCGCGTCCACGGCCGTGCCGATGCTGCCGTCCGGGCGGTTCTTCATGCCGATCGGCATGGACAGGCCGGAGGCGAGCTGGCGGTGCACCTGGCTCTCCACCGTGCGCGCACCGATCGCGCCCCAGCCCACCGTGTCCGCGATGTACTGCGGGGTGATCGGGTCCAGGAACTCGCAACCCACCGGAAGGCCGAGGCGGAGCACGTCGAGCAGCAGCGCCCGGGCCAGCCGCAGACCGGTGTTGACGTCCCCGCTGCCGTCCAGGCCGGGATCGTTGATCAGGCCCTTCCAGCCGACGGTGGAGCGCGGCTTCTCGAAGTAGACCCGCATGACGATCAGCAGGTCGTCGGCGAGCCGGTCGGCTGCCGTCCGCAGACGCTGCGCGTAGTCCAGGGCGGCGGCCGGGTCGTGCACCGAGCAGGGACCGACCACCACCAGCAGGCGGTCGTCCTCGCGGTCCAGCACGCGACCGACCGCGCGGCGGCCGGTCAACACGGCCGCTGCGAGCGGGGCGTCCAGGGGCAACTCGTGGTGCAGCAGGGCGGGCGTGGTCAGCGGCACGACACGGTCGATCCGCTGATCGCTGACCCGATCGGTCTCCGGGGTCGTCACGGTGGGCATCCTTTCGCCGACCGTGCCCGGGGCCGGTGCCCGGGACGAGCCGGCTGCTCGTACGCAAAAGGGCAGGAACGACAGCTCCTGCCCAGCCGGCTCGGTCCGTGGTGACATCAGTTCATGGTGAAGTCACCGGCGTGCGAGCCGGCTGCCTAAACCATCGATAGGAACGCGTCACCGGGCCAGCGTACCCGACCGGACGCGTTCCCCCGTGCTGTCGTCCCAAGATGCGGGGTGAAGATCGCGTGCCGGGGACGCGGTCGGGGTAACAGGGGTGCCATGACACACGAGCAGAGCGATCAGGACCGGGTGGAGTCCCGTGCGCACCACCTCCTGCCCGAGGAAGAGGCGGTGGGCAGCGACGACCCGGAGGCGCAGGCGGAGGCCATCCTCGCCGAGTCGGACATTCGCACCGCTGACCAGAACGCCGCTCCGGACACGGTGCTGGAGCGTCGTACCTCCGATCAGACAGTGGTGGCGGTCGAACCGCCGGACTGAGCGGTCGCCCCGCGTGCCCGGCGCGACGCCCGGTAGGTCTGGTCACGCAGCCAGGCCAGCGGACCTGCCACCCGCAGTTCGGGTGGCAGGTTGCGCACCGGGTCGAACGCGAGCGCACCGTCCTCCTCGGCGCTGAGCTGGGCGCCGAGGCTGACCTGCCCGACCAGTCGCCACGGCCCCACCGCCGACGCGACCGCGAGCACCAGGCGCGGGGTGTCCGTCCGGGTCGCGGCGGACGCCGCGGCCAGGCTGCGACCGAGGTCGGCCGAGTCGGGGTCGGCCAGCGCGGCCAGCCAGAGGCGGCGCCGGCCCGCGCGGTAGAACGTGATCGTGCTGTACGTGCCGGTGAAGCGGCGTCGCGGCAGCGGCAGGTTCCGCAGCACCGGGGCCGCGCCGCTGGAGCTGACCAGCAGATCGAACGGCCGGCCGCCGTCGCTGTGCAGGCGCAGCGCCAGGCCCAGGACGTCGGGCCAACTGCCGGGCGTGGGCGTTCCCTTGGAAAGCCGGATGGTGGTCCGGTACTGGCCGGGCTGGTCCAGCAGCGCGACCCCGGTGGGCGGTCCGGGCGTACCCCAGATCACCGTCTCGCCGACGAACGAGCGACCGGCCGGATGCAGCAACCGGCCGCGGCGCAGCCAGCCGAGTGCGGTGCTGGCGCGTTCGACGGCGGTGGCGGCCCGGCCGGCGGGCCGGAACGGAGGCTGGGTGACGGTCATTGCTCTCCGGTACCCCGCGCGGCAGCTCCGAAGCCGCCCCGGGTCGGCTCGCCGACCGACGGCACGTCACCTTTCCGCCTCCGAGATCGGATAGCGTCGGGGCATGCCCGACAGCGGTTACCCCTGGCCCATTCAGACGTCCCGACTGGACAACGGCCTGCGCGTGGTGGTGAGTGAGGACCGCACCGCTCCCGCAGTGGCCGTCAACCTCTGGTACGACGTCGGCTCCCGACATGAGCCGGCCGGGCAGACCGGTTTCGCCCACCTCTTCGAGCACCTGATGTTCGAGGGCTCGGTGAACGTGGCGAAGACCGAGCACATGAAGCTGATTCAGGGCTCCGGCGGCTCGCTCAACGCCACCACCAACCCGGACCGGACCAACTACTTCGAGACGGTCCCGGCCGAGCACCTGGAGCTGGCGCTCTGGTTGGAGGCCGACCGGATGGGCGGCCTGGTCCCCGCCCTCACCCAGGAGACGCTGGACAACCAGCGGGACGTGGTGAAGAACGAGCGCCGGCAGCGCTACGAGAACGTGCCGTACGGCGACGCCTGGCTGCGGTTGCTGCCGCTGCTCTACCCGCCGGGGCACCCGTACCACCACGCGACGATCGGCTCGATGGCCGACCTGAACGCCGCCGACCTGGCCACCTTCCAGGCGTTCCACCAGACCTACTACGCGCCGAACAACGCGGTGCTCACAGTGGTCGGCGACGCCACCGCCTCCGACGTGTTCGCGCTCGCCGACAAGTACTTCGGCGCGCTGCCCGCCCGCGACGACATCCCGCCGGCACCGGACGGCCGCACCGTCCCCGCCACCGGGCAGACGGCCGTCGAGTCGGTGAGCGCCGACGTGCCGGCGCCACGGGTCTACATCGCCCACCGCAGCTACCCGTTCGGCACCCCCGGATACAACGTGATCACCGTGCTCGCCACCATCCTGGGCAGCGGCCGGGGCAGCCGGCTCTACCAGCGCCTCGCCGACGGCGAGCGAATCGCGCAACCGGACCTGGTCGGGGCGTACGGGGTGGACCTCGCCCACGCCCCGGCACCGCTGATCGCCACCGCCACCGCCCGCCCCGGAGTGAGCGCCGAGCGGCTCGCCGAAGGGCTGGCCGAGGTCGTCGACGAGTTGGCCACAGTGCCGGTCACCGCCGCCGAGCTGGATCGCGCCAAGGCGTTGCTCAGCACCGGGTGGTGGCGTCAGCTGTCCACCGTCGACGGCCGCGCGGACCTGCTCGGCCGGTACACCACGCAGTTCGGTGACCCGGCCCGCATCGCCGAGCAGTTGCCGGCCCTGCTCGCTGTCACCGCCGAGCAGATCGCCGAGGCCGCCGCCGACGTGCTCGCCACCGACCGGGTGACCCTGACCTACCTGCCCGAGGAGACCTCATGACGCTGATCGCCGACCGTCCCGGACCGGGCGCCGCCCGCCCGTACCGGTTCCCGCCGGTGGTCCGCCGCGCCGCGGCCGGTGGTCAGGTCGTCGCCGCGCACCTGCCGGGGCAGAACCTCGCCGTGGCCCTGCTGCTGCTCGACGTGGGCGCGGGCCAGGAGCCGGTCGGCAAGGAGGGTCTGTCCGGCGTGCTGGCCAAGGCGTTGGAGGAGGGCACCGCGCAGCGGGACGCCGCCGCATACGCGCTCGCCGTCGAAGGGCTCGGCACCGCTCTGTCGACCGGTCTGGACTGGGACTCGTTCCAGGCCAGCGTGGTGATCCCGGTGGACCGGCTGAGCGCCGCCGTGGAACTGCTTGCCGAGGCGGTCCGGACGCCGAAGCTCGACCCCGCCGACGTACGCCGGGTCCGTGACGACGAGGCGACAGCGCTCCGGATGGATTGGGCCAACCCCGGCCCGCGCGCCGACGCCGCGCTGCGCGCCGACCTGTTCGGCGCCCAGAACCGCTGGGGACGGCCGATGCACGGCGACCCGGAGTCGGTCGCCGGGTTGGACGTGGAGGACGTAACGGTCTTCCACTCGGAGTGGTTCCTGCGCCCCGGCACCCTGATCGTCGCCGGTGACCTGGACCGGATCGACCTGGACGCGCTGGCCGCCGCCGCGTTCGCCGGCACCGGTGGTGGTCCCGCCGAGCGCGGCGGTCCCGACGAGGTGCCGCTGCACAGCGGTCGCCGGATCATCCTGGTGGACCGGCCCGGCTCGGTGCAGTCCACGCTGCGGCTGGGCCACCCGTCACCGCACCGGGCGCACCCCGACCACGTGCCGATGACGCTCGCCGGCACCGTGCTCGGCGGGGCGTTCACCTCCCGACTCAACCACCTGCTGCGGGAGGTGCACGGCTACACCTACGGCATCCGGGGCGACTTCGCCGCGTCGCGGCGGTTCGGTCGGTTCGCGGTCAGCTCCGGTGTGCAGACGGCGGTCACCGCGCCGGCCCTGGTCGAGGCGGTGGGCGAGATCACCCGTACCCAGGCCACCGGGGTGACCGAGGAGGAGCTGGAGGTGGCCCGCTCCTGGCGTGCCGGGCAGCTCTCGGTCGAGTTGCAGAGCCCCCGGGCGATCGCCTCCGCGCTGACCACCCTGGTGGTGCACGACCTGCCGGACGACTACCACGCGCGGTTGCGCGAGTCGCTGCTCTCCGCCGACGTGGACCAGGTCTCCGCGGCGGCGGCCACCCACCTGCACCCGGAAGCTCTCACCCTGGTCGTCGAGGGTGACGCCGCAGTGATCCGCGACGACCTGGAGGCCACCGCCCTGGGAGACCTCCTCCCCTAACCCCACCCCACCCTGCCCCGCGCCCCACCCTGCCCCCTCCCTGCCCCACCCGGTCGATCATGAAGTTGTTGTCACTCGCCACGGCGTGTCGCGGCAATAACTTCATGATCGACGGGGGAGGGGGCGGGGAGCGGGCGGGGACGGGGGTTAGGGGGTGGGGCGTGGTGTGAGGTGGACCCGGGGGGTGGGAAAGGGGTCCCGGTTTCGGGGGTGGGGTCGGTAGCCTCGCGGGCATGAGGATCGGCATTGTGGGGGCCACCGGCCAGGTCGGTGGCGTGATGCGGCAGGTGCTGGCGGAGCGGGAGTTCCCAGCGGAGCAGGTGCGGTTGTTCGCCTCGGCGCGGTCCGCCGGGCGTACGCTGCCGTGGCGCGACGGCGAGGTGACAGTCGAGGACGCCGCGACCGCGGACTATTCCGAGCTGGACATCGTGCTCTTCTCGGCCGGTAAGGGCACCGCCCGGGAGTTGGCCCCCCGGGTCGCCGAGGCCGGCGCCGTGGTGATCGACAACTCGTCGGCGTTCCGGATGGACCCGCAGGTGCCGCTGGTGGTCGCCGAGGTCAACCCGCACGCCGCCCTGGACCGGCCCAAGGGCATCATTGCCAACCCGAACTGCACCACGATGGCCGCGATGCCGGTGCTGCGTCCGTTGCACGCCGAGGCTGGCCTGGTCGGCCTGGTCGTCTCCACCTACCAGGCGGTCTCCGGCGCCGGGCTGGCCGGTGTCGCCGAGCTGGACGAGCAGGTCCGCAAGGTGGCCGAGCACGCCGCTGGGCTGGCCTTCGACGGGTCGGCCGTGGAGTTCCCCGCGCCGCGCTCGTTCACCCAGCCGATCGCCTTCAACGTCCTCCCGCTGGCCGGCTCGATCGTCGACGACGGCTCGTTCGAGACCGACGAGGAGCAGAAGCTCCGCAACGAGAGCCGCAAGATCCTGGATATCCCCGACCTGTTGGTCTCCGGCACCTGTGTCCGGGTGCCGGTCTTCACCGGGCACTCGCTCCAGATCAACGCCCGCTTCGCCAGGCCGCTCACCCCGCAGCGCGCTCACGAACTACTGGCCGACGCGCCCGGCGTGGCACTGACCGACGTCCCGACGCCGTTGCAGGCCGCCGGACAGGACCCGACCTACGTGGGCCGGATCCGCGCCGACGAGACCGTCGAGTACGGGCTGGCACTGTTCTGCTCCAACGACAACCTGCGCAAGGGCGCCGCGCTGAACGCTGTGCAACTCGCCGAGCTGGTCGCCGCCGAGCGCCGCTGACCGGCACGGTCGCCGAAACGACGAACAATCACCGAGCCCTCGCCGTACGTCGGCGGGGGCTCGGTGCCATTGCGGGTGGTCGCCCTGCCGTTCGGGGTGGTCGCCCTGCTGTTCCAGGTGGTCGGTGGTCGCCCTGCTGTTCCAGGTGGTCGCCCGCAGGGGCCGGCAGGTCGTGCTTGGATGGGTCGGAGACGATCGTCCAACCTGGAGGACACCATGCCGGATGACCGGACCCAGCAGGCGTTGACCGATCTGGTGGCCAGCCGCTCGATGGGCGTGCTCGCCACGATCAAGCGGGACGGGCGTCCACAGCTGTCAACGGTGGTCTACTCCTTCGACCGGGACGCGGGCCTGATCCGGGTCTCGGTCACCGACGGCCGTGCCAAGACCGCGAACCTGCGCCGCGACCCGCGCGCCAGCTTCCACGTCAGCAGCGAGGACGGCTGGGCGTACGCGGTGGTTGAAGGTCGCGCCGAGCTGACCCCGCCGGCCGCCCGAATCGACGACGAGACGGTCGAGGAGTTGGTGGCGCTCTACCGGGGGTTGAGGGGCGAACACCCCGACTGGGACGAGTACCGCCAGGCCATGGTCGACGAGGGCCGGATCGTGCTACGCCTGCACGTCGAGCGGCTCTACGGCATGCCGCCCCGAGGCTGACCCGCCGCTCAGGCTGACCCGCCACAGCCGATCAGCCTGGCTCGATCACTGTCACGCCGGGCCAACGCTGCGCCGGCCGGTGCCGGGCCAACCGCTGCCGCGACAGGGCCACGTCCACCCGGGCCGGGTTGTGCCGCCACACCCCGCCCAGCAGATCCGTCAGACCGTACGGCGCGCAGACGTCCAGCTGGCCGGCCTGGTCCAGGCGGACGGCCACCGCTGTCGCGTACTCCGGCCAGGTGGCGACCGCCTCGGCCACGCTGCGGTACGGCTCGATCGGGTCGCCGCCGAACGTGGCCGCGTACCAGGTGTGCACAGCCGCCTGGTTGCGAGCCTCCCACGGCGGCTGCGCCCACATCCCCTTCAGCAACGCGGTTGCCCGGTCGTCGTCGGCTCGGGTCAGCCTCGCCGGGTCGAAGAAGACCACGTCAACGTCGCGGACCCGCGCCGGGTCGAACCCGTTGCCGTACCGCTCGCCCCAGACCAGGTCGCGCAGTGCGCCAGCGCCGATCCAGGCGTCCGGCAGCCCGGAATCACGCACCACCGCCAGTGCCCGGATCAGCCAGTTGCTGCCGGCGACCAGCTCCCGCAGCTCGTCCTCGCCCGTCATCATGGGCCCACGGTAGGCAGCGGACACCTGCACGGACAGTCCCGGCGGGCAGTCGGCGTTACCCCCTCCCGGGCGGCGGGTAGACGGGCCGTGCCGACACCGAGAGGGGAGCACCATGACAACGGTCGGAGAGTTCATGACGACCCGGTTGGTGACGATGGACGGCAACGACACGCTCATCGCAGCCGCGCAGGAGATGCGTGACAGTGCGATTGGCGATGTGGTGGTTACCGACGGTGACAGTGTGGTCGGCATCGTCACGGACCGGGACATCACGGTCCGAGGTGTCGCGGAGAACATGGACCCGGGTACGACCCGGTTGAACCAGATCACCACTCGCGACGTGATCACGGTGAGTCAGTACGACGATGCCGTGGCCGCCGCGGACCTGATGCGGACGTACGCCGTACGCCGACTTCCGGTGATCGACGACGGGCGCCTGGTCGGCCTGGTGTCGATGGGTGACCTCGCTGTCGAGCGCGAACCACAGTCGGTCCTGGCCGACATCAGCGCCGACGATCCGAACAACTGACCCGTCCGCCGCGGTGCGCGCCGGCTCTCCCTTCCGGGAGGGCCGGCGCGTGGTGTCTCCACCCCCTGCTCACCCGGATCGGGCGAGGTTGAGCGGGGGAGCGGCGGGGACCCGTGCGGGGACGTGCAACGCCGGCCGTCCGTGCGACGCGAGCGCGGTGGGTGGGATCCCCGGTCCGGCAACTGGGAGGAGTGGACCCGATGGTGGACGCGACCACGAGGTTCTTCGAGGACCTGGACCGGCGGGGGTACGAACCTCTGCTGGCCAAGACCTCCGGGACGCTGCGGATCGACCTGCACGAGGGGGCGCAGACCCGGCACTGGCTGCTGAGGATCGATCACGGCCGGCTGAACGTCAGTCAGGAGGACCAGGAGGCCGACACGGTGATCGGCGCGAGCCCGGTCCTCTTCGACGACATCGCCTCGGGGCGCGAGCACGGGCTGGCGGCGCTGTTGCGGGGGGACATGACGGTGTCCGGTGACGCTCGCCTCGTCGTACAGGTGGAGCGGATCTTTCCGGGCTCCCCGGACGCCCGTGGGCCGCGTCGGCGATTCGCGGGGGAGGAGCACTGATGGGGCAGAGCAACACGATCCGGATCCTGGACGGCAACACGTTCGTCGTCTGCGAGGACACCGGTGACATCGAGGCGACGCCGAGCGAGCCCACCGGGCTCTTCTCCATCGACACCCGGTTCCTGTCGACCTGGGTGCTGACCATCAACGGTGAGCGACTCAACTCGCTCTCCTACGACGACCTTCAGTACTTCGAGTCGCGATTCTTCCTGGTCCCAGGGATGGCCACGCACTACGTGGACGCGAAGCTGTCGATCATCCGCGAGCGCGCGGTGGGCGGCAGCTTCTGTGAGCAGCTGACCATCCTCAACCACGACGAGAAGCCTGTCGACCTGGAAGTCCGAATGGACGCGGCGTCGGACTTCGCCGACCTGTTCCAGGTGAAGGACGAGATCCTCAACAAGAAGGGCGAGATCTACACCGAGGTGGAGTCGGACCGGCTGCGGCTGGGGTACCGGCGGGGGAACTTCCGGCGGGAGACGGTCATCTCGTCGTCGACGTCGGCCCGGTACGACAGCAAGGGCTTCTCGTACACCGTGCATCTGGAGCCCAACGAGCAGTGGGATGCCTCGATCGACGTCCAGACCTACGCGGTCGGACCCGGTGGCCGGGACCTGCGGTTCGGCCTGCGCAAACACGGCACCGAGCGGCTCGCCCTCCAACACGACCTGGAGAAGTGGATCGCCGACGCACCGAAGGTCAACAGCGAGCACGGGCGCGTGGCGAGCACGTACCGGCGCAGTCTGATCGACCTGGCGGCGCTGCGCTTCTCGCCGCTGTCGCTGGGCGGTGCCACCCTGCCGGCCGCCGGTCTGCCCTGGTTCATGACCATGTTCGGCCGGGACAGCATCCTCACCTGCCTGCAGACACTGCCGTTCACCCCGCAGCTGTCGAAGACGACGCTGCGCATCCTGGCGTCCCTGCAGGGCAGCCGGTTCGACGACTTCCGGGACGAGGACCCGGGGCGCATCCTGCACGAGATGCGCTACGGCGAGACCGCGGCCTTCGAGGAGCAGCCACACTCGCCGTACTACGGCTCGGTCGACGCGACGCCGCTGTTCATCGTGCTGCTCGACGAGTACGAAAAGTGGAGCGGGGACGTCGCGCTGGTCAAGGAGTTGGAGCAGGAGTCCCGGGCGGCGCTGAGGTGGATCGACAACTACGCCGACCTGGTTGGCACCGGCTACATCTGGTACGAGCGACGCAACACCGACACCGGCCTGGAGAACCAGTGCTGGAAGGACTCCTGGGATTCAATCTCCTACTCCGACGGCACGCTGCCGCCGTTCCCCCGGGCCACCTGCGAGGTGCAGGGGTACGCGTACGACGCGAAGGTCCGCGCGGCCCGGTTGGCGCGCGAGTTCTGGGGTGATCCGGAGTTCGCCGACCAGTTGGAGCGGGAGGCGGCGGAGCTGAAGGAGCGGTTCAACCGGGACTGGTGGGTGGACGACGGTGAGTACTTCGCCCTGGCCCTGGACCCGGACGGCCGGCAGTGCGACATCCTCAGCTCCAACATCGGCCACCTGCTGTGGAGCGGGATCGTCGAACCCGAGCGGGCGGAGAAGCTCGCCGCGCACCTGGTCGGGCCGCGGCTCTTCTCCGGCTGGGGGGTGCGCACCCTCGCCGAGGGGGAGGCCCGCTACAACCCCATCGGCTACCACAACGGCACGATCTGGCCGTTCGACAACTCGTTCATCGCCTGGGGTCTGCGCCGGTACGGCTTCGCCGAGGAGGCCGCGACCATCGCCAACGGCATCCTGGACGCGGCCACGTACTTCGACGGCCGGCTGCCGGAAGCGTTCGGCGGCTACCCGCGGGAGCTGACCAAGTTCCCGGTGGAGTACCCGACGGCGTGCAGCCCGCAGGCCTGGTCGACAGGTACCCCGCTGCTGCTGCTGCGCACCATGCTCGGTCTGGAGCCGCACGAGGGTCACCTGGCGGTCGAGCCACGGCTGCCGGTGGGGATGGGTCGCATCGAGGTGCTGGACATCCCCGGTCGTTGGGGCCGGGTGGACGCGTTCGCCCGGGGTCGACTGGATCTGGACAACCTCGCGGACTGATCGATTCGGCCGCCGAACCGGCGGTGGCGCCGCCGCTCGCGTCGCCGCCGCCGGGTCGCCACCCAGCCGATCCCCAGCCGGTCAGGGTAGATTCTGCGAATGCCGGAGCTCGTGTACCCGCCCGTTATCGCCACCGCCAAGACGCTGTTCCGGGTCCTCGACCTGAAGATCACCATCGAGGGCGCCCACCACGTACCCCGCACGGGCGGGGCGGTGCTGGCCAGCAACCACGTCAGCTACCTCGACTTCATCTTCGCGGGTCTGGGCGCGAACGCGTCGGGCCGCCTGGTGCGGTTCATGGCCAAGGATTCGGTCTTCACGCACAAGATCTCCGGCCCGCTGATGCGCGGTATGCGGCACATTCCGGTGGACCGGCAGGCCGGCGCTGCCTCGTTCCGCGCCGCCGTTGGCGCGCTCAAGAAGGGCGAGGTCGTCGGCGTCTTCCCCGAGGCGACGATCAGCCGGTCGTTCACCGTCAAGGAGCTCAAGAGCGGCACGGTCCGGATGGCCCGCTCGGCGAAGGTGCCGGTGTTGCCGGTCGCGCTGTGGGGCACCCAGCGCCTCTGGACCAAGGGCCGCCCGCGCACTCTGACCCGTCGGCACACGCCGATCACGATCCTGATCGGCGAGCCGATCAGCCCGGCGGACTTCCCGGACCCGAACGTGCTGGCCGCCGAGCTGACCACCCGCCTCAGCGCCCTCGTCGACCGGGCACAGCGGGATTATCCGGACACCCCGGCCGGCCCGGACGACACCTGGTGGCAGCCCGCGCACCTGGGCGGCAGCGCGCCCACGCCGGAGGAGGCCGCCGCTCTGGACGCCGCCGCCGAACACCCCGCTCCCAGCGCCTGACGCTGAAGGCGTGTGTCGACGTTCTCGGTGGGCCCGGGGCTTCGACGCACGCCCTAGCTGGCTGGATCGCTCCGCGCCAGGGCAGAACGGTGTCTGCCGACGCGGACGGTCGGTGTCACCGCTGCCCGGATGCTGCGCCGCCTGCGAGCCCGCCCCACGAGGTCGGATCCGGTCTTGAGCGGTAGTAGTCGTCCCGGGAGTGGAACTCCACCGGCAACGAGCCGGGCAGCGTGATCCGGGTGTCGCCGGCGAGCAGACCGGGGCCGGCCCGCAGCAGCAGCACGTCGCGCTCCTGGGCCGAGAGGTCGACCAGTTGTGGACGGTTGAGCCGGAACATGGCAACCGCCCGGCGGACCTGCCGGGCCAGCGCCACGACCTCGGCTGTCACTCCGCTGAAGGCCAACGCCGGCTGCTGAATGGTGCGCAGCGCGTCGCAGACGATCAGCAGCTGGGCTGGGACGTCCGGCGCGCTCGTCGGCAGCTCCAACCGGGACGGCCACTGCCAGCGGATCTGACCGCTCATCAGGCCGTTCAGTCGAGCCGGTGGCCGGGCCCGGTGCGTGCCGTCGGCGACCAGCGACAGGTGCGAGCCACTGCCCACCCAGCAGATCCGCTGGTCGGTCACGGTCACCGCGACCGGCTCGGGCAACTGCCAGCGGCGTCGCACCTCGCTCGGCCCGAGCAGGTAGCCCGCGACCAGCAGCCGGTGTCGCCCGAGCAACCGCTCGCCGGGCATGGGTCGCAGGTTGTAGCGGCGGTCCAGGGTCGGGCCCACGTCGTCGTCGGTGGCGTCGAACCGGTGAGGACCGATGAAGAAGGGGGACGCGTCGGCGTGCATCGTCACGACCTTCCGGTCAGCTGGCTGTGTAAGGAAGCCTTCCGGACCGGCGCGCCCCTGTCATGACGCCTGTTAGGGGGTCGGCCGGTCGTGCGCCGCCTGTGACCGGTAGATGCCGATCTCCTCCGGGCGGACGAGACCGTCCTCGATCGCACGGGCGAGTAGCGCCGCCTTTGTGGCGGCGGGTCGCCCCGCCCGGGTGTACTTGATCCGTGCCCGGTCGACGTACTGCTTCACCGTGTGCTCGCTGATCTGCATCCGCCGGGCCACCGACGCCTTGGACATCGACTGGAACCAGAGCAGCAGCGCCTCACGCTCCTTGTCGGACAACATCGGCCGGTCCGGCCGTGGGTCGCCGACCATCGCACCGGCCAGCGCCGGCGGCACGTACGGACGGTCGCTCGCCGCGGCCAGCACCGTCTCCACGCAGTGTTCCCGGCCCTCGTGCTTGGCCAGGAACGCCACCGCCCCGGCGTCCAACGCGGCGAGCATCGTCTGCGGGTCGGTGTGCTCCGAATAGACCACCACCCGCCGGCCGGCGGCGCTCAGTTCGGCCAACTTGTCCAACGCCATCCGCCCGTGCAGTCGCAGATCGAGCAGTATGACGTCGGCGTGCGGCGCCGCCCGCAGCACCGCGTCCGGGTCGTCTCCGGTGGCGAGCACCGTCAGGCGAGGCTCGGTGGCGAGCCAGGCGCGGACCCCCTCGACCACCACCGGATGGTCGTCGACGATCGCCACCCCGACCGGTCGATCGCCGGTCACCGCCGCCACCGGGTCTGCGCCCATCTGATGTTTCCGTCCCGTTCGTAGAGGTACTCCACCGGCCCGTCGTTGTGCTCCCCGGGGGGCGGGCCAGTCGACTCCGGCCCCTCCCGGTCCGGTGTGACCAGGCTGACCACCACCTCGTCCGAGCCGGAGACCACTGTCAGACGCGCCCATTCCCGGGCGTCGGCGAGGGTGCCGGTGAGCGGGTCGGCCAGCCGGCGGCGGACCTCCACCGGCAGCGGCGGCGGGGTGCCGATGGTGACCAGGTCGATCGGAAGGCCGTTGCGTTCCGCCAGGTCGGCGGCGGCTCGCAACTCGTGCAACAGCGGGTCGGGCACATCGTCGGACTCGGCGATCAGCCGGCGCAGTCGGGCGGCGGCCAGCATGCACCGGCGCTGCACCTCCGGGTCGTCCGGGTCGGCCTGGCCGGCGGCCAGGTCCCCGAGGACCCGCCCGGCCGCCGAGCTGACCAGGGCCAGCCGGTCCCGGCGTTCCCGAAGGCCACGCTCGGCGGCGTCCCGCTCCGCGGCCATCGCGTGACCGGCGGCCGACACGGCGGCCCGTTCCCGAGCCAGGCCGACGATGACGGTGCTGCCGACGAAGACCGCCACCGGCAGCGAGAACGTGCCGTAGACGTACATCACGTAGCGGGCCACGTCGGCCGGATCGGGGCCGTGCCCGAGCACCGCGACCAGGGCGATCAACGCGTGCGTGCTGAGGAGCGCGATCAGCCCCACGACGCGCCGGCCCCACACCGCCAGCACGAAGAACCAGCCGAGCGTGCCCCACACCCAGTTGGCGGCGGTGAACAACTGCCGCTCACCGGCCGCGGCGAAGACGGCCGCGTCGACGACGAGCAGCAGCCCGGCCAGCGGCCACGGCGGCAGCGGCGAGCCTTGCAGCAGCCGTACCCCGGCGACCGCGCCGGTCACGGCGACCAGTACCCAGGCGCCGAGCACCACCGCTGGCGCGGCGAACTCCGCACGGGCGGACAGCACCGCCGGCAGCGCGATCGCGACGTGCCAGGCCAACGCGATGGCGACGGCGGCGATCCGGGCACCCCGGTCGGACGCGTGCGCCACGGCGGCCGGGGCGGCGAGCGCCGCGGGGGACTCCGGTTCCCGAGGCGTCGGAACGCTGGTCCAGTTCGGTGTCTCGGGCGCGTCGGTGGGGTGCGCCGGGGCGTTCAGGTCAGCCGACACCGGGCCACTCCAGCCGAATCCGGGTGCCCACGCCGACGGCCGAGTGCACGTCGGCCCGGCCACCGACAGTCGCCATCCGGCCACAGATGGACTCGCGCAACCCGTACCGGTGCGGTGGGACGGTGGCCAGGTCGAAGCCGGGGCCGTCGTCGACGACCTCGACCACGACGCCGATGGCGTCGCGGGTCAGCCGCAGCGTGGCCCCGGCGCCCGGCGCGTGGCGGACCACGTTGGACAGCGCCGCGTAGGCGCTCTCGCTGATCGCGTCGGCCACGCCGACCGGGACGGCGCAGGACTCCAGGTCCAGCCGTACCGCAAGCTCGGGTAGCCGGTCGGCCACCAACCGCAACCGCCCGTCGAGCGGCACCGGGCCGTCACCGGCCACCGGGCCGACGTCGGTGAGCGCGACGAGGGTACGCAGGTCGGCCGCGCAGCGGTCCCGGAAGACTGTCGAAGGCCCGGCCACCGCGCCCAGCCCCACCATGGTCAGCGTCCCGAGCACCGTGTCGTGCAGGTCGCGGTTCTGCTGGCGTTCGGCCTCGCGGGCGGCGCGTGCGACCAACGCCTCCCGGGTCAGCCGCTGGTGTTCGACGAAGGCGCGGTCCGCCCGGCCGATGCGTCGGCGCATGACCGCCGCCATCATCGCCGTGCAGGCGGTCTGTGCCAGTAGCGTGGCCGCGTGCGCCCGGGCTTCGGTGGGGTTGCCGGCTGCCTGCGCCCCCGTCACGTAGGTGGCTATCACGAGTAGCCCGGCCGGGATCGACCAGCGTGCCGAGGTCGTGGCCTGTGTGTTGATCACCGTGGTGCTGGCCAGCACGGCGATCCAGCTGCCCTCGCCGGGCAGCACCTCGGGCGCCATCAGCACCGGGATGAGCAGGCAGGTCAGCGCGGTGACCGCCACGTCACCGCCGACGAGGCCGGGGCCGATGCCGTGGCGCAACGCGCGGTGTGCGTACCAGAGGGACCAGCCGGTCAGCACCCCCACGGCGGGCAGCAGCACCGCCTGCTGCACCGGCGGGGTCTGCACCGACACGGCGACCGCCGCGCCGAACAGCCCGCAGCTCAGCCGCAGCAGCGCTGGCAACGTGGTGAAGATGAGGCCCAGGGCCCCGCCGGCGGGATTGTCCAGCGTGGGCGGCGGCACGGTTGGGGTGGCAACGGCCGGCATCGGGAAGTGTCCTTCCGACAACGACCCGGTCCGGGTCCACGCGGCGTAGATCGACATCGGACAATAGCATGGCGGACCGTGGCGGGGTCTCCATTGTGTGCGGAGTGTCGCTAATGTGTCACTCTGTGCTGTGGGCGCTGCGGCGGGCGGGCGTGATCCACTCGCGTTCACGGAAGTCGGGGTGTCCGGAGCCGGCTGACCACCCGACATCATGAAAACCGAGTCGATCACCGGGTGCGATGGAGCGACCACCCGGCCGGAACCGGGGTCGCCCGTCGTCCGTCTCATCCCCGGATGGAAAGGTGGTGAGCCGGATGCGCTTCTCCCGTACCGCACTCGCGGTGGCACTGCTCGGCATGACGCTGGGCGGCTGCGGTGGCACGGAGATTGGGCCGGGTCGGGCCGACGAGCCCGCTCCGGCTCAGATCGTCGACGGGTGGACCTCCTGCGCCACGGAGGCGCCCAGGGCCGGTGAGATGACCATGGAGGCGTCGCCACTGGCCGTGGACGAGCCGACGATCGGTCGCATCGACCCCACGTTCACACCGGTCGCGGCCGTGGTCTGCGGGCGGGAGATTCGGCCGGGACCCAATGGTGGCCAGGAGCAGGTCGCCACCGAGCGACGCGCCGAGGAGATCGCACGGCTGCTCACCGCGCTGCGCCTTCCCGACGAACAGGCCAACGGGAAGGTGGCCTGCACCCTCGACATGGTCATTCCGCCGTGGCTCGCACTGGTGGACGAGCGGGGGCGTTGGCTCCGGCCCCACATCCCGACGGACTCCTGCGACAAGCCGCACCCCGAGGTGATCGCCGCTCTGGCCGGGCCGCAGTGGACCACTGTGGACACCCGCACCATCCGGCAGGTCGAATCCGCGGCGGCCGAGGCCGCCGGATGTGCCCAACAGTGGACGGACCTGGTGTGGGTGGAGACCCGCAATGGCCGCCCCGGGCCGCCTCCGCCGGCCCGCTCGACCGCCGGGCCGCTGCGCCTCTGCGTCTACGAGGTGCCCGCGTCGCTCCAGGAGGGCGAGAAACCGCCGGGTGATTTCGTGTACGGCGGCCCGCTGCCGGCCGAGCGTCAGGCGGGCGTGCTCCGAGGGCTGTCCAACCGCCGGGCGGTGGTCGACTGTGCCACCCCGGCGAGCCGCTTCGCGGTGCTGCGCCCGCTCGAAGGGGCGGGCCCCGACCGGTACGTGGAACTCGACGGTTGCCAACGGTTCCTGGTCGCGCCAGCGACGGGTGGTGCGCAACTTGGCCAGGGCGACGCCGCTCTGGCCGCCTTGCTGGGGCCCGTCTAGAAAGTCGGAGGTACGCGCTACCGTCCCGGTCATGGCAGCTCGGATTTCCCTCACCCTCGACTCCACGGACGCACAGGTGCTCGCCGCCTTCTGGAAGGAGGCCCTGGGTTACATCGACGAGCCACCACCGCCGCCCTTCGCCACCCGCGCGGAATGGCACGCGCAGTTCGACCTGCCAGAGGACGACCTTCCCGAGCACGGCGCGTGGCTGTGCGACCCCGATGGTGTCGGCCCCTACCTCTCCATCCTCAACGTGCCCGAGCCCAAGACGGCGAAGAACCGGCTCCACATCGACATCCGGGTGCCCGGCCACGGCAACTCCGACGAGCAGTGGGCGCGGATCCGGGCTGAGGCCGAGCGGCTGGTGCGGGCCGGCGGACGGGTCCTGGCGGAGTTCGACCAGCAACACGTGGTGATGGCCGACCCGGAGGGCAACGAATTTTGCGTGGCGGCGGCCTCAGCCTGAGCGCGGCGTCACCAGGTCTCCAGGCGGTCGAGGTCGCGGGCCGGCCGGTACCCGCCGAGGATCGCCAAGCCCTCCGCCTCGGTGTAGCCGTTTCCCCAACCCTTGCGGAACGCCTCGACGACGCAGGGCTTGACCACCATCTCCAGGACGTCACTGCCTTGCCGACGGGCCCGGTAGGGGCCGGCGACGAGATCCGCGGGCCGGGCGTCGCGGGCCGGGGCGGGTTGCGCCCGAACGGTCAGCCAACGGCCGGATGCGTCACCGACCACCAGAGCGCCCTCGACGAAAAAGTCCCGCGCTGACCGGCCGAGCGTGACCGAGCACTCCAGCAGCCGTCCGTCGGGCGGCAGCGACTCCAGGCGGAACGGCACGGCGCAGCGGTGGGCGCCGTCGAACCGGACCCGGCTCGCCGTACCCGTCGCGTCGTCAAGGGTGGTCGCGTAGCTGTCCAACTGGGCCCAGAGCCCGTCGGCGGGTTGCCAGCGGACGAACCACAGCTTCCGGTCGCCGGACGGATCGAACCAGGCGACCCCCGAGCGGTCGCCGACCCGTATCTCGGTCCGCCCCTGCGGTCGCCCCTGCGAGGACAGCGTCTGCTGGAGCCCGTCGAGCAACGCCTCGGTGCGCGCCAGCGCGAAACGCGCCTGATCGCTCGGACCCCGGAACTCGACGCTCTCGATGCCGCGCCCGGTGCGCCACGTGGCGAAGTCGGCACCGTTCACCAGCGTGTCGGTAGTGAAGTGCACTGTCGCGGGATCCGCGCCGACCTCCTCGGGGCGTACGGTCCCATCGCTCTGCGCCTTCGGCAGCATCAGTGCCGCGGCCGGCATGACCGGGTCATCGGTGCTCCGAACACCCGGGATCGCCAGCACCACCCAGGTGAGAGCGACACACGCCGCCGCCACGCCGCCGATGATCAGCCCCCGCCGCCGCAGCCGCAACCGCCGGCCCCGATGCCGGGCCTGTTGCACGATCGGCGTCGGGTCGATGTCGCCTCCCGCCCGATGCCTGAGCGTGGTAGCGAGCTGCTCGTCGAGGTCACTGAACATCAGAGGTCTCCCGCCCATGCGTGGGTTGCCGCACCCTGTCGTCGACGCAGCGACGCCAGGGCCCGCTTGGCGTGTGTGCGTACCGTCCCTGTCGAACAGGCGAGGATCTCCGCGATCGACGAGTCGTCCAGATCCTCGTAGTAGCGCAGCACGATCACGGTGCGCTGACGTGCCGGCAGATCACAGACCAACCGCCACAGCGCGTCGCGCTCGGCGACGCCGGCGGCCTCGTCCACCCCGTCGGCCCGATCGAGCACCGCGGCAACCGAGATCTCCCGGCTGCTGAGCCGACGCCACCACGAGTTGTGGGTGTTGACGAGCATGCGTCGCACGTACGCGTCCGGCTGGTCCGTCCGCGAGATGCGCCCCCACCGGGCGTACGCCCGGGCGAGGACCTCCTGAACCAGGTCCTCGGCCCGGTGCTCGTCACCGGTCAGCAGCCGGGCGAGCCGCACCAGCGCTGAAGTGCGAGCGAACGCGTACTCCTCGAACGTCACGCCCTATTAACGCCGTAGGCCGGCCAACCCGTAGACACTCGCCGGGCACTTTCTACCGAGCAGGGCCGCCGTGACGCGCCTACCTGTCGCTGACGTAGGTGCCCCCCTGCGGCACGTCATCACTGGTTTGCGCTCTAGAGCTGTTGGACGATCTGGACCGGGTTGCCGTCCGGGTCGGCCGTCCAGGCGATCAGCAGGCGGTCGAGCCACCGGTGTGGTGCGGCAAGTGCTGGTGCGCCGTTCGCCGTGAGTTCGGCGTACGCGGCGGCGGTGTCGTCGGTCCAGAGGATCACCGCGGCGCGCTGGCCCTGGGGTACGGGGTCGAGCCCGTGATCGTCGCGGGTGGAGGCCACCGAGGCGACGCCGATCTTGTAGCCGTCGAGGACGAGATCGATGTGGATCGGCTCGCCTCGGCCGGCACCCGGAAGGTCTCAGTGAAGCCGAGACCGGCGTAGAACTCGGCGGCGCGGGAGACGTCTTCGCTGAAGAGGATCACCTGAGGAGTGCGGAACATCGACACGGCCCGACGCTACCAACGCAGCGCTGGTGCTGAGCGCCAGGAGACAGCTGCGCGCGGGCGGGGCTATCTCCGTCCTCGGAGAAAATCTATGAGCGAAGCGCTAGACATTCGTGCCGTCGCCGACTAACGTTCCTGGGGTCGAGAGAGCAAACAAAGACGCTGACGTTGCCGCCCCGCACGAGGGCGAAGGAGTGGGGCCCAGGAAGCTTGTAGGGCCTGCTCAGTTAGGCGACGGGCACTCGCCGTCGCTGGGTAGTAGGTAGTACGTGGAAGGCGTGTGACAGCGGGTGGGGCCGACGCTTGTTCAGGGCTTCACCCGAGGTTGAGAAGGGTTCGTCGCACGTGTCAGGGCCATGAAGTCGCGTGGGGCTCGGACACCGACGGGCAGCACGGAGTACGACAGAGGAAATCAGAGGCAAGGGAGGGCATTACACCGTTGGATCGCCCGCTGCCAGTCGCTTTCGTGGGCTGGGCGCGGACACCGCAGTTTCCATCGAACGAGAGGTGGTCTCCGGTCACGCTTATGCGATCCTCGCACCCGAAGTCGTCCCTGACGGCTGGTGCGGACAAGACAAGCCGACGTTCTGTCGGTAGATGGTGTTCCTGACCCACAACCCTTGGGCCCCGGTGCTTCCGAGCACCGGGGCCCTCGTGATGGAGGTTCCATGGCTCAACCCGACGACATGTTCGACGATGAGGACTACCCCGCCTACACGATGGGCCGCGCCGCCGAGATCCTCGGCTGCTCGCAGGACTTCCTACGCCGACTCGGCGATGCGAAACTGATCGACCCGCAGCGCTCCAGTGGCGGGCACCGCCGCTACTCCCGCTACCAACTGCGCCTTGCCGCGAGAGCCCGGGAGATGTGCGACCAGGGCACCGACATGGCCTCGGCCTGCCGAATCATCATTCTTGAGGACCAACTCGAAGAGGCCCTTCGGCGCAATGAGCGCCACCAGCAGGGCTGAGCACACCCTTTGTGCGGCGCAGACGCGCCCGGCCCGACGAAGCATCGAGCCGGGCGCATCAGGCTGAGCTATGCCACGAAGCGGGAACGGCGTCGGCGCCCCATCAGGTAGCCCGCGCCGCCGAGGAGCAGGAGCACACTGCCAATGCCGGCCACGGTCGCGGTGCCGGCACCGGTAACGGGCAGCCCACCGCCCTCGCCACCCTCGCCGCCGGGGGCACCCGGGCTGGCAGAGGCAGTAGGAGTCGGTGCAGCGGTCGTCGAGGCGCTGGGCGTAGCGCTCGGCGTGGGCTGAGACGTCGGCGTCGGGGTGGGCTGAGACGTGCAGTCGAGCTCACGGGCGGCGTACAGGCCGTCGTTCAGGTAAGCCAGATAGGAATCGACGGCCGCCTCGCGGAGCACCGTCTGTGCGGCCGCCTCCACGTTGGGGCCAGCATCCGTCAGCGTGCGAACCACAGTGATCCGCAGAGCCGTTGACCAGGCTGCCTGCACATTCGTCTTGAGGAACGCGCGGAGCTCTTCCTCAGTGCCCTTCAGTGCCTCCTGAATGGCACCCGGCAGAATGGGCAACGAGTCGGCGTTCGCCGCGGACAGGATCTGGGCGGCCAACACCCGTACCTCCTGCTCGGGGGCGGTGTCCAGGTCGATGGTGAAAAGCTCGCGGATGTCCTTGTACGCCTTGCGCTCGACCGCCTGACAGGCCTCGTTCAGCCCGGGCGATTCAATGTGAGCCACCGCCGGTGCCGCCGGAATCAAAAAGGCCAGCGCCAATAGGGCGCCGGCCGGGAACTTCCATCGCATGTGGTCTTCCTCCCCGTTGCAAGCAAAAACACGGAGATACTACCGTCAGTGCGCGAAAGGGCAAGATGGATAGACGTCCCAGGCTGCGTCACGGCCGCCTTCAGATCGTTGCGCCCAAGACGACGTTCCCGCTCGTCCGGTGCCTCGCCCCGAACCGTGCTGAAAGGCCGCCGCGGTGATCGTCTCGACCGGGCACGGCAAGCCGCTGACCTGCGGTGGTGAAGTGCGCCCGGCAGGATTCGAACCTGCGGCCTTGGGATTAGAAGTCCCCTGCTCTATCCGCTGAGCTACGGGCGCGTGTGGCGTGGATGTCGCGCCCAGAGGGTACCGCCGTCCCACTGCCCGACGGCGAAAAGGGTGCCCGCGTCCACGTTGCCGAGCAGAGTCTCACGTCCGCCCCGTAGCGGGCATCCGGGTTACCTCGGGGCGGCCCGGCCGCGGACCGTACCGTTGGCTGGTGCTGCTGGATTCCGACGCCGAGAGCGACGTCGCCTACGAGCTGTGCCAGGTAGTCGGTCGCGCCATCCTGCCGTACCGGTCATCGGGCGACGTCGGTACCGCGTTCTTCTTCCAGGGCGGCGATGACCCGGTGGGAGAGTCGCTGCTGACGGCGGCCGACCTGGTGGGCGGTTCGGGCGGTGAGTTGACCCTGCGGGCCAGCGTCACCGAGCCGGCGGGGGTGGCCCCGGCCGTCATTTCCGAGGCTGAGATCGTGCCCGGCTGGGCCCGCTTCGCTGGCGACGGGGTCGCCGTGTTGCCGACCGCTGGCCTGCACCGGTATGCCGGCGACGGAGGCTGGCGGTGGCGCGTGCAGCCGGTGCCGGCGGGGATCGCCGCCGGGCCCGAGGTGGTCGCCCGCCTCGGCGCCGACACCAGTTCCGCTTTCGTGCTGGCCCATGGGGTACGCGAAGACGGGTCGCGGCCGCTGGAGGTCGCGATCGAGCGGGTGGTCCGCGACGGGGACGCCGTGCTGATCACCACCGAGCTGCCGCCGGGGTACGTCGGCGCGCCGGTCTTCATCGTGCAGGCCGAAGCCACCGGTGAGGTTTCCCCGTACTGCCTGGGCCTGGTCCTGCCCGGTGTCGGCGCGCACCCGGTGGCGACCTTCGACCGGATCAGTGCCGTCCTTCCGGCGACGCCCGGCGACGTCTGAACCGCGCCCGGCCTGGTCAGCCGCCGGCCGTCGTCGCCTTCGCCGGGTCGGCCGGCTGTACGTCGGCCGGGGCGGTGGGGCCGGCGGCGAGGAACGCCTCGGCCCAGCGGCCCACCTCGTCGAAGACCTTCGTCCGCACGGCCGGGCCGGAGAGCGTGAGGTCGTGCAACCCGCCGTCGAAGCGCGCCAGTGTGACGTGGCGACCGAGGCGGGGCGCGTAGCGGACCATGTGCTCGACGTCCAGTACGGCGTCGGCCAGGGTCGCGTTGTCGTGCCACTTGGTGCCCCGGAATGACCGGGTCGAGCAGGCGAGCAGCACCGGCACCTGGATGTTCAGCCCGGCGCGCAGCCGGCGCTGCCCGGTGCGAATCGCGTTCAGCCAGCCGGCCCGGACCGGGAACCCGGCCAGCGGCTTCCACGCCAGGTCGTAGGTCCACTCGCCGCGGTGGTCAGAGTGGATGCTCTCGCCGTACACAGTGCCCAGCCCGAACGGCAGGATGCGGTGCGGCGCCCTGCGGCCCAGCCGGGACACGGCGGCCGCGAGGGGTCGACGGACCGCCCAGGGGGCGTTCAGGTCGAAGAAGGGGCTGTTGAGCACCAGGCCGTCGATGGTGCCGGTGTCGCGGCGGGCGTCCGCCCAGAGCGAGATGATCAGGCCACCGGTGGAGTGGCCCATCGCCAGCAGGGTGTCGTGCCCGTCGTCCTCGCGGATGATCTCGGCGGCGGCGTCCAGCTCCGGGAAGTAGTCGCTGATGTCGCGGCAGAAGTTCGGGGTCTGGGCCGGGAGCAGACTCCGGCCGTATTTACGCAGGTCGAGCGCGTAGAAATCCCAGCCTCGCTCGGCGAAGAAGTCAGCCAGGTGAGTCTGGAAGAAGTAGTCGACGAAGCCGTGCACGTAGAGCACAGCCCGCCCGGTGGGGCGCTCGGCCGGCCGCCGGACCAGCGTCGCGACGACGGGGCCTTCGTCGTCGGTGCCCAGGTCGATCGTCTGCCGCTCGTACGGCGGCCCCAACACGTCCGGTTCCACGAACGCGACGCTACGCCGCCAACCTACCCAGCGGTAGCCCACGCCCGCCCGATGCTCGCCCCCGCGATCTTGCGCTTTGTGTCCCGGCGTTAGGGGCGATTGCCGCCATTCGGCGTTCGAAAGTGCAAGATCGCGGGGGTGTGGCGTGGGTCAGACGGTTTCCGCGTCGGCGCGGAGGGCCGGGTCGACGGGCTCGTCGGCGTCGATCTGCGGCTGCGGGACGTCGCGCAGGTGCTTGTTGTGCCGGGGCTCCTGGCGGGTCTTGGCGTCGTTGAGCTTGCGGCGCAGGTCGTCCCGGACGTCATTGAGGGCGGCGTGCAGGTCCTCCTCGGTGGAGGTGGTGACGATCTTCTGTCGGCCGGCGATCCAGCACTCCAGGGTGACCTTCTGACCGCGCGCCTCCCGGTCCTTCACCGACACCTCCAGCTCGGTGGCGTCGGCGTGGAAGCTGGCGAGCCGGGCGTCGAGGGTGCCGAACTGCTCGGCGATCCAGTTGCGGTCGCCCTGCGAGAACCCGGCGCCCACCCGCAGGCACTCAGCCACGGTGGCCGGGTTCGCCACGGCGCTCATCGCTGCGCCTCGGAAGCGTTCGCGGAGCCGATGGTAGTGATCATCATGGCGCTGACCTCTCGTCGACGTGGAGCTGTCGGTGGTGCGTTGATCAAGTCCTTACCCAGTTCGGGCGGCCTGGGAAACCGTGGACGGCGGGTCGGGTGGGTCGGGCGTACCACAGCAGGGCTTGATCAGGGCGTTGTCCACAGGTGGGTTCGTCATCCACAGGTCGGGGACGGGCGCTCACAAAGGGCGCCCTCAGTGTCGATGCTCGTGTCGAGTCGACTCGCGCTGGCAGGCCCCGATCCCCCTGGAGGGACGATGTTCGACACTTACGTGACAATCGTCGGCAATGTGCTGACTACGCCCGAGTGGCGGCGTACGACCCAGAGCAACACCCTGGTGGCCAACTTCAAGGTCGCCTCCACCGCCCGCCGACTCGACCGGGACAGCGGCCGGTGGGTTGACGGCAATTCGCTCCGCGTCCGCGTCAACTGCTGGCGCAAGCTCGCCGAGGGGGTGGCGGCCTCCGTCATGGTCGGCGATCCGGTGGTGGTCTGCGGGCGGCTCTACACCCGCGACTGGACCGACGACGGCGGTAACCACCGCACGCTCTACGAGTTGGAGGCGGTGGCCGTCGGCCATGACCTGTCCCGGGGGCGCGCCCGTTTCCTGCGCAACCGGCCGAGCATGGCGACCAGCACGGTGGAGGACGCGGAGGCCGAGAGCCGGGTGCACGGCGAGCCCACCGAGCCGGTGCCGGCCGGGCAGGCGCCAGTGCTGCCCGACGACGGTCCGCTGGACGACGACTTCGAGCTGCCCGACTACGCGGAGCTGCGAACCAGCCCGTTCGGCAACGTCCCGGCCGACGACGACAGCCCTCCGAGCGGCGGCGTCCTCGGTGAGGGCGGAGCGCTTGCGGGCGGCGGACAGGGCGGGCCGGCCGACGCTGCGCCGGCTCTCGACGACGAGTTGGCCCCGTCGCCCGAGGCGGACGACGACAACGCCGACGGTGACCTGGACATCGAGTTGGGTTCGGTGCCCGACGAGGGGCAGCCGGAGCCGGCGCAGCCCGGCCGAGGGCGGCGTGGTCGGGGCCGGATTCCGCAACCAGCCTGACCGATCGGCTCGGCCGTCGCGGTTGAGCGGCACGACGGGGGCGGGGTGGCGGCGCGACCAGCGTCGTCACCCCGCGTGACAGGACGTCGGCGGGTTTGCCGGCCTGCCACTCCACGAGTTCTCGTTGCCGGTGCGGCACCGTGGGTTGGGCTGGTTCACGGGATGCTCGTCTAGGCTGGCCGGCCGGAGGTGGTGCGGGTGCGACGGACAGCGCCGATGGCGAACGCGGTGGGGCTGCTGGCCGGGTACGCGCTGGACAGGGTGCTCGGTGACCCCCGCCGGTGGCACCCGGTGGCTGGCTTCGGGCAGGCAGCCGGCGCGTTGGAGCGCCACCTCTACCGCCCGGACCGAACGGCGGGTACGGCATTCACCGCGCTGGCCGTGGGCGGGCCGGTGTTGCTCGGGGCGGTCGCCGCGGCGGCTACCCGCCACCGGCCGGTGACCCGGGCGGTGCTGGTGGCGGCCGGCACCTGGACCGTGCTGGGCGGCCGCACGCTACGGCACGAGGCGACCGTCATGGGTCGTACGCTGCGTGACGGTGACCTGCCCGCTGCCCGGCGACGTCTCGGTCACCTCTGCGGGCGGGACCCGTCGACGCTGGGCGAGTCGGAGTTGGCCCGTGCCACAGTCGAGTCGGTAGCGGAGAACACCTCCGACGCGGTGGTCGCACCGCTGCTCTGGGGTGCGGTCGCTGGTCTTCCCGGGCTGCTGGGCTATCGCGCCGCGAACACCCTCGACGCGATGGTCGGGCACCGGTCGACGCGCTACGCGCGGTTCGGCACGCCGGCCGCTCGGCTGGACGACGCGCTCAACCTCCTGCCGTCCCGGCTGACCGGGCTGCTCACCATCGCCGTCGCGCCGGTCGCGCACGGCGACCGGCAGCGCGCCTGGCAGGTGTGGCGGCGGGACCGCAACGACCACCCGAGCCCCAACGCCGGTCAGTGCGAGGCGGCGATGGCGGGCGCGCTCGGGGTCCGCCTCGGTGGTCGCAACGTCTACTTCGGGCGCTCCGAGGTGCGGCCGTTCCTCGGCGACGGTCCCCGCCCCGAGGCGCGGCACCTGAAGCGTGCCGCCCGGATCTCCGGCGCGGTGGGGCTGGCCGCCGTCGGGTTGGCCGCCGCGTACCCGGTGACGCTCGGCCGGCTGGTCGGTGCGCTGAGCAGGCGTGCACTGACCGGTGCGGGCCGGCGAGGGTCGGCGGTTATGGCCGGTGAACGCGGGTTGAGTGGCGTGGCCGGGACCCTGCGGTCGGGCGGTGCCGGTGAGCACGGGCTGCGGGCCGTCGGTGTGGGCAGGGCTGTCGGGGTGCGACGGGGGAGTGGGAGGTGAGCGGCGGGCTGCTGGTGGCCGGCACGACGTCCGACGCCGGCAAGAGCGTGCTCACCGCCGGCATCTGCCGTTGGCTGCACCGGCAGGGCGTGAAGGTGGCGCCGTACAAGGCGCAGAACATGTCGAACAACTCTGCGGTGGTCGTCGGGGCGGACGGGCGCGGCGGCGAGATCGGGCGCGCCCAGGCCATGCAGGCCGCGGCGTGCGGGCTCGCACCCGACCTGCGGTTCAACCCGGTGCTGCTCAAGCCGGGCAGCGACCTGGCCAGTCAGGTGGTGCTGCTGGGCGAGGCGGTCGACACGATCACCGCGGGCACCTTCCGGCAGTTGCGTCCCCGGCTCGCCGAAACCGCGTACGCCGCGCTGGCCGAGCTGCGCGAGACGTACGACGTGGTGATCTGCGAGGGCGCCGGCAGCCCTGCGGAGATCAACCTGCGGGCCGGTGACTACGTCAACATGGGGCTGGCCCGGCACGCCAACCTGCCCACCATCGTCGTCGGCGACATCGACCGGGGCGGTGTCTTCGCCTCGATGTTCGGCACCGTGGCCCTGCTCGACCCGGCCGACCAGGCGCTGATCGCCGGATTCGTGATCAACAAGTTCCGGGGTGACCTCGGGCTGCTCCAGCCGGGTCTGGACATGCTGCGTCAGGTCACCGGCCGCCCGACGTACGGGGTGCTGCCCTGGTCACTGGACCTGTGGCTCGACGCGGAGGACTCACTCGCCTACGGTCGGGTGCTCGGTCGACCCGCAGCCCCGCACGGCAGCGAATGGCTGGACGTGGCCGTCGTCCGCCTACCCCGGATCAGCAACGCCACCGACGTGGAGGCGCTCGCCACCGAGCCGGGCGTCCGGGTGCGCCTCACCATCGAACCGGCCGAACTGGCCGCCGCCGACCTGGTCGTCCTACCCGGCTCCAAGTCCACCGTCGCCGACCTCGGGTGGCTGCGCGAGACCGGTCTCGCCGACGCGGTGGCCACCCATGTGGCGGCCGGCAAGCCCCTGCTCGGCCTCTGCGGGGGCTTCCAGATGCTCGGCCGCGCCATCCACGATCCGGTGGAGAGCCGGCAGGGCAGCGTGCCGGGGCTCGGTCTGCTGCCCATCGACATCACCTTCGACCCGCGCAAGACCGTCCGGCAGTCGGTGGGCACCGGCCCCGGTGGCCTTCCGGTGCGGGGCTACGAGATCCACCACGGGTACGTCTCGCAGGCCGACCCCACCCTGACCCCGCTGCTGACCGGCGACGACGGCGTCGCAGAGGGCGCCGTGCTCGGCGTGGTGCACGGCACGCACTGGCACGGGGCGTTCGAGTCCGACGAGTTCCGCCGGTGGTTCCTCACCGAGGCGGCTCGCCTGGCCGGTCGCAGCGGGTTCCGGGTCGCACCGGCCACCAGCTTCGCCGCCGCCCGAGAACAGTCGCTCGACCTGCTCGGCGACCTGGTCGAGGAACACCTGGACACCGATGCCCTCTGGCGTCTCATCGAAGCCGGCCCACCCGCCGACCTGCCCTTCATCCCACCCGGCCCTCCACCCTCCTGACCGGTTTACCGTCCCCTGTGGAGGGTGGTCGTGCTCGATCCTCGTCGTGGGGGCCACGCCCACCCGGCACGATCTTGCGCGGACCGACCGCCCGCAACGGAACGTGAGTGGCGGGGTCGGGGGAGTCAGGGGCGGATGTCGGCGGGACGGTCGGTGGTGGGCAGGCCGGCGGCGAGCCAGGCGTCCACGCCGCCGATCATGTCGGTGGCCCGGCGCAGCCCGAGGGTCTGCAGGCTGGCGGCGGCCAGGCTGGAGCTGTAACCCTGTCGGCACACCAGGATGATCTCCCGGTCGTACCCGGTGGCTTCCGGGATCCGCCAGGCACTGGCCGGATCGAGGCGCCACTCCAGTACGGTCCGGTCGACGACGACCGCGCCCGGCAGGTCGCCCTGTTCGCGGCGCTGTAGTTCGGTACGGGTGTCGACCAGCAACGCGCCGCCGCGGACCGCCTCGACGGTCTGCTGCGGAGTCAGTCGGTGCAGCCCGGCACGGGCCTGTTCGAGCAGGGCGTCTATACCGGGGCTCATCACGTCTCGGAGCACCACCCGATCATGCCGATTCGATGGCACCCCGGGCGGCGAACCGGCCGCCCGTCACCCGTCGCCGCCCCAATTCCCCCGGACGTGACGGTGGCGGCGGTGGCGGCATACTTCGGTCATGCACCACGGGAGGCTGCGCTGAACCCGGGAACCGGCGGACCGACAGTCGCGGTTGTCGAGGCGTACGCCGAACTGGCTCGTCGGGTGCTCGCGGGCCCGGCGCGGTTGGGGCGGACCCGGCTGGTCGCGGTCGACGGGCCGAGTGGCGCGGGTAAGAGCCGGTTCGCCGCGCAGCTCGCGGATGCCCTGGCGGGGCCGCTCGGCGGCCGACCGCCGGTGGTGCACACGGACGACCTGCTCGACGGGTGGGACGACCAGGTCACCTTCTGGCCCCGGCTCGACGAGGGGGTGCTCGCCCCGCTGCGTGTCGGTGAGCCGGGTGCCTACCGGCGGTACAGCTGGGTCCGGCGGTGTTTCCTGCCCCGGCCGGTTCCGGTTCCGGTGGCTCCGGTGCTGGTGGTCGAGGGGGTCAGCGCCGCTCGGGCGGTCGTCCGGCCGGAGCTGACGCTGGCCGTGTTCGTCACCGCGCCCGCGTCGCTGCGGCTGGCTCGCGCGGTCGCCCGGGACGGGCCGGAGATCCTGCCCGAGCTGCGCCGCTGGCATGACGGGGAGCGGGCGCACTTCGCCGTCGACGAGACCGCTACCCACGCCGACCTGGTGGTGGACGGCGCGCCGACACTGCCGTACGACGCGGACCGGTACTACGTGCGGCTGCGATGAGCGGGGCATGGACGTGGGCCACGGTCTGCGGCACGATGCGGAGAGCTACGGCAAACGGGGAGCCACCATGACGGCAGCGGACGCGCCAGCGCGGCGTCGGATCACCCTCACCGGCATCAGCTCGCGGGCCTGGGAGCACCCGGCCGACCGTGGTGCCCTGGTCGCGCTGCGGGAGCTGCGCGGCTTCGACGACGTGGTGCGGGCGTTCTTCGGGATGTGGAACGAGCGCGGTTTCCGGCTGTCCGTGCTGGCCTCCGGCATCCGGGTCGACCACCGTCAGTATCCGGCGGTGTGGCAGCGCTACACCGAGGCCGCAGCGGCGCTCGACGTGGCCGAACTGCCCGAGCTGTACGTGACCCAGTCGCCCTGGTTGGGCGCCGAGGCGGTCGGGCTGGAGCGACCGTTCATCGTGCTGAACTCCGCCTGCGTGCAGCAGTTCGACGAGGACGAACTGCGCTGCCTGCTCGGCCACGAGTTGGGCCACGTGGGCAGCGGGCATGCGGTCTACAAGACCATGCTCATGATCCTCACCCGGTGGGCGGCCAACCTGAGCTGGTTGCCGGTCGGCGCGATCGCGCTGCGCGCCATCATCGCGGCGATGCTGGAGTGGTGGCGCAAGGCGGAGCTCTCCGCCGACCGGGCCGGCCTGCTCGCCGGGCAGGACCCGGCCGCCGCGCTGCGGCTTCTGATGAAGCTCGCCGGCGGCGGTGACCTGTCCCAGGTCGACACCACAGCCTTCCTGGAGCAGGCCGCCGAGTACGCCGGTGGCGGCGACCTGCGCGACAGCCTGCACAAGATCCGGATGACCGCGTGGAGCACCCACCCGGTGCCGGTGGCGCGGGCGGCGTCGCTGCGCCAGTGGATCGACTCCGGGGCGTACGGGCGGGTGCTGGCGGGGGACTATCCGCGCCGCGAGGACGACAGCTCGACAAGCGTGTCGGAGGAGATCAAGGCGGCTGCCGAGTCGTACCGGGAGGAGTTCAGCCGGTCGACCGACCCACTGGTCGGGTTGCTGCGCCGGCTCGGCGACGGCGCGAGCGACGTCGGCGAGTGGGTGGGCGGCACCGCCGGTCGGGCGCGTTCCTGGATGGACGCCGCCACCGAGGCGGCGGGCCGCGCACACCGCGCCGGGCGGGCCGCCCCGGGCGCGCGGGCCGGCGCCGGCCCCGCGGACAGCGGTGACGGTACGGGCTCCGCCGGCACACCCCGGTAAGGCCGGCATACGATGCCGGTCATGACCTCACCGATCATGACCGAGTCCGAGGTACGGGCCGCCGTCGAGCGGGAGATGCCCGGCGTCCGGGCCGACCTGGAGCGACTCGTCCGCATCCCCGGCATCGCCTTCGAGGGCTTCGACCACTCACACGTGGAACGCTCCGCCGAGGCGGTCGCCGAGCTGCTGCGCGGCTGTGGCCTGGACGTCGACATCGTGCGATCCGGCGGCCAGCCGGCGGTGATCGGCCGTCGGGCCGCCCCGCCCGGAGCGCCCACCGTGCTTCTCTACGCCCACCACGACGTCCAGCCGGTCGGCGACCGGTCGCTGTGGGAGTCCGACCCGTTCGAGCCTGTGGAACGGGACGGCCGGCTCTACGCCCGGGGCGCGGCCGACGACAAGGCCGGCATCATGGCGCACGTGGCGGCGCTGCGCGCGTACGGTGACGCGCTGCCGGTCGGCGTGGTCCTCTTCATCGAGGGCGAGGAGGAGTACGGCTCCGACTCACTGGAGCAACTGCTGGCCGAGCACCGCGACGCGATCACCTCGGACGTCATCGTGATCGCCGACTCCGGTAACTGGGACATCGGCGTACCGGCGTTGACCACCTCGCTGCGGGGCATCGTCAACTGCTTCGTCGAGGTGCGCACGCTGGACCACGCGGTGCACAGCGGCATGTTCGGCGGTGCCGTGCCGGACGCGCTCACCGCACTGGTCCGGCTGTTGGCGACGCTGCACGACGACGCCGGTGACGTGGCCGTGGACGGCCTGGTCGGCCGGGAGGGCGCCACCGTCGACTACCCGGAGGACCGGGTCCGGGCCGAGGCCGGGCTCGCCGAGGGCGTGCAGTTCATCGGCACCGGCCGGATCACCGATCGACTCTGGACCAAGCCGGCGGTGGCCATTCTCGGTGTCGACGCGCCGTCCACCGGCGAGGCGCCGAACGCCCTGGTCCCGGCCGCGAAGGCGAAGCTCAGCATCCGCCTCGCCCCGGGCGACGACCCCAAGCGGGCGTACGCGGCGGTGCGCGCGCACCTGGAGCAGCACGCGCCGTGGGGTGCGCAGGTGACCGTCACCTTCGAACACGACGGTGACCCGTGCGTGATCGACGCGTCCGGGCCGATGTTCGACGCCGCCCGCTCGGCCTTTCGGACCGCCTGGGACGGCACCGACCCGGTGGACATCGGCGTCGGCGGCTCGATTCCGTTCATCGCCACCTTCCAGGAGATGTTCCCGAAGGCGGCGATCCTGGTGACCGGCGTGGAGGACCCACACGCCCGCGCGCACGGCCCGAACGAGAGTCTGCACCTGGGTGAGTTCGCCCGGGTCTGCCTGGCCGAGGCACTGCTCCTGCGCAACGTGGCGGCGGCGGTGAGCAGTTAGGTGTCAGAACGGCAACTTTGGGCCTGATCTGGGAGTTTACGGCGTGTCGGATGGTCAGCTGTTATAGCCTTTCGTACATGAGTACGAACGAGGTGATGGCCCGGTTGGGGGCCGCTGTCAGCGCGCTGGGAGATGTCGATGTCTCCGCGTGGTCCGAGGACACGCTCAACGAACAGCTCGGTGAGCTCTCCGCCGCACTGGTCGCCCTCGACTCGGTGCTCTCCCGGGTCGCCGGCGAGGTCCGCGCCCGGGGGTTGCGCATCGAGGAACCCGTCTCCGCTTAGGGCGTGTGTCAAAGCCCCTGGCCGGCCTGCGGCGGGCCCAGACGACGACCGGCCGCGTTGGAGATTGGCCCGGATACAACACCGGTATCCGAGCCAATCTCCGCCTTGCCGGATCGCCGCCTGGACTCCGCCTCGGCTCGACCGAGGACTTTGACACACGCCCAGGCCCTGATCCGTCGTCCAGTGAGTGGGCGGCACCCTGCCGACACCGCCCGGGCACGGCAATGCCCGGGCGGTGTCGGAGGTGACTGGCAGGATGAGCTGCGTGCGGTTCCTCGATCTGGCAGCCACCTCCGCCGCCGTCGGCGCCACCAGCGGCCGACGCGCCAAGGTGGAGCTGCTCGCTGACGCGCTGCGCCGGCTCGACCCCGGCGAGGTCGAGCCCGGCGCCGGCTATCTCGCCGGTGAGCTGCGCCAACGGCAGACCGGCGTCGGCTACGCGAGCCTGCGTGACCTGCCGCCGCCGGCCGCCGAGCCGACGTTGACTGTGGCCGGCGTGGACGCGGCCATCGCGCAGATCGCCGCGGTGCACGGCTCAGGCTCACAGGCTCGGCGTCGGGCGCTGCTCGGCGCCCTCTACGCGGCGGCGACGACCGACGAGCAGCGGCTGCTCACCGGCCTGTTCAGTGGCGAGCTACGGCAGGGCGCCCAGGCCGGCCTCCTCGCGGACGCGGTGGCCCGGGCCGCCGAGGTGCCGGTGGCGGCGGTCCGCCGGGCGCTGCTGCTCGCCGGTGATCTCCGGGCGGTGGCGGTGGCCGCGCTGGCCGGAGGGGCCGCCGAGTTGGCCGGCTTCGGTCTACAGGTCGGCCGCCCGCTGGCGCCGATGCTCGCGCAGAGCGCCCCCTCGGTCGACGAGGCGCTCGCCGCGACCGGCACGCCGGCGGTGGTCGACGTGAAGCTCGACGGCATCCGCATCCAGGTGCACCGCTCCGGCACCGACATCGCCGTGTTCACCCGCAGCCTCGACGAGATCACCACCCGGGTGCCCGAGGTGGTCGCCGCGGTCCGTGCCCTGCCGGGCCGGGAGTTGGTCCTCGACGGCGAGGCGATCGGCCTGGACGAGACCGGCCGCCCACTGCCGTTCCAGCAGACGTCGAGCCGGGCCGCCCGACGCACCACCCCCAGCACCACCGGGCGCACACCTGTCGCTCCGGCGGTGCTCGCGGCGGCTGCGAGCACGGGCGCCACGGTGCTCACCCCGTACTTCTTCGACCTGCTGCACCTCGACGGCCAGGATCTGATCGACAGTCCCGGCCGGGAGCGGTGGGCCGCCCTCGCCGGTTCGGTGGATTCGTCGCTGCTGGTCGGTCGCATGGAGGTCGACGGCCCGGAGCAGGCCGCCGCCGCGTTCGCCGCCGCGCTCGACGCCGGGCAGGAGGGCGTTGTGGTCAAGGCGCCGGACGCCCCCTACGACGCCGGCCGGCGAGGTGCCGCCTGGGTCAAGGTGAAACCGAGGCACACCCTCGACCTGGTGGTGCTCGCCGTCGAGTGGGGCAGCGGCCGACGCAAGGGCTGGTTGTCCAACCTGCATCTGGGTGCGCGTGACGCGCGCACCGGTGACTTCGTGATGCTCGGCAAGACGTTCAAGGGGCTCACCGACGAGCTGCTGCGGTGGCAGACCGAACGATTCCTCGACCTCGCCGTGGAACGCGGCGACTGGGTGGTCCGGGTCCGGCCCGAGCAGGTGGTGGAGATCGCCTTCGACGGGGTGCAGACGAGTTCGCGCTATCCCGGTGGGATGGCGCTGCGGTTCGCCCGGGTGGTCCGCTATCGCGACGACAAGTCCGCCGCCGAGGCGGACACCATCGACGCGGTCCGCGCCATCCACGCCGGCCGCGTCACCAGCTGACCGGGCGAGGTCAGGCGGAGGCGGTCGGCGTCGGCTCGGCGGCCCGGTCCAGCGGAGCCGGGGTGGTGCCGATTCCGGCGGCCCGGCGGGCCTCCCGACGGGCCACCCAGCCGTAGCCGAACAGGGCCATCACCGCGAACAGCCACCACTGCACGACGTAGCCGAAGTTCTGCCAGTTGTTGGCGTGCCCGACCGGCACCGCCTTGAACACCGGATCGGCTGCCGGGGTCTGCTCGTCGAGCAGCACGTAAGCGCCGTAGACCGGGTAGGGAAGCTCGCCGGCCAGCCGCGACACCCCGATCCGCCGGATCTCCAGCAGCCCGTCGCGTCGGGCCACAGCGCCGGCGCCGCTCTCGGTCTCGTGCACCCGGCCGACCACAGTCACATCGCCGGTCGGCGCGGCCGGCACCGACGGCTGGGCGGTCGCCCCACCGGGCGCCGGCGGGATCCAGCCCCGGTCCACCAGCACCGCCGTGCCGTCGGCGAGCACCAACGGGGTGAGCACCTCGAAACCGACCCGGCTGTCCACCGTGCGGCCACGGACCAGCACGGTGTTCGTGGGGTCGTACCGGCCGGTGACGGTGACCCGGGTCCAGACCTTGTCCTCGGCGGGGGCCGGACCGGCCGTCCCCGCGCCGCCGGCGGGAGCGCGCAGCGCGTCGATGAGCGGCACCGGAGCCATCCGCTGGCCCGCGTCGATCCGCTCGTTGACCTCGGTGCGCCCCCGGTAGCGGTCGAGCTGCCAGTTGCCGAGGAACACCATGACGGCGGCCGCGACCAGGGTCAGCGCGAGAGCGCCCAGCCAGCGTGGGCTCAGCAGGAACCGGTACACGGCACCGAGGCTACTCGTATGACCGGCGCCACTGACCTGGACCGGGCCGGATGGGTCGGGACCGGCGACCGGGCGTCCGGCCAGGGCCGGGCCGGGCACCCCGGTTGGCGGTGCTCGCGCCTCCAGCCGGGCGGGTATCGTCACGCCGACGGATCGGCCTCGGTCGTCCCGTCGCGTACCCGCCGCCGCTCGCGAGGAGTCGATGATGACCGTCGTGCCGCGCCTGGTGCTCAGCGCGCCGTCCTCCGGGCACGGTAAGAACGCGCTGGCGATCGGGCTGCTAGCCGCCCTGGCCGAGCGAGGGGTCGACGTCGCCGGGTTCAAGCTCGGGCCGGACCACGTCGACGCCGCCTATCTCGGTCTCGCCTCCGGCCGGCCGGGTCGGGTGATCGACCCCCGACTGGTCGGCCTCGACCGGCTCGCCCCGCTGGTGGCGCACGGCGCCGCCGGTGCCGGGCTGGCCGTGGTGCAGGGCAGCATGGGCCTGTACGACTCGGTCGGTGGCCGTCCCGAGCAGGAGTCCACTGCCGCCGCGGCCGCCGCGCTGCGCAGCCCGGTGGTCCTCGTTGTCGACGTGGCCGCGATGGGCCAGTCGGTGGCGGCCCTGGTGCACGGTTTCCGCTCGTACGACGAGCAGCTGTGGCTCGGCGGGGTGATCCTCAACCGGGTGGCGTCGTCGCGGCACGAGGGGATGCTGCGCGAGGCGTTGGACGACGTGGGGGTGCCGGTCTACGGCGCGCTGCGTCGACAGGACCTGCCGGCGGTGCTGCCGTCGCGGCGGCACGGCGTGGCCCCGGTGGTCGAGGGTTCGGCCGACGCCGTCCGTGCGGTCCGCCGGCTGGGCGAGGCCGTCGCCGCCACCGTCGACCTGGAACGGCTGCTCGGGCTGGCCCGTTCCGCCCCGTCGCTGCCGGCTCCGGCCTGGTCTCCCGAGGAGGCCCTCGGCACGTTCACACCCCCGGCGAACCGCCCACTGGTGGCGGTGGCCGGTGGGCCGGGCGGCAGTTTCAGCCACCCGGAGACCACCGAGTTGCTCCAGGCCGCCGGCGCCGAGGTCGTCGTCGTCGACCCGCTACGCGACGAGGCGCTGCCGGTCGGCACCCGCGCGCTGGTCGTCGGCGGCGCGCTGCCCGAGGCGTACGCCGAGCAGTTGTCGGCCAACCGGCGGCTCTGCATCGCGGTGGCCGAGTTGGCGCGGACCGGGCGTCCGGTGATCGCCGAGGGCGCCGGGCTGCTCTGGCTGGCCCGGGAGCTGGACGGGTTGCCGATGTGCGGTGTCCTGGACGCGGTGGGCGTCAGCCGTGACGGGGTGGTGGCCGGCTACCGGGAGGCGACCGCCCAGACCGACAGCGTCGTCGCCGCCACCGGCACGGTGCTGGTCGGGCACAAGGCACACCGCGCGGTGCTCACCCCCCGCGCCGGTCAGCGCCCGGCCTGGAGCTGGGACGGCGGCACGCCCGAGGGCTTCGTCTGGCGCAACGTGCACGCCTCGCAGCTCACGCTGCACTGGGCGAGCCATCCGGCGACGGCGGCCCGGTTGGTCGCCGCGGCGGCGGCCGATCCGACGAGCGAGGTGGTGCCCGCGCAGTCGGGCGAGGTGTCGGTGTGATCGGCCAGGTGGCGGTGCGCCGATTCCCGGCGCTTACCGTCTCCACCCCGCGTACCGAGGTGCGGCAGCTCACAGCGGCCGACGCGGCGGCGGCCGGGGAGATCTTCGCCGACAAGCTCACCCGGCGTTGGCTGCCGCTGCCCGACGACTCCGGCCCGATCGACGGGCTGGCCTGGTGCACCGATCTGGCCCGGCAGCGGCGCGACAGCGGAGAGGGTGACCACTACGCGGTGCTCCGGCGGGAGGACGACCAGGTGGTCGGCTCGCTGTGGACCCGGCGCACCGACTGGGGCGCCCGCCTCACCGAGATCTCCTACGCGATGGCGGCGCACGCGCGGGGCTTCGGCTTCGCCGCCGAGGCGGTCGACGCGGTGGCCATCGCGCTGATCCTGGAGCACGGCTTCCAGCGGGTCGAGCTGCGGGTGGCTCCCGGCAACCTGGCCTCGCGCCGGGTCGCCGAGAAGGCCGGGTTCAGCTACGAGGGGCTGCTGCGCAACGCCGGGTTCGTCAGCGGCGGCCGGGTGGACCTGGAGCTGTGGTCGTTCGTCGCCGCCGACCTGCGCTGAGCCTGAGCCCCGCCGACCTGCGCTGAACCCCGCCGACCTGCGCTGACTCGCGCGCTGGTCAGCCGACGATGGCGTCCGACGGTGGGGTGAACTGACGGGTCGGGGTGCCCTTCAGGCCGTCGCGTAGGGTCTCCGAAACCGCCTTGATCGGGATCTGGGACTGCCCGTCACCGACCGCGTTGAACGGGTTGTCCGGGTCGGAGATGAAGCTCGCCGCGGCCAACTCCGGGGTGTAGCCCACGAACCAGGCCGACCGGGTGCTGTCGGTCGTACCGGTCTTGCCGGCCACCGGGCGTCCGACGGTGCCCCGCACGCTGTCGGCGGTGGACCAGCCGCCGCAGCTGCCGCGCGCCGGGGTGTCGCCGGTCGGGCAGCGGGCCGCGTCGGTGGCCGCCCGTGCCGCGTCCGCGCTGACCACCTGCCGGCAGCGCGGCTTGGCCACCTCACGGTGCAGACCGCCCGCTGTGGCGTACGTGGCGGGCGTGCCGTCCCGGTTCATGATCGCTTGCACGGGGATGGCCTCGCAGTAGCGGCCGTCGGCAGCGATGGCGGCGTACGCGTTCGCCATCTCCAGCGGGGTGGCGTCGGAGACGCCCAGGGTGAACGCACCCCACTTCTTCGCCTTGTCCGGGGACGCGTGGTCCCGGTCGACGTCGGTGCGCCACCGCAGCCCGAGCTGTTCGGCCAACCGGACCGCCCGGTCCGCGCCGACCTTCTCCTCCAGCCAGACGAAGTACGTGTTCACCGACTTGCCGAAGCCGGACCACATGGTCTGCTGACCGGACATGGCGCCGCTGGCGTTGGAGGGCGCCCAGCCGTCGTAGACCTCGGAGCGGTAGCGGTATGGGGCGTTGAACGAGGTGGAGAGGGTCATGCCAGCGTCGAGCGCGGCCAGCATCGGGAACATCTTGAACGTCGATCCGGCCTGGTAGCCGGCCAGGTCACCGCCGCCGAGCAGCGGTGCCACGGTGTTCGGGTAGTTGGCCTTCACGTTCGGCCCGGCCTCCGGGTTGGAGCTCTGCGGGTTGTCGGCCAGGTCCAGCGAGTACGTCCGGTTCACCGCCATGGCCTTCACCCGCCCGGTGCCCGGCTCGGAGACCACGATCCCGTTGGCGAACGGGCTGCCGGTGGCCTCCTTGGTGCCGACGTTCTTCTCCGCGGCCTCCTGGATCTTCGGGTCGATGCTGAGCACGATGCGGTAGCCGCCCCGGCGCAGGTTGTCCATCCGTTCCAGCCGGTTCGCCCCGAACGCGGGCTGGGCGCTCCACCAGTTCTTCAGGTAGTCGCAGGCGAAGCCCCAGCTGTTGTACTTCTCCGCCACCGCGGCGCAGTCGTGCGGTGGGGTGGTCAGCTTGAGCCGGATCGGTTCGGACTTGGCGGCGGCGGCCGAGTCGGGGGAGAGGTAGCCGAGTTGGCTCATCCGGTCCAGCACGTAGTTGCGCCGCCCGGTGGCCTCCTTCTGGTCGGAGTCGGCCGGGTCGTACTCCGAGGGGGACTTGACCAGTCCGGCGAGGGTGGCGGCCTCGACCGGGGTGAGGTCCTTCGGGGTCTTGGAGAAGAAGATCTCGCTGGCGGCGTAGATGCCGTACGCCCGGTGCCCGAAGTACGCCGAGTTCAGGTAGCGCTCCATGATTTCTTCCTTGCTGATCTCCTTCTCCAGGTCCAGCGCCATCCGCATCTCCTTGACCTTGCGCAGGCTGGTCTGCTGGGTGGCTTCCTGGACCTCCTTGGGCGTGGTCGCGCTGTCCCGTAGGGCCATCCGGACGTACTGCATGGTCAGTGTCGAGGCGCCCTGGGAGCCGCCGGAGCGGGCGTTGGAGACGAAGGCCCGGGCCACGCCCTTCGGGTCGACGCCGTGGTGCTGGTAGAAGCGGGAGTCCTCGGCGGCGATGATCGCCTGCTGGATGTTCGGCGACATGTCCGACAGCTTCGTGTACTGCCGGTACTCCTCGTAGAACATCGTCAGCACGGTCTTGCCGTCCGGGCCGTAGACGTACGAGGTCTCGGCGGGCAGGGCGGTCTTCAGCACCCGGGTCTTCTGGTCCACGGCGTGCGCGGTGGCCTTCGCGCCGAGCCCGGTGAGGGCGACGACCGGGTAGGCGACGGCGGCGATCACGATTCCGGCGATCAGTCCGGCGCGGAGGAGAGGGACGAGACGACCAGCGGCAGCAAGGGGTCGGTTGCTCACCTGGTCAAGTTATGACATTTCCGATTCGTACATGAGAAGAACTCTTAAACCGGCGAGTGGTGACGCGGCTTACGCCGGGATCGGCTGTCCCACCGGCCACCTTCCCGGCAGGATCGCGGACATGTCTGATCAGCCGAGCGCTGTCGCCCCACCCGCCGGGGTCGAGCCGGACCTCGCCCACCACGGCGACGCGGAGGCGACCGCCGGTCTGATCGACCTTGCCGTCAACGTCCGTCGGGCGCGGCCGCCCGCCTGGCTGGCCGACCCGATCGCCGCGACCCTGACCGCCCTGGCCCGCTATCCGGACCCGGCGCCGGCACGGGCTGCGGTCGCCGCCCGACACCGCCGTCACCCGAACGAGGTGCTGCTCACCGCCGGCGCCGCCGAGGGGTTCGTGCTGATCGCCCAGGCGCTGCGCGGCGTGCGCCGCCCCGTGGTGGTGCACCCTCAGTTCACCGAGCCGGAGGCGGCGCTGCGGGCCGCCGGACACCCGGTCGAGCGGGTGCTGCTCGACGCCGCCGACGGCTTCCGGCTCGACCCGTCCCGGGTGCCCGCCGACGCCGACCTCGTGATGATCGGCAACCCGACGAACCCGACCTCGGTGCTGCACCCCGCCCAGGCGGTGGCCGCGCTGGCCCGCCCCGGCCGGGTGCTGGTGGTCGACGAGGCGTTCGCGGACACCACCATCGCCTCAGGGCACCCCGGCGAACCGGAGTCGCTGGCCGAACGCCGCGACCTGCCCGGGCTGCTCGTGGTGCGCAGCCTCACCAAGACGTGGGGCCTGGCCGGGCTGCGGATCGGCTACCTGCTCGGCGCGCCGGAGCTGCTGTCCCGGCTGGCCGCCGTCCAACCGCTCTGGGCCGTCAGCACACCCGCGCTGGCGGCCGCGTCGGCCTGCGCCAGCGCCGTCGCGGTCCAGGCCGAACGCGCGATCGCCGCCGACCTCGCCGCCGACCGCGAGCACCTGGTCGCGCGCCTCGCCGAACTGCCCGGTGTACGCGTCGTCGGCCGTCCCGCCAGCGCGTTCGTCCTGCTGCACCTGCCGGGCGCGACAGCGATCCGGGCCGCCCTTCGCGAGCGCGGCTGGGCGGTACGCCGAGGCGACACGTTCCCCGGCCTCGGCCCGGACTGGCTGCGGGTGGCCGTACGCGACCGAAACACCACCGACGAGTTCATCGACGTGCTGCGCGAGACCATGGAGGCATGATGCTGGAGACCACTATCGCGGCGATCCGCCCGGCGGACGAAGCGGCAATGGCCGCCGCCCGGGCGCTGCACGGCCGGCTGACCAAGCCGGCGGGCTCGCTGGGCGCGCTGGAGGAGCTTTCGGTACGCCTCGCCGGCCTGGCCGGAGTCTGCCCACCACCGCTGCCCGAGCCGGCCGCAGTGGCGATCTTCGCGGGCGACCACGGGGTGCACGCCCAGGGGGTCAGCCCCTGGCCGCAGGAGGTCACCGCGCAGATGATCGGCAACTTCCTGGCCGGTGGAGCGGTGGTCAACGCGTTCGCCCGGCAGGCCGGTGCCTCGGTCACCGTGGTCGACGTCGGCGTGGCCAGCCCGCTGCCCACCGACCCGGCCGTGCTCGACCCGGGTTTGCTCGATCCGGCCGCCGACCCGGTCGTGCTCGATCCGGCCGTGCCCCGGCTGGTTGTCTCGTCCGTCCGCCGGGGCACCGGCGACCTCACAGTGACGGCCGCGCTGACCCGGGACGAGGCGCTGGCGGCGGTGCGGACCGGCATCCGGATCGCCGACGAACTGATCGACGCCGGTGCCGGCATCCTGCTCACCGGGGACATGGGCATCGGCAACACGACCCCGGCCGCCGTGCTGATCGCCGCGTTCACCGGCGCCGACCCACTCGACACCACCGGTCGGGGCACCGGGGTCGACGACCCGACGTACGCGCGCAAGGTGGCTGTGGTGCGGGCCGCGCTGGCCCGGCACACCCCCGACCCGGCCGACCCGCTGGGGGTGCTGGCCGCCGTCGGTGGTCTGGAGCACGCCGCCCTGGCCGGGCTGATCCTCGGGGCCGCAGCGCGCCGCACACCGGTGCTGCTGGACGGTGTGATCGCGGTCTCGGCCGCGCTCGCCGCCGCCGCGTTCGCCCCGGACGCGGTCTGCGCCATGATCGCCGGCCACCGCTCGGCCGAGCCCGGTGCCACTGTCGCGTTGCGCCACCTCGGCCTCGACCCGCTGATCGACCTGGGGCTGCGCCTCGGTGAGGGCACCGGCGCGCTGCTGGCGTTGCCCGTGGTCACCGGCGCGGTCCGGGTGCTGCACGAGGTGGCCACCTTCGACTCCGCAGGGGTGGCCGAGAAGTGAGCACGCGCCGCGAACGAGCCGTCCGCCTCGGTGGTGCGGCGTGACCTCCAATCCGTACCCCCTGGGTTTGCGGCTGCACGGGCGGCGCGTGGTCGTGGTGGGTGGCGGCACGGTCGCCACCCGGCGCGTGCCCGCGCTGCTGGACGCCGGCGCGGACGTCCTGCTGGTGGCCCCGGAGCTGACTCCGGCGCTGCGCGCCCGGGCCGACGCGGGTCGGCTGCGCTGGGTGCCCCGACGGTTCGTGCCCGAGGACCTGGACGGTGCCTGGCTGGTCCAGGTCGCTGTCGACGACCCGATGGCGGCGGCTTCGGTGAGCGCCGTCGCCGCCGAGCGGCGGATCTTCTGCGTCCGGGCCGACGACCGGACGGCCGCCACCGCCTGGACCCCGGCCGTGACCCGGCACGGCCCGGTCACCGTGGCGGTACTCGGTGGCGGCGACCCGCACCGGGCGATGACCGTCCGCGACGCCATCCGCGACCTTCTGGCGGTTCGCCTGGCGCCCGCCGGTGCTGCCGCTGCGCCGCCTGACGGGCTCGGTGCTGCCGCTGCGCCGCCTGGCCAGGCCGATGCCGCTGCTGCGCCGCCTGGCGGGCTCGGTGCCGGTGTGACCGAGGCCGGTGTGACCAGCGGGCGGCAGGTCGGGCGGGTGGCGCTGGTCGGGGCGGGGCCGGGGGACCCGGAGCTGATCACCGTGAAGGGCTGGCGGCTGCTCACCGAGGCCGACGTGGTGGTCGCCGACCGGCTGGTGCCCGGACTGCTCCTGGACGAGCTGCGCCCGGACGTCGAACTGGTGGACGCCTCGAAGATCCCCTACGGCCCGTCCCGGGCCCAGGAGGAAATCAACCAGATCCTGGTCGACCGGGCCCTGGCCGGCGCGTTCGTGGTGCGGCTCAAGGGCGGTGACCCGTACGTCTTCGGGCGCGGCGGCGAGGAGTTGTTGGCCTGCGCTGCCGCCGGAGTTCCGGTGACGGTGGTGCCCGGGGTGACCAGCTCGATCGCCGCCCCGGCCGCGGCCGGAATCCCGGTCACTCATCGGGGCGTGGCGCACGAGTTCACTGTCGTCTCCGGACACCTGGCACCCAGCGCACCGGCTTCGCTGGTGCGCTGGGACGCCCTCGCCGCTCTGCACGGCACCCTGGTGATCCTGATGGGGCTGAAGAACCTCGCCGCCATCACGGCCACCCTGATCGCCCACGGTCGGTCGCCGCAGACCCCCGCCGCCGTCGTTCAGGAAGCCACGACGGGCACCCAGCGGGTGCTGCGGTCGACGCTCGACGCGGTGGCCGCCGACGTACTCACGGCCGAGGTACGGCCACCCGCCGTCGTCGTGGTGGGCGACGTGGTCAACACCCTCGACGGCTGAGGGAGTCGCTGCATCTCGCCGGGGGCCGGGAGCCGGGAGCCGGGAGCCGGGAGCCGGGACAGACGACGGGCCGGAGCAGCGCTGCTCCGGCCCGTCGTGGTCTCTCGATCGACTACTGCTTGAGCATGTTGTCCAGCAGCAGGGCGCAGCGGATCAGACCGAGGTGGCTGTACGCCTGCGGGTGGTTGCCCAGGCCGCGCTCGGCGAGCGGGTCGTACTGCTCGGGGAGCAGCCCGGTCGGGCCGGCGGTCAGCACCATCTGTGCGAACAGTTCCTCGGCGTCGGTGCGGCGGCCGGTGCGTAGGTACGCCTCGATCAGCCACGCCGTGCAGATGTGGAAGCCGCCCTCACGGCCGGGCAGGCCGTCGTCCCAGTGGTAGCGGTAGACGACCGGGCCGCTGCGCAGGTCCGCCTCGATCCGTAGGACGGTGGACAGGAAGCGCGGGTCGTCGCCCGGGAGCAGGCCGGAGAGGCCGATCCAGAGCGACGATGCGTCCATGTCCTCGTCCCCGTACGCGACGCTGTACGCCTCGACGTCGGAGTGCCAGCCGTGCTCCAGCACGTTCGCGCCGATCCGGTCGCGCAGGTCCTTCCACTCGGGCCGGTCCTCGCCGCCGTGCTCGCGCATCACGTGCAGCGCGCGGTCGACTGTCATCCAGCACATCACCTTGGAGAAGACGTGGTGCCGGGGTGGCAGCCGGGCCTCCCAGATGCCGTGGTCGGGCTCGTGCCAGCGGCGGCGGACCGCCTCGACCATGTTCTCCAGGACCCGCCACTCGTCGTCGCGGACCGAACCGCGAGCGTCGGCGACGGCCGCGATCAGGTCGGCGATCGGGCCGAAGACGTCCAGCTGCAACTGGTGGTTGGCGAGGTTGCCGACCCGGACCGGCCGGGAACCGGCGTACCCGGGCAGCGTGTCGATGACCGCCTCGGCGCCCAGCTCGTAGCCGTCGATCGTGTAGAGCGGGTGCAGCCGCTCCGGGTGCCCACCGGTGCGCTCGATGCAGCCGTCAACCCAGCGCAGGAACGCCTCGGCCTCCTCGATGGAGCCCAGGTCGACGAGCGAGCGGGCGGTCAGCGCGGCGTCGCGCAGCCAGCAGTAGCGGTAGTCCCAGTTGCGCACGCCGCCCAGCTCCTCGGGGAGCGAGGTGGTCGCCGCGGCCAGGATCGAGCCGGTGGCCTCGTGGCAGAGCCCGCGCAGGGTGAGGGCGCTGCGCGCGACCAGCTCGCGGGAGGTGGACGGCAACCGCAGCGAGGCCACCCAGTCCTTCCACGGCTGCTCGGCCGCGGCCTGCCGCTCGTGGATCGGCACCCGGTGGTGCTCCAGGCTGTGCGTGCCGAAGCGCAGCTCCAGCACCACCTGCCCACCGGCGGCGGAGAGGTCGACGGTCGCCTTGGCGGTCTCGTACCCTCCGTCGTTGCCGACCTCCCACTGCACGCCGGGGGCGTAGAGCGCGACCGGTTCGTTCGAGCCGAGCACCAGCAAGCCGTCGCCGAGCGGCTGCAACTGGACGGCCACCTGGCCGAACTCCGGCCTCGGCGCGAACTCGACAGTGGCCTTGCCACTGCCGGTCAGCACCCGGACCAGGGTCGAGTCGCCGGTGAGGACCGCCGGGCTGTCGCCGGGGGTGGTCTCCCGGGCCGGCTTGTCCAGCCAGTCGGTGACGGTGAGCCCGGACCACCGGGTCTCCACCGTCATCGTGCCGGAGCGGTAGCGCTGGCCCAGCGGAATGCCCCCACGTTCCGGGGCGACGCTGAAGTGACCGGCCGGGCTGCCACCCACCAGGTCGGCGAAGATCGCCGCCGAATCCGGCTTGGGGTGACAGAGCCAGCTCACCTTCGCCTCGGGGGTGAGCAGAGCGACGGTACGACCGTTGGCCAGCATGGAGTGCCGTTCGATCGGCACCGCCCGCTCACCGAACAGCCAGTGCCGCCGGGTCTCCAGCAGGAGGGCCAGCGCGCGGGCGGCCTCCAGCGGGTCGGCCACCCGGTAGCCGGCCTGGGTGTCGCCGGGGCCGATCTTGATGCCGAGGTCGGGACCGTGCAGGTGGGCGAACCCGTTCTCGTCGGTGATGTCGTCGCCGATGAACAGCACCGCGCTGGAGGCGAGCTGGGTCCGCAACTGGTCGAGTGCGGTGCCCTTGTGGGTGGCCACCACGGAGAGTTCGATGACCTCCTTGCCCTGGGTCACCGTGACGCCGTCGAAGGTGGCCGGACCGTTGCGGACCGCCTCGATGGCGGCGGCGGCGATCTGCGGGTCGACCCCACGGGTGTGCATCGCGACGCTCGCCGGTTTGCGTTCCAGCCGGATGCCCGGGTGCTGGGCGGCGATCTCACGCAGCGCGTTGCGGACCTGGGTCCGTACGGCGACCAGCTCGGGGGAGAGCCGCTCGACGAAGCCGATGTCGAATTCGGAGCCGTGACTGCCGACGAGGTGCACCTCGCTGGGCAGCCGCGAGAGGGCGGCCAGGTCGCGCAGCGCCCGGCCGGAGACCACCGCCACTGTGGTCTGCGGCAGCGCGGCGAGCGCGCGGACCGCGGCCACTGACTCGGGCAGTGGAACGGCCGTGCTCGGGTCCTCCACGATCGGCGCCAGTGTGCCGTCGTAGTCGCAGGCGACAAGGAGTTGGGGGACCCGGGCTATCCGGCCGATGGCGGAGCGCAACTCAGGGTCCATGACCCCGGTGGCGACTGCCGCCCCATCGTTGAGGGACGTGTTCACTCGGCCTCCGCCTCGGGAACTCCGAGTTCCGAGAGGAAAGACTTGGCCCAGTGGCCCACGTCGTGGGTACGCAGGTGACGTTGCATTGTCCGCATCCGGCGGCGCGCCTCGGTTTTCTCCACGTGCACTGCCCGGAGGAGGGCGTCCTTGACCGCGTCCGGGTCGTGCGGGTTACACAAAAATGCCTGGCGAAGCTCCGTGGCGGCGCCGGCGAACTCACTGAGTACGAGCGCGCCACCCTGGTCGGCACGTGATGCTACGTATTCCTTCGCCACGAGGTTCATTCCGTCTCGCAGCGGGGTCACCATCATCACGTCGGCAGCAACGTACATCGCTGCCAGCTCACTGCGACTGTACGACTGATGGAGGTAATGAACCGCCGGCACGCCGACCCTGCCGAACTCGCCGTTGATCCGGCCGACCTCGCGCTCCACCTTCACCCGTAGTGCCTGGTAGTGCTCCACGCGCTCGCGGCTGGGTGTGGCGACCTGAACCATGACCGCGTCGGGAACTGTCAACTTTCCGTCAGCCAGCAGTTCCCGGAAGGCCTTGAGCCGCAACTCGATGCCCTTGGTGTAGTCCAGCCGGTCCACGCCCAGGATTATCGTCTTCGGGTCGCCCAGTTCGGCGCGAATCTGCTTGGCCCGGGCCTGGATCGCCGGGTCGGCGGCCATCCGCTCCATCTCCTGGGTGTCGATCGAGATGGGGAAGGCGCCGGCCTTCACCTGCCGACCGTCGACCTGGATCATCTGCCCCTCGTAGCGCAGCCCGAGCAGGTGCCGGGCCAGCCGGACGAAGTTCTGCGCGGCCAGCCGCTGCTGGAAACCGACAAGGTCGGCGCCGAGCAGACCGCGCAGGATCTCGGTGCGGAACGGCATCTGCATGAACAGCTCGATCGGCGGGAACGGGATGTGCAGGAAGAACCCGATCCGCAGGTCCGGGCGGAGCTCGCGGAGCATCGCCGGCACCAACTGGAGCTGGTAGTCCTGCACCCAGACCGTCGCGCCCTCGGCCGCCACGTCGGCCGCGGCCTCCGCGAACCGGGCGTTGACCAGGCGGTACGCCTCCCGCCACCGGCGCTTGTAGGCCGGTGTCTCCACGGCATCGTGGTAGAGCGGCCAGATCGTCGCGTTGGACTGGCCCTCGTAGTACCGCTCCAACTCCTCGGCGCTGAGCGGGACCGGGTGCAGCCGGATCCCCTCCAGGTCGAACGGCTCGGGGGCCGCGCCGGTGCCACCGGCCCAGCCGACCCAGGTGCCCTTGTGCTCGGCGAGTACGGGGTGCAGCGCGGTGACCAGCCCGCCAGGGCTGCGTCGCCACTGCCGGCCCTCGGGTGTGCTCACCTCGTCGACCGGCAGACGGTTCGCCACTACGACAAAGGAGCTACGGACGGTCACGATCGGCCACCTCCGGGTACTGACGGGTCCACCGCGATGAGAGTACTGAGCGTAGCTGCGGCGTCTTGTGCCTAGTGCCGGAGTCTCCTACCCGCCCCGGTGCGACCGAATCCTAAAGGTGATCTTGTCGACAAGCGCGCTGGTCAGAGGTCGATGATCGGCCATTCCTTGGGCAGCACCTCGCCGAGCAACTCCCGCCGGTCCGTCATGATCGGTACGAGGGGGTGGGCGGCGGCGTCCATCGCCAGCTGGGCTAGGTCCGTGTGCCCGGCCATTCGGCGTGACCATCCGCCGAGAAACGAGCACATGTTCGGCTCGACCGGGGTTACCCGGATGTGCGGCAACGCGGCGAGCACTTCGAGCATCTCCCACTGGCCGGGAGTGGCCTCCTGGTGCGCGCGGACGAGGCAGAGTGCCGGCACCAGCACATGGACGCCATAGTCGGCGGCTTCCGCGATGCGATGACCGACATCCCGTTCCGACGACGAATAGGCCAGCAGGGCGGTTGCGTCCAACGCCAAGCCGTAGCCCGTCATCGACTGGCTCTCGCGCGTGCCGCCAAGACTTCGGCCTGGAGTTGGGCCGCCTGTTCGCGCAGTTCGGGGGTGATGCTCGCCCTCAACTGTTCCATCTCGGCGTGTACCCGCGCTACGCCCTCATCAGTGATCTCGAAACCGACCCGTCGAAGGATCTCACGCGTCCTCTCCCCGGCCACTCGCCGTCGGAGGGACTCCGCGACATAGGCAGAGGCGTTCGGCTCCTCAGCCAGCCGATCCGCAAGGTCATCGGGCAGGCTGATGGTGATCTTCTTGGTCATACCGAAACCGTAATTTGCCTTACCGGCTCTGGCAAGGAGGCGCGCCCGCGTACTCCTGGGGCGGGGTGATGTGGGCGAAGCGCGCCGTACCTGTCAGGATTGACGATGGCGTGCGCGCGGCCGGCTCCCGGCCGGCGGCGGCGGGCGGTCCTCGCAGCCCGCGCCGCGCCGCCGATCAGCGACAGCAACCGACGGAGGTAGCCCGCACCGTGGCCCAGTACATCTACGTCCTGGAAAAGGCGCGCAAGGCGCACGGCGACAAGGTCGTGCTCGACAACGTCACGTTGAGCTTCCTGCCGGGAGCCAAGATCGGTGTGCTCGGTCCGAACGGCGCCGGTAAGTCCAGCCTCCTCAAGATCATGGCAGGGCTGGACAAGCCGAGCAACGGCGAGGCCCGACTCATGCCCGGCTACACCGTCGGCATGCTCGCCCAGGAGCCCCCGCTCAACGAGGCCAAGACCGTGCTCGGCAACGTCGAGGAGGCGGTCGCCGAGACCAAGGCCAAGCTGGAGCGGTTCAACAAGATCGCCGAGCAGATGGCCACCGACTACTCCGACGAGCTGATGGAGGAGATGGGCAAGCTCCAGGAGGAGCTCGACCACCTCGACGCCTGGGACGTCGACTCCAAGCTCGAACTGGCGATGGACGCGCTGCGCTGCCCGCCGCCGGACGCCGACGTGACCCAGCTCTCCGGTGGTGAGCGTCGCCGGGTGGCCCTCTGCAAGCTGCTGCTGGAGGCGCCCGACCTGCTGCTGCTCGACGAGCCCACCAACCACCTGGACGCGGAGAGCGTCTCCTGGCTGGAGCAGCACCTGGCGAAGTACGCCGGCACCGTCATGGCGATCACCCACGACCGGTACTTCCTCGACAACGTGGCCAACTGGATCCTCGAGCTGGACCGTGGCCGGACGTACCCGTACGAGGGCAACTACTCCACCTACCTGGAGAAGAAGGCCGCCCGGCTGGCCGTCGAGGGTCGCCGCGACGCCAAGATGAAGAAGCGCCTCACCGAGGAACTGGAGTGGGTCCGCTCCAACGCCAAGGCCCGCCAGACCAAGTCCAAGGCCCGCCTCGACCGGTACGACGAGATGGCCACCGAGGCGGAGAAGACCCGCAAGTTGGACTTCGAGGAGATCCAGATCCCGCCGGGCCCGCGCCTGGGCAGCACGGTGATCGAGGCGAACAACCTCAGCAAGGGCTTCGGCGACCGGCTGCTGATCGACAACCTGTCGTTCTCGCTGCCGCGCAACGGCATCGTCGGCATCATCGGTCCTAACGGCGTCGGCAAGACCACGCTGTTCAAGACCATCGTCGGGCTGGAGGAGCCGACCAGCGGCGAGGTCCGGGTCGGCCCCACCGTCTCGCTGTCGTACGTCGACCAGAACCGTGAGGGCCTCAACGGCGACAAGACCGTCTGGGAGGTCGTCTCCGACGGGCTGGACTACCTGATGGTGGGCAAGGTCGAGATGCCGTCGCGGGCGTACATCGCCGCGTTCGGCTTCAAGGGCCCGGACCAGCAGAAGCCGACCAAGGTGCTCTCCGGCGGCGAGCGCAACCGGCTCAACCTGGCGCTGACCCTGAAGATCGGCGGCAACGTCATCCTGCTCGACGAGCCGACGAACGACCTGGACGTGGAGACGCTGTCCAGCCTGGAGAACGCCCTGCTGGAGTTCCCCGGCTGCGCCGTGGTCATCTCCCACGACCGGATGTTCCTGGACCGCGTCGCCACGCACATCCTGGCCTGGGAGGGCGACGACCAGGACCCGTCCAAGTGGTTCTGGTTCGAGGGCAACTTCGAGGCGTACGAGAAGAACAAGGTCGACCGCCTCGGCGCGGAGGCCGCCCGGCCGCACCGGGTGACCTACCGCAAGCTGACCCGCGACTGACCGGCCGAGAAGGTGTCTGACCGCTTCGTCTACCACTGCACCCTGCGCTGGTCCGACCTGGACGCGTACGGCCACGTCAACAACTCGCGCTTCCTCACCCTGTACGAGGAGGTGCGGGTGGCGTTGATGTTCGCCGGCGGCCGGGCCTGGGGCGTCGGCTCGTTCGCCGACGGGGTGGTGATCCGCCGGCACGAGGTCGACTACCTGCGTCCGGTCGACTACGCGCTCGGCCGGGCCACCGCGGAGGCGGCCCCCACAGTGCGGATCGAGCTGTGGGTGGAGGAGATCCGGGCCTCCCGGTTCACCGTCGCCTACGAGCTGTACGACGGTGAGGTGCTGGCCAGCCGGGCCCGCTCGGTGCTGGTGCCGTTCGACCTGACCCGCCAGGTGCCCCGGCGGATCACCAGCGAGGAGCGGGACTTCCTGCTCACGTACGCGCCGCAGGGCGGGGTGGCGTGACCCGGCCCGGCACCGCCGAGCCGGGCCGGACGGCGGCGCCCACCCACGGTGTCGAAGGGGTGGCGGACGCGGGGGCCTTCCTGGCCCGGCTTGTCCGGTTGGATCCGGTCGCACCGGTCCGGCTGCGGCCGGCCGGCGCACCGGGCCGGATCGCCCTGTGGGCCCGGCTGCCGTGGCAGGTCCTGGTGGTCCGCACGGTTGCCGGTGGGCCGGCCGACGGCGTCGCGGAGGACGTCACTGTGGCGGCCGCGGAGCTGCTCGCCGAACTGGAGCGGAGCGGCGCGACCCTGCCGACCCGCCGGGACGCCCAGTGGCGGTGGCCGCTGCCGCCGGCGCGGAGCCGCCAGGTGGAGGCGCTGCCCGTTGCCGAGTTGCGACGGATCGCCGACGCGGCGGCGGGCACCCTGCGGACGGCGAGCGAGCAGGGTGTGGCCGGCCGTGCCGTGGGCCAGCGGGCTTTGCGTGACGCGTTGCTCGACCACGTGGCGGTGTTGATCACCCCGGACGGGACGCCCGACGGGACGCCTGCCGCGCCGGTCGAGGTGCCGCAGCGGCTGGTGCAGGGGGTGGTCCGGATGGGCTTCCTCGGTGCCGCCCACGGCTCGGCGGCCGGCGAGGGCGGGGACGCCGTTCAGGTGCGGGTGGCCGGCCGTTGGGTGGGCCTGGTGGGACCACACGGAGCGGCATGGTTGCAGAAGGCCACGGATCTTGTCGTGACACCCCTGAGTGCTCGTCCGAACGGGTGATCCCGGATCATTCTTCTGGTCAGGGGCGGTCGTTGGGGGGGTGCTTCAACCCGGCTGTCCGGGTACCGTCCATCCTCGGATCCAACGCACCGTAGGCGACTGGATCCGCTGGGGAGTGAGGTGCGCGAGCGATGCCGTGGTGGTCATGGCGCCCCGGTCCCGCCGACGGCGGCGAACCGGAAACCCGAAGCGGGATCACAGTCGATAGCGCGGTCCGGATCGGGCCGCCCAGTCCTCGCCAGCCGGGGGACGACTGCCCGTCCAACGAGCGGCCCGTGCTGACCGATACGCCCGCCACCGTCGAGCCGGTGAGTCTGCGCCGGGTCTGTGACGCGCTCGATCTGCTCGACGTGCGTTACCTGGCCGACGGCGACGGCAACCTGCTGGCGATGTGGGAGCGGCACGCGGTGCTGGTCACCCTCGAAGGGCCGGAGGACGAGATCCTGGTCATGCGGGCACGCCCGCACGCCACGGTCCCGCCGGACTGGGCCGACCGGGCGTACCGGGTGGTCAACGAGTGGAACCACACCCGCCGGTTCTGCAAGGCGTACATCGGTGACCCGACCGAGCGCGGTCAGCTACCGATCTACGCCGAGCTTCAGGTGCCCCTGGGTGCCGGCACCCACGACGCGCTCCTGGTCGAGATGCTCGACTGCGGCGCGGCGGTCGCCACCAGCTTCGTGGACTGGCTGCACGACGAGGGCGCGCTGCTCTGACGCCGCTCCGGGTGCTGTGGGTCAGCCGCCGTTGGCCGGGTCGTCCTCGACGTTGACCATGAAGTACGCGGCCCGCTCCAGGTAGTCCCAGAGGGTGACGGCGATCTCCGGCTCAAGGTCGAGCCGGTCCACGGCCCGGCGCATGTTGCGCAGCCAGGCGTCCCGTTCGGCCGCTCCGATCCGGAACGGCGCGTGGCGCATCCGCAGCCGAGGGTGCCCCCGCTGAGCGGAGTACGTGTTGGGCCCGCCCCAGTACTGCATGAGGAACAGGGTCATCCGGTCCGCGGCCGGGCCCAGGTCCTCCTCCGGGTACATGGGTCGCAGCAGGGGGTCGGTGGCGATCCCGGCGTAGAACTCGTCGACCAGCTTGCGGAAGGTGGGTTCGCCGCCGACCGCTTCGAAGAGGGTCATCGACGCACCGGGACGGTCGGATTCACCTGCGGAAGTCACAGTTCCATCCTGCCAGGTGCGTCCGGTGCCGACCCGACCCGCACAGCGTGGGTCGGATCACGCCGGGTCGACAAGCCCGAATGTCGCCACCCGGCCTGCCCGGGCGAAGGTCGGTTCGACGGGTCAGGTGACAGCGTGCCGGCGGTGGCCGTCACCGGTATGCGGGTTGGGCCTGCCTTCCACCGGGCGGTCGCTGGCCGGGTCGCCGAGGCCGGAGGATGGCGGAGCGGCGTTGGCCAACGAGGCGGCAGTGATCGCGTCGTCCACCGTCTGCCGGTCCGGCCACCGCAGCGTGGCCACCGTCATCAGCACCACCCCGGCTGCGCTCCAGACCCCCACCACGATCGGAATGGGGAACCGTTCGGCGAGCATCCCGGTGACCAGTACCGCGAGGCCCTGGATGACCTGTATGCCGGTGGCCATCACCCCGAAGGCGCGGGCTCGGAAGCCGTTGGGCAGCGCCTGGACGAACAACCCGTTGGCCATCGGCATCATGCCGGCGACCGCGAACCCGCAGAGCGCGGCGAGCAGTGCCACCACCAGCGGCGGGGGGTCGAGCAGCACCGGTACGAGCACCAACGGGGCGAGCACCGCGAGCGGCCGCATCAGCTTCAGTCGGCGAGCCGGGCCGAACAGGCGACTCACCAGCAACCCACCGAGGATGAAGCCGATCGGGTTCGCCACCATGATCGCCGCCTGTGCGGTGCCCGCGCTCACCGCGCCGCGGCTCTCCTCGTTGGCCCAGGCCGCGGCCAGACCCTCGGGAACGATCGAGAAGAGCATCGAGCTGAACACCAGCACCGCGATGGCCCGCAGCACCGGTGTGCGGAACACGATGCCGAACCCCTGCCGAGTCTCCCGCAGCAGGTGGCTGCGGTGCTCCGGGTTCATCATCGCCGGATGGTGGCGTACGCCGAGGCGAACCAGCAGCGCCGAGAGACCGAACGTGACCGCGTTGAACAGCAGCGCCGCCTCCGGGTCGACAGCGGCGACAGCGGCGCCGAAGACGTACCCGACGACCTGGGCGGCCTGCCCGACACTGCCGTTGAGCGACAGCCCCAGCACCAGCCGGTCCCCGGTGAGCAACTGCGGGATCAGCGCGGACTTCGCCGCCTGGCTCGGCGGGTTCGCCAGCGTGGCGGCGAAGATGAGCACCAGCACCGCCTGGTACGGCAGGCTCGGAATGGCGATGACCAGCATCAACGCCATCCGGATGAGGTCGCATGCCACCATCACCCGTCGGAACGGGTACCGCTCAGCGAGTGCGGCGAGCACGGGACCGCCGAGCAGCCAGGGCAGGAAGCTGACCGCGAAGGCAGCCGCGGAGAGCGCGACGGACCGGGTCTGCTGATAGACGAGCAGGGTGACGGCGGCCTTCGCGACGTAGTCGCCGACCCAGGAGAGAGCACCAGCCACGAACACGGCCCGGAACTCGTGCTGGCCGAAGACGTCGCGGAATGTAGCGGGGCCTTCCGCGGAAGGTCGCTCGTCAGGCACCGTCGCCTCCATCGGCCCCGGCTCGGCCGCTCGTGGCAGCCCGGTCGGAAGCGCTCGTCAGATCTACGGATCAGCGAGGTTGTGATCACGCTTCGGTGGGAACGCGTGCTCCGGATTCTGCCCGATCGTCTGACAACTAGCTAGGTCGAACGGGTCGTTCGTCGCCTCCCCGACTGAACGAACGGACGATACCCGAGGGGCCGGCCGGCTCGCGACCCCTGAATTGCCGGACAATGTGGGCGGTGTCAGGTGGCGCCGCCCTGACCGGTCTCGCCCTCGGACAACGGCCGGGTCGACAGACCGGGATAGATGCGGGCCGCTGCGATCTGCGCGGTGATCCCCGAATTCTCCAGCGCCTCGGCGAGACGCCGACGCAGTTCCCGGCCCACCGCGAACTGCCCGTCAGCGGTCGTCTTCACCACTGTGCGGATGACAGCGCCGTCCACAGTCACCTGCTCGACACCCAGCACCTCGGGCGCCTCCACGATCTCCGGCGACAGCTCCGGGTCCATGGCGACCGAGGCGGCCGCGGTCCGTAGCACCGCCGTCGCTTCCTCGGTGCTGTTGAAGCCGATCGGCAGGTCCACCACCACGAGCGCCCAACCCTGGCTCTTGTTACCCACCCGGATGATCTCGCCGTTGCGGATGTACCAGAGCACGCCGCGGCCGTCGCGCACTGTGGTGACCCGCAGGCCGACCGACTCGACCACGCCCATCGCCTCGCCCAGGTCGACGTTGTCACCCACGCCGTACTGGTCCTCGATCAGCATGAAGAGGCCGGCGATCAGGTCCTTCACCAGGCTCTGCGCACCGAAGCCCAGCGCCACACCGGCGATCCCCGCGCTGGCCAGCAGCGGGGCCAGGTCGAAGCTGAACTCCCGCAGGATCATCAGCAGCGCGATGCCGAAGACGAACGCGGTGGTCAGGCTGCGTAGCACCGACCCGATCGCCTCGGCCCGCTGCCTCCGTCGCTCGGGCACGAACTCGGCCGGGTCGACCGCGGCGGTGGGTACGCGCTCGCGCAGCGGCCGTAGCATCGTCGGCACCGCGCCGTCGGTGGTCGTCCGGACCAACCGGTTGATCGTCCGGTGCAGCGCCCAGCGGGCCACCATCGCCAGGGCCAGGATCAGCAGCACCCGAAGCGGTTTGAGCAGGATCCAGTAGCTTCCCTCGGCGAACCAGGACGACCCGGTGATCCGGTAGATCCACTCGCAGGAGGTGCTGCCCTGGCAGCTCACCGAGACGGCGTCGGACAGGGCTAGGGGCGTCACGCTGGCGGCACTCACTATGTCTTCGTACCGCAAGGAGCCCGAGCGTCCGCCGCCGACCCACCAGCCGGCGGACCGGCGTGGCGAGCAGCGCGAGAAAGAGGTGGAGCGTGCGCGTCGACCCGAAGGGGTCTGTTCGCGCTCTTCTCGGCTGCGATCGGCTACCGCCTGTTGGTGCGGTGACACCCCGCCGCGGCGCACCGACGAAACCGGTTTGAGGTGCCAGTCGTGTGGAGCGGTTCTGGACGGTGCGGCCGAGTTCGACGACGCGTACGCGGTCGCAACCCGGCCGAAGCGGTGGGTTCGGCATCTATCGCGTCCCGGCGTGGGTGATCCGCTTACCAGAACGGAGATTAGTACGTGCAATCCGGGGTCCGATCAGGGACTATTGGCGCAACGGACGTCGGTGATCGGCCCGGCGTCGACCGTGTGGGCCCTTGTGCCCGGCCCCGGTCGACGGCGGTCCCCAGCAGCCGCTGAACCGGGAGGGTGAGCGCGATGCCTGACATACGACCCACGGTGGGCTCCGGCGCGTTGGTCCTCAACGCCACCTACGAGCCGCTGTGTGTCGTGTCGGTGCGTCGCGCCGCGATCCTCGTCCTCTCCGCCAAGGCGGTCTGCGTCGCCGACGGTGACGGCATCCTGCACAGCGCCCGGGACGCGCTCCCGGTGCCGTCAGTGGTCCGGCTGACGCGCTTCGTCCGGGTGCCGTACCGAACGCATGTCGGGCTGTCCCGTCGGGCGATCTTCGCCCGGGACGGGTGGCGGTGCGCCTACTGCCGGGGCCCGGCGGAGACCATCGACCACGTCTTTCCGCGCAGCCGGGGTGGCCGGCACGCCTGGGAGAACGTGGTCGCCGCGTGTGCCCGGTGCAACCACACGAAGGGCGACAAGACCCCGGCCGAGATGGGCTGGCGGTTACACGCGTTGCCGGCCGCCCCGAAGGGCACCGCCTGGCGGGTGCTGGGCCATCGCGCCCCCGACCCGCGCTGGGCCGACTGGCTGGACCTGCGGGAGCCCGAGGCAGCCGCCTGACTCCGGTCGGTCGCGCTACCCGGCGGTCCGCCGGGCCGCCCGCTCGTGGCGACGCACGGCACGGTCGTGCGCGATCTTCAGCAGCCGATCCACCTCGGGCAGCAGGTGCGGACCGGGCATGACGATGCTGGCGAAGCCGTACTGGGCGTAGCCCGGGTGCGGTACGAGAGTGTCCAGTCGGGCGAAGTCGAACTCGTGCCGGTGCTCCTCGAACGCCTTTGGCGGGAAGCCGAACAGGCGCTCGAACTCGGCCCGGCCCAGGTCCAGGTTGAGGCGGAAGACGCCGGGGCGGTCAAGCTGTGCGGCCTCGTCGAAGCCGGGCACGTCATGTTCGACGATGGTGGCGAACGGCTGGCGGCGGTCCGGGCCGACGAAGAAGAACCGGTCGCCCCAGGCCGCCTCGGGGGACCCGTTCTCGTCACTCGCCACGAGCTGCTCGACGTCGGGCAGTGCGGCGATCCGATCGGCGAGCACGGCCGTGTCGACACCGGTCGGGACGTGCAGGACCGCGTCGGCGTGGTCGATGGCGGCCCGGTCCAGCGGGAAGTAGCGGTAGTCGTGCGTGCGCTGCTCGGCCGCTTCGATGTCGGACGTCGGCAGGTACCGGGGAAGGCTGCTCTCCTGCTGGAGTCGGCCCTCGTAGGTGTCGGCGGCTGGCGGCCCGATGCCGAGTGCCGGGCTCGCGCCGAGGCTGCCGGCGATCACGGCGTACCGGTCGCCCAGCAACGACGCGATGATCGCGCCAGCGCCGGCCCATGACATCTGCTTGCCGGCCAGCGTCATGGTGCTCGGGTGGCGCTGGAGGTGCGTGTTGTGCGCGAAGACCAGTGTGGGCCCACGGTGCGCCTCGACCGATCGGATCGCGAGCAGGTTCTCGGCCATCAGCGCATCCCGAACTCCGGCCAGGCGGGCGAAGCGTTCCTCCTGGGCCAGTGGTGCGGCGGCCGCGGCGTGGTAACGCAGCAACGCGACAGCGGCCGTGGCGTGCGCGAACGCCGTCTGCCAGCCCGCCGACCTCGACGGCGCCCGCAGGTACAGCTCGGTCAGCAGGTCGTCGGAGAGCACCCGCAGTCGCTGGGCGTCGGTCGAGCGCCCGACCGATCGGCCCGGTTCCCAGATCGCGGCCGTGTCACTCCACCGTCCCTCGTCCCCGATCAGGTCGTCGATCTCGGTGGCCCGGTCCAGGTCGAGGAACTGGCAGACCTGGGTGAGGTGGCGGCGCGGGCTCGGGGCGCTCTCCAACTCGACCGGAGCGTCGAAGCCGTGGAATGTCAGGCGTTCGGCGACGGGCCGCCCGGCGTTCCACTCCCGCATCCGCAGCAGGAGGTCACGGTTGGCCGGGGCCGCCCCGAACCCGTGGCTGAACCCGTCGGCGAGCGCCCGGTCGAGTGTCACAGCCGCGACGCCCTGCACGAACTCGCCGGCGATCAGCCCGGCCGTCCGGTCACTCTCCACGGCGATCGAGCGGTAGCCGTGCTCGGCCAGCGACAGAAAGGCCTCATTGCGGAGCTGGAGGAAGGCGGACTCACCGTGCGTCGGCTCGCCGAGCGCGAGCAGGTCCGGGGTAACCGCCAGCAGGTCGAGAAAAGGTGGCATTCCATGAACCGTATCGTTGAATCAGCGGTTGAGACTTACGAGCGGCGGAGCGCGGTGACAGCCACAAAACCTTCAAACCCGGGGGTACGCCGACCGGTCGACCTCGCGCGTGCACACGGTCTGTCCGCGCAGGCCGTGCGCAACTACGAACGAGACGGCGTCCTGCCCCCGGCCCAGCGCACGCCGAACGGCTACCGTCGCTTCACCGAACTGCACGTCACGGCGCTGCGTGCCTACCTTGCGTTGATCCCGGGCCACGGCTACGCGGCCAGCGGCGACATCATGCGGGCCGTCAACCGGGGCGAGATCGACACGGCGCTGCGAACCATCGACCAGGGGCATGCGCTGCTCCAGCGCGATCGGGAAACCCTGGACGCGGTCGAGGCGGCGGTGTTGACGCTCACCGGAACGAGACCCCTACCGCAGAGCCAGAAAGCCGTGCCGATCAGCGTGGTGGCTCACCGGCTCGGTCTGCGGGCGGCCACGCTGCGCAAATGGGAGCGGGCCGGGGTGCTGCGACCGGTACGTGATCCGGTGACCCACTACCGGCTCTACCTCCCCGACGACGTCCGGGACGCCGAACTGGCCCACCTGTTGCGCCGCGGTGGCTACCGGCTCGACCACATCGCGGGCGTGCTGCGTCGAGTACGCGATGCCGGCGGCGCGGAACCGCTCGCCGCCTCGCTGCGTCAGTGGCGGCAACGGCTCACCGAGCGAGGCCGGGCCATGCTCACCGGGGCCGCCCGGCTCGCCGAATACGTCGACGCCGGTCAACCGCCTGAACGCTCCTTGACCAGCGAGGCGAAGACCACCACGTTGTCCGCGTAGCCGGTCTCGCCGCCGACCCACTGGCCGCCGCAGGTGATCAGTCGGAGGCTCGGGCGGCTGAAGTCGCCGTAGACCTCGTCCACCGGCAGTCGGCCCTTGTCGAACTTCTCCACCGAGTTGACCTCGAAGACCGCCACGCGCTGGTCGGTGCGGGTGACCTCGATCTCGTCACCGGAGCGCAGCTCGCGGAGTTTGTGGAAGACCGCCGGCCCGCTGGTGGTGTCGACGTGCCCGACGATCACGGCTGGACCGTACTGGCCCGGGGTGGGCCCCTGGTCGTACCAGCCGGCCTCCTGGGCGCGGGCCGCGTCCGGCACGGCGATCGTGCCGTCCGGGGCGATACCCACGTCGTGTACGGGCGCCCGTACGTCGATCTTGTCGATGACGAGGCTGGTCGGGTCGGCGGCCGGCAGCACCGGGAACTTCTTCGGCGGCGGTCGCAGCCCGGCGCTGAGCCGATCCGGCAGCAGGCTCATCCCGGTCACCTGCTCGACGCCGAGCATCGCCACGATCAGCACCATCAGCGTGGCGATGGCCAGCACCGGCAACCCGGGGCTCGTGACGAACCGGTGGCGGGCCGACGACGGCCCGGCCGGACGTCGCGGCGGCAGCGGACGGGCGGCCGGATCGGTGGTGGTGACGCTCGCCGAAACGGCCTGCCCGGCGACCCGTCGCAGCCGTCCGGAGACGCGGGCCACCAGCCGGCCGGACGCGCGCAGCGCCGGCCCGGCCCGGAGGCGGGCGCGGCGGTCCGGCCGCGCACGCGCGGATCTGCGGGTCATGGGTGATCCGGCTCAGGAGCCGGCTCCCGGGCGACGTCGGCCGCCGGCCATCCCGAGCACGATCGCGGTGGCCACCAACGCCACGCCACCGAACACCAGCAGCGAGCCGGTGCCGCGCCCGCCGGCCATCCCACCGCCACCGGTCGCCGGGCCCTTGCTGGGTGAGGCCATGTTCAGCACGGTCAGCGTGGTCGACGACGTCTGTCCGTTCTCACATCGCAGGTCGACCGGGTACTGATCGGCCGGTTTGTCGCGCGGAACAGTGGCCTGCGCGGTGAGGAAGCCCTTGTCGGGTCTCAGCGTCACAGACCCGAACGCGTCGGAGTGCACGCTGGACTGCCTGTTGTTGTTGTCGTTGTCGCAGCTCGCCTTGATGCTGACCCGGCTGCCGGCCTGGACGCTGTTGGGTGTCACCTCGACGAAGACGTTCTCGCCGGCTCGCGCCGGTGCGACCGACAACAGGACGAACGCCCCGACCAGTCCCACCAGTGTCAGTGCGGACGAGAGCGCGCGGTTGATCGTGCGGACTGCCTGCATGATTTCCCCCCAACCGGCGACTACCGCCGGAACCCTCCCCTGGGCACGCGCGCTGCTTTCCCCGCACCCCGAAGCCAAACCCGCCCGGCCCTCGCGCTCACCCGACCGCCCCAACCCGCGATCTTGCACTTTCTGTACCGACGAATGCCCGCACAAAGGACATAAGGGCAGCAGAAACTGCAAGATCGCCGCAGTGGAGGGGGCGGGGAGGGGCGCGGGGAGGGAGGGGTTGCGTCAGCGGGGCGGGGGCGGGAGGGGGAGGGGTGTGACGGGGTGCCAGTTCAGGGGGGAGGAGAGGACCATCGTGCTCGACGGTTGGCCGTACGGGGCGAGGCGGTCGATGACCCCCTCGAACGCGCCGATCGAACCGGCCGCCACCTTCAGCACGCTGCACGCGTCCCCGGTGATCCGGTGGATCTCCAGGATCTCCGGCCAGTCGGCCACCGCCGGGTCGTGCAGGATGCACCGCGCGCCGTAGCAGGACATCCGTATCAGCGCGACCACGGTGCGGCCGGCGCGACTCAGGTCGACGTGGGCGTGGTAGCCGGTGATGATCCCGGCCTCCTCCAGCCGACGAACCCGCTCCGCGACTGACGGTGGCGACAGGTGCACCCGCCGGGACAACTCGCTGAAGGAGAGCCGCGCGTCGGCCTGCAACTCGCGCAGCAGCGCCCAGTCCATGTCGTCCACGCTCAGACCTTACTTTCGTGAACCGACTTCGCCTAGTTGCCTTTGGTTTGCCAGGAGAAGCCGGCAGAAGCCGTTGATTCGGCATTCCGCAGGCCGATCCGACCGCGAGATCATGACGTCGGCTAGTCCGGGGGAGGGAGAAGAGATGGTGGATCAGACGGAGCGGCGGGCGCCGAACCGCCGTGCCACGGTGCGACCGGTGACCCCTGGGCAGCGTGTCGCGCAGGCGGAGCGCACCGGTGGCGAACCGACGCTGGAGTTCGCCGACATGGTGCCGTACGACGCGTACGTGCAGGCCAGCGCTCTGCACAAGATGCAGCACCCGCTCAGCAGCGACCCGGGCGAGATGTCCTTCCTGATGGTCAGCCAGATCATGGAGCTGTACTTCGGGCTGACCTGCCACGAGCTGCGCGAGACCCAGCGGCTGATCCACGCCGACCAGATCTGGGAGGCGTTGGCCCCGCTGGGCCGAGCCAAACTGCACCTGGAAGGGCTCAACGCCGCCTGGCAGGGCCTGCGCTGGATGAGCCCGGCCGACTTCAACCGGTTCCGCAACCTGCTCGGTGAGGCCTCCGGCTTCCAGTCGGCGATGTACCGGCAGTTGGAGTTCCTGCTCGGGCTCCGCGACCCGACGCTGATCCGCCCGTTCCGCCGGCAGGCCGAGGTGCATGCCGAGCTGAGCGCCGCGCTGACCACCCCGAGCCTCTGGGACGACGTGCTCGCGTTGCTGGCCCGGCGCGGCTTCGACCTCCCCGCCGACCTGCTCGACCGGGACGTGGCCGTCGAACACGACCCGCACCCGTTGGTGGAGGCGGCCTGGGTGCGAATCTACGACGACGCCAGCCCCGACAATCACCTGCGGCTGCTCGGCGAGGCGCTGAGCGCTGTCGCCGAGGAATTCGGCGACTGGCGCTGGAACCACGTCAAGGCGGTGCAGCGGACGATGGGCGCCAAGGTCGGCAGCGGCGGCTCCGCCGGCCTGGCGTGGTTGCAGCGCAGCATGGCCCGGGTGGTCTTCCCGGAGCTATGGTCGGCCCGCACCGCGATGTGACCGGAGAGCGAGAAGCAATGACGACCCCAGAAGCTGAGCGGCTGGGCTTCGCCGCTGGCGAAGCGCAAGCGCATCGCCGTGACGAGGCCGACCCCGGTCACCGGCATTTGTTCCACGTGCCACCGGCCGACGGCGGCGACCACCCCGAGTCGGCGTACCTGGCCGGCAACTCGCTCGGTCTGCAACCTCGGGCCACCCGCGACGAACTCCTGGCCGACCTGGACGCGTGGGGGCGGCTCGGCGTGGAGGGGCACCTGGAGGCGGAGCGCCCCTGGCTGCCGTACCACGAGCTGTTGACCGGGCCGGCCGCGCGACTGGTCGGCGCCCGGCCCGCGGAGGCCGTAGTGATGAACTCGCTCACCGTCAACCTGCACCTGCTGATGGTGAGTTTCTACCGACCGGCCGGCGCGCGCACCCGCATCGTCATCGAGGACGCCGCTTTCCCCTCGGACAGCTACGCGGTGCGCAGCCAGGCCCGGTTCCACGGCCTGGACCCGGACGACACAGTGGTCCGGTTGCGTCCGCGCGAGGGTGAGGACGCCCTGCGCACCGAGGACGTGACCGACTACCTGGCCGCCGAGGGCGACCGGGTGGCGCTGCTGCTGCTCGGCGGGGTCAACTACCTCACCGGTGAGCTGCTGGACATCCCGGCGATCACGGCTGCCGGCCGGGCCGCCGGTGCGGTTGTCGGTTGGGACCTGGCCCACGCGGTCGGCAACGTGCCGCTGGACCTGCACGACTGGGACGTCGACTTCGCCGCGTGGTGCTCCTACAAGTACCTGAACTCCGGCCCGGGTGCCCTCGCTGGCGTCTTCGTGCACGAGCGCCACCTCGGCGACGAGAACCTCCAGCGGTTCGAGGGGTGGTGGAGCACAGCGGCGGCCACCCGGTTCGAGATGACGCCGGTGTCCCGACCACCGGCCACTGTGGAGGCCTGGCAGATCTCCAACCCGCCGATCTTCGCGATGGGCCCGGTGCGTACCTCGCTGGAGCTGTTCGACGCGGTGGGAATGACCGCGCTGCGCGCGCGCAGCCAGCGCCTCACCGGCTGGCTGGAGTCACTGCTCGACGAGGTGACCGTCGGCCGGCCGCTGCGGGTGGTCACCCCGCGTGACCCGGCCCGCCGAGGCTGCCAGCTCTCCGTGCGCATCGGGTCGGGCAGCGCCGCCGAGCTGACCAAACGCCTACGGTACGAACACGGGGTCATCGCCGACGCCCGCGAACCCGACGTCGTGCGGTTCGCCCCGGTGCCGCTGTACTCCACGTACCTCGACTGCTGGCGGGCCGCCGCGGCGCTCGCCGCGACGGTGGGGGCGACCTCTGTGAGCGCGAGGAGTGAGCCGGGGTTGCGAGCCCCGCAGTCGCGAACGAAAGGCGGCTCAGCATGACCGCGCGGCGTGACGAGATCGCGATCATCGGTGCCGGGCTGGCCGGCTGTCTGGCTGCCTGCTTCCTGGCCCGGCGTGGCTACCCGGTGGCCCTCTACGAGCGCCGATCCGACCCGCGCGCCGGCACCGCCGAACGCGGTCGCTCGATCAACCTGGCGCTCTCCGAGCGCGGCCTGGACGCGTTGCGCCGGATCGGGCTGGCCGAGCAGGTGATGACCGACGCGCTGCCGATGCGCGGCCGGATGATCCACCCGGTCGAGGGCGAGCAGCAGTTCCAGTCGTACAGCGCCGCCGGCGACCGGGCGATCAACTCGATCAGCCGGGGCGCGTTGAACAACGCCCTGCTCGACGAGGCCGCCGCGCTGCCGGGCGTGCGGGTCGTCTTCGACCACCGGCTGGTCGGGCTCGACCCGACCGACGGCGCCCTGAGCTTCGAGACCCCGCAGGGCCCGGTCGCGGCGAAGGCATCGGTCGTGCTGGGCGCCGACGGCGCCGGATCCGCGGTGCGTGGGCAACTGCTGGCGTACGGGCTGCTGGACGAGAGTGTGGACTTCCTCGACTACGGCTACAAGGAGCTGACGATCCCGCCGTTGGGCGGGGACTTCGCCCTGGAGGAGGACGCGCTGCACATCTGGCCGCGCGGCACCTCGATGATGATCGCGCTGCCGAACCCGGACCGCTCCTTCACCTGCACGCTGTTCTGGCCCAACGACGGTGCCGGCAGCTTCGCCTCGCTGACCAGCCCGGCGGAGATCGAACGGCACTTCACCGAGCACTACCCGGACGTGGTCCCGCTTGCCCCGAACCTGGTCGACGACTACCAGCACAACCCGGTGGGCGTGCTCGGCACCGTGCGCTGCACCCCGTGGCAGGTCAGCGGAAAGGTCGGCCTGCTCGGCGACGCGGCGCACGCCATAGTGCCGTTCTACGGCCAGGGCGCCAACTGCGCCTTCGAGGACGTGGTGGAGCTGGACCGCTGCCTGGACGAGTGCGCCGACGACTGGTTGGCGGCGCTGCCGCTGTTCCAGCGGCGCCGGCAGGAGAACGCCGAGGCCATCGCGACGATGGCGCTGACCAACTTCGTGGAGATGCGGGACAAGGTCGCCTCCCCGGTCTTCCAGACCAGACGGCGGGTCGAGCACGCACTGGAACGGGTCCTGCCCGGCCGGTACGTTTCCCAGTACGAGCTGGTGTCGTTCTCCACCACCCCGTATGCGGAGGTGCGCCGCCGGGTGCGCCAACAGCACCTGGTGCTCGGGGCGGTCGTCGGCGGGGCCGCGCTGCTGCTTGTCGGCGCGATCGGCGCGGCACTGGGCCGAGGGAGGCGCGCATGACCGGCAACTGGGATCCGCGGCTGATGGCCGGCCACGCGCCGAGTGGTCCGCAGCGGTTGCGCAACTTCGTCGCCGGTGAGTTCGTCGACGGCGGGAACCCGTTCGCCAAGGCCAGCCCGGTCACCGGGGAGCAGGTCTTCGAGGTGGACGAGGCATCGCGGTCGACGGTGGACGATGCGGTGGCCGCCGCTCGGGCGGCGCTGCGGGGGCCGTGGGGCCGCATGGGGGAGCGCGAGCGCGCCGAGGTGCTGCGCCGTGTCGCCGACGAGTTGGAGCGCCGCTTCGACGACCTGGTCACCGCCGAGGTCGCCGACACCGGCAAATCCATCGCCCAGGCCCGCACCCTGGACATCCCGCGCGGCGCGGCGAACTTCCGCGCGTTCGCGGAGATCGTGGCGACCGCCCCCACCGAGTCATTCACCACCGTCACCCCGACCGGCGGTCGGGCACTCAACTACGCGCTGCGTAAGCCGGTCGGTGTGGTCGCGGTCATCGTGCCGTGGAACCTGCCGTTGCTGCTGCTCACCTGGAAGGTTGCTCCGGCGCTGGCCTGCGGCAACGCCGTCGTGGTCAAGCCCAGCGAGGAGACTCCCGCCTCGGCGACGGTGCTTGCCGAGGTGATGGCCGCCGCTGGCGTACCGGCCGGTGTGTTCAACCTGGTGCACGGCTTCGGGCCGGACTCGGCGGGCGAGTTCCTCACCCGCCACCCGGGCGTCGACGCGATCACCTTCACTGGCGAGTCGGCCACCGGCGGCGCGATCATGCGGGCCGCCGCCGATGGGGTGAAGGCGGTGAGCTTCGAACTCGGCGGCAAGAACGCCGGCCTGGTCTTCGCCGACGCCGACCTGGATGCCGCGGTGGCCGGCTCGGTGCGGTCCAGCTTCACCAACGGCGGTCAGGTGTGTCTCTGCACCGAGCGCATCTACGTGCAGCGGCCAGTCTTCGAGGAGTTCACCGCCCGGCTGGCGAAGCGGGCGGGCGAGCTGGCGTACGGCTGGCCGACCGATGAGGCGACCGCCACCATGCCGCTGATCTCCCGCCAGCACCGGGCGAAGGTGCTCGGGGCGTACGAGCTGGCCCGGTCCGAGGGCGCCGAGGTGCTCACCGGCGGCGGTACGCCCACCTTCGGCGACACCCGCGACGGCGGGTCGTACGTGCAGCCGACGGTGCTCACCGGGCTCGGCCCGGACGCCCGCACCAACCGCGAGGAGATCTTCGGCCCGGTGGTGCACGTCGCGCCGTTCGACACCGAGGACGAGGCGTACGCCCTCGCCAACGGCACCGAGTACGGCCTGGCGGCGACCGTGTGGACCCGGGACGTGGGCGTCGCGCACCGGGCCGGCGCCCGGCTCGACGCCGGCATCGTCTGGGTCAACACCTGGTTCCTGCGGGACCTGCGTACCCCGTTCGGCGGGGTGAAGGCGTCCGGGATCGGTCGCGAGGGCGGCGTGCACTCGCTGAACTTCTACTCCGAACTCACGAACGTCTGCGTGGACCTGTCGTGAGCCGTAGCGAGGGAGCGGGCATGGAAGCTGACATCGAGGCCGCCAACCGGGAGCTGGCCGACGCCCGCAGCACCGGCAAGCCGTGCGCGCCGCTTCGGGGCCGGCTGCTGCCCGAGGGCGACGTCGAGGCCGCGTACCGGGTGCAGCAACTCCAGGCGCGGGCCTGGCAGGGCCGCGGCGAACGCCGGGTCGGCGCGAAGATCGGGCTGACCTCCCGGGCGGTGCAGGAGACCTTCGGGGTCTTCCAACCGGACTTCGGCATGCTGACCGACGCCATGGCGGTCGGCGACGGGGTCGAGGTGCCCATCGACCGACTGCTCCAGCCTCGGGTCGAGGCGGAGATCGCGTTCGTGCTCGACAAGGATCTCCCGAACCCGCAGCTCACCACCGTCGACCTGATCCGCGCTGTCGACCACGTGCTGCCGGCGATCGAGATCGTCGACTCCCGGATCGCCGCCTGGGACATCTCCATCGTGGACACCGTCGCCGACAACGCCTCCAGCGGGCTCTTCGTGCTCGGCACCACGCCGCGCCGGCTCGCCGACGTGGACCTGCGACTGTGCGGGATGGTGCTGGAGCACGCCGGCGAGCCGGTGTCGGTGGGTGCGGGCGCCGCCTGCCTGGGCAACCCACTGCACGCCCTGCTGTGGCTGGCTGGCACCCTCGCCCGCGCCGGTGACCCGCTGCGTGCCGGTGACGTGGTGCTCTCCGGGGCGCTCGGCCCGATGGTGCCGGTCACTCCGGGCGCCGCGTACGAGGCCCGGATCTCCGGGCTGGGTTCGGTGCGCACCTGCTTCAGCAAGGAGACCTCCGCGTGACCACCGGTATAGCTGTGCTTGGTTCCGGGAACATCGGCACCGACCTGATGATCAAGGTGTTGCGGCTGAGCGACAGCCTGCGCATGGTGGCGATGGCCGGTATCGACCCTGCCTCCGACGGCCTGGCGCGTGCTCGCCGGCTCGGCGTCGCCACCACCGCCGACGGCGTGGACGGGCTCGTCGCGCTGCCCGAGTTCGCCGACGTCGAGTTGGTGTTCGACGCCACCTCGGCCGGCGCGCACCGACGCCACGACGAGGTGCTGCGCGCCCTCGGCCGGACTGTGGTCGACCTGACCCCGGCCGCGATCGGCCCGTACGTGGTGCCGCCCGTCAACCTCGACGAGCACCTGCACCAGCCCAACGTCAACATGGTGACCTGTGGCGGACAGGCGACAGTGCCGATCGTCGCCGCGGTACGCCGGGTCACCCCGGTGGCGTACGGGGAGATCGTCGCCTCGATCGCGTCGAAGTCCGCCGGGCCGGGAACCCGCGCCAACATCGACGAGTTCACCGAGACCACGGCCCGCGCCATCGAGGTGGTGGGCGGTGCCGAGCGGGGCAAGGCGATCATCGTGCTGAACCCGGCGGACCCGCCGCTGCTGATGCGGGACACCGTCTACTGCCTCTGCCCGGACGCCGACGCGGACACCGACGCGATCGCCGCCTCGGTGGCGGACATGGTGGCGACCGTGCAGGAGTACGTCCCCGGTTACCGGCTCAAGCAGGACGTGCAGTTCGACCGGGTCGAGGCGTACCTGCCGACGCTCGGGCGGCGGCTCACCGCTCTTCAGGTGTCGGTCTTCCTGGAGGTCTCCGGCGCCGGGCACTACCTGCCCGCGTACGCCGGGAACCTGGACATCATGACCTCCGCCGCGCTGCGCACCGCGGAGCGGCTGGTCGCCCTGCGTTCCTCGGAGGTGGCCGCGCCATGACCGACCTTTACATCCAGGACGTGACGCTGCGCGACGGCATGCACGCCATCGCCCACCAGTACACAGTCGACCAGGTACGCACCATCGCCGCCGCGCTGGACGCCGCCGGGGTGGCCGCCATCGAGGTGGCGCACGGTGACGGGCTCGCCGGTTCCAGCGTCAACTACGGCCACGGCGCGGCCAGCGACGCCGAGTGGATCTCCGCCGCCGCTGAGGTGCTGACCACGGCGAAGCTGACCACGCTGCTGCTGCCCGGGATCGGCACCATCGCCGACCTGAAGGCGGCGAAGGCGCTCGGGGTGACCAGCGTGCGCATCGCCACCCACTGCACGGAGGCGGACATCTCCGCCCAGCACATCTCGTGGGCCCGGGAGAACGGGATGGACGTCGCCGGGTTCCTGATGATGTCGCACATGAACGATCCGGCCGGGTTGGCCGGGCAGGCCAAGCTGATGGAGTCGTACGGGGCGCACTGCGTCTACGTCACCGACTCCGGCGGTCGGCTGCTGATGTCCGACGTGGCGCAGCGGGTCGACGCGTACCGGCAGGTCCTCGCCCCGGAGACGCAGATCGGCATCCACGCGCACCACAACCTGTCACTCGGGGTCGCCAACAGCGTGCTCGCCGTCGAGCACGGTCGGATCACCGGGTCCGCGCCGGTCGGCCCCGACGCGGTGCACGGTCGGACCGTCCGCGTCGACGCCTCCCTCGCCGGCATGGGCGCGGGCGCCGGCAACGCGCCGCTGGAGGTCTTCGTCGCGGTCGCCGAGCTGCACGGCTGGAAGCACGGCTGTGACGTGTTCGCGCTGATGGACGCCGCCGACGACATCGTCCGCCCGTTGCAGGACCGGCCGGTCCAGGTGGACCGGGAGACGCTCTCCCTGGGGTACGCGGGTGTCTACTCCAGCTTCCTGCGGCACGCCGAGCGCGCCTCCGCGAAGTACGGCGTGGACGTCCGGTCGATCCTGGTCGAGCTGGGCCGCCGCCGGATGGTCGGCGGCCAGGAGGACATGATCGTGGACGTGGCCCTCGACCTGGCCGACAAGGAGGAGCATTCATGATCGGCGTGGACATCGTCGGGATCGCCGAGAAGCTGGGCGCGGCGGCCGACACGGCCACCGCCATCCCGCAACTCGCCGCCGAGACCGGCCTCGACGTGGACACCGCGTACGCCGTGCAGGCCGCGCTGCTGCAACGCCGGCTGAACGCCGGTGAGCGGTTGGTCGGGTTGAAGATGGGGCTGACCAGCAGGGCGAAGATGGCCCAGGTCGGCGTGGACGAGGTGATCTGGGGGCGGCTCACCAACGCGATGCGGGTGCCCGACGGCGGCGCCGTGGACCCGGCCGCGTACATCCATCCCCGGGTCGAGCCGGAGGTGGCGTTCCTGCTGGACCGGCTGCCCGAGCCGGGCGAGCCGGTCGGCGACTTCGCCACGGCGGTCCGCGCGGTCGCCCCGGCCATCGAATTGATCGACTCCCGGTACGCGGACTTCCGTTTCTCGTTGCCCGACGTGGTCGCGGACAACACCTCGGCCGCCGCCTTCGTGATCGGGCCGTGGTCGCCGGTGCCGGCGGGGCTGGACAACCTGGGCGTGCTGCTGGAGGTCGACGGGCGGGTGGCGCAGGTCGGTTCGACGGCGGCGATCCTCGGTGATCCGCGCCGGGCGCTCGACGAGGGCATCCGGTTGGCGGGCCGGCACGGGGTGCGGCTGGAGTCCGGCTGGGTGTTCCTGGCCGGTGCCGCCACCGCCGCTGTTCCGTTGCGTCCCGGCGCCCACGTCCGCGCCGTCGTCGAGAAGCTCGGCACTGCCTCGCTGCGGGCGTCGTCGTGACCGCCCGGGTGGTGGCCGGGAAGGCCGTCCCGCGGGGGGCTTTTCCGCACGTCAAGGTCGCCGGTGGCTTTGTCTTCGTCTCCGGTACGTCGTCGCGGCGCGCGGACAACACCTTCGCCGGCGTCGAGGTGGACGGGTTCGGCACCACCAACCTCGACATCCGGGTGCAGACGCGCGCCGTCATCGAGAACGTGCGGGATCTGCTGCGTTCGGTCGGCGCGGACCTCACCGACCTGGTGCAGGTGACGGCGTACCTGGTCAACATGAACGACTTCGGTGGTTACAACGAGGTGTGGGCCGAGTTCTTCGACGCCTCCGGACCGACCCGTACGACGGTGGCGGTACACCAGTTGCCGCACCCGCACCTGCTGATCGAAATCCAGGCCGTGGCCCTTCTTCCCTCGGGAGGTCAGTCGTGAGTGAGATCGCCGAGCCGTTCAGCTTTCCGGGCTGGATCGCCGACAACCAGCACCTGTTGAAGCCCCCGGTGGGCAACAAGGAGATGTTCCCCGGTGGGGACGACTTCATCGTGATGGTGGTGGGTGGGCCCAACCAGCGCACCGATTTCCACGTGGACCCGTACGAGGAGTTCTTCTACCAGGTCAAGGGCAACATGCACATCAACCTGGTCACCCCGGAAGGGCCGCGCACCGTGCACGTGCGCGAGGGGCAGATGTGGATGTTGCCGCGAAACACCCCGCACTCGCCGCAGCGGCCGGAGGCCGGCTCGATCGGCATGGTCGTCGAGCGGGTCCGTGAGGAGGGCACCCTGGAGACGTTCCAGTGGTACTGCCCGGAGTGCGGCGACAAGGTGCACGAGGTCGAGTTGCAGGTCCGCGACATCGCCGCCGATCTTCCGCCGGTGTTCCAGGCGTTCTACGCCGACGAGTCGGCGCGCACCTGTGCCAACTGCGGCACCCTGCACCCGGGCAAGGGCTGATGCCCGCAGGCGTGGTCGACGTGCACACGCACGTCGTACCGAAGGGTTGGCCGGACCTGGGCGCGGCGTGCGGCGGGTCCGACTGGCCGTGGTTGCGGGTCGACTCCGAGCGCGCCGCCATGATCATGGTGGGGGAGACGGAGTTCCGCCCGGTCGGCGCGGAGTGCTGGGACGCGTCGCGCCGACTGGCCGACATGGACGCCGACGGCGTGGCCGTGCAGGTGGTCTCGCCCACCCCGGTCTTCTTCAGCTACGACCGTCCGGCCGACCAGGCGGTGAAGGTCGCCCGGATCTTCAACGACCTGACCCTGGAGGTCACCGCGGCCGGGGGTGACCGACTGGTGCCGTTCTGCCAGGTGCCGCTCCAGGACCCGGACGCCGCCTGTGCCGAGCTGGACCGCAGCCTCGCCGCCGGGCACGTGGGCGTGGAGATCGGCAACCACGTCGGCGACCGGGACCTGGACGACGCCGGTGTGGTCACCTTCCTCCAGCACTGCGCCGAGGTGGGAGCACCCGTCTTCGTCCACCCGTGGGACATGCCGGGCGGGCCACGACTGGACCGCTGGATGGCCCGCTGGCTCACCGGGATGCCCGCCGAGACGCACCTGTCGGTGCTGGCGATGATCCTCGGCGGTGTCTTCGACCGGGTGCCCGAGACGCTACGGATCTGTTTCGCGCACGGCGGCGGCAGTTTCCCGTTCTGGCTCGGCCGCGCCGACAACGCCTGGCACCGCCGTGGCGACCTGGTCCGGGGCGCGTCCGCCGGCCCGCCCAGCAGCTACCTCGACCGGTTCAGCGTCGACTCGGTGGTCTTCGCGCCGCCCGCCCTGCGGCTGCTGGTCGACACCCTGGGAGAGGATCGGGTGCTGGTCGGCAGCGACTACCCGTACCCGCTGGGTGAGCGGCCGGCCGGCGCGGTGGTTCACGCGGCCGACTTCCTCAGCGAGGACCAACGCGACAAGCTCCTGTCCACCAACGCCCTGCGCTTCCTGCACGGCTGAGCGCGGCTCACGTCGCCGGCTCGACTCGTCGAGCGTGCGGTGGGCATCCGGTTGGTCCGTTTCCGGTCTCCGGCGCGTGTCGGCTGCGCGAAGGGCCGACTGCCGGCAGGATGGCGTAATGGCCGAGCCGCACGACCTGACCGCGTTGGAACAGGCCGCCGCGATCACCCGCGGCGAGCTGTCCAGCGTCGACCTGGTCGAGCATTCCCTGCGCCGGGTCGCGGCGCTCGGCGACACCGTGGGCGCGTTCGTCACCGTCACACCGGACCTCGCCCGGCAGGCCGCGCGCGCCGCCGACGCGGTGCCCCACGAGGAGCGCGGCCCACTGCACGGCGTGCCGACCGCGATCAAGGACCTGACGCTCACCGCCGGGGTTCGCACCACCTTCGGTTCGGCCGCCTTCGTCGACTTCGTCCCGCCGGTCGACGCCGACGTGGTCCGCTTCATCAAGGCCGCCGGTCTGGTCAGCCTGGGCAAGACGACCACCTCAGAGCTGGGCTGTTCGCTCTACTCCGAGGGCCGGGTCGCGCCGCCGGCCCGCAACCCGTGGCAGTTGGCGTACACGGCGGGCGGTTCCAGCGGCGGCTCGGCGGCGGCGCTCGCGGCCGGGCTGGTCCCGGTCGCCCAGGGATCCGACGGCGGTGGGTCGCTGCGCATCCCGGCGTCGCTCTGCGGCCTGGTCGGCTACAAGCCCAGTCGGGGCCTCGTCTCCGGGGGGCCGATCGGCTCCGGCGCGTTCGGCCTGCCCACCGCCGGCCCGCTCGGGCGGACGGTCACCGACGTCGCCGCACTGCTCGACGTCATGGCCGTTCCCGTCCCCGGCGAGCCGTACCTGCCGCCGGCCGCGCCGCCCGGCGGCTACCTGGCCGTCGCGCGCCGGGCCGAGCCCGGCCCGCTGCGGATCGGCCGGTTCACCACGCCGATGCTCGCCGAAGAACCTGTGCATCCCGACTGCGTGGCCGCCGTGGACCGGGCCGCCGCGCTGCTCACGGCGGCCGGCCACGAGGTGGTCGAGGTGCCGCCGCCGCTCGGGCCGGCGGTGTGGCCGCTGTTCGAGACCCTCTGGTACGTGTTGGCGCTCGCCCCGGTGCCACCGCAGCGGGAGGCGGAGCTGCTGCCGTTGACCCGGCTGCTCCGGGCCCGGGGCGCGGAAATCTCCGCCGGCACCCTGACCGCCACCCTCGGGGAGTTGCAGGCGCAGGTGCGCCTCGGTGCCCGCCGCACCGCCGGTTGTGACCTGCTCCTGTGTCCCACCCTGGCCACCCCGCAGGCACCCGTCGGCTGGTTCACCGCCGACGCGGACCCGGCCGCCGACTTCGACCGGCAACGCCGGTTCTCGCCCTACTGCGCCATCTTCAACGTCACCGGCGATCCCTCCGTATCCCTGCCACTGGGTACCACGACCGACGGACTGCCCGTCGGGGTGCTGCTCACCGGCCGGTACGGCGACGACGCGCGGCTCATTGCTACCGCTGCGCAACTGGAGAACTGTAGTGACGGATGGGATCGGCACCCCGCAATCTGGCGGGCCGTCGACTCCGCTAACGTGAATGGTGACGGAGTCGGGCGGTCGGCAGAGTGATCGTCCATCCGACCCGGTTTTTCACTGTCGTCCTTCTTCCGCCTGGGGGCGTTGGGATTGTCTGTTACCGAGACGTTGCTGGTCTTCGTCGGCATCCCGTTGGCTGCGGTGCTGGTCATCGCCGGCCTGTCGTACGCCGGTAGCCACGGTGGTGCCACCGGCGGTGGCGGTGGTGCCAAGCGCTACCGCCCGGGCCGGCCCTTCGACTTCACTCCGGTCTGGTTCCTGGGCCGTCCGGAGCAGCTGGCCGACTCGGCCGGCACCGCGCTGACGGCGGGGGCGCAGGCGCCCGCGCTGACCAGCCACAAGCTTGAGCAGGCCAGCGTCGAGGCGCCGGCCGGTGGAACCGGAGGCGCAAGTGACCGTTGGTGAAAAGCAGGCCGGGTCGGAAAATCCGCCCGAGGTGCTCGACGGGCCGTTCTCGACCCGCCAGCTGCTGCGCATCGACGAGGCGTTGCGCCTGGCCGACAGGGGCACCGGTTTGGTCTTCTCGGTCTTCGTCGGTGGTCTCGACGAGCCGATCCGTGAGCACGCCCAGCGGCTGCACCGTCAGCTCGCCGAGCCCGACAAGTCGGTGCTGATCGCCGTGTCGCCCAACCAGCGCCAGCTGGAGATCATCACCGGGCGGTACGCCCGCAAGCGCATCCCCGACACGTACGCCAAGCTGGCCGCGCTCTCCATGGTCGGCGCGTTCAGCGGCGGTGACCTGGCCGGGGGCATCATCAACGGCCTCGACCAGCTCGCCAGCCACGCCGGCAAGGGCTGACCGACACGAACGACGAAGCCCCGGTCTGCTGGCAGCGGGCCGGGGCTTCGTCGTGTCAGCGAGGCCAGGCGGACGGGTCCAGCTTCATCGACCACGGCTCGTCCACGTTTACCGGGTTGTCCGGGCCGAGGGTGCCTAACAGTTCGTAGTGTTCGCCCTCGCCAAGCCGGTACCGGTAGATCACCGGGCCGAAGTTGCCCCGTTCGACCCGCCAGTAGTGCGGGATGCCCGCCTCGGCGTAGAGAGCGGGCTTGGTGAAGCGATCGTGGCGACGGCTTCCCGTCGACTCGACCTCGAGGACGAGCGCGATGTCCACCGGATCGGCCCACATCCGCCCGCGCGGCGCGCCTGGGCGCAACGCGGTCAGATCGGGGATGAGGTTGCCGCCGGGGACATGTACCCCGATCTCCCGGATTACCCGCCACCCGGCGGGAGCTGACTGGCGCAGCGCCATCCGGATTTCGTCCGCCAGCTCGTGGTGCTCGGGACCGGCCGGTGGTGTCACGTGCAGGCTCCCGTCGATGATCTCGTAGCGGTTTCCGTCCTCAGGCAGGTCGGACAGGTCCTGCTCGCGCCAGCCCCGCTCCGGGGGCTGCCATTGGTAGGTCGGCTGCGCCATCACGTTCACCTCCTCTCGCCACCATAATGGCCCGGGCCGGCGCGGGTTCGCACCCACGCCGGCCCGGGCCGGGTACTCGTCGGTCAGCTCTGCGCGGCGTCCTTCGCGCGGGCCTTCAGCGCCCGCACCACACCGTCGCGGCCCTCGGCCACCAGCCGACGCAGCGGGGAGGGGTGCCCGTCACCGGCCAGCCACGCGTCGGTGGCCGCGACCGTGTCGTCCTCCACCAGATAGGTCGGGTACGCCAGCTGGGCGAACTCCTGCGCCGGCTCGCTGTCCCGGGTGGCCCACACCTGCCCGACCGCCGCGAAGTACCGCTCCCGGTACGGGGTAACCAGCTCCACCTGCGCCGGGTGGGCGAACCCCTGCAACAGCGCCCGGTGCCGCCAGTTGGGCAGCGCATCCGGGCCGGTGAGCAGGGCCCACACGGCGGCCTTGTTCTCGGCCGTCGGCATCAACGCGTGCGCGTACGCGGCTTCCCGCTCGCCGCTGGCCGTGCGGTCGCTGCTCAGCTCCGCCTCGATCTCGGCGGTCCCGGCGGCACCGTTGGCCACCAGCGCGGCGAGGACCGACCAGCGCAGCTCGGTGTCGACGGTCAGCCCGGCCGGCATGCCGGTGCCGTCCAGCCAACCGCGCAGCGTGGCCAGGTCTTCCTCGGAGCGGACCGCCGAGGTGAACGCACGGGCCCAGGCCAACTGGAACCCGCTGCCGGGCTCGGCGGCAGCGAGTGCGTCGCGGGCGGTACGGGCCAGGTCGGCCCAGCCGGTCGGCGCCCAGGCCGGGTCGGCGTACAGGGTGAGCGCGGTGGTCGCCTGCCGCAGGGTGGCGGTGACCAGGTTGATGTCGGTCTCCGCGGGCAGCCCGCTCAGCGTCAGCGCCACGTAGTCGCGGGCGGACAGCTCGGCGTCGCGGATCATGTCCCACGCGGCGGTCCAGCAGAGCGCGCGGGCCAGCGACGAGTCGAAGCCACCGATGTGCTGCACCACTGTCGCCATCGAGCGCTCGTCGAGGCGCAGCTTGGTGTAGCTGAGGTCGTCGTCGTTGAGCAGCAACACGTCGGCGGCCCGGACGCCACGCAGCGCGGCGAGATCCGTGTGCTCGCCGCTCACGTCCACCTCGTACCGCTCCCGACGGACCAACCGCCCGTCGGCCAGGTCGTACAGGCCCACACCGATCCGGTGGGTCCGCAGCGTCGGGTACGCCGCCGGGGCCTCCTGCCGCACCAGCACCTGCTCGTACGTGCCGTCGGCCCCGATGGTCACCTCCGGACGCAGCGTGTTGACCTGCGCGGTCTCCAACCACTGCGCGGCGAACTTGCGCAGCTCCCGCCCGGATGCGGTCTCCAGCTCGGTGAGCAGGTCGTCGAAGGTGGCGTTGCCCCAGGCGTGCTTGCCGAAGTAGGCCCGCAGCCCGGCCACGAACGGCTCCTCACCCACGTACGCGACGAGCTGCTTGAGCACGCTCGCGCCCTTGGCGTAGGTGATGCCGTCGAAGTTGACCTCGACGGCCTCCATGTCCGGCATCTCGGTGTAGACCGGGTGGGTGGAGGAGAGCTGGTCCTGCCGATAGCCCCAGTTCTTCCGAATGGACAGGAAGGTCGTCCACGCCTCGCTGAACCGGGTCGCGTTCGTGTTGCACCAGTGGCTGGCCCACTCGGCGAACGACTCGTTCAGCCACAGGTCGTTCCACCAGCGCATGGTGACCAGGTCACCGAACCACATGTGGGCCAGCTCGTGCAGGATCGTGTTGGCCCGCTGCTCGTACTCGAAGTCGGTGACCTGCGAGCGGAACAGGTAGTGCGACTCGGCGTGCGTCACGCAGCCGAAGTTCTCCATCGCGCCGGCGTTGAAGTCGGGCACCCAGAGCTGGTCGTACTTCGGCAGCGGGTAGCGCACGTCGAACTTCTCGTGGAAGAAGTCGAAGCCCTGCTTGGTGATCAGGAACAGGTCGTCGGAGTCCAGGTACTGGGCCATCGACGCCCGGCAGAACACCCCCAGGTCGATGCCGTCGTGCGTGTCGCGCACCTCGTGGTACGGCCCGGCGCACATCGCGGTGATGTAGGTGCTCATCCGGGGCGACTCGGTGAAGTGCAGCGTCTTGAGCGCCTCACCGGCCGGCTCCTCCCGCTGCACCGGCATGTTGGAGACCGCCCGCCAGTGCGCCGGCACTGTGACGTGCCAGGTGTAGACGCTCTTCAGGTCGGGCTGGTCGAAGCAGGCGTACACCCGCTGGGCGTCGGCTGTCTCGAACTGGCTGTAGAGGTACGTCTCGCCGTCCACCGGGTCCACCGTCCGGTGCAGACCCTGACCGCTGTTCGAGTAACCGAAGTCGGCGTCGACCACCAGGACGTTGTCGCTGTCCAACCCGGACAGGGTCAGGCCCTTCTCGGCGGACCAGTCGGACAGGTCGACGGGCGTGCCGTTCAGCGTCGCGGACCGCACCGACTCGGCGGCCAGCTCGATGAAGGTGCTCGCGCCCGGTTCGGAGCAGCGGAACCGGACCTCGGTCGTCGACCGGAACGTGCGGCCGTCGGCCGCCAGCACGGCACTGGACAGGTCCAGACTGATGTCATACCCCGTCACGTTGAGCAGGCGTGCCCGCTCGGTCGCCTCGACCTGCGTCAGGTTGCGCACTCCCGGCACTGTTCGTCTCCATCCCACATGTCGCCGTACGCCCGGCGGCGCCCGTTCGCCTACCGCTCGTGACGGCTGGCCCGATTCGAGTCTTCCATGTACGGGCAGCCCGCGGTGGCCGAGGTCACGCTCTCATTCGGGTGCCGGTCGATGTGCTGCGGGGTGAAGATTCTCCTGAGACGCCGACCTGTCGGCGCCACCCGTCGCGAAGGGATCTCACAGTGACCGAACGTGTCACCGCCGACATGTGGTTCGACCCGGCCTGCCCGTGGGCCTGGATCACCTCTCGCTGGCTGCTCGAGGTCGAGCAGATCCGGGATGTGGACATCCGCTTCCACGTGATGAGCCTGGCCGTGCTCAACGACGGCCGGGACGAGCTGCCCGAGGAGTACAAGGAGTTCCTGAAGACCGCGTGGGGCCCGGTGCGGGTCTGCATCGCCGCCGAGCAGCTGCACGGCAACGACGTGCTGCGCCCGCTCTACACCGCGCTCGGCACGCGGATCCACCTGCAGAAGCAGGAGCGGGGTCCGGAGCTGTACGTGGCCGCGCTCACCGAGGCCGGCCTCGACCCGGCACTGGCCGCGGCCGCCGACAGCACCGACTACGACGAGGCACTGCGGGCCAGCCACGAGGCGGGCATGCGCCCGGTCGGGCAGGACGTGGGCACTCCGGTCGTGCACGCGCCCGGCCCGGACGGCACCCCGGTCGCGTTCTTCGGCCCGGTGATCACCCCGGCTCCGAAGGGGGAGGCCGCCGGTCGGCTGTGGGACGGCGTGCTGCTGGTCGCCGGCACCCCGGGCTTCTACGAGCTCAAGCGCACCCGCGAGCAGAGCCCGATCTTCGACTGAGCGACGACCACCGCGCCCCCGTCCGTGCTTCGTCAGTCGCGCGGACGGGGGCGTTTCTCGTCCGCCGCCGAGGTCGGCGGTGGGTCGTGGCGTCACCGGGAGGCGGGCGGCGTCGTTTCCCTCGGTGTCCGCCGCAGCGACCCGAAGGGCCGCACGCCGCAGTTCGTGGAGGCAAATCCCGATGGCCAAGCACCGCGCGTCCGGTGACGATCAGCTGACCCGGCAGGGGGTGATCGAGACTCCCGGCGCGGACTACTGGTCCGTTGACGACTCCCGCTGGCCGTCGGTCCGCCCGGACCTGCCCGCCCACCTGGTGGATCTCCTCGCGCCGCCCATCGTGGTGGGCGTGGCGCGGGTCCCGGTGACCTCCCGGCTCACCCCGCCCAGTGCGGTCGACCCACTGCCGTCGTCAGTCGACGCGGTGCCGACCAGTGCGCCGGCGCTGGTGCCGTCGGGGGCGGCACCGGCCGAACCGGCTCCTCCTCCGCCGGCACCGGCTCCTCCGCGCCCGGTGCCGACGCCGCCGCTGAACCCTCGGCCCGTTCCGACGCCTCCTCCCGACCGTCCCGTGCCGGGGCCGCCCGCGTCGCCCCGCCGCGCCCTGAACAGCGGGCCGATCGGGACCGGTCGGCGTGGCAACGGTGGGCCGGTGAGCGCGGGTAGGCACCGCCGGGGCACCTCCGATCGCGCCGGCTGACCAGCCGTGCCCTTCCGGGCGCTTTCATCTGGTGGACGCACCGCGGGTCCCCGTCGGCGGCGACACCGTCGCCGGTAGCGTCAGTGGGCATGACGGTCGTGCATCCGATCACCCGGGCCTGGGTCACCACTGGCGGCACCGGCGCGCAAAACTACGACGAGTTCGCCGACGATGCGGAGATCACCGCGATCATCGGGTCGAACCCGCACAGCGCTCTCGGCATCGAAATGCCGCATCGCGCCCCGCAGAGCCTGGGCAAGTCGTTCCTCGACGCGCTGCCCGACGCGGTGGCCCGCCTCGGCGAGGCCAAGGCCGACGGCAGTTACACCCCCGCCGAGCAGGTGGTGGTGCTCTACCGGATCAGCGCGCCCGGCGAGGAGCCGGCGTACGGGCTGTTCGCGATGGTGGACACCGACCAGATCTCCACCCGGGCAGACGAGCCGGGCCTGGTCATCCGCAACGAGGACGTCTTCATCGCCAAGGTGCGCGAGCGGGTGGCGCTGGCCGACGCGCTGGGGCACCTGCTCTCACCCGTACTCCTGCTCCAGACCGGTCGTGGCGACGAACTGCACGCCGCGCTCGCGGCGGCGACCGACACGGCCGGCGCGCCCGCCGCGACGGACACCGACCAGGCGGGGCGCACGCACGCCATCTGGCTGCTCGGCCCCGGCCCGGAGCAGGCAACGCTCACGGCTCTCGCCGGTGGCGGGGACCTGGTCGTCGCGGACGGCAACCACCGCAGCCTGGCCGCCCAGACCGGTGGGCTGCCGCGCTTCCTGGCCGTGGTCACCACCCCCGCGTCGGTGGCCATCCAGCCGTACAACCGGCTGGTCAGCGAGCTGACCACCACCCCGGCCGAGCTGCTCGACCGGCTGCGGGCCGCGGGCGCCGAGGTCGAGCCGATCGACGGCCCGGTCGAGGTCCCGGCGGCCGGCGGCACCGTGCACCTCCGCCTCGACGGCCAGGGGTACGCGGTGCGCCTGCCCGCCACCGCCTCCGCCCGCCTGGAAAACCTGGACCACGCTCTGGTCGAGCGGCTGGTGCTGCGTGACGCGCTCGGTCTCGACCCGGGCGACAAGCGAATCACCTACGTCGGGGGCGACTACCCGGCGAGCTGGCTCACCGGTGAGGTCGACGCCGGCCGGGCCGAGTTGGCCATCCTGATCGCGCCGGTGACAGTGGCGGATTTCGTCGCTGTCAACCTGGCCAGGGAGAAGATGCCCCGCAAGAGCACCTGGTTCACCCCGAAGGCGCGCGGCGGCCTGGTCGTCGCCGAGCTGCCGCGTTGAGCGTCATCCCCACGACCGTGTGACGAACCCGGCTCGGGGACGCCGCCCGTGTGACGTCCCCGAGCGCGGCCTGACAGACTGCCCGGTATGCGCGTCTACCTGGGATCCGATCACGCCGGTTTCGAGTTGAAGGTGCACCTGGCCAGCCACCTGGCCATGCAGGGCTACGACGTGGTCGACGTCGGCCCGCACAGCTACGACCCGGACGACGACTACCCCACGTTCTGCCTGCACACGGGCGACCGGGTGGTGGCCGACGAGACGGGCCTCGGAGTGGTCATCGGTGGCTCCGGCAACGGTGAGCAGATCGCCGCGAACAAGGTCGCCGGCGTCCGCGCCGCGCTGGCCTGGAGCGTCGAGACAGCTCAGCTGGCCCGCCAGCACAACGACGCCAACGTGGTCGCCATCGGTGCCCGCCAGCACACGCTGGACGAGGCGACCGCCATCGTCGAGGCGTTCCTGAACACGCCGTTCTCCGGCAACGAGCGGCACGCTCGTCGGATCACCCAGGTGGCCGAGTACGAGCGGACCCGGAAGCTGCCCGACCTGCCCTGACCGTGCGGCGCTCAGCGCGGCGAGCGGGGCAGCTCCTCGCGGGGCACCCAGTTTCGCCGGACGACCACCACCCGGGCTTCCGCCTCGGCCAGGTCGTCGTCGGTGGGGCGGGCCGCGTCCCGGGCCCGTAGCGCGGCGCTGAGTCCCACCTGGGACGAGCCGGAACCGACCAACCCGCGCAGCCCCCGCTCACCGTCGCGCTCGTCGCCGCCCGTGCTCCTGCGTCGCGGCGGCGGCTCGTCACCGTCGTGCACGCCCGGCGTGCTGACCGTCGGGCCGTCCGCACCCGGTCTGGCCGTTTCGGTGTCGGCGTGGTGGCGCAGCCGTCGCCGTCGTCGGTCGGGGTCACCCATCAGCCGACCGTACCCTGGCCCGGTTGGATCCTGCACCGTCGCGAGGCCGCGCGCCCCGGCCGGGGTCGGCGACCGATTTGCCGGCTGGCTACCCTCGAATCAAGGCGGTGCTGTTGCCGTCGGTCAGGGGGAGGACGAGATGGCAGACCAGACGCAGCCGTGGGCGGAGCGGACCGTGGAGGTGCCACCGCAGGCCGGCGTCGGGGTGCCGCCGCAGCGTGACGGGTTCCGCCGGGGGGTCGCTCCGGTGGGCGAGCGACGCACCCCGCGCACGGAGCCGTTCCCGGTGGTCGAGCAGGAGCCGACCGGCACCGGTTGGCCCGGTGGATCGGTGCCCCGCCGCTCGCTCAGCTCGCGGATGGCGCAGCTGCGGCGCGGCGGTGAGTGGAGCGCTGCGGCAGGCCTCTTCGCGTTCGTGTGTTGGGGGATCTGGGCGCTGTCCGGCCAGGGTGACCTGAGCGGCCCGCTGTTGGTGCTGGTGCTCAGCCTGCTGGTGGCGGCCGGCCTGTTCGCCCTGTTCCGGCTGGTCGGCCGGGTGGTGCTGGAGCGGCAGCTGGGCCGGGTCCGGCGCAGCGCCAGAGGTGCGCACCTGGCGACGGCGGTGTTCCTCGTCGGCCTCGGGGTGGCGTGGCTCCAGCAGACCGAGTGGGTCGTCTCGGCCTGGAACTGGATTTCCTCGAACTGACCGGGCGTGCACGGGCGGGCCGGTTTAGGACCGCCCACCCGTGCACCCGGTCGTCTCCCCACCAGGCAAGGTCGCTGCTTACCCGGCCGGCCGCGGTTCATCCGTGGCCGGCCGGTCCGACCGGTACTCCTTCGTGGGCTTGCGTGATCCCGATGTCGTGGAGCCGTTCGCTCAGTGCCGGGGTTTGTGCGCCCGGACCAGGATGCGTTGGGCGTGGGCCACGAACGGCCCGTGGCGACGGATGTGGTCGTGCAGATCGGCGAGCCGGGCCCGGTAGCGGTCCACGGTGAAGTCCGGCACCGTCCAGATGACTTTGCGGAGGAAGTGCACCACCGCTGCCACGTCGTTGAAGGTGGTCGGCAGCGCCTCGTGCCGCAGCTCGTCGATGACCAGGCCGGCGGCTCGCGCGTCGGCGGCGGCGCGGGCCGGGCTGCGTTCGTCACTGATCTCGCGGGGACCGGTGAGGAACTGGGCCAGCTCCCGGTTGGACCCGGGGCCGATCTGCTGGGCCAGGTACCGCCCGCCGGGAGTGAGCACCCGTGCGATCTCGTCCCAGAGCACGACATTGGGATGCCGGCTCACCACCAGGTCGAACGTCTCGTCGGGAAACGGGAGCGGAGCGTCCTCGGCAACGTCGACCACCCGCACGCCGCGCGGTTCGAGCGCGCGTCGGGCAAGCCGGAGGTTGGGCGGCCAGTGTTCGGTGGCCACTGTCAACGGGGGGAATGCCGGCACCTCGGAGAGCACCTCGCCGCCGCCGGTCTGGATGTCCAGCGCGGCGCGGGCAACCCTCATCTGGGCTGTCATGAGTTTCAGATATCCCCAGGACGGCCGCTGTTCTGTCGCGCGGCCGTCGAACCAGGAGAAGTCCCAACCGTCCACGGACGCGTCGACGCCTTCTCGGAGCAGATCCTGGAAGGTCGCCGTGTCCTGCATTGCGTCAGGCTGACAGGCGGCAGTGGTGATGGCAAGCGGATGTGTCCCGTGTCGGCGCAGGGTGCATGCAATGACTCCTGTCAGTGATCTGACACCAATTCCGAACGATCTTTCGGTGAGAATTTGTCACGTGGCGGATCTCCTTCGTTTCGAAACTGATCAGGGCGTTCTCCTCGTCGAGGAACACGCTGGCACCGATCTGGAACGGGTTGGTCTGCTCGACCGGATCCGCCCCGCCCGGGAGACGCTGGAAACGGCACTGGCCCACATCAAACCCGCGCTCGACGCGGCGCTGGGCGTGGTCCGCGGGGTGGCGGTGCGCCCCGATCAGGTGGAGGTCGAGATCGGCGTCACCCTCACCGCCGAGGCTGGTGCCGTCGTCGCTCGCACCAGCGCACAGGGCCACCTCAAGGTCAAGCTGATCTGGACCTCGCCCGTCCCCGCACTGCCGTCGCCGGATGAGGACGGGGCTGACGCGCAGGAGAACGCCGCGCATGACTGAGCGCAACGTCGGCCTCCGCCCTCCGGCCGCCCCGGCCGAGTGGTTGGCGTTGGCGGAGCACGGATGACCGGCACCCGGTCGCTCGCCGGCCGGGTGCGGATACTCGGTGGCCACTCCTCGTCGGTCGTCGGCGCGGGCATCCAGTTGACCACTGACCTGGTGCTGACCTGCTGGCATGTCGTCGATGACGGCACCGGGACCGGCCCGCCCGAGGTGCTCGTCGACACACCGAGCCACCCCGGCACCCGGGTCGCCGCCGAGGTGACCTGGTCCCGGGGCGTCGGCCCGGCCGGCGACGGCGACCTGGCGGTCCTGCGTTGCACCACACCGCTGCCGTCCGCCCCCGCCACCCTGGCCGATCGTGGCGACGACGAGTTCGACGTGCGGATCGTGGGCTTTCCGGCCAACACCCCGGCGTCCGTCATGGTGCTGGCGCGGGCCGTCGGTCCGGTCGACGTCGGCACCGGATGGCGTCAACTCGACCGACTTTCCCCTGCCACGGCCGGAATCGACAGGGGGTTCAGCGGTTCCGGGGTGTACGCGTCGGATGGCGCCGTGGTCGGCATGGTGCTGGCCCGCGCGAGCGTCGGCCAGCAGCTGGTCGGCTGGATGTCGCCCGTCGGGCAGTGGCGCGCCCTGCTGCCGCCCGGCCTGTTGCCGCCTGCCCTGTTACCGCCCGGCCCGCTGGCGGCCGACGCCCGGGCGACGCCCCGACCGGCGCCCGCGCCGCTCTCATTCGCGCAGAAGATGGCGCTGGCTCGACTGCTGGAGGAAATCCCAATACTCCGGCACCCCGACAGCCGTCAATTGGTCATTCAGTCGCTGCCGCCGCACATCGGTCGGATGGTGAGACCATTCGGGCCGTTGGGTCTCGACATGTTCGGCCTGATTCGGACGGGCTTAGAATACGAGGACGGGATCGCGGCTCTCTATCGCGTTCTGCTGTTGACGGAAGGGCCGGCGAGTACGCCACTGCGGGCCTTCCGTGACCTTGCCGAGAGCCTCGGTCTGCTGACGGGTACGGAGGACAATCGGTGACGACGCCCCGGATGCCGAGCGCCCAGGTGCAGGCCATCTGCGACGCACTGCTCTCGATGAGTTCGATCAATGACGGGAACACCCGTTCGCTCTACCTCGACGAGGTCGAGGGGGAGCTGCGCAAGCGACTGTCGGTGCCCCGGCACTCCGAGGTCCGGTACGACGTCTACCGCATCGTGCGCGCCTGCGCCCAGGAACCCCGGGGCGTGTCGATGCTGTTGCAGGTCATCGCCAACTTCCATCCGGGTGCCAGCGCGGTCACCTCCGCCCAGCAGATCTACCTCTCCTGGCTCCTCGCGCAGTTGCTCGCGGACGTCCCGCCCGAGGTGCTGACCGACGCCGTCACGGCAGTCGCGGATCATCCGCTGTCAGCGGAGGACCTGCCCGACCTGGTGGAGGCCGTCGGCTGGCAACCGGTGGGTGACTGGCAGGTCCCGGCCGTCGTGGCGCTGGCGGGCCTGGTCCTCGCCGGCATCGAGTCGGACAGCAAGCCGCTCGAGCAGTGGTTGCGGGAGGCGGCAGCGGTCCTTCGGCTCACCACCGCCGACCTCGACGATCTGCGCGTGGCTGCGAAGACGCACTGGACGTCGCTACGATCCCCGCACCAGGCGGCACCGGCCGAGGCCGGTGGAGAGGAACCTGAATCCGACATGCGCAGGACGATCATCATCGAGGAGACGACGCCCCAGCGATCCCGAACTCTCATCCGGGGCGGCGTCCCACCGCGCAACCTGTACTTCACCGGCCGGGAGAAGCAGCTCGTCGCTCTCGACGAGCTGCTGTCGTCACAGCACCGGGCCTCGGTGCTGCCGGAAGCGGCGCTGCGCGGTGTCGGTGGGGTCGGCAAGACCCAGCTCGCTGTCGAGTTCGCCTACCGGTACGCGGACCGTTACCAGCTCATCTGGTGGATGGCCGCGGAGGATCTCACTGCGCTGCGTACCTCGATCGCGGCCCTCGGCGAGCGGCTCGGCCTGGCCGCGAGCGCCAGCCTGGAGCAGACCGTGCGGACGGTCCTCGACTCGCTGTCGACGAGTTCGCTCAGTTGGCTGCTGGTCTACGACAACGCCGACGACCCGCACGAACTGGCCCCGCTCATGCCCTCGTCGAACCTCGTCGGCGAACGCGGCCACGTCCTCGTCACGTCACGGAACATGGCCTGGTCGGCGAGCGCCCTGACCCTGGACGTCGACGTGTTCACCCGAGCCGAGAGCGTGGAACTGCTGCTCAAGCGGCGTCCCGCGACCAGCCCCGACGACGCCCGCCGGCTCGCCGCCGAGCTCGGCGACCTGCCACTCGCCCTGGAACAAGCCGTCAGTTGGTTGCTCACCATGCTGTCGTCGGTCGACGAATACCTCGTCGACCTCAAGGAACACGCTCGGGAGTTGCTGGGCGAGGGGCAACCCCGGCAGTACCGGGGCACCGTGCTGACCGTGGTGTCGATGGCGCTCGCCGCGGTACGCGAGCAGAACCCGGCCGCCGCCCAGCTGATCCAGCTGCTCGCCTTCCTCAGCCCCGACCCGGTTCCGATGCGCCTGCTCTGGGAGGGGCGCCGCGCCGGGCTGGACGAACCGCTGCGCACCAGCCTCCAGGAGCGCAACGACATAGCCCGGGCCATCCGGCAACTGGCGTCGCTCGGGCTCGCCAAGGCGGACAATGCCAGCCGGCACGTACAGGTGCACCGACTGGTGCAGGCGGTCATCCGGGAAGGGCTCGCCGAGCAGGGCGACGACAGCCCGCTGACGAACGCCCGCCGGCTGCTCGCCGCCGCCAACCCGGGCTTCCCCGACGACCGCAGCACCTGGCCCCGCCATGCCGACATCGCGCCGCACGTCCGTGTCGCCGGTCTGATCCACGGTGACATCGACGCCCGCCGGACGGCGATGGACCAGCTGCGCTACATCTACAACCTGGGTGACTTCGAAGGCTGTCGGGACTTCGCGGAGGAGATCCTGGCCGCCTGGGACCAGCCCGGTCCGGACGGCCAGCGCAGCGGCGATCCGCTGACCCTGCTGGCGATGCGACGGTACGCGGACGCCCTGCGGCTGCTCGCCGACCCGCGCGCGGCCACGTTCGGCCTCGAAGCGCTGGAACGGATGCGGACGAGCCTCGGTGAGGAACACGAGTACACACTGGGCGCGGCGAACAGCGTCGGCGCGGACCTGCGGCGCCTCGGCGACTTCGCGGCCGCGGCCGACCTGGACGGCCGCAACCTCGACGTGCACCGCCGGGTGCTCGGCGACGGGCATCCGAGCACGCTGCGGGTGATGAACTCGATGGCGATCAACCTTCGCCTGAGCGGTGACTTCGAAGGGGCGTACGAACTCAACCTCGAAGTGGCGCGGCACGCCGGTGCGGCCGCGGAGGACGGCACCTATTCACTGGTGCTGGCGCAGGAGGCCCAGGCCCGCGACCTCTACCTCCTGGGCCGGTACTCCGACGCCCTGGAACTGCTGGACAGCTCCCTGCCGGTGCAGCGGTCGCTGCTGGGCGCGGAGCACCTCACCGTGCTGCGCGCCACCTGCATCCACATCGCCTGCCTGCGCAAGACCGGGCGGCTCGACGCCGCCGTGGCCGAGGGCGCGGCCAACTACCGGCTGGTGACCCGCCGATTCGGGACCGATCACGTGCTGGCCGCGGAGGCGGGCATGACCTGCGCCAACGCCATGCGCGCGGCGGGCGACGCGACCCAGGCGTACGCCCTGGCCGCCCAGGGGCACGCCACCTTCCGAGCCGTCTTCGGGGAGCGGCATCCGGTCACGCTCTGCGCTGCTGTCAATCTCGGGGTGATCCTGCGGGCTCGCAACTTCGACCGGGAGGCGCGGGAGTTGGGTGCGGCCACCTTGCAGGCGATGGGCGAATCGTTGCCGCCCACCCATCCGTACCTGCTGAGCGCGCGCTCCGCGCAGGCGATCAACCTGGTCCGGTCACACCGGCTGGAGCAGGCGCAGGTGCTCTCCGAGGCGATCCTCGAGGATTCACGTCGCCTGCGTGGGCCGGGGCATCCGTACACGCTCTACTGCGCGGTCAACGCGGCGGTCGACCTGGTCGAGGTGGGCGAGGAGGCTCGGGGCCGCGAGCTGCTCGACGAGGCTGCCGCGGCGCTGGAGGCGTTGTTCGGGCCGGACCACCCGGAGGTGGACGCCGCGCGCGGTCAACGGCGCATCGAGTGCGACATCGAGACCGTCGGGCTGACCTGACGCCTCACCCACCGGTGGCGGCCGTTCATCCGGTGGGCATCGTCGGTCGGCGGGTGCGCTCGGCTTCTGCCACCTCCCACCGCCCGGCGGCGTCGGCGGACGCCGGGACCGGCACGGCGGCCAGTCGGTCGATCCGTTCGGCCAGGCGATCTGCCCAGAGCCGCCCGGCCGAGGTGAGACTTCCGGCCCGGGCGAGCTCGACCAGGGCGCGCTCCAACTGTGCGCGTACCACAGCGAACCGCGCGGTGGCCTGGGCCGTCAGCTCCGGATGGGCGCGCAGCGCGGCCCACACCTCGGCGACGGCGGTGAACGCGTAGGTGCCGTGCAGCAGCCCGCCGATCGGACGTGGGTCAGGACGCCAGGGCGCGAAGTACCGCTCCGGGTCGGCGGGTTCGTGCAGCCGGACCAGGCCGAGGACAGCGTTGAGTTTGCTGTGTTGCAGCTCGTGCACCATCGTCACGGCCAGATCCACCGGGTCGAGGTTGGCGTCGGCGGCCAACGCCCCGAAGGCGTCGGCGTGCGTGACACTGTGCCCACGCTCGGTGCCGTCGGCCAACGGTACGAAGGTGCTGATCCCGGCGGCCACCTCGGCGGCGTGCGTCGGGGCGTACCCGACGAGCAGGTGCCAGGCGTGCCCGACGGACCGCTCCAGCTCCTCGGCCTGCGGCGCGGAGAGCCGGGCGGCGACCGGCAGCCCGAAGCAGTCGCGGTAGGGGTCCAGGTCGTCGACGCGGAGGTCGAGGGTGACCGACTGGTCGGTGAAGCGCCACCAGCGGGTGGGCGTCCACCGGCGCCCGTTCAGGTCGGCCGGCGTCACCGTCGTGCTGCCACCGTGTCGACGCAGCACCCCGAGGCCCGGCACCGGCACCAGGCCCGCACGCGGCGTGACCTGCACCGCCGCGTCCGACAGTCCGCTGAGGGCGGCCGCCGCGAGCGCCGCGAACGGAAGGTAGTCGGGTCGGCCGGTGGCGCCGTGCCGGACCCGATCGATCGTCCAGACGGCCAGCCACGGGTGGTCGAGCAGCACGTTCGCGGCGGTGGGGTCGAGGCGGTGGGCGTGGCCGAGCAGGTGCGCCGACGCCGCCAAGGCGTCGTCGGTGTCGGCGAGGCTCTTGAGGACGAGCATCGTTCGGTTGCGTTGCGCGCGCCGCAGAGCGCGGACGGCAGCCGGGCCAGCCCCACCGTCGGCCAGGCGGGTGAACTCCGAGCGGGTCAGCTGGAGTCGGCGCCGGGGTCGAGGAAGCTGTTCCAGCCGGTCAGCGTCGTCTGCCGGGGACTCTTCAGTGTCGCGACCAGTTCCTCGATCCATCGGGCCAGTTCCGGATCCTCGTCGCGTAGCAGGTGGCTCAGACCCTGCGTCAACACGTCGACCACAACGAGGTGATCAGGTGCGGGTTGCTCAGTCATCGATGTCCCGGGTCGGCGCAGGCGTGCTGACATGAAAACACGACAACGTCTGTGATCACCATCGGCTTACCGTCCGTCACCGCGGGTCGCGTCATGGGCCGTACCGCCGCCGGCAGCTGCCGGCGGCGGTACGGGACCCGCGGGTCAGCCGGCGGCGGCTTCGGCGGCGGCGTAGTCGCGGGCCACCCGGACCATCTCCACCAGCCCGTGGGCGTACTCCTGGGATTCGCCGTGCGCCTCGTCGAACGGCGGCTGGAAGCCGACGCCCTCCCACTGGTTGGTCGCCGGGTTCCACAGGTCGTTGCCGACCTCGAAGTCCCAGGCGAAGATGCCCAGCTCGTAGTAGAGCTGGTCGGCCGAGTTGCCGGCTGCGGAGTAGAGCACGTCGGCGACCGGTCCGGTCTGTGACGGCCAGGTGACGGTGCCGCGCTCCTGGGCGATGGCGCCGACGATCCGCCGGGCGCTGTTGAGGAACAGCGTCGACTCGTCGATCGACGGTCGAGGCAGGGTGACCCTGCCGTCGGCCCGGTACGCCCCCGGCGGCCACATGAAGTACCCGCCGTAGGAGTGCACGTTCATCGCGAACTTGATGTTCGGGTGGTCCTGGGCGAGCGCGATGACGTTGCCGCTCTCCGCCTCGGACAGCTCCGCCGTGCCGGCGTAGTTGCCGGAGAGGCAGTTCGCGCTGGCGCCCACGTAGCCGTCGAAGTACGACCCGACTGTGTAGTTGCGGTTGACGTCGACGCCCCACGAGGTGCGGTTCTTCGGGTCGCGGGCCGCCCCGGTGCAGTGGTTGACCAGGTTCTTGCGCTGGAAGTTGTAGTCGTTGAACGAGTAGTTCGCGCCGTCCGGGTTGACCACCGGAATGACGAAGATGTCGACCTGCTCCAGCAGCTCACGGGTGGCCGGGTCGGTCCGGGCGTTGGCCAGCATCCGCTCGGCGAACTCCAGCGTCACCAGCGGGGTGGCCCACTCCCGGGCGTGTTCCTGGGAGTACGCGAGCACCCCGACCCGGGAGCCGTCCCGATGTACGCCGAGGCGCAGCGCCTGCACCGTCCACGGCCGTGCCGGCACCTCGGTGCCCTGGAGGCCGTCGTCGAGTCGGGTGGGGCCGGCGACGGGCATCGGCAGCCCGGCCGAGCCGTCCTCGACGGTGGCCCGGAACCGGTCCGGCTGACGGGCGTTGATCGCCGCCGCGACCTCGTCGGTGGTGCTCACCGTCTTGCCCGCGGTGTCGGTGGCCAGTGACACGGTGAGGACGCGGTCGCGGTAGCCGACGGTCAGCGGTCGGTTCGCCCGGCCCGGGTCGACGGTCCGCACCTGTACGCCGTTCATGTTCTGGTCGCCGAAGCGGACCGACTCGACGACCAGGGCGGCCACCGCCGGGTCGCCCAGGTAGCCGGCCGCGTTGCGTCGGTATCCCTGGGTCTTGTTCGGCAGGTCGATCACGTCCACCAGGTCCCGGTACTGGCGGGCCAGCCGCTTGATCCGCGCCTGGATGTCCACCGGCGTCAGGTACGCGTCGATGAAGTCCTTCTGGTAACCGGCCGGCAGCGGCGGCGGGGACGCGTTCGGCCAGAGCGTCGGGGTGATCGCCCTGCTGACCCCGCCGAGGCTGGAGGTGGCGCTCAGCTGAACCGGCCGGCTCGGCACCGGCTGGGGGAGCGCGTAGTGGTACTGGTACTCGCCGGAGTCCTCGAACCGGTACAGCGGGAACGAGCCGGTGGCACCGTCCGCCGTACGCCAACTGACAGTGATCTCCACGTCCGGGTCGTCGGTGGCGGTGGTGGCCACCTGGGCCTGAAGGAAGGTCTGTCCGGTCGTGGTCCACCAGTACGCCTGCTGCACCTGGAGGGTGTCCACGGCAGTGGCGCTGGCGGTGGACCGCTGACCCGCGGCCGGAGCGCGCAGCCCGGCGGCGGTGCGGGCCTGAGCCGCGCGGACGCTGTCGGTGTAGTGCCGGTTGCCGTCCCCGGCGCGCTGCACGACCTGCACGGCCGTCGCGCCCTGCGCGGTCAGCTCGCCGAGCTGCGTGCCGCTGAGCACCAGGTCGGCGATGATCCGGCCGTCCCGCGTCCGGGGCCGGTTGGCCAGGTCCGCGCCGGTGGCGACGAGCCGGTCCAGCTGGGCCTGATCGCGGAGCTGAACCCGGACCACTGCGGTTTCGGTGGCGCTCAGGGAGATCGGGGCGGCCGGGGCGGCGGGTGCGGCCGCGCCGGAAGCCGGATGGGACAACACTGCGCTGAACAGGATCACTGTGGTGGCGGCAGCTGTCCACCGTCGTCGGACGATCATGTGCCCTCCTGTGACGGACGTCGATGTGTCTGGTCCTTACATCAGTGCACAGATCGACACCTGTCAAGGTGCGGTGCCTCGCCCCTGCGGCGAGGGTGACCGGACCTCAGCGCGTTCGGCCTCGGGTGAGGTGTCCCGCTCGTTCTCGCACGTCGTGATCGTTGCCCACGCTTGTAGCCCTCGGGCGTCGTTCGGCGTTGATTCCGGTGACATCTGCGCGAGTTCCGGAGCAACCCTCTGAGCCAGACCCCGCGTGACTAACTCGAAACGGGGATCGGAGGCCTGAATGAGCGATCGCGACGAGGCGTTCGCCGAGTACTTCACGGCAAGGTCCGGTGCCATGCGCGGCACCGCGTACCTGCTGTGCGGCGACTGGCACCGTGCCGAAGACCTGGTCCAGACGACGTTCGTCAAGCTCTACCGGGTCTGGAACCGGATCTCCCGGCACGAGGTGCTCGACAGCTACGTGCGCCGGATCCTAATCCGGACCTTCCTCGACGAGCGCCGCCGCGGCTGGTGGCGGCGTGAACGGGTGGGTGGCGAGGACGCCGAGCAGGTGGCCCCGTCCGACTCGCCGGAGAGCCGACTGGTGCTGCTGCAGGCGCTGGCCCGGGTGGCACCGCGTCAGCGGGCCGTGCTGGTTCTCCGGTACTGGGAGGACCTGTCGATCGAGGACGTCGCGGCGTTGCTGGAGTGTTCTCCAGGGACGGTGAAGAGCCAGGCGGCACGCGGGCTCGACACCTTGCGCGGCCTCCTGACCCCCACCTACAGCGGGATCGAGATGGGGGAGCGATGAACGAGCAGGAGTTGCGCGAGGGGCTGCGCAGTGAGATGGCGGAGACAACCCCGCCACCACCATTGAGTACGACAGCCGCGCTCGGCGCGGCACGGCGGACGCACTTCCGCCGACGGGCGCTGTTGGCGTCCCTCGGTTCGGCGGCTGTCGTGCTGGCCGTCACCGGCTTCGCGGCCGTCGCCACCCCGGACGGCCACGTCTACCAGCCGGCGGGCCAGGGCCCACTGGCTTCTCCGGACACCAAGGAACCGTGGCCGACCGGGCCCGACGGGCAACCGCAGGAGGACCGGACCGCGCGGGCCGGGTCCAAGTACGACCAGGGGGTTCACCTGCTCACCGAGGCTGTCTCGGTCATACCCTCCGGCTACAGCACGCCGGAGGACCCGCCGAACCAGTCCGCCGAGGAGCGGACGCTGCGGACCCACCAGGCGCAGTTCGAGGACAAGGTGGACGGCGTCGACGTGTGGAGCTATTCGTCCTCGGTGGCAGTGGCCCAGGGTGAGGGCACCGGGCGCGTGATCGTCGAGGTGCACGCTGCCGGCAACCCGCTGCCGACCGAGCCGTGCGACCTGGCCCAGAAGTTCTGGAGCATGCGGGGCGAGTGCCAGGGCGAGACCGTCGGCGCCGTGCGGGTCGGCGTGGTGGTCCGACCGACCGACGACGATCGGCTCGACCAGTGGTCGGCGTACCGGCACCCGGACGGCGTGGTGGTCTTCGTGGCGCAGGCCGCGCGGCTGGACGAGAGCCGGCCGGGGTTGACGAAGCTGCCGTTCTCCGTGCCGCAGTTGGCTGCCCTCGCGGCAGACGAACGGTTCCACCTGAAGTGACACGGCGACTCGGCCTCGCCGAGTGGGCCCAGGTGCCGCCACCGTGCGGGCCACCTGGGCCTTCGTGCGTGGAGCGGGCGACGAGAATCGAACTCGCGTAGTCAGTTTGGAAGACTGAAGCTCTACCATTGAGCTACGCCCGCGTGCATCCCGCCGAAACGGGACGCGCCCCTAGCGTACCCAATGCTGGTGCCCGACGCGTAACCGCGTCACCGCCCCGCGGCGTCGCGTCGTCCGCGACCCGGCGGCACCGCGACCCGGCGACACCGCGACCCGAGATCCGCGCAACATCCGGGATGTAGTGGCCTCGCCGCGCGCGGAGACCACCACATCCGTGAAGTTGTGCGGATCTTGGCGGTACGGGGGTGGGGGCTAATGGTAGTTTTCGGGTGATGTGTCCGGGTGGGGGATGCCCCGGCACCGACTGAGGCGTGGCGACGGCATAGACTGCACGTCGCCACGGGGTGTGGCGCAGCTTGGTAGCGCACTCGCTTTGGGAGCGAGGGGCCGTGGGTTCAAATCCCGCCACCCCGACTGTCGTCCGCGGCCGGGCCGCCCCGGGTGCCGCCCAGTGCGGCTCCCGGGCGATGCCGGAGCGTCAGGCCGGCTCGCCTACACTCGATGGGCTGAATCACGCCCAGACTCAACTGAGATCCGTCAAGGAGTACGCCTGTGAAGAGCACCGTCGAGACTCTGAGCCCGACGCGCGTGCGGCTCGCCATCGAGGTGCCGTTCGTCGAGCTCGAGCCGAGCCTCAAGAAGGCGTACCGGGAGATCGGTTCGCAGGTCCAGGTTCCGGGCTTCCGCCGGGGCAAGGTGCCGACCGCGGTGATCGACCAGCGGGTGGGCCGGGGCACCGTCCTCAACGAGGCGGTCCAGGAGGCCATCCCGGAGAACATCCTCGCCGCGGTGCGCGAGCACGACCTGAAGACGCTGGGGCGCCCGGAGGTCGAGATCACCGAGTTCAACGACGGTGACTCGCTCAACTTCACGGCCGAGGTCGACGTCCGCCCGGAGATCACCATCCCGGACGCGAGCACCATCGAGGTGACCGTCGACGAGCTGCAGATCGACGAGAGCGAGATCGACGAGCAGGTGAAGAACCTGCGGGAGCGTTTCGCGACCCTCAAGACCGTCGAGCGGGCCGCCGCCGAGGGCGACTACGTCCAGATCGACCTGAACGCCACCGTCGACGGCGAGGACGTGCCGGGCGGCCAGGCGAGCAACATCTCCCACGAGGTGGGCAGCAAGCAGCTCCTGCCGGGCCTGGACGAGGCCGTGGTCGGCCTCGCCGCCGGTGACGACACCACCTTCACCACCCAGCTGGTCGGCGGCGACTTCGCCGGTCGGGACGCCGACGTGGCGGTGACCGTGCGCACGGTCAAGGAGAAGGAGCTGCCGGAGCTGAACGACGAGTTCGCCCAGATGGCGAGCGAGTTCGACACGATCGAGGAGCTGCGCGGCGACCTGCGCAACCGGGTCACCCAGGGCAAGCAGGTCGAGCAGATCTACGCCGCTCGGGACAAGGCCCTGGCCCAGCTCGTCGAGGCCGCCGACATCCCGGCACCGGAGGGTGTCGTCCGCGAGGAGGTCGACAGCCGCAAGCAGGCGATGGTCGACCAGCTGGAGCGGATCGGCGCCTCGATGGAGGAGTACCTCGCGGCCGAGGACAAGACCGAGGAGCAGATCGACGCCGAGCTGACCGAGGCGGCGACCGAGGGCGTCAAGGTCCAGCTCCTGCTGGACACGCTGGCCGACGCGGAGGACGTGCAGGTCTCCGACGACGAGTTCGGGCACGAGATCGTGCACCGGGCGCAGCGCGCCGGGATGGCCCCGCAGCAGTACTACGACCAGCTGGTGCGCTCCGGCGCGGCCGCCGCGGTCTTCGGCGACGTGCGGCGGGGCAAGGCGCTCGCGGCCGTCATGGAGAAGATCACGATCAAGGACTCGGCCGGCAACGGGATCACCCTCGACGCGCTGCGCGCCGCCAACGAGGCGGAGCACAACCACGACCACTGATCGTCGGGTGCGGCCGCCGTCCACCGCTCAGCGGCGGACGGCGGCCGTTTCCCTCCCGGGTCCGCCCGGGCAGCAGGCACTGCCGGGTCCGCCCGGGCATGCAAGGCACTGCCGGGTACGCCCGGAAGCCCGCGCCGCGGGTACGCCCGACACAGCTGCGCTGAGAGCGAACACTGCCCCGACCGGGACTCTGCCGCCCCGCACAGCGGTTAGTGTCGGGAAAGACGGTACGGAGAGCGAAGGGCTGCCATGACCGACATGCACATCCCCAAGAAGTCGCTCCGGGCGATTGACGCGCGCGGTGGCGACTCCATTGGCAACCTCGACGACTCGGTCTACAACCGGTTGCTCAAGGAACGCATCATCTTCCTGGGCAGTGAGGTGACCGACCAGGTCGCCAACCGCATCTGCGCGCAGCTGCTGCTGCTCGCCGCGGAGGACCCGGACCGCGACATCAACCTGTGGATCAACTCGCCGGGTGGCTCGGTCTACTCCGGCATGGCGATCTACGACACCATGCAGTTCATCGACAACGACGTGTCGACCGTGGCGATGGGCATGGCTGCCTCGATGGGTCAGCTGCTGCTCTGCGCGGGCACCAAGGGCAAGCGGTACGCCCTGCCCCACGCACGGATCATGATGCACCAGCCGTCCGGTGGTCTGGGCGGCACGGCGTCCGACATCGCCATCCAGGCGGAGCAGATGCTCTACACGAAGCGGATGTTCCAGGAGCGGGTCGCGCACCACACCGGCCAGAGCCAGTCGCAGATCGAGGCCGACTCGGACCGGGACCGTTGGTTCACCGCCCAGGAGGCCATGGACTACGGCTTCATCGACAAGGTGATCATCGGGGCCGCACAGGTTCCGGATGGCGCCGGGACCCTGAGCTGAGGAGCTGACGATGACCGATCTGAGCCTGCCGCCCCAGTTCGCGGCCGTGCACAACCGCTACGTGCTGCCGTCGTTCGTCGAGCGCACGTCGTACGGGGTCAAGGAGTCGAACCCGTACAACAAGCTCTTCGAGGACCGGATCATCTTCCTCGGCGTCCAGGTGGACGACGCGTCGGCCAACGACGTGATGGCCCAGCTGCTGACGCTCGAGGGCACCGACCCGGACCGCGACATCATCATGTACATCAACTCGCCGGGCGGTTCGTTCACCGCCATGACGGCGATCTACGACACCATGCAGTACGTCCGTCCGGACATCTCGACGGTCTGCCTCGGGCAGGCGGCGAGCGCGGCGGCGGTGCTGCTCTCGGCGGGCACTCCGGGTAAGCGGATGGCCCTGCCGAACTCGCGGATCATCATCCACCAGCCGGCCACCGAGGGCGGCTACGGGCAGGGCTCGGACATCGAGATCCAGGCCCGGGAGATCCTGCGGATGCGTACGCAGCTGGAGGACATGCTGTCCCGCCACTGCAACCGCCCGATCGAGCAGGTTCGCAAGGACATCGACCGTGACAAGATCATGACGGCCGAGGAGTCCAAGGAGTACGGGCTGGTCGACACGATTCTGACCAGCCGCAAGAAGGGTTTGCTGGCGGCCAACGCCGCCCGCTGAGCCGTACCGGGTCAGAGGTTGGCCGGGGCCTTCGTTCCCGGCCGACCTCTGACACACCCGTTTTGGGGGTCGGAGAATGCCCCGCCAGCGGGTAACGTCGGGTCCGTACCGCTTCGCCGGCTGGGCTGGCGGCGCGAACCAAGCCGGGCGGCGTGCAACGTCCGCAGGTCAGGGCCGGGTCTCCGGCCGATGAGTGCAGGGAGAACGTAGGTGGCACGGATCGGTGACGGCGGCGACCTACTGAAATGCTCCTTCTGCGGCAAGTCGCAGAAGCAGGTCAAGAAGCTCATCGCGGGCCCTGGGGTCTACATCTGCGACGAGTGCATCGATCTCTGCAACGAGATCATCGAAGAGGAGCTGGCCGAGTCCGGCGAGGTGAAGTGGGAAGAGCTTCCCAAGCCGATGGAGATCTGCCAGTTCCTCGACACCTACGTCGTGGGTCAGGATCAGGCCAAGAAGGCGCTCGCCGTAGCGGTCTACAACCACTACAAGCGGATCCAGGCCGAGGCGGCTGGCGCGCCGGGCTCCGGCAGTGACGCCGTCGAGCTGGCCAAGTCCAACATCCTGCTGCTCGGCCCGACGGGGTGCGGCAAGACGCACCTGGCGCAGACCCTCGCCCGGATGTTGAACGTCCCGTTCGCCATCGCCGACGCCACCGCGCTGACCGAGGCGGGCTACGTGGGCGAGGACGTGGAGAACATCCTCCTCAAGCTGATCCAGGCCGCCGACTACGACATCAAGCGCGCCGAGACCGGCATCATCTACATCGACGAGGTCGACAAGATCGCCCGCAAGTCGGAGAATCCCTCGATCACCCGGGACGTCTCCGGTGAGGGCGTGCAGCAGGCGCTGCTCAAGATGCTCGAGGGCACGGTGGCCAACGTGCCGCCGCAGGGTGGCCGTAAGCACCCACACCAGGAGTTCATCCAGATCGACACCACCAACGTGCTGTTCATCTGTGGTGGGGCGTTCGCCGGCCTCGACCAGATCATCGAGTCCCGCACCGGGCAGGGCGGCACCGGTTTCGGCGCCCGGCTCCGGTCGGTCTCCGAGCGGTCGACCGACGACATCTTCAGCCAGGTCATGCCGGAAGACATGCTCAAGTTCGGGTTGATCCCCGAGTTCGTCGGCCGGCTACCGGTCATCACCAACGTTCGCAGCCTGGACCGCAGCGCCCTCGTTCGGATCCTCACCGAGCCGCGCAACGCCCTGGTCCGGCAATACCAGCGTCTGTTCGAGCTGGACGGTGTCGAGCTCGAGTTCGACGAGCCGGCGCTGGAAGCCATCGCCGATCAGGCGATGCTCCGGGGCACCGGTGCACGTGGTCTACGGGCCATCATCGAGGAGGTTCTGCTCTCCGCGATGTACGAGGTGCCGAGCAACCCCGACGCCGCCCGCGTGCTGATCACCCGCGAGGTTGTCCTGGAGAACGTCAACCCGACCATCGTGCCGCGTGAGTTCACCGGGCGCCGGGCTCGGCGCGACCGCGAAGACAAGTCCGCCTGATCCTTTCCGCATCCCGCCGGCCGTTCGATCCTGAGCGGCCGGCGGGATCGTGTTCGGCGCCGTTCGCCAGTGACCACCGCCCGTGCCGGTCAGGCCGTGGCGCTGTCCGTGAACGGGTCTCCAGCCGTACCCTGGGCTCATGCGTGTCGCCGTCTGCCAGCTGAACGCGCGGGACGACCGTAAGGCAAATCTGGCGGCCGCTGAGGCCCTGCTGGAGCGCGCCGCCGCCGGCGGCGCGGATCTCGCCGTCCTTCCGGAGTACGTCGACTACCTGGGTCCGGCCGCTGGGCTGCCCGACCCGGAGCCGGTCGACGGGGAGGTCGGCAGCTTCTTCGCCGGGGTCGCCAGTCGGCTCGGGATCTGGGTGGTGGCCGGTTCGTTCCATGAGGCGGGTCCGGACCCGGACCACACGTGGAACACCTCGCTGGTCTTCGACCGTTCCGGCAGTCTGGCCGCGAGCTATCGCAAGATCCACCTGTACGACGTGGAGATCCCCGGTCGGGTCTCCTACCGGGAGTCGGCGAGTGTCGCGCCCGGGGCCCAACCCGTGGTGGTTGACGTCGAGGGGCTACGGGTCGGCCTGTCGATCTGCTACGACCTGCGCTTCCCGGAGCTCTACCGGCTGCTCGCGTCCGATGGCGGCGCGCAGCTGCTCGTGGTTCCGGCAGCGTTCATGATGCACACCGGCCGGGACCACTGGGAGGTCCTGCTGCGGGCCAGGGCGATCGAGAACCAGTGTTTCGTGGCGGCGGCCGCTCAGACCGGCGACCACGAGCCAGGTCGCACCTGCTTCGGGCGCAGCATGGTGGTCGACCCGTGGGGAACGGTCATCGGCCAGGTGCCGGACGGCCCGGGGGTCTCCGTCGTCGACCTGGACCTGGAGCGGCTCGACACGATCCGCGCCGAGCTGCCCAGCCTGGCCAACCGCCGGCTCTGAGGCTCAGCCTGGCCAACTGTGGCTCTGAGGTGTGCGGCGGGCCAACCGCGGCTCGGAACCTCAACCCTCCAGCAGGACGCCGATCACCGCGAACCCGGCGATGACGGCGGCGGTGACCAGCAGCGCCGTGGTCATCCGGGACCTGCCCCGTCGGGCCAGCCGTCCCACCGAGAGCACAAGCACGACCAGCACGACCGCGCCGATCACCACCTGCCAGAACGGCCCGATGAGGCCGAGCAGCGCCTGCTCGGCGAACACCCTGGTGCCGTGCCCGGACTCATCCATGATTGACACTCTGGCACGTCGAGGCGGCCCGCGTCCTCGGCTGTGTCGGGGAGTCGAGGTTGCTGGCAGCTCGGCGGCGCCGGGAACCGGCGGGTGCTCTTCGTCCGAACCAGTGATGAACCCTGATTTGCCTTCTCCGGGCCGTCCGCGTAACTTTCTCTCTGCACGGGGGAGGCCGGACAAACCGGCCGAGAACGGGCGCCAGGCTCGTGGCGGGAACGCCGAGCGGGACTGAGGATCGGGCGGTGCGGAACACTCCGGAAACGGGGTTGCGAACGCGAAGCCGACCGGGTAGAGTTTCGAAGCCGGCAGGAGCCGGGCGGAGAGCCGCGAAGCGGCGATCGGCCGGTCTGCGGCTTCCCACGACAGAAACGAACGTTGGTAACGACGTGCGTCATCGTGGACTCGAGCAAGCAAGACTATCCGCGTTATCGGGTTGAAGCATGACGAACCGCGAAATATCGGTTTGACAGGGCGGAAACGAGCGGGTAACGTAGTAA